>LSKF01000163.1 GCA_001556995.1 Erythrobacteraceae bacterium CCH12-C2
GCGATGATCGACAACATCGCGTTCCAGACCAACCTTCTCGCGCTCAACGCCGGCCTCTCCCGCCCGTGCCGCCTCGACCCCGGCGTTGAGCGCGAGAAGGTTGGTCTGGAACGCGATGTTGTCGATCATCGCTGTGATCTCGGAGATTTCGACGCTGGCGGTTTCGATTTGGCCCATCGCCTGGATGGCGCGGCCAACCACCTCGCCGCCGGTCACCGCCTCTTCGCGGGTTTGCCGCATCGTCCCGCTGACGCCGACCGCAAGGCTCGCATTTTCCTCAACATTGGCGGTCAGAACGGCCATGGCCGAGGAGGAGACCTGCAAGCTGCTGGCCTGTTCCTCGCTCCGGCTGGCAAGATCGCTCATCGCCTGCTCAATCTCCGATGAGGTCAGATTGATCGCGCCGATGCTATCCCTGACCGTGCCCATGGCCTGGCTCAGCCGCTCCATCGCGCTGTTGAAGTCATCGGCGAGCGAGCGGAACGCGGGCGGCATGTCAGTGAGACGTACGCTGAGGTCCGATTGCGCAACCGCCGCAAGGTGCTGGCCGATGCGGGCCACGGCCTCCTCGCGTTCGGCGACTGACCGCTGCCGGTCCACGGCGGCATCGCGGAACACCATCATCGCCTGCGCCATCGCGCCCAGTTCGTCGCCGCGTTCGGTGCCGGGGATGGCGACGTCATTAGCCCCGCGCGCGAGATCGGTCACAGACTTGGTGAGGGCGACGATCGGCCGTGCGATGGAGCGGGTCAGGGCACGCGAGAGCACCAGCGCAAGCCCGATCAGGATCGCCGCGCCCAGCCCCAGCGCAACCCAGGCCATGGTGATGACCCAGGCCTGCCGCTCGCTCTGTTCGGCAATGGCTGCGTGCTGGGCATCGCGGATGTCGCGCAAAGGGTTGACGGCATCGCTCACCAGCACCTTCTTGCCCGCCGCGCGGATCGCCGCCTGCGCCCCGTCGCGCTGACCGGCCTTGACCAAGGCGACAAATTTGTCCCCCCAGTCGCGCCGCCACTTGAGCGTCTCCTCGCGGCTGATGCGCACCTTGTCCTGAAGGGGCGTGCCTGCCAGCGCCGTCTCCAGCTCGCGTGAGGCCTTGTCGTAATCGTCGCGGCCTTCGTAATAGGATTTCAGATAGCTTTCGTCGGCCGTCACCAGGAACCCGCGCAGCTGGCTGTTCTGGCGCAGCAGTGCGGTTTCCAGCGCCAGCACGTTGGCGAGGATCTCGTGGCTCGCCGTGTTCTTTGCGGTGACTGAGGAGATCATCGCGAGGCTTACCCCGCAGGCCACCATCACCGCCGCTGCGACCAAGTTAAGCACCAGAAAGGCGAAGCCGAGACGGCGGGGAATGTTCATACGGTCAAGCATGGCGGGGGGTCCTCTTGTCCAAGATCATGCGCGCCCGCTTGATCAGAAGGCGTAGCGCAGCGATGCGGTGACAGTGCGCCCGTTCATCACCTGAGCATTGGCAAGACCCGAGGCGGGTATCGTGGGCGCGGCGATCTGCACCACCGCCAATTCGTCGAAGACGTTGAAGGCGTTGAGCGCGACCGTTACGCCATTCACCGGGCGGTATTGCACGAAGGGGCTGACCAGCACGTAACCGGGCTGGACCAGCTGGTTGGTGTCCTGCGCGAAGCTTTCGGTGGTGCCGTTGACGGCAGCGCCGAACGTGACCGCGCCGAACTCGGCAGAGGGACGCAGGAAGAAGGCGAAATCGGGGATGTGGCGGGGGGTCAGCCCGTTGAAGGACTCGTCGATCTGGTCTTTGTCGATGCTCGCATCGGTCCAGGTCGCGCCTGCCACGAGCGTGAAGGGCCCGCGGCGCCATTCGCCCTCGAACTCGATACCCTTGGCGCTGTAGGTGCGCTCGACAGGCAACACCACGGCCTGCCCCGTTGCATCCGCTGCAATCTGGAAATTGCGCTCATCGGTCGAGGCCCAGAAGCCGGTCAGGAAAGCGGTCAGGCCATCGCGACGAAATTTCACACCGACTTCGGCTTGCCTGACAATCGACACCGCAAGTGCGGGGTCACGCGGCGCTCCGGTGCGTGGATTGAGCGCTTCCGAGCCGATCGCGGTCTCCGCGCTCGCCCGCCCGCCACGGCTATAGCGGGCGAAGGCCGAAAGGCTCGCGGCGAAGCGGTAATTCACCCCGGCCGAATAGGAGAGATAGTCGTAATCGTAATCGATTGCGGTCGGCTGGGTCAGCGACAGGGTCGCCACCCGGCTTTCCGCAACCGAAATCTGCCCGTCGCTGTTGACGTCGAGCGGCACGAAGGCCGGGCGCCCGCCGCCGAAGCTGGACGAGAAGATTTGGCCCACGACGTCGCCCCTGTCCCACCGCAGGCTCGCACCCACCGCCAGCTTGCCGATCTGGTAGTTCACCGAGGCATAGGGAGCGACGATGTCGTAGTTCACATCATAGCGGTTATGGTAGACGTTGAACGGCAGGCCGACCGCAAAGCCGTAGGCGAGCGTGCCGCCGTCGGTCACCGGCACGCTGGTCGCGGTGGTGATGTTCACCGGCGCATTGCGCCCGCCGCCAGCGAGGTCCTGCAAGGTACTGGTGAAGTTCCAGAACATGGCGAGATCCTGGCTGGATGTGTAGAGCCCCGCAGTGGTGGTCAGCTTGCCTTCGCCCACCTCCCACACGCGGGTGGCGCGCAAATCGTTGGTGGCATTGTCGAGGCTTTCGAGGTCAGCGTGGAGCCGTACCGTCAGCGCCAGCAAGCGCGCATCGGTGATCGCCTGCCCGGCCAGCGGCCCAGCGGCGTAGCTCAGCCGCGCGCCCGGGCCGCCGAACCGCGTGAAGAAGGGTGCAGGCGCGCTGATGAAGGGCACCGCGTCATTGTAGGCGCCGCTCACATCGGAAAAGCGGAAGCGGTTGGTGACAGTGAACCCGGCGATGTCGAATTGCGCCTCCAGTCCCAGCGCCTTGACCTTGGCGGCAAGCCCGTCGGCCGCGTCGATCAGGACCGGGCGGTTATTGGCGTCGACCTCGGCATAGCTGCGGGTCAGCGGCGAGAGGTAGCCCTGCTCGCGGATGTTATAACCCGGCAGGAAGCCGATGATGGGATTGGCGTCTGTCCCGCTGATGGCGATCGGCAGGGTGCCGTAATTGGGCTGCCGGTCGTCGAGATATTTGCCATAGACGCGGATATAGCCGTTTTCGAATTCCTTGGTGAGGTTGGCCTTGATCTGGCCGCCCGAAAAGCCGTTGAAGCCGATCTCGCGCGGGCCTTCGCCCTGGCGGTAGAAGCCGCCCGCATGGAACCGCCAACCATCGCCGAGCGGGGCGCCATAGGCGAAATCGATGCGCTTCAAGTCATGGCCGATCCCGCTCGACACCTGCATCACCCCGCCCGCGGTCTCGCCCGTCTTCGAGATGAAGTTGATGAGCCCACCCGGCGAATTCGAGGCGAAGGTCGAGGCAGAGCCCCCGCGGATCGCCTGAACCTGCGACAGCGTCAGGTCGGCGCGCAGGAACTGGTCGATCCCGGCGAACTGGATATCGCCGAATTCGAGCACCGGCAGACCGTCTTCCTGCAATTGCAGGAACTTCGAGCCCTCCGCCGCCAGCGGCAGCCCGCGGATGGTAATCGCCGAGAAGCCGTCGATGTCTGAGGTTTCCGAACGGATGCCGGGAATGTTCTGCATGATCCCGGCGATCGAGCTCACCGAAAGCTGGGCGAGGTCATGATCGTCAAGGACGCTCGCCGAGATCGCGGTGTCGAGCAGATCGCGACCCTTGGCGACCCCGGTGGTGAAGGATTTGGGAGCCGCTGTGGGCGTGGCGGGTGCGGCGGTGTCGGCAACCACAGTGGCCGTCTCCGCACTGCTACCGTCGGTGGCGGCTCCTTCGGCATAGGCCGGGACGGCGGCGGTGGAAGCGAGCAGTGCGGTGAGGATGGGCGCGCGAAGACGCATGGTGGAAACACTCCGTTCGTTGAGCCTGAAAATGCGAGGGTGGCGATAATTCGGCCCCGCTTAACCACACGGCCCGAGGGGGATCGGTAAAGCTACGGGGATGGCCGGTCGGGCGTCGGAGCTGCGCACTTTCCCGTAGCGCGGGCGCGGATAGTATTGTTTTTCTGTGTTCTACGGAGGCGCTCCCCTCGGCCAATTGCAGGCGGTGCGCTTGACCTTTCTGTCTCATCCCGATGATCTTGCCGTGCTGGCGCAACCCTGGGCCCGGGAGCGCTCGCGCGCTCTGCGCCAGTTGGTGATCGAGGCGCGCAAGGCACGCGGCTTCGGCAAACCGCTCGCCGCGGCGCTGATGCAGGGTCTTGCGCGGGTGCTGCCGCGCGCGCCGCAGCTGTTCGAGACGATTGAGCACTGGCCCTGCGACCTCGCCTCGGACGGGGTGATCTTCCGCCTCAATGCCGGGCTTCACGCGCTGGCGCTGGCCGGGCGGGCGAAGGGGCTGGAGCCACTCTACGGCGTCGATGGCCCGCCGCGGATGGTGCCGCCCGCCGCGCTCGACCGCGCGCTGGTGCAGGTGCTGAACGATGAAGCCGAAGCGCTGTTCGACTGGCTATCGCACCCCACCCAGACCAACGAGGTCGCCCGCGTCGCCGGGCTGGTCGCCGCATTGCTCGAACTCGGGCGCAGTGGACCGATGCCCTGCGAGGTGCTGGAACTGGGCGCGAGCGCGGGGCTCAACCTCAATCTCATGCACTATGCATTCGACCTCGGCGGGCAGCCGGTCTGCGCCACGACAAGCACGGTGCGCCTCGCCCCCGCGTGGCGTGGGCGCGCGGTGGCAGCCGGGCCGCTGACGATCACACAGGCGCGTGGGGTCGATCTCCACCCCCTCGATGTGACCGATCCCGCCGACCGCCAGAGCCTCGAGGCCTATGTCTGGCCCGGCGAGACCGCGCGCAGCGCGCGGCTGGCGGCGGCGATCGGGATTGCCCGCGCGCACCCCCCGCTGGTCGAGCCGGGCCTCGCAAGCGCCTGGCTGCTGCGCCGCTTCGCCGCCCCCCAATCCGCCGGTGTCCGACGCGTCGTGTTCCATTCGATGGTGCTGCAATATGCAAGCGCCGCCGAGCGCGCTGCGATCGACACCGCTTTCGCGCTGGCAGGGGCAAACGCCCAGGCAGACCGCCCGCTCGCCCGTGTCGCCATCGAATGGCGCGCTGACCGCAAGGCGGTGGAGCTGCGCATCGCCGAATGGGACGGCGGCGCGGGTCAGGGCGAGGCGCGGCTGGCAGCGACTTGCCACCCTTACGGTGAATGGATCGACTGGCACGGACTCGCCTGAGCGGCGCGGCGGATCAGCGATTATGCCTAGGGCCGGCTTTCGCATCTGCCAATTCTTGCCAGCGTAACGGCAGGCTGCACCCGATGAAACGGGCCTGAGGGTAGGTGCCGGCACAAACGGGGGGAGCTTGCCCATGAAACGCAAAACGATCTTGCTTCTGTTCACGGCCAGCGCCGCCTTTGCTGCCCCGGCGATGGCCGAGAATACCACCGAAACAGACACCACTGAGGCCGCAGCGGTAGCCGACGTGGAAGCGGCTCCGCCCGCCGCCGTCGTCAAGCCGCCCGCCGAGATCTTCTCGACCGGCATGGCCAAAGGCCGCGACCGGCTCGACAGTGCGACTTCGACGTCCGCGCTGAAGGGCGACGACATCGACCGCTTCGGCCCGCGCCCGCTCGGTGAGGTGCTGCGCACCATGGCGGGGCTGCGGGTCGCCACGGGGATCGGCGAGGGCAACAACAATTACACCGTGCGCGGCCTGCCGCTTGCCGCGGGCGGCTCCAAATACATGCAGTTTCAGGAAGACGGGTTGCCGGTGCTCGAATTCGGCGATCTCTTCAACGTCGCCACCGATGTCTATTTGCGCAATGATTTCTCCGTCGGCGCCATTGAGACGATCCGCGGCGGCTCGGCCTCGACCTTCGCTTCCAATTCGCCGGGCGGGATCATCAACGTGATCTCGCGCACCGGGGAGCGGGAAGGCGGACGGGCGCAGCTCACCACCGGGCTCGACTTCGACGAGAAGCGCCTCGATTTCGATTACGGTGCCAAGCTGGGCGAGAACACGCGGATGTACATCGGCGGGTTCTACCGTCAGGGCGAAGGCCCGCGCGATATCGGGTTCACCGGCTGGCGCGGCGGGCAGATCAAGGCCAACATCACCCGCACCTTCGAGGGCGGCTATGTGCGCGCCTATTTCAAGCTCCTCGACGACCGCTCGCCGACCTTCGCACCTTATGCAGTCAACATCACTGGGACCAATGAGGCCCCCGTCATCCGCAGCTTTCCGGGCTTCGACCTCCGGCGGGATTCGACCCTTTCGCCCTTCCTTGGACCGGTCATCACGCTTGATCGCAACAATCAGCCGGTGGCTCTGCCGATCAGCACGGGGCAGACCACCAAGTCGCGCTCGATCGGGTTTGAGGCGCAGTTCGAGCTGGCCGGATGGACCATCACCGAAAGAATGCGTTACGCCGTCAACGGCGGCGATTTCAGCCGGATGTTCCCCAACCGTCAGAACACCGTCACCGCCTTCGCCAACTCCATTGGCGGGGCGGGATCAACCGCCGCCTATGCCAGCGGGCCGCTGGCGGGCCAGGCGATCCCCGGCAGTAGTCTGATCAACGGCAATGGCCTGCTGTCGCTCTATTTCGTGAGCTTCGTGCGGGCGCGTTCGCTCGACAACTTCACCAATGATCTGCGCGCCAGCAAGGTGTGGGACGTAAGCGGCGGCAAGTTGACCACCACCGCCGGGCTTTACCTCGCCACACAGGAACTCGACACAACCTGGCTCCACACCGCGATGATCGTCGATGCCAATGGCGGCGGCCAAACGGCGCAGGTCGATATTTTCAACGCTGCTGGCCAGCCGCAGACGCTCAATGGCTATTTCGCATTCGGGCGCGAGAGCAGCCTGTTCCGGCGCATCTTCGATGTCGATTACCGGGTGCTTGCCCCTTACGGCTCGGTCAACTTCCACATCGGCAAGCTCGCGATCGGCGGCTCGCTGCGTTACGACACCGGACGCGTGCGCGGGCAGTTGTTCGGGGCGGATCTCGGCGGCGGGCGGCAGGGCCTGACCAGCTTCGATTTCAACCGCGACGGAGTGATCAACCCGGCCGAACGGCGCACCGCCTTCCTGCCGCTGGATCGCCCCGCGCCGGTCAATTACGATTACGGCTATCTCAACTATTCGGTCGGCGTGAATTACCGTGTGGCCGAGCCGTTTTCGGTCTTCGCCCGCTACAGCAAGGGCGCGCGGGCGGCGGCCGACAAGGTGCTGTTCACCCCCACGGTCGATGCCCTCACCGGCAATGTCCCGAGCGGCGACCGGCAGGACGATGTGATCCAGTACGAGGCCGGCTTCAAGCTGCGACGCGGCGGGATCACCGTCAACGGCACGGTGTTCCATGTCGAGGCCGAGGACCAGAACGTGCTCAACGGCGCGGCGAATGCGACCAACCGGGTCTACGAGGCCGAAGGGGTGGAGCTCGAAGGCACCTTCACCCGCGGCGTGTTCAGCCTGATGGCGGCCGCAACCTACACGCGGGCCAAGATCACCGAGGACCGCATCGGCGGCACCTTCACCGGCAAGGAACCCCGCCACCAGCCCGACTGGGTGTTCGTCGCTGTCCCGCAGATTGATTTCGGCCGGTTCGCGGCTGGGGCCAACATCGTCACCATCACCGGCAGCTATTCGCAGGACAACAATCTCTTGCGCATGCCCGGCTTCACCACCGTCGGCGCCTATATCGAGGCCCGGCCGGCCGAAAATCTGCGCCTTACTGTCAGCGCGCAGAACCTGTTCGACACGCTCGGCATCTTCGAGGTCAATCAGGGCAGCGTGCCCGCCAACGGCATCGGCTTTGCGCGCGCGGCGAATGGACGCACGGTGCAAGCCTCGCTGCGGCTCGAATTCTGACAGAAAGAAGGCCTGTCCTTCTTTCGCGGTACCAATGGCAGAGGGTCAGGGCGCGACCGCTGACCCTCTGGCGCTTCCGGCGCTGTCCCTTGCGTCCCTTGTCTACGAGCCCTGATCGCCCTGTCCGCGCGCGCCGATCCGCTGTGCTGCCACCTTGGCCATCAATCCGTTCTTGTGCCCCACGCCGGGCACGCGTTCGATGGTCCATCCGAAGGGGGCGCCCATCCTTGCGGCGACCTCGCGGCCTTGCGCATAAAAGGTCTGGCCGCGGGCATAGCGGTGCGGGCCCTGGCGGTTGGCTTCAGGGGTGGTGCGCAGGTCGGGGTCTGTGGTGTCGGTGTCGGCGGTGCCGAGCAGGATCAGCAGCGGCTTGCCCAGCGCTGCCTTGAGGGTTTGCGCATCCAACGACGTGTCGCCGAGGCCATAGGGAAAAGCCTGCGCGGGATCGGGCATCGTGTACCACCCGGCATTGGCGGCAATCGCCAGCGCAATCCGCGCTTCCGGCATGAACATCACATACCGATGGACAAACTGCGCCCCGGCGGAATGGCCGTAGATCGTATAGCGTGGCACCTGCGTTCCGAAGCGCTGGCGCACGTCATCGAACAGCGGCTCAATTGCCGCGAAAGACCACGTTTCGCGCGGGCGGGGCGTGCCGTCGGCCTCGGTGAAGAAGCCGGTGTTGTAGCCGAGCGATCCGGGAAACCGCGCTGCGTCAAATTCGGGCACGATGACGATGAAGCGATATTGCTGCGCCAGCGCGGCCCATTCGTCGCGATACCGGTCCGCGTCGCGGTTGACCCCGTGCATCACCACCACCACGGGGGTGTCCGGCGTCACGGCATCGGGCAATTGATACCATACCCGCAGGCTCGGCCCGGCCCAGCCGGTAAAAGTGAACTGCCCGCGCGGGTCTATGCTGTCAGGCCCAGCCGCTGCCACCGGTCTGCTCGCAGCAAGGCCGAGGCCGAGCGCCATCGCCAGTATCAGCAACAGGCGGCCCACCGCCCAGCGCGGTCGGACATTCGCGCTGTGTGTGTATGGCAAAGCATGTCTCCCACGGCGCAGGCGGTGTCGTGCGCTGCTGCATCATGCTTAGCTGCCCCCCTCCCGGCGGGCAATGCCGCCGCCCGGTCCGCGCCTCCTAGCGGAAATGCGCAGGCTTCAGGTCGTATTTGGCCAGCTTGTCATAGATGGTCTTGCGCGGGGTTTGCAGCATCTCCACCACCTTCGCGATATCGCCCGCGCATTGCCGAAGCGCGTCTTCGAGCACCGTCCGTTCGAAATCGGCCATGATCTGCTGGAGCGGACGCTGCCCTGCCGCTCCGGCTCCCGGCGCATCGATCTCGGCGAGGCCCAGCACGAAGGCGCGGGCATAGCCGCTGAGCTCGTTGAGGTTGCCGGGCCAGTCATGCGCTTGCACATGGCGCCACTGCGCCTCCCCGATGGCCGGCGCGGCGATTTCGAGTTGGCGGGCATGGCGGGCGACAAACAGCCGGAAAATCTCTGGCACATCGGCCCGCCGCGCGGTGAGCGGAGGGAAAGCAATCTGCACCGCACCAAGCCGGTGCCACAGCGGATCGCGCAGCCCCGCCCCTGACTGTGCCGGATCATCCACTATCCGGGCGATGATGATGCGAATATTCAGCCGCCGCGCCCGGTCGGCCCCGATTGGGAGCACCTGCCGCTTTTCGACCAGCGACAGCAGCCGCGCTGTGAGGGTATCGCTGGCGGCCTCGATCTCATCGAGGAACAGCGTCCCGCCATTGGCCCGCTCGGCGAGGCCCGTCCGTGACAGGCCCGAACTGCCCGGATCGCGCCCGAACAGCAGAAGCTCGGCATCCTCATGCGCGAGGATCCCGGCATCGACCGTCACGAAAGGGCGGTTGCTGCGCGGGCTGAGATCATGGATCAACCGCGCGGCGTGGCTTTTGCCGCTGCCCGCCGGGCCGGTGAGCACCACGTCAATCTCGGACGGAGCGACACCTTCGATCACCGAGCGCAGGCGCTGCGCCTCGGGCGAGGAGCCGGGGATGCCGCGATCAACGCTGCGGCCCGCTTCGGCCCGCAGCCGCCGGTTTTCGAGCGCCAACGCCCGGCGCTCGCTGGCAGCGCGGACCGCGCGGATCAGATCGGCCGAGGCGTAGGGCTTGGTCAGGAAATCCGCCGCGCCGTTCTTCATCGCCGCCACCGCCATCGCGACATCGCCATGCCCGGTGGTGAGGATCACCGGCAGATCGCGGTCGATCGCGCGCAGCCGTTCGAAAAAGGCAATCCCGTCGATCCCCGGCATCCGCACATCGCTAACCACGACGCCCGGGTAATCCGCCGTCAGCCACGCGAGCGCCGCGCGGGCATCGGGGAAGGTGGTGACCGCAATCCCGTCGAGGGTAAGCGCCTGGGTGGTCGCGTCGCGCAGCGCCGGATCATCCTCGACCAGTGCGACCTGAAGGGGAGCCTCGGCGTTCATGCGGCGGGGATGACCATGGTGAAGCACGCGCCGCTCGGCGAATCTTCAAGGATGAGATCGCCGCCAAGCTGGCGCATGATATCGAGCGAAATCGCCAGGCCAAGGCCGATCCCGTCATCCTTGGAGGTGACGAAGGGCTGGAACAGGGTGTCGCACAGGTCTGGCGGGATGCCCGGCCCATCGTCGCTGACGCTCAGCCTGATGGTCTGCGCCTCCGCCGCGACCGTCAGCGTAATCCGCCCGCCGGGGCCGCAGGCCTGAACCGCGTTCTGGAGCAGATTGACCAGCACCTGCTCCAGCTGGACATGCCGTGCGCGCACGCTTGCGGCAGCGGCTTCGGGCGGGGGCAGGGCAAGAGCGATCCCTTTCTGGCGGATCTGGTCGCGCAGCAGCAGCAGCGATCCGTCGATCACATCGGCAAGCGGAATGTCGCGCAGCTCTCCTCCCGAGCGGCGGCTGAAATGCAGCTGCTCTTGCGTGATCGCGCCGATCTGGCCCGCAAGGCCCGCGATCCGGGCAAAATTGGTCGCTGCCTCCTCATGCCGCGCCGCCGCGATGAGGCGCTCCCCGCTTTCGGCATAGACCTGCATCGCTGCGAGTGGCTGGCGGATTTCATGGCCAAGGCCTGCGGTGATCTGCCCGAGCGTCGCGAGCCGGTTGGCCTGCTGCAACTGCTCGCGCAGCATCGCCGTCTGCTCGGCCGCAGCCAGTTGGGCCTGCGCCTGCCGTCGCCGCAGCCACAGCGCCGCCCCTGCCGCAACCATCGCCAGCATGACGAGCACGAGCAGTCCCATCAACCGGCCATTGGCAATCGCTGCGGCAATCCGCGGCGAGGGATCGGCGAGCAGATGCAACTCCCACCCCAGCGGCGCGATAGGCTCGATCTTTTCGATCATGGTTATAGGAGCAGCGCTCAGGCCCTTCTCTTGCAATCGCAGCGGAGGCAGTTCGGCCCTGCCGAACCGCAGCGCATCGCGCGCCCGGTCGCGCGCGGCGCCGGGTGCCGCCTTGGTCGATCGGAAGCGCCAGTCAGGGTCACTCGCCAACACCACCACGCCGTCGCTGTCGGTGACATAGACCCCGTCGCCCGCATCGCGCCATTTGGCCTCGAGGCTGTCGAACTCGACCTTAACCGCGACCACGCCAAGGGGCGCCGAAGGTGGCCCGGCGCGTTCGGCAATATAGAGCCCAGGGCGGCGGCTGACCGTGCCCAGCGCAAATTCGGTGAAGGTGCCCTTGCGCAGCGCTCCGGTGAAATAATCGCGAAACCCATAATTCGAGCCGACGAAGCTGTCCGGCTGGTCCCAGTTGCTCGACGCCAGCGTCAGGCCCTCGGCATTCATCAGGTAAATCGCCGCTGCTCTGGTCTGGCGGGCGAGCGCGGCGAGGCGGCGGTTGAGCACCGATCGCTGGCTCAGGTCTCCGGCCAGCAGTGCGGCGACTTCGGGATCGACTGCCAATACCCGCGGCACGAGTGTAAATTTGTTGAGCTCGCTATCCAGCCCCGCCGCAAGGATCGCGGCATCATTGGCAGCGTCGCTGCGGATCTGTTCGAGCGCCGTTTCGCGGCTGGCCCGGTCCACCGCGATCATCACCAGCGCACTGATGAGGACCGCCGCCAGCACCGCGATCAGCGGAAGATACCAGCGCCCGATCCTGTGCATGACACCCCCTTGCGACGAACTCCCAGCGGTTGCTTGTGCGGAAATCCGCACTGAGGGCAATCCAATAATGCGAATTTTCGCACAAATTCGACCCACTTTCTCACCAAACAATTGAAATTCCGAGGTCCGCGAATTGCTACAGTTTTGCTTGATGCAATCGCTGGCCAGCGTGATCCTTGGTTCGGAGAAAACATAATCAGGGGGAGAAGCTGCGACCAATGCGATCGCCTGCTGCCATTACGCCGGATCTCGCTATCCCGGCGCCGCGTCGCAAGCCGCTTTATCAGCAGCTCTATGTGCAGGTGCTGACCGCCATCGCGCTCGGCGCGCTGGTGGGGCATTTTGTTCCTGACGTCGGCACCGCATTGAAGCCGCTGGGTGATGGCTTCATTAAGCTGGTGAAGATGATCATCGCCCCGGTGATCTTCGTGACGGTCGCTACCGGGATTGCCGGGATGCGCGATCTGAAGGCGGTCGGCAGCGTGGCGGGCAAGGCCTTTGCCTATTTCATCACCTTTTCCACCCTTGCGCTGATCATCGGTCTGGTGGTCGGCAATGTGGTGCGTCCCGGCGCAGGGCTGAATATCGATCCGGCAACGCTCGATACAGCCGCAGTCGCCGATTACGCCGACAAGGCCGAGGCCACCACCATCACCGGCTTCCTGCTCGGCATCATCCCCGACACGCTGTTCAGCGCGGTCACCGATGGCCAGATCCTCCAAGTGCTGCTGGTGGCGATCCTCGCCGGGGTGGCGATTGCCGCCACCCGCCCGGCGAGCGACCTTGTCACCGACGTACTCGCCTCCTTTGGTGAGGTCGTGTTCAAGCTGGTTCACATGCTGATGAAGCTGGCGCCGATTGGGGCCTTTGGGGCGATGGCCTTCACCATCGGCGAATTCGGGATCGGCAGCCTCGCCAATCTCGCTGCGCTGGTGGCGACCTTCTACCTCACCTCGCTCTTGTTCGTGCTGGTGGTGCTGGGGCTGGTCGGGTGGTTCAACGGCTTTTCGATCTTCGCTCTGATCCGGTATCTGCGCGAGGAATTGCTGCTGGTGCTCGGCACCTCCTCCTCCGAAGCCGCATTGCCGAGCCTGATGGAGAAGATGGAGATCGCCGGGTGCCGCAAAGCGGTGGTCGGTCTGGTGGTGCCCACGGGCTATTCGTTCAATCTCGACGGGACCAATATCTACATGACGCTCGCCGCGCTGTTCATCGCGCAGGCGGTGGGCGTGGAGCTCAGCATCGCCGAGCAGCTGACGCTGGTGCTGGTTGCCATGATCAGTTCCAAGGGCGCGGCGGGGGTGACGGGATCGGGCTTCGTGATCCTCGCCGCGACCCTTTCGGTGGTGCCGACCGTGCCGGTGGCGGGCATGGCGCTGATCCTAGGCATTGACCGCTTCATGAGCGAATGCCGCGCGCTCACCAATTTCGTCGGCAATGCGGTGGCGACGATTGTGGTGGCACGGTGGGAAAACGCGCTTGATCGCGACCGGCTGAACGCGGCGATGGCGGGTGCGCCGCTGCCCCTGCCCGAGGAAGACATCGAGCGCCATGAGCGCAGCGGCCCGGTGAGCGAGCGGCTTGCCGAAGTATTGGAGGAGCGCGCATGACCCTGCGCCGCCTGCTCGTCGTTTTCGCCGCGACATTGGCACTGTGGCTGCCAGCCCTGCCGCTGGCCGCGCAAACCGCCGCTGCGCCCGAGGAAATCCGCCTGTGGCCCGGCACGCCTCCGGGCAATGGCAAGGTTACCGGTCCAGAGAAGATCGGCACTGAAGGCGCGGGCTACGGTGCGGTTTCGAACATAGCGGTGCCGAGAATGCGGGTCTATCGCCCGGCGACGCCCAATGGCGCCGCCGTGCTGGTCGCGGGGGGCGGCGGCTATTTCCGCATTCAGCTGTGGAAGGAAAGCACGCCTGCTGCCGAATGGCTGCAAGCGCGCGGCTTTACCGTGTTCGAACTCATCTACCGCCTGCCGAATGACGGCTGGGATTCCACCGCGCCCTTCATGGACGCGCAGCGCGCAATGAAGATCATCCGCGCCCGCGCAGGTGAATTCGGGGTCGATCCGGGCCGGATCGGGATCATGGGCTTTTCCGCTGGCGGGCACCTTGCGGGCTTCACCGCCTATCAGCCTGCCCGTGCGCTCTATTCTGGGGCTGATGCCTATGAGACAGTCTCCGCCCGACCCGATTTCGCGGTGCTGCTGTTCCCGGTGGTGACCTTGCGCAAGCCTTACGACACCACCCGCACCCGGCGCGAGATCATTGGTGATAAGGCCAGCGCCAAGGCCGAAGCGGAATGGTCGCTCGATACCTGGGCCAGTAAGGACGCACCGCCGACCATCATCTTTGCCTCGGCCGACGATCCGACGACACCGCCCGGCCATGGCATTTTGATGTTCCAGACCCTCATCGCCGCCGGGGCGAGCGCGGAACTGCATCTGTTCCGCGACGGCGGCCATGGCTGGGGCTTGGGCACACCCGAACAGGTGATCAGCCAATGGCCCGCGCTGTTCGAACACTGGGCGCAATCGCTGAAAATTATGGAAAAACAGGGAGAATAAAAATGTCGACGAAGCTTCTGGGCAAGCTCGCCCTGATGTGCGGGGCCAGCCTGATCGCTGCCACTGCAGCCTCTGCGCAGGACGCCGAGGCGCCCGTGACCGTGGATACCGCCGCAGCCTCGCCCGAGCGCGAGATCATCGTCACCGGCACCCAGATCCAGGGTGCCAAGATCAATGACGTCCTGCCCGTCACTGTGGTTGACGAGATTGACATTCAGAACGTCGCTGCAACCTCGGGCGACGAATTGTTCCGCGCGATCCCGCAGGCGGGGTCGGTCGCCTTCAACGAACAGAACGACGTCACCTCGAACAACGCGCGCGGCGATGCTGCCTCGATCAACCTGCGTGACCTTGGCACCGGCAACACGCTGCTGCTGATCAACGGCCGGCGCATGGTGCTTAACCCCGGCTTCCAGACCGAGCTGCTGGTGCCGGTGGTCAGCCCCGACACCAATGAAATCGCGCCGGGCTCTGTGCGCCGGATCGAAGTGCTGCGCGACGGCGCGTCGGCGATCTATGGTGCGGACGCGGTGGCGGGTGTGGTCAACACCGTGCTGCGCGGCAACCGCAAGGGCGGCTTCATCGAGGGCGAATGGCGCGGGTCTGACAGCACCAGCCTTTACAGCACCCAGGTCAATGGCGGCTACGGTTTCGATTTCGCCGATGGCCGCGCCAATCTCACCATTTATGGCGGCTATTTCTACGAAAACGGCCTGCCTGCCGTGGCGCGGGACTATTCGCGCGATGACGACAAGCGCCCACTGCTGGTCGGCACGCCGTTCGAGAACGACACCCAGTTCAACAACCGCAACACCTTTGGGCCGTTCGGGCAGTTCGATATTCAGATCACCAACAATAACCTCACCCCGATCCGCGACGATGACTTCTACATCCAGCCTTCCACCTTTGCGGGGTGCCGCTTCGATCTCGGCAACGGCATTTGCGCCCGCAACGGCGATAACCCTGCGGCAGAGGTGCGTTACAACCGCGCATTCGGCACGACGCTGATCAGCGAGAAAACCCGCTACAACGCGGCCCTGCTGTTCAATTACGAGTTCAGCGACAAGGTTGAGGGCTATTTCGAGGGCACGTTCTACCGTTCCGAGAGCAGCCGCAACATCACTCCGGCTGCGATCCTGAGCGCCGTGCCGGTGGGCATTTCGCGCAATGCCTTCTGGAACCCCTTCGGGCCGGTGACCTTCCCAGGCGGTACGCCCAACCCGAACCGCCGCGCTGGCACGACCATCCCCACGACCGGTGCCGACCTCATCATGGAACGCTACCGCTTCGTCGATGCCGGTAACCGCACGGTCGATGTCGACAAGGATTCTTATCGTCTCGTCGCCGGCCTCAAGGGCAATTTTGGCGATTGGGATTTCGACACTGGCTTTGTCTATTCCGAGGCCAGGTCGACCGACCTTGAAGGCAACCGCGTGTCGCTCACCCTGCTCCAGCAGGCGATCAACCGTTCGACGCCGGATGCCTACAACCCCTTCAACGGCGGCTGCATCACCGGCGATGTGGGGAATGGGGATTGCACCCCCAACCCGCAAAGCGCGATCGATCCCTTCCTGATCGATGTGTTCCGCAAGGGCGAAACCACGCTCGCGCTCGCCGATTTCAAGGTCAGCAACAGCGCGCTGATCAGCCTGCCTGGCGGCGATGTCGGGATTGCGGCGGGGGTTGAATGGCGGCGCGAAACCTTCATCGATGATCGCGATCCGCGCATTGATGGCACCATCACCTGGACCGACAGCGTCACCGGCGTGTTCGATGGCAGTGATGTTGTCGGCACCAGCGCCTCGCCTGATACCAGCGGGGCGCGGCAGGTCTATTCCGCCTTCATGGAAACCTTTGTCCCGCTGGTGAGCGAGGACATGGACATTCCGCTCGTCACCGCGCTCAACCTCCAGCTCGCCGGACGGATCGAGCATTTCAAGGATATCGACGAGACCGCGATCGTCCCGCGCGCGGCGGCTTCGTGGACGGTGGTCCCGGGCCTAATGTTACGCGGCGCATGGTCGCAAGGCTTCCGCGCGCCTAACCTCGTGCAGGTCAATGACGAGGGCACCACGCGCTCCAACACGCGTGACGACTTCGTCCGCTGTCAGGCCCAGGTCGAACGCGGACAGCTGGCCAACCTCGGCCTGTGTCCGGGTGAGGGCGTGATCAGCTTCCGTTCGGGCACCGACCAACTGCAGCCCGAGGACAGCGAGAGCATCAACCTCGGCATCGTGCTTGAACCCAAGTTCATTCCGGGCCTGACGCTCACGGCGGATTACTGGCGCGTCAAGCAGACCGGGCTGGTTGGCACCTTCGGCGATGATAACGCGATCGCGCTTGATCTGTTGCTGCGCCTCAACGGCAGCAGCAACCCGGCTGTGATCCGCAGTGCGCCGACGGCGGAGCAAATCGCACTCTACACCGGCACCCGCCTGCAACCGGCGGGCGACATCATCCGCGTGCTCGACCCCTATCTCAACCTCGACAGCCGCGTGTCGAAGGGCTGGGATTTTGGCCTTGCCTACAACGTCCCCGATTTTGGCATTGGCAATTTCCGCCTGCGCTTCAACGCCGCGCGGCTGGAGAGCTTCGTCCAATCTGCCGGTGAGGACGGGCAGGTCCTGCTCGATGCGGTCGCCGGCGGGCAGCTGCCGCCCGAAGTCCGGATCGAGGGCCTCGGCGAGCTGCTCGAAATCGAAGGCCGGCCCAAGTGGCGCTTCAGCGGCTCGGTCAACTGGGAAAGCGGCCCGTTCGATGTTGCGCTGTTCGCCAACTATGTCGGCGAGGTGTGGAACACCAGCGTCAGCCGCGATGTGCCGATCGTGTCGAACGATCCCAACGCAAACTTCTACCGCGTCGGCGATTTCCTGACCTTCAACTCGTCGATCAGCTACACCATCGAAAGCGACAACGCGCTCGATGGCACCCGGCTTCGGTTCGGGGTCAACAACCTGTTCGACAAGGATCCGCCGCTGGCTGACGACACCTATGGTTTCCTCAGTGCGCTGCACTCGCCACGTGGCCGGGTGTTCCGGGTCGAACTGCGCAAGCCGTTCTGATGGACAAGCGCCAGCAGCGGTTTGCCCTGCTGCTGATGCTGGGGGCAGCAACGGGGGCGTGCGTTTCGGCGCCGCCCCCCTCGCTCCCGTCAGCGCCTGCGGCGGGCGCGGATTGCCGCAGCGTAGCGGCCAGCCTGCATTTCGATTTTGCGGGAGCGTCGGCCTCGGCCTGTTCGGTCACCGGTGCGCGGGAATTCACGCTGCTGATCACCCCCGAACACGCCCCGCCGATCAATCCGAGCCCGTGGTATGGCTTCCGTTACCAGACCGATGGTGCCGCCGAGCCGGTCACGGTGACCCTGCGCTATCTGGGCGGCCAGCATCGCTATGCGCCCAAGTGGAGTGAAGGAAACGGAGTGTGGCGCGAATTGCCGAGCACGCCGGTGGATGAGGGCAAGGGTGTTGCATTCCAGCTGCCGCCGGGCAAGGGCATGGTCGCCGCGCAGGAGATCATCGCGCCCGTCGACACCAAGGCTTCAATGCAGCGCTGGAGCGCCGCGAGCGGTGCCAAGCCCTTCACGCTGGGCCGATCGCATGATGGTCGCCCGATCGAGGCCATCCGGCTGGGCCGCGCCGATGCGCCGCGACTGGTGATCCTGCTGGGCCGTCAGCATCCCCCGGAAGTGACCGGCGCGATGGCGATGGAGGCCTTTATCGATACGCTGGTGGAGGATGCGGCGGGCAAGCCTGCCACCCTAGCCGATATTCAGTTTCTGATTGTCCCGATGCTGAACCCCGATGGGGTATCGCGCGGGCATTGGCGCGCCAATCGCGGCGCGGTGGATCTCAACCGCGATTGGGGGATCTTCACCCAGCCCGAAACCCGCGCGGTCAAGGCATGGCTTGACGGGCTGCCGCCCTCGGTGCGCCCGGTGCTGATGGTGGACTTCCACTCGACCGGAAGGAACCTGTTTTACGTGCAGGGCGACAAGGAGGCTACCGCCGCGCAGCAGCGCTTTGTCGCGGCATGGCTGGGCGGGCAGGAACAGGCGCTTCCCGGCTATCCCTTCACCATCGAACCGACCAATGCCAATCCCGGCAGCGGCACGGCCAAGAACTGGTTCCACGAGGCCTATGGCATCCCGGCGATCACCTATGAGGTGGCCGATACCGCCGATCGTGCCGCCACGCGCAGCGCGGCCCAGACCCTCGCACAGAGGCTGCTAACGGTGCTCGGCAGCGCGCCTTGAGAGAGCCTCCCGATTACTCGGAAATCCGCTTGGCTTTCCCGATGGCCTGCGCCGAAATGTCCCGCTCATGGAACGGCAGGCGGTTCCATGATTTGACGGCGTAGGCGCGGGTCTGATCGGCAAAGTGCGGGGAGGCCGGGTTGGTTGACTGGCTGTAGCTCAGGATCGCGTCTGCCACCGGGCCCTTGTCGTCGAAGCCGACGATCTGGATGTAGCTGGTGCCGTGCACCGGCACCAACCCGCCGCCCGGCGCCGGGCGCGCGTCCTGATAGTTGAGCACCCCGGCGGTGCCGGGGCCGCCGTGGATCGGAATCCGCTCCTCGCCGACGCGCCATTGCTGCACCTCGCCCCACGGCGCATCAAGCGCAATGCCTGCCGCCTCGAGCTCAGCCACGGCTTCGTTCAGCGCCGCCATCAGCTTGGTCCCCGCCGCAGCGGTGTTAAGATCACGCGGCGTGTTGATCGGATCGGCAGCGTCGAACGGCACCGCCCATAGGCCAGGAATGCGCGCGGCCTTGGCCCAGAAGGCGCGGAACAGCGCCGCACCGCGGCTGTTCGCTTCGTAGCGGCGATCCCAGCCGGCGAGCGCCGCGCAGCCCCGTGAAGGCTCAGCCTCGCCCGCGCACAGTGCCAGCAGCGGCCCCATCGCCATGTCGGCAGCAAGGCTCTTGTTGGCAAAGGCCAGCGCCTTGGCCCGCGCATGATCGACCTTGCCGCCTGCCAGCAGCGCCTCAGTCTCGGTGAAGTTCGAACGGGTGCGCAAGGACAGCGCGCTGGCGTGCGGCCCCAGCACTGGCGAGCGCGCGGCTTGCGGGATACGCGGATTGGCGATCCAGTAACTGTCGTTCGAGTTTGTGAGATAATCGCGCCGCAGCGTCGCGGCCTGATCGCTGGCGGGCATCAAGCCGGGCTCGGGCGTGCCAGCCGCCACGTCCCAATCGCAATCACTGCGCGCGCCATCGAGCAGCGTGGCGAGCGATGCAAACAGCCCCGAGATCGGCGTCGAACAGGCAGTGACCTTTGCCGCCGAGACATTGGGCACAGCGGTCACATCGGCCAGCAGCGCATCGCCGTGGCGATCAGACGCGATGGTGTTCACCCACGGAATGCCGAGCGTGTTGCTCACCACCGTCTTGATCTCGCCGACGCTTTTCGCCTTGCCGATGCCGAGCCATGTGGCAATCGCCCGGCCATTGCCGCGGTTGGCGTCCTTGAGGGCAAAGGCGTTGGCGCTGTTCCATACAAGCCCGTTCTGGGGTGCCGCCACGACGGGTCCGAAGCGGGTAGTGTAGAGCGTGCGGGTCACCGCCGGGGTGCCTGCGGGCATGGGCACGGTGATGCTGCGCGGCTCCATGGCCACGCTTTGCCCGTCGAGCATGTAGCGGGTCGGGTCCGCCGGATCGAGGGTCAGCTGATACAGCGTGAAATGCCGCGCGGCGGTGACCGTGTGGGTCCAGGCGACATCGCGGTTGAAGCCGAGCGTCGGGATCGGGGCGCCCGCAATTCCCACGCCCATCGCGTTGTAGCCCTCGGGGCCGGTGACATGCAGCTGCCAGAAGCGGCTTGGCCCGTTCCACGGGAAATGCGGATTGCCGATCAGCAGCCCGCGCCCGTCAGCGGTCGCCTCGCCGCCGAACGCCCAGCCATTGCTGCCCATGCCAAGCTCATCCGGTCGGGGGAGCACGGCGGGGGCGGCGAAGGCTGTCTTGGGTTCTTTGGACGTAGGCGGCGCGGCATTGGCAAGCGCCGGGGCGAGCGCCAGCGAACTCGCCAGCAGCATCTGCTTTTCGGTGAGGCGCAGCAGATCGTCCATGGTGATGGGCCGCACCCATGCCTTGCCCCGGCACGCGGCGGGTACGCCTTGGGGCCCGACGTCCTTGAGATAGCGGTTGTAACCCGCGACATAGCCTTCCGCGAGCAACAGCGCCTCGCGTGCCTGCTGCTTGGCACCTTCGCGCAAGGCGGGGAGGTTTATCGCGGCACGGAAGAACAGGTCGGACGAGAGGTTGTCGACCTCCTGAAAGCCCAGCACCGCCTTGTCCGACGGGCCGAAATGCAGCGACCGTTCGCCCGCCACCGTGGCGAATTCCTCGGCCAGCAGGCATAGATTGTCCTCGGCATAGGCATAGGCGACCCCGTACCCCACGCCCTGCCAGGTGTTGGCGGCAATATGCGGGATGCCGTAAGTGGTGCGGGTAATGGTCGCTTCGAAACGGGTCTTGGCATTGGCCTCGGCCACCGGCGCAAGAACCAGCGCAGCGCAGCCCGCCGCCCAGAACGAAATCCGCATCGTCATAAATCCCTCTCACATGGCCCGTTATCGGCCCTTGATCGAGAGACTATGGCAAAGCATCGGACAAAGCAAAGGGGCGCTCTGCCGCTATGGCAAAGCGCCCCTCATTTTTGGTGGGTCGCCGGTCAGAACGAAGCGGTGATCGAGAACACCACGGTCGCATCGGCGATCTGGTTGCCATCCAGCGTGGCAAAGTTGGGCAGCAGATAGGCCCCATCCCCCGCCGAGATGTCAGTGTCGACATAGGCGACCGACAGCGTCAGCCCGCTAATCGGGGCGATGTCCGCTCCCAGCGACCAATCGAAATAGCTGCCGGTCGGCGCCACACTGGTCCCGTTGGGGCCAAGGCCCGGGTTACCATCGGAGTAGCCGATGTGAGCCTTGAGGGTGATCGGGGTGTCGGCAATGCCATAGACCGCATCGCCGAACAGGTAGAGGTTGTCTTCCTTGTCACCCGGGTCGTTCGGGGCTCCCGCTGCCGCTGCCGCGCCGGTGAAAAACACATTGCCCAATGCTTCCTGCTTGGGCGCATAGGCGACCCCTGCAGTCAGGCCGATCGGACCGGCGGTGCCTGAAAGCTTGGCATAGAATTCAGCGAAATCGGTCTCGTCAGCGCCGCTCGGATACATGAACCAGGTAAGGCCGACATCGAGCGTGCCTTCACCGACCGGCATGGCATAGCCCGCGTAGATATCGAGCTCCATATTGGCGCCGCCGAAGGTGCCCCAGCCTGCAAGGTTCGAGCCCCAGGCGCCGACATAAGCCCCGCTTGCGTGCTTGATGGTAAAACCGCCCTGGACGGCAATGCCTTCATCGGATTGCGAGACGCCGCGGAAACGGTAGTCCGAAGCGAGCGTAGCGCTGCCTGCGATCGTGAATTCGGGTTCATCTTCCGCGCTGCTGGCGGTGTCGAGTTCAATCGGCTCGATGGTACGAAGCGCGACGGCGGTCTCTTCGGTTTCGGAAACGGGGGCGGCATCAGCTTCCACAGTTTCTCCGGCGAAGGCGGGAGAGGCGAGGCCAGCGATGAGGGCGACGGCCGAAGCAGCCGAGGCGAAACGAATGGACATAAGGAACGCTCCATGAAGAGGGTTGGATCGTTCCACCTGCGTGCCGCGCGGTGCCTCTGTTTATGGTCGGGCTACCGTCACGACTGACAGGCCTAAATACCGCAATGCACCATCAGCACAAATGTTTTGCGCAAACCCGTGCCCGCTTTCCTTTTGTTGCGTTGCAAACTTGCATCACCTGCCTCAGGTGGCGCGCAAGCTCTCCATGTCGATGACAAAGCGATACTTGATGTCGCTGGCCTCGATGCGTTCGTAGGCGGTGGCGATATGCTGAATTTGGATCATCTCGATATCGGGAAGGATCCCCTTCTCAGCGCAGAAATCGAGCATTTCCTGCGTCTCGGCGAGCCCGCCGATTCCGCTGCCGGTCAGCACCTTGCGGCCCAGAAAGATCCCCGTGTGAAGTTCAGGCAGCATGTCGATCATCCCGACCAGCACCTGCACCCCGTTGATCTTGAGGAGGTGGAGATAGGGGGTGACATCGTGGCGCACGGGAATGGTGTTCAGGACCATGTCATAGCTGCCTCGTGCCGCCCTCATCGCCTCCTTGTTGCCGGTGTTGAGGAACGCGTGCGCGCCCAGTTTTTCCGCATCGGCGCGCTTGCTCTCGGAACGGGAGAGCACGGTCACCTCAGCGCCCATCGCCACGGCAAACTTCACCCCCATGTGCCCCAGCCCGCCGAGCCCTGCCACCGCGACCTTGCTGCCGGGGCCGACTTTCCAGGTGCGCAGCGGCGAGTAGGAGGTGATCCCGGCACACAGCAGCGGAGCGGCCTCGGCGCTCGGCAGGCTGGCGGGCACCTTGAGCACGAATTCCTCGCGCGTCACGATCCGCTCGGAATAGCCACCGAAGGTGATGGACCCATCGCGGCGGTCCTTGCCGTTATAGGTGCCGGTCATCCCGCCCGCGAGACAGCTCTGCTCGTAGCCCGCGTGGCAATGCGCACATTCGAGGCAGCTATCGACCATGCAGCCGATCGCCACACGGTCGCCGACCTTGTGGCGGGTCACGTTCTCGCCGACCGCCGCGACCACACCAACAATCTCGTGGCCCGGCACGATCGGATAGGTGGTAACGCCCCAGTCATTGCGCGACGCATGCAGATCGGAATGGCAGATACCGCAATGGGTGATGTCAATCAGCACATCATCATGTCGGAGGCCCCGGCGGGTGATCTGCATTGGCGCTACACCGCTTGTCGGCGAGGTCGCGCCATAGGCTTTGGTCGGATATTCGTTGGTCTGCGTCGCCATTGTCATTCTCCCTTTGAACCCTTGTCCGATTACTTCGGCGGCATCCGGATCGCCCCGTCCAGGCGGAACTGGTGGCCGTTGATGTAGCTGTTGCGGGCGATCTCTAGCACCAGCGACGCGAATTCTTCCGGTTCACCGAGGCGCTTGGGGAAGGGCACACTGGCGTTCAATTGCGCCCACATCGGCGGATTGCGGTCCTTCATCCCCAGCATCAGCGGGGTGGCGAAGATACCGGGCATCACTGAGTTCACGCGGATGCCCATATCCATCAGATCGCGCGCCATAGGGAGGACGAGGCCATTCACCCCAGCCTTGCAGCTGCCATAGATGACCTGCCCGATCTGCCCATCCTGCGCCGCGACACTGGCGGTGAGGATGATGCAGCCGCGCTCGCCATCATCATTCACGGGATCGGCATTGGCCATGCCCAGCGCCGAGATACTGGCGACGCGGTAACTCGCCACCAGTATGCCCTCGGCCCCGAAGGCATAATCCTCGGTCGAGAGCCGCTTGTAGGCACCTGTCTCCTTGTCCCACCCCAGCGTCTTGCCGCGCCGCGACGCCATCGCGCAGTGCAGCGTCACGCGTTCTTGCCCGTTGGCGGCGCGAGCTGCGGCGAAGCCGGCCTCGACGCTGGCTTCGTCCATAATGTCGACATGGTGGAACGTGCCGCCGATCGCGGCGGCATGAGCCTCGCCATCGGCATCATTGATGTCGAAAATCGCGACTTTCATGCCCGCCGCGGCGAAGGCGGCTGCGCTTGCCTTGCCGAGGCCCGATGCCCCGCCGGTGACCACTGCTGCCATGCCTGGTTCGATTTTCATGCGCCTCTTCTCCCAAACGACTTTTGCTTTTTGTTAGGCGCAATGCAGCGTCTGCACCACCGGTTCAATTGCGGCATTCTGGCAACAGGTTTGCGGAATCTTGCGCGGTGCACCCCTGTCACCGTTCCGTCACCACCGCGACATGGCGCTGTCACGACGTCAGATTAGGCGCGGCCCCATCGCGGCACCGATCGTCGGAAGACCGCAGGGGGAATAGTTTCCATGATCCGCACTCGCCTGTTTGCTGGCAGCGCTGCTGTTGCCGTTGCCACTGTTCTGTCCGCCCCGGCCTTTGCTGCCGACGCCGCTGAGCCCAACCTCGCCATCACCGCGCAAGCGGGCGGAGCGGCTGCGCAGAGCGAAGAGGGCGAAGACGATCAGATTCTCACCGCCAAAGAAATCGTCGTGCAGGGCGACATCGGTTTCCGCAATCGCTCCGATGCGGCCGAGCCCGTCCTGGTTTATGACGAAGAATATTTCCGCCGCTTCGAACCGCTCACTGCTGGCGATGCCTTGAAGCGCGTCCCGGGCGTGACGTTCCTGTCGGACGTGATCGAAAGCGACGGCGCCCGTCTGCGCGGTCTCGACCCGGGCTACACCCAAATCCTCATCAACGGCGAGCGCGTGCCCGGCGGCCAATCGGACCGTTCGTTCTTCCTCGATCGCATTCCGGGCGAACTGATCTCGCGCGTGGAAATTGTGCGCTCGTCCTCGGCCCGCCGCACCGGTGACGCGGTGGCTGGTTCGCTCAACATCGTGCTGCGCGATGGCTTCACGTTCGATGGTGGTTACGTCCGCGCGGGCGGCCTGCTGTTCGATGACGGTGAAGTAAAGCCGAGCGGCGGCTTTTATTACGGCGGTGACCTTGCGGGTGGGCGCTTCCTGATCGGGGCAAACGTCCAGGGCCGATACAACCCCAAAGAAAAGTCGAGCCTGCGCTATAGCGACAGCCCCGAAAACAACCCCAACTTCGCGACCGAGGATTTCGACAACCGCGAAGACCAGACCGACACGCGCGACGGCACCGATTACGCCTTCAACGCCAGTTGGGGGATCGAGACGGAATCGACCGAATTCGAAATCCTCGGCAACTTCGTCCGCACCGAGCGCGTGGAGGATGAGCGTTCGTTCGAATACAACAGCCCAACCGCGATCAACGGCCCCGTCCGCGCCACCCCGGCGGGCAACCTTCTGACCGACAATGCCAACGTCAACGACATCACCACGGAAAGCTGGTCATTGATTGCCAAGCTTGATCACGAATGGACCCTCGGCGAAACCAAGCTGCGGGTCGGCTATGCCAGCTTCGACGATTTTCAGGACGAGTTCGAATACGAGGTCGATTTTGATCGCACTTTGCCCCGCTTTACGGGGGATCTGTCGGTGCTCGACATCGAAGACACGGAATTCTTCGTCAACCTCGAGCATGAATTCGATCTGACGGAAGAGCTGGAACTCGCGATTGGCGGCTTCCTCCAGAACAAGGATCGCGACACGGCGTTGCTTGCAGTGCGCAGCCGGTTCAACCTGACCGCCGCCAACCGGCAGGGCTATGATCAATTCACCCGCAACCCGGCTGAATTCGTACCCAACCCCTTCCCGCCGCTGACCGGCGGGCTGAGCACCATTCAGGAAGACCGCCGCGATCTCTACGCGCTGATCGAGGGCGAGTACGACAATCTTACCTTTGAAGTCGGGATCCGCTGGGAAAACACCACAGCCAACATCGAAGGGCTCGAAAACGAGTACGACGAATTCCTTCCCTCGGCCTCGCTCAAGTACGAGATCGGCGATGGCCGGATCACCGCGTCAGTAGCGCGCACCCTGCGCCGCCCGCGCTTCGACTTCATCTTCTCAGGGCTGCTCGAAGCCGAGCTGGGCGACAACGATTTCCAGGGCAACCCCTTCCTTGCGCCGGAAACCTCGTGGGGCGGCGATCTTGGCTATGAGCACAAGATCGGCAAGAGCGGCGTCATCGGCGTCAACGTGTTCTACCGCAACGTGACGAACCTGACCGAAATTGCCACCGTGCTCGACGCGCAGGGGCGTCCGGTTGAAGGCTCTGAAGGCGAGGGCACCTTCATCTTCACCCCGCGCAATACCGGCGATGGCGAAGTCTACGGGATCGAATTTGACGCCTCGTTCGACCTTGGCTTTATCGGCCTGCCCGATACCGGCGTGTTCGGGAACCTCGCGCTGCTCGACAGCACCATCGAGGACGAATTCGGCGAGCGCCAGTTCAATGACCAGTCCGAATATGTCTACAACTTCGGCGTGATCCAGAACCTGCCTGATTTCGGTGCCGCCTTCGGTGCGACGTACCGCAAGCAGGGCGAAGCTTTTGGCCGTGTGGTGGGCGAAGAGATCTTCACCCGCTACGGCGCCGACCTCGAAATCTTCATCGAGAAGCGTTTCGGCGACAGCTTCACGATCCGTGCGGTGGGCTCGAACCTGCTTGACGGGACCAAGGACGAAGACTTCAACAAGTTCAATACCGTCGAAGAGCAGTTCGCCCGCGAATTCGACGAATACGAAGTGGAAAGCGAACGCGCCGGGCCGGTGTTCCAGCTGGTTGCTCGCTACGCTTTCTGATTGAGAGCGAAAGAGGACACAAAGCCATGCTGAGACCATTCCATGGCTTTGCGCTGATGACGCTGGGGATCGCCGCTGCCTGTGCGACGGTCCCAGCGATCACCGGTGATCCGGCGGTCATCGTCACCGCGCGGGCGGAAACACCCCCCGTGGGCACCGCACGCGAGGATGCCGCCGATGATCCGGCAATCTGGCGCAACCCGGCGAACCCGGCGGCGAGCCTGATCGTCGGCACCGACAAGAAGGGCGGGCTTTACGTTTACGACCTCAAGGGCGCGCAGAAGAGTTTTCTGGCGGCGCCTGGTCTCAACAATGTCGACCTGATCGAGATTGCCGGGGGGCGCGTGCTCGTGATCGCCAGCGACCGTAGCGATCTGACGACGGTGAACCTGTTCATGGCGCTGCTGGATACCGCAACCGGGAAACTCGCCCCCGCGGGCAAGATCGCCGTGGGGCCGGGTGAGGGCTATGGCATTTGCATGGTCAAGCCAGCGGGTCGCGACGGCGTGATCGCCTTCAGCGCGCCCAAGAGCGGGACGATCTACAAGACCGCTATCACCGAAACCGGCGGGGTGTTCACCGGCATTACCACCACGCTCGCGCAGGTGCCGACTCAGACCGAAGGTTGCATCGCCGACCCGCGCACCGCGACGCTCTATATCGGCGAAGAAGACGCCGGGATCTGGGCGATCGACATGAACAGTGGCGACAAGCGCATGGTCGCAAGCATCGACAACAAGACGCTCGTTGCCGACGTCGAAGGCCTCGCGATTGCGCCCGAAGGCACGGACGGCGGCTACCTCGTCGCCTCGTCGCAGGGCGACAATGCCTATGCCGTGTTCCGCTTGCCCGGCATGACCCCGGTGGGACGCTTTCGCATTGCCGCAGGCACCTTTGGCAGTGTCGAGGAAACCGACGGGATCGAACTCGACAACCGCGATTTCGGCCCGGATTTCCCCAAGGGCATCTTCATCGCGCAGGACGGTGTCAACGCACCCAAGGCGCAAAACTTCAAATATGCCCGCTGGGACGAAATTCTTGCCGCTTTGGAGGCAGGGCGGTAAGCCCGCGGGCATGACCGCACCCAGCCTGATCACGCCTGACCGTCGCCGCTTTCTCAGCGCGACCGCCTCTGCCTTTGCCGCGCTTGCCGCCAGCGGTTGCATGACCCGCACGACGGGTGCGCCTCGCATTGCAGCGCACGGCAACTTTGCCGGATATGGCGCGCTGGTGCCCGATCCGGCCGGGCGGCTCGATCTGCCGCAGGGCTTCAGCTACCGCGTGATTTCGCGCCTTGGCGACAAAATGGACGACGGCGGCACCGTACCCGACCATGCCGACGGGATGGGCTGCTTTGATCTCGGAAACGGCGAGATCGCGCTGGTGCGCAACCATGAATTGCAGCCGCATCACGATGCAGGCGGGCCGATTGCCAAGGGCTTTGGCAAGAGGAATGGCGTGTTCGTCCCCGGCGGCACCACCACCATCGTGCTCGACGCCGCGACGCTGAGCGTCAAGCGCCAGTTCCGCAGCCTTGGCGGCACGATCCGCAATTGTTCGGGCGGGGTGACCCCGTGGGGCACATGGCTCACGTGCGAGGAAGCCCCCACCGGCCCCGGCCAGCGCTATGGCGACGGGCTGGAGCAGAACCACGGCTGGGTGTTCGAAGTCCCCGCCTCTGCGCCCGGCCTTGTCGAGGCTGTGCCCCTGAAGGCGATGGGCCGCTTCAACCACGAAGCCGCTGCGGTCGATCCGGCATCGGGCATTGTCTACATGACCGAGGACCGCGACGATTCGGTGCTCTACCGCTTCCTGCCCAAGGTTCCGGGGCGTCTGGCCGAAGGCGGTCGCTTGCAGGCGATGGTGGTCGAAGGTCTGGCCGATACCCGCAACTGGACTTCCCCCGCGATGGCTGTGGGCCAGCAATACCGGGTCCGCTGGATCGATTGCGACGATGTCGAAGCCCCCAAGGACGACCTGCGCCAACGCGCGGCGGCCAAGGGTGCGGCGCTGGTTGCGCGGGGCGAGGGGCTCCATATGGGGGAGAACGCGGTGTTCGCCTGTTGCACCAGCGGGGGAGCAAAGCAGCTGGGGCAGATCTTCAAGCTCAGCCCCGGACTCGCTGGCGCGCCCGATATGGTCGAGCTGTTCTTCGAGAGCGAGAGCACCGAGCAATTCAACTTTGGCGACAACCTGACCGTGGCCCCCAACGGCCATCTGATCGTGTGCGAAGATCAGTACACCGATGTGGTCGATAACCACATCCGCGGCATCACCCCTGATGGCCGCGCCTATACCCTCGCACGGCTCCAAGCGCAGACCGAACTTGCGGGTGGGTGCTTCTCGCCCGATGGCCGGGTGCTGTTCGTCAACGCCTATGGGCCAACCCAGACGGTGGCGATCACCGGGCCGTGGGTGGCCTGATCGGCAACGCTCGCTGATGGATGGGTTCCTGCTGGCGCTGGTGCTGGTCTTCGCGCTGGCGCTGGGCGGGCGCGATCAATGGCTTGTGGCGCGCTGGGCGGAGGCTTTGGGACAAGGCCTGCCGCTGCTGCTGATCGCGATTGCCTGCGCTATTCTCAGCGCCGCAGCCATGGCGTGGGTGGGGGCCGAATTCGCCACGCTCCTGCCGCGCCGTGCTGCAGAGATGCTGGTCGCCTTTGCGTTGGGGCTTGCCGCGCTCGAACTCGCTGTTCCGGTCAAGGCCCAGGTCCCGCGCGAGCCGACCCGTTCCTTGGGAGCCATCGCCATCGTGCTGCTCGCCCGCCAGATTGGCGATGGGGCGCGGTTTGTGGTGTTTGCGCTGGGGGCATGGGCCAACCTGCCCTTCGCCGCAGGGTTGGGAGGCGCGCTGGGCGGGGCGGCGGCGGTGACGTTAGGGTGGAGTGTTGGCGCGGCGGGCCTTGCCCGCTGGCCGCTGCGCGCGTTGCGGTTGGTGCTCGCCGCTGGCCTGCTGATCGCGGCGCTCTTCATCGGATTGAACGCTCGCTTCGCCGCCCATTGATCGCTTTTGTCGATTAGATCGGCTACCAATGCCTTCCACCGGACGCCTGTGAAATGGCCCCGTTGATCCCCATATAGAGGGAGACCCGGAGGATCCGGCCCTATTCAAGGAGGACGCCATGACCGACCCCGCCACCAATTCCAAAGCCGCCCTGATCGGCGAACTCAACGGCCTGCTGGCCGATCACTTCGCGCTCTTCATCAAGACCAAGAATTTCCACTGGCACGTGAAGGGCCCGCGCTTCCACGACTTGCACCTGCTGTTCGATAAACACGCGCTGGAAGTGCGCGACCAGATTGATCTGATCGCGGAACGGGTGCGCAAGCTCGATGCCGATACGCTGACCTCGCTCGGCACCGTGACCAAGGCGACCCAGATCAAGGATCAGGACAGCACCACGCTGGCCGCCGAGGATATGATCGCCGAGCTGCTGAGCGACAACGAAACGCTGATCAAGCGGCTCAAGGGCATGAAGGACCTCGCCGAACAGGCGGGAGACAATGCCACCGACGGGCTGCTCGACGACTGGACCGACATGGCCGAACAGCGCGCGTGGTTCCTGCGCTCGCTGCTGGCCTGAGGCTGCTGCATATAGCTAAGCATGGAGGGCCGTCCCCCATTGCCGGGGGCGGCCCTTTTGCTATGCAGGCGGGAATGCAGGATATTGCGATCATTGAGGATGCAGGCACCGCCGCGATTGCCGACTGGTTGGCGGCGCAGCTGGGCGAGGCCGGGGCGTGTGCCATCACCATCCCCGGCGGATCGACGCCGTTCCCGATCCTTGCCGACCTGATCGATCGCTACCGCGACAGCATCGAATGGGCAGACCTTGCGGTGTGGCCCAATGACGACCGGATCGTGCCTGAGGATCACGAGGCCTCCAACACCGGCAAAATCCGCGCGCTGGTTGCCCCGACCGGGGCCAGTACCATCGCGCTGACCGAGGATGCCGTGCCGCCGCATTTCGCGCTCACATGGCTTGGCATGGGGCCGGATGGACATATCGCGTCGCTCTTCCCGAACACCGATCCCAAGGCTGATGATCCGCAAGCCATCCGCCGCCTCACGCCCGACCCGCTGCCGGCCCACGCGCCGTTTGACCGGATCACGCTGACCTTGCCCGCGCTGGCCAATACCGATGCTATCGCCTTCACCCTGGCAGGCGCGGCGGACAAGCGTGCGGTGTTCGAAGCCGCGCTGCGCGGCGAGCACGATCTGCCGGTGGCGCGCTTGTTGCGGCTGGCTGAGGCGCTCCGCATTCCGGTGACGGTCTTTTTCTGATGCCGCAATTCCTCCCCGCCCCGCTCCACCGCTTGGCTCTGCCGCTGGCGCATTTCGTGCGGCATTACTGGCGGCGCTGGCGCGGGACGCCGCTCGTCGGGGTGAGCGTGATCATCACCAATCTCGGCGGCGATGTGCTGCTCTTGAAGCACACCTATGGCCCCAAGGTGTGGGGCTTGCCCGGCGGGGGGCTCCGGCCGGACGAAGATCCGGAGGCGGCGGCGCGGCGGGAGGTGCAGGAGGAACTCGGCATCACGCTTACCCGGATCGAACCGATCGGCACGCTTGAGGAAGTCCTGTCGGGTTCGCCCCACACCGCGCACCTCTTCGCAGCCACCTGCAACCTCAACCCGCGCCCGGACCGGCGTGAGATTGCCGAAGCGCGCTTCTTCCCCTCGCACTCCCTGCCCGAGCCGCTCGGCCGGATAACTCGCGCGCGGATCGATGCGTGGCGGCGGCGGGGAATGCGGGGCTAGAGCAGCGAGAGCTGCGCCTCGTCGCGCGCAGGCTTGGCATCTTCGGCCCCCTCAAGGTTGCCGAGCGTCAGACCCATCAGCCGGATCGGATCAGGCAGCGGCAATTCAGCCTCCAGCAGCGCGCGGGCAACCTGCGCGAACTCCTCCTTGCTGCTGACGAAATCGGTGAGCGAGGCCGCGCGGGTCATGATGCGGAAATCGGTGAACTTCATCTTGAGCGTGATCGTCCGCCCCCTCGCGCCTGCCGCTTCGATCCGTTCCCACACGATATCCACAATGTTATCCAGCGTTGCGCGCAGGGCAGCAGCGCTGCCGATGTCTTCGGAGAACGTCCGCTCCCCGCCGACCGACTTCCTCACCCGGTGCGCGGCGACAGGGCGCAGGTCGATCCCCCGCGCGGCGCGGAACAGGTAATCGGCCATGCTGCCGAAATGTGTGCGCAGAAAGGCGATGTCCTTGGCCGCGAGATCTGCGCCGGTGGCGATGCCGAGCCGCTGCATCCGCTCCTCCGCTTTCGGGCCGACCCCGTGGAAGCGCCTGATCGGCAGCCCCGCGACAAACGCCGCGCCCTCGCCCGGGCGGATCACGCACAGCCCATCGGGCTTGTTCTGATCGCTCGCGAGCTTGGCGAGGAACTTGTTGTAACTCACCCCGGCGCTGGCGGTCAGTTGCGTCTTGGCGCGGATTTCCTGCCGAATCAGCGTGGCGATGCGCGTGGCGCTGCCGATGCCGAGCCGGTCTTCGGTCACATCGAGATAGGCTTCATCGAGGCTTAGCGGCTCGATGATCGGCGTGTAGTGTTCAAACACCCGGCGGATCTGGCGGCTGGCTTCCTTGTAGGCGTCAAACCGGGGGCGCACGAAGATCAGGTCCGGGCACAGGCGCTGCGCTGTGACCGAGGGCATGGCACTCCGAACCCCGAACTTCCTTGCCTCGTAGCTCGCGGCGGCGACGACCCCGCGCCCGCCCGCACCGCCGACCGCGACGGGCTTGCCCTTGAGCTCGGGGTTATCGCGCTGCTCGACGCTGGCGAAGAAGGCATCCATGTCGACATGGATGATCTTGCGCAATCCAGGCGCGGTGTCCTGATCGTCGGGCGAGGGCGGCGGGCTGGCCATGTCCTGCAAATAGAACCTTGCATCGCCCGAAGGAACCATTGCTGGAACTTTCGCGTGGCCACGCCATTTTGTGCACATGCGAAAAGAACAGTGGTCATCCGGCGAACCGATTGGCAAAGGCCCCGCCATGGCCACGGCTTCTGCCTCATCGAGTCCCGAGAACGCGCGGCGCAAGCCGCTCGCTGAGCGCGAACTCTTATGGATGATGGCGATGCTGATGGCCTTGAACGCCTTCGGGATCGACGCGATCCTGCCCGCGCTCGATGCACTCGCTGCCGATCTGGCGATTGCGGGCAATGATCGTCAATTCGTGATCGGGGTCTATTTGCTGACCGGCGGGATGGGTTCGCTGGTGCCGGGAGCGTTGGCCGATCGGTTCGGTCGCCGGCCGATCCTGCTGGGCGCAGTGGCGGTCTATATCGCGCTATCGATCGCGAGCGCGCTCGCGCCGACCTATGATGCGCTGATTGCCGTGCGCGCGGCGCAGGGTTTCTTTGCCGCAGGGATTGTCGCCTTGCCGCCCGCGATCATCCGTGATCGGGTGGGCGGCGACAAGATGGCCAAGATGATGAGCCTGATCTTCGTGATCTTCCTGATGGTGCCTGCGGTCGCCCCGACGATTGGCGAGGCGATTCTGCAGGTGGGTAATTGGCGCGCGATCTTTGGCGTCATGGCGCTGCTGGGGGTGGCGATGGGCCTGTGGGTCTATATCCGCCTGCCAGAAAGCTTGCGGGAAGAAAACCGTCAGCCGATCCGCCCGCTGCCCATCGCCCGCAACATGGCGCGCGCGCTCTCAACCCCGAGCGTGGTGGGCTACGTGATTGGCTCGGCGCTGGTGTTTGGCGCGCTCTTTGGCTTCATCAATTCCTCGCAGCAGCTCATCACCCAGACCTTTGGCGCGGGCGAGATTTTCCCGCTGGTGTTCGGTATCTGCGCGGGCTCGATGGCGCTGGCGAGCTGGTCCAATTCGCGCATCGTCGAGCGCTTCGGCGCGCGGCGGGTAAGCCACACGGCGCTTTTTGCTTTCATCGCGGTGAGCTGCGTGCAGGTGATGTTCGCCTTCCAGCCCGACGAGCAGCTGTGGCAATTCGTGCCGCTGATGGCGATCAACATGGCGCTGCTTGGCTTCATCGGCAGCAATTTTGGCGCGATTGCGATGAACCCTTTCTTTGCCATCGCGGGCGCGGCAAGTTCGGCTCACGGGTTCGTGCGCATGACCACGGCGGCGCTGCTCGGCGGTGCGATCGGCTATGCCTATGATGGCACCGCCCGGCCCTTGGCGCTGGCGCTGCTGGCGTCGGGGCTGGTGTGTCTGGTGCTGGTGTTGCTGAGCGAGAAGGGCAAGCTGTTCGGGCCTTCGGATAGCGATATGGCGCTCGGCCAGAAGCTGGCGAAAGAGTTCGAGTAAACGCTAGAGTTCGCTCTCTAGCCGCCGCCACGCCAGCCCCGCAAATTCGCACAGCAGGGGCCGCGTGTCGCGCGGGTCGATGATGTCCTCTACATTGAAACGCTCTGCGCTGCGGAACGGTGAGGTGACCTTGGCGAGCCTTGCGCGGATCTCCTCCAGCAGCGCCTGCGGGTCATCGGCAGCTTCGAGTTCCGCCTTGTAGGCGACCTCCAGCCCGCCTGCGATGGGGAGACTCCCCCAATCACCTGATGGCCAGCAATAGCGGTACTGGTATCGATCCGCATTGCTCATCGCGCTGCCCGCGATGCCATAGGCCCGGCGCAGGACGATGCTGGCCAGCGGCACGGTCGCGCGGTAGATCGCGTTCATGGCATTGACGCCGTAGCGGATCGTCCCCGCCATTTCCGCCTCGCGCCCGATCATGAAGCCGGGGTTGTCGACGAGGTGGACTATCGGCAACCGGAACTGGTCGGCGAGTTTGACGAAGCGCTCGACCTTCTCCGAGGTCTTGGCCTCCCACGATCCGCCGAGATAGCTCGGATCACTGGCGATGACGCACACCGGCCAGCCGTCCAATCGTGCCAGCGCGGTGATCGCGGCGCGGCCCCAGTGCTTGCCGATTTCGAACACCGTCCCGCTATCGAACACCATGTCGAGGCAGCGACGCATCGAATAGACCTGCTTGGGGTCACGCGGCACAATGCTGAGCAGCGCCTCCTCGCGCCGGTCCGCAGGGTCATCGCAGGCGGCACGGCGGGCGGGCTGGCCGACATATTCGGGCATGAAGGAGAGGAAATGCCGCGCGCGGGCGAAGGCCTCGGCCTCGCTTGCAACCTCGTCATCGACCACGCCGTTGCGGGTGTGGATCGCCGATCCGCCGAGCGCTTCCTTGGCCTCCTCGTGGTTCGCTTCGCCGCTGCGGTAGGCCTCGCCGAGGCCATCCACGACGGCAGGCCCCGCCGCAAAAATCTGGCTGAGGCCTTTCACCATGATCGAATAATGGCTGGCGACGGTGCGCGCCGCGCCCAACCCCGCCGTAGGGCCAAGCGCCAGCGCCACCACCGGCACGGTGTCGAGGTTGGTCACCACATCGCCCCAGCCGGGCACCGCGGGGATGTAGGTCGCGCCGATCTGTTCGAGCGTCTTGACCGAGCCGCCGCCGCCGGTGCCGTCGATCATGCGGATCATCGGGAGCTTCAACTGGTGCGCCATCATCTCGGCCTGCACCATCTTGCGCGCAATCCCCGCATCCGCCGCGCCGCCGCGAATGGTGAAATCGTCGGCGGTGGCGACCACCGGGCGGCCGTTGATCAGCGCCTTGCCGAAGAGGAAGGGGGCGGGGGTGACGCTTTGAAGATCACCGTTGGCTTCATACTTGGCCGAGCCGGCGATCTTGCCGATCTCGCGGAACGAGCCCTCGTCGCACAAGGCCGCCAGCCGCGCGCGGGCGTCCATCTTGCCGCGGCCATGCTGCCGCGCGACCTTGTCCGCGCCGCCCATCTGCTCGGCGAGGGCTTCGCGCGCGCGCAGTTCTTCGAGTTCCTTGGCCCAGGTCATTCCGGCAGCAATAGCGGGCCGAGCACCGCCATCCAAATTCCGAGCGACGCGAGACCTCCCGCGACGATGGCCAGCGTGGTTTTCCAGGTCGTGCGGCGCAGCATCAGCCAGATGGCCGCGACCAGCCCCGCGACTTGCAGCACAACGATCAGCGCGCCAGGCAAGCCCAGCGCCAGCGCAATATGGGCTTCGTCGGTATGTTCCGGGGTGCCGAGCGCATAGACCACCGAAATCGGCACAGCGCGAAAGAAGGCGGCGAAGGCGAGCGCTCCTCCGGCCTGCGATCGGCGCGCGACCAGCAGCCACAGGCCCGCACTGCCGAGAATGATCGTAAGCAGCGGCCCTGCCAGCGCGGCAAGCCCGACATCGCGGATCGGGGCAAGCGCCTCTGCTGCGGCACGATCGCCTTCGCGCAGCATGATCCAGTAATCGCGCATTCCCGCAAAGCCGCCTGATGCGTAGGACAAGGTCGGATCGGGCAGGCCAAAGGCGAGATAGCTTGCGTAATGCGCGGCCTCATGCATGACGATGCACGCCGGCATGAACAGGGCAGCCCACAAGGCGGCGCGCAGTTCTTCGAGTTCTTTGGCCCAGGTCATAAGCTCCCCTTCCCTTGAGGGAAGGGGCTGGGGGATGGGTGCTCGGCCGTCGATGGGGCGGACCCCCCACCCCCGGCCCCTCCCCAAGGGGAGGGGAGAATCATGCGCCGTCCCCAGCCGCAGGCACCACGCGGCACAACACCGCCTCGACCTGCACCTGCCCGCCCGCGCTGACCGCTAGCCCCTCGACCACCCCGTCGAAGGGCGCAGTGAGGGCGTGTTCCATCTTCATCGCCTCAAGCACCATGAGCCGCTGCCCGGCGGTAACGGCCTGACCCTCACTGACATCGACTGCGATGACCTTGCCCGGCATCGGCGCAATGATCGCTCCATCGGCGGCGGAGGCTTGGCCGGTGCCGTCGTGGCGCTCCCGCAAAATCCGGTAGGTCGTGCCGAGTTCGACCGCGAAAATTTGTTCGCCCGCTTCGCTGTAGATACTGCGTTGCTGCTGGTCGTAGCCGGGTTCCGGCATGAAGCGTGCGACGCTGGCATGCCCGTTGACCGAGAGTCGAACTTCGGGCTGGGCCGGAGCATTGAGGCGGAAGCCGGACAAGGCTGTCTTGGGCGACGTCAGTCGAGAGGCGGCCGTATCCAGCAGCCATTGCGGCGGGTCATATGCCGCGAACGCCAGATCATCCTCGTGCGAGGCGATAAAGCCCGTGTCGAGCCGTGCGCGGCAAAAGTCCGGGTGCACCAGCAAGGAGTGCAGGAAGCTGGCGTTGGTCTTGACCGGCCAAACGCCGCTGCCGCCACACACCTTGGCGAGGTCAATGATCGCTTCCTGACGGTTCTCGGCGTGGCAGATGAGCTTGGCAATCATGGGGTCGTAGAACGGGCTGATGGAATCGCCCTCCTCGACGCCGGTTTCGATCCGCACCGACTGTGCGAAATCGAGTTCGCGCTCTGCGCCGCTTGGGACTGCTGGCCAGCGGGTTGGTCGTGCCGCCTTCGGGAGATCGAAGTATTCCAACCGCCCCGTGCTCGGCAGAAACCCCGTCGCCGGATCCTCCGCATAGAGCCGCGCCTCAATCGCGTGGCCATTGATGCTGAGCTCCTCCTGCCGCTTGGGCAACGGCTCGCCGCTCGCCACGCGCAACTGCCACTCCACCAGATCGACTCCGGTGATCTCCTCGGTGACGGGGTGTTCGACCTGAAGCCGGGTGTTCATCTCCATGAAGAAGATGCGGTCGGCGCGCAGGCCTTCGCTGGCGTCGGCGATGAATTCGATCGTGCCCGCGCCCTCGTAATCGACTGCCTTGGCCGCGCGCACGGCGGCGGCGCAGATCGCCTCGCGGGTGGCTTCGTCCATGCCGGGGGCGGGGGCTTCCTCGATCACCTTCTGGTGGCGGCGCTGGAGCGAGCAGTCGCGCTCGAACAGGTGGACGACGTTGCCGTGGGCGTCGCCGAACACCTGCACCTCGATATGGCGGGGCGAGGTGATCCACTTCTCCAGCAGCACTTCATCATTGCCGAAGCTGGCCTTGGCCTCGCGGCGGCAGGACTCCAGCGACGCGGCGAAATCAGCGGGCGCATCGACCTTGCGCATCCCCTTGCCGCCGCCCCCTGCGACGGCCTTGATGAGGACGGGGTAGCCGATCGCCTCGGCCTCCGCCGTCAGCCGCTCGACCGACTGGTCCGACCCGTCATAGCCCGGAGTCACTGGCACGCCCGCGGAGCGCATCAGCTGCTTTGCTGCGTCCTTCAGACCCATCGCGCGGATGCTGGCGGGCTTGGGGCCGACCCAGATCAGCCCCGCGTCGAGCACGGCCTGCGCGAAATCGGCGTTCTCCGAGAGGAAGCCGTAGCCCGGATGGATCGCATCGGCGCCGGTTTGCTGCGCGGCAGCGATGATCTTCGCGCCGACGAGATAGCTCTCGGCAGCGGGCGAGGGGCCGATATGCACCGCCTCGTCGGCGGAGCGCACATGCGGCGCCTTGGCATCGGCATCGGAATAGACCGCGACCGTCGCGATCCCCATCGCGCGCGCTGTGCGCATGATCCGGCAGGCGATCTCGCCGCGATTGGCGATCAGGAGTTTGGTGATCATGGCGCGGGGGCCTCGGGTGCGCCGATGGCGGCGCATTGGTCAGGCGGCACCATCGAAAAGCTGGTATTGGCGACTTTCCACGCGCCGTCTCGCTTGACGAGGCTCATCGAATTCACCCCGCAATGGCTGGTCTTGCCGCCGGCGATGAAGCGATAGGGGCCCCACACTTGCGCCATGTCGCCCTCGACCAGCACGGTCTGGTAGATCATCTGCTCGTCGAGACCGTTCGGGGATTTGAGCCAGTTCTCGAGGTGCTTCGCCACTGGCACGAAGAGGATCTTCGGCGCGGCTGGGTCCATGCGGTTGTGGATGGTGATCAGGCCCTGCGGGTCCATCGTCTGCGCCAACGCGGTCTTGTCGTCGCTGCGCAGCGCGTCGAAAAAGGCATCGACGCCGGCGATGACGTCGGCGTGTTCGGACGAGGGTTCGGCGGCGAGCGACGCGGCGGCGAAGAGCGCGGCGGTGGCGAGAAGGGCTTTCATGGGCCTTTGGTTAGCCCGCCTTCGACCAAAAGAAAACCGTTCGCCCTGAGCTTGTCGAAGGGCTGCCCTACCTCTTTGGTTAGGTGCCTCAGGCAAGAAGTGCAGTGCTTCGACAAGCTCAGCACGAACGGGTTTGGGGTTCACCCCCTAGGCCGATAATCCGTGATGCCCCAGTCGATCCCGCCCTTGGGCATCTTCTCGCGGTTGATCACTGCCGAGAGGAACGCGCGCACGCCGTAGAGCGCCTTCTCGCTGCGCGGGACATAGGTGCGGCTGTTCCACGCTTCGGGCCCGCGCGCGCGGACCTTCCGCCCGATTGCGCCGTAGATGCGTGCGGCAGAAAGCACTGCCCAGCGGCTGCGGAACGGGAGCTTCGCCGCGCCCACGCGCGCCGCCGCCTCGTGCTTTTCGACCAGCGCCACCAGCCGCGCCGCCATCTCAGCGAGTTCCTTACGGTGGTGCGGCTTGGTGTGCTGGCCGGGCTCGATATCCTGCTCGACCAGCCAGATTTCGGGAAGGTAACAGCGCCCCGCCGCATCATCTTCGACAATATCACGCGCGATGTTGGAGAGCTGGAAGGCGAGGCCCAAGTCATTCGCGCGGTCGAGCGTCTCCTGATCCTTAGGGTCCACACCCATCACCACAGCCATCATCACGCCCACCGCGCCCGCCACGTGGTAGCAATAGCGCAGCATGTCGGCCTCGGTGCGCGGGCGCCAGTCCTCGGCGTCCAATTGGAACCCGGCGATCACGTCCTCGGCCATTTGCGGGGAGAGGCCGACTTCGGCAGCGACCACGCCGAGCGCGTCGAAGGCCGGATCGCCCGTCGGCTTGCCTTCAAAGGCGAGCGCGGTCAGGCGGCGGATGCGGGCGAGGCGTTCGGCGAGATCGGATTGATCGCCAAGCTCACCGCCCATCTCCTGATTGTCGGCAATGTCGTCCGCGCGGCGGCACCAGGCGTAGAGCAGCCACGCCCGTTCACGCGTGGTTCGGTCGAACAGGCGCGCGGCCGCCGAGAAACTCTGCGAGCCGCGCTTGATCGACAGCCGCGCGTGTTCAACCAGCGCGGCGCGGGTGGCAGGATCGACCGCCATCGTGCGAGCCTACAGCTCCTCGGCCTTCATGCGGAAGATCGGGGTGTGGGGTTGGTAGGCCGCCATCTTGGCGAGCAATTCGGGGCATGTGTCGGCTGCGATAAGGATATTCTGGTGCGCGGGCCGGACAAAGCCGACTTCGGCCATCTTGGCGTTGAAGGCGAGCAAGTGATCGTAGAAGCCGAAAGCGTTGAGGAGGCCCACGGGTTTCGAGTGATAGCCCAGCTGCGACCAGCTCATGGCCTCCCACAGCTCGTCCATCGTGCCGACCCCGCCGGGGATGGTGACGAAGCCATCGGACAGGTCGGTAAAGCGCTGCTTGCGCTCGTGCATTCCGCTGACCGTGACGAGTTCGTCGCAATCATGGTTGGCAACCTCCGCCTTGACCAGCGCTTCGGGGATGATGCCGGTGACATGGCCGCCCGCTTCCTTCGCGCCCTTGGCGACCGCGCCCATCAGCCCGAGCTTGCCCCCGCCATAGACGAGCCCGATGCCGCGCGCGGCCAATTCCGCGCCGACATCATAGGCCAGCTGGACATAGCGCGAATCCTCGGGCGAGGCCGAGCCGCAATAGACCGCGAGACGTTTCACGCAGGAACCTTCGCCAGATCCTCCAGCATCAGCCCGGCGGTCGCCTTGGCGCTGCCGACCACGCCAGGAATGCCTGCGCCGGGGTGCGTGCCCGCGCCGACGAGGTAGTAATTGTCGATCACGTCATCGCGGTTGTGGCCGCGCAGATAGGCGCTCTGCCACAGCACCGGCTCAAGGCTGAAGGCGCTACCCATGTGGGCCGAAAGGTCCTGCTTGAAGTCCTTGGGCGCATAGCTGAACTTGGTAACGATCCGCTCATGGATGTCGGGGATCAAGCGGCGCCCCAGCTCGTCGAGGATCATCTTTTCCAGCTTCGGGCCGACCTCGTCCCAGTCGATCGGCATCTTGCCCATGTGGGCGACCGGCACCAGCGCGTAGAAGGTGCTCTTGCCTTCGGGCGCCATGCTCGGATCGGTCACGGTCGGGTGGTGGAGATAGATCGCGAAATCCTCGGGCACCACGCCGTTCTTGTAGATGTCGTCGAGCAGGCCCTTATAGCGCTTGGCGAACAGGATCATGTGGTGCGGGATGCCGGGCCAGGTGCCCTCCAGCCCGAAATGGACCACGAAGAGCGACGGCGAGAAGCTCTTACGATTGAGCGACTTGGCCATCTGCTTGCCGCGTTCGCTGTTCGACAGCAGGTCCTTGTAGGAATGCATGATGTCGCCGTTGGAGGCGACCGCATCGAAGCGCTGGCGGAAGCCGCTCTTGGTCTCGACTTCGGTGGCCTTGGTGCCCAGCGTGTGCACCTGCACCACCGGATCGCCGACACGCATCGTGCCGCCCAGCCGCTCGAAATGGCGCACCATCCCGGCGATCAGCCGGTTGGTGCCGCCGCGCGCCCACCACACGCCGCCGTCCTTTTCCAGCTTGTGGATCAGGGCGTAGATCGACGAGGTGCTCATCGGATTGCCGCCCACCAGCAGCGAATGGAAGCTGAAGGCTTCGCGCAGCTTGGGGTGCTCGATGTAGCTCGACACCATCGAATAGACCGAGCGCCAGGCCTGCTCCTTGATCAGCGCGGGCGCGGCCTTCAGCATAGTCTTGAAATCGAGGAACGGCTTGGTGCCGAGCTTCAGATAGCCCTCGTTATAGACCCGCTCGGAATACTCGAGGAACCGGGCGTACCCCGCGACGTCCGCCGGATTGAGCTTGGCGATTTCCGCGTTCAGCTGCTCCTCGTCGTTCGAATATTCGAAGTTGGTGCCGTCGGGCCAGTTGAGGCGATAGAAGGGCATGACCTTCATCAGCTCGACATCTTCGGCGATGTCGTGGCCGGTCAGCTCCCACAATTCCTTGAGGCACGGCGGATCGGTGATCACGGTCGGGCCGCCATCGAAGGTGAAGCCGTCGCGCTCCCAGAAATAGGCGCGGCCGCCGGGCTTGTCGCGGGCTTCGATCACGGTGGTGCTGATCCCGGCCGATTGCAGCCGCAGCGCCAGCGCCATGCCGCCAAATCCTGAGCCGATAACGCAGGCGGTCTTGCCGGCATAGCGTTCGGCTGAGGCGGGGTTGATGCCCTTCGCGCTGGGAATCTTGATTTTCACATCGGCGTTCATGCCGGGGTCTCCATGTTGAGAGGCTTGATGTCGAGGGGTTTGCCCGAGGAAAACAGTGCGCGGATGGCGCGTGGGATAGCTACGGGCGGCTTGCCCGTGAGGATGCGCAAACGGTCCGGCCAAGTCGAGCGGCCCGCGTAAAAGCGTTCGACCAGCGCGCCGCGCAGGGCGTAGAAATGCTCGAACACCACCACGCGCTTGTCGGGATCGGCAGCCTCGAAAAGCATCCGGCTGAGCATCCGGTAATAGCCAGTCGCGCGCCAGTGGCGTTTCGCGCGGGCCGCGCAGAAGGCGGCGAGCTCTTCGCCCGTCAGCGCCGGGCGGGAAGCGATCAGCCCGGCAATCGCCAGCGCATTGTCGACCGCAAAGGGCAGGGTGTAGCTGGTTAGCGGATGCGAAAAGCCCCCGCGCGCGCCCGCAATCGCCACGCCCGGGATGGCGATTTCGGCCAGCGCGGCATTGACGTCGCCCCCTGAGATGACCGGCAGGATGCCCGCTTCCTGATCGACCACGTCGCCCTTCCAGCCCTTGCTGTGGGCATAGGCGGCGATGCGGCCTTTGAGCACCTCAGCGTCCATCTTGGGCTGATCGGCGTAGTAGGTGTCCTCGATGAAGACGTCGGTGGGCGACAGTGGCAGCACATAGACGAAGCGATAGGCTGCGCCATTGCCATGCGGAGCGAGCTGATCGACGCTCGCATCCATGATCACCGGGCGGGTGAGGCCGTGAGGTGTCTTGCAGCGGACTTGCTGGCCGAGGAACACCTGCCACCCGCCGCTGAGCGCGGCGGAGGAGCGGAACGGGCGGCAATCGATCACGCGCTTGGCGGCGAGCCGCGTGCCATCGGAAAGCGTCACGCCGCCTGCATGAAGGCTCGCCGCCTTGGTCCCCAGCATGACGCGATCGTCGGGCAGTTCGGCGATCAGCTTGGCGTGGAATTCGGCGCTGGCGAGCGAACGGTAGGATGTCGGCAGGGTGCGGCTGAGGCCGGGGAAGGTGATGTCGTAGCCTTCATCCCAGCCATTGAGCGCAAAGCCTGCCATCAGCGCCTGAGCCTGCGGGCGCAGGTCGGTTTCGAACCAGCTCCAGCGATGGTGCCCGCCAAAGGTGCGTCCAGCCTCGATCACCACGAACCGGCATCCCGGCGCGTGGCGATGCAGCGCCAGCGCAATCAGCCCGCCCGCAAGCCCACCGCCAACGATGATGACATCGAGGGGCCGGACGCCTGCGCGGTCGTGAATATAGGGTGAATCGGACATCTGATCATGCCCTAGGCGAGGCGGGGCCGAACGGCAATCTTCGCAAGCGCGAAGAATGTTGCAACATATCGCGGAAACAATATGAGGCGCCCGCGTTGCCCCGCTTGAACCGACGCCAAGGATCGCGCCATGACCATTCGCTTTGCCGCCTCTGCCCTCGCACTGGCTGCCTTTTTCGCCGCCCCCGCCACCGCCAGCGATGATGCCGAGGGTGAGGGCGAGGACGCCGTCTCCGTTCAGACCCAGCCTTCCGCCGCGCCCCCGCCGTTTGCGATGACAAAGCCGGTGTTCGATGAAACCTGGGCCACCATCGGTCTCGGCGCAGGGCTGGTGCCGAGCTATGCCGGGTCGGATGATTACATTGCCTTTCCGCTGCCGCTGATCGTGGGCCGCGTGGGCGGGGTGGGGATCAGCCCCAATGGGCCGGGTTTCGTGCTCGATCTCAACCCGGGCAAGCCCGGCCTTGCCCCACAAAAGGGCGCGCGCATCGCTTTCGGCCCGGCGTTCCGGTTCCGCAATGATCGCAACAACCGCATCTCCGACGACGTCGTGGCCCGCGCGGGCGAGCTTGATGCGGCGCTCGAGGTGGGCGGCAATGTCTCGGTTGCCTGGCGCGGGGTCGCTCGCCCGCTCGATCAACTCAGCATTGGCGTGCAGGCGCGCTGGGACGTGCTGGGGGCGCATGAGGGCATGGTGATCGAACCGCAGATCAATTACCGCGCCCCGCTTGGCAGCGGTTTTTCGTTGCAGGCGCAGGCGAGCGCGGAGTTCATCGACGACAATTTCGCCGACTACTACTTCACGGTGTCCCCGGCGCAAGCGCTGGCGAGCGGCCTGCCGCAGTTCCGCGCCGATGGCGGGCTGAACCGCATCGGCACGACCGCGATCCTCGCCTATGATCTCGACCGTAATCTCCTTAACGGCGGATGGAGCCTGACCGCGATCGGCGGCTATTCTCGCCTGCTCGGCGATGCGGCCGACACGCCCTACACGGCGCTGCGCGGTGACCCCAACCAGTTCATCACCGGGCTGGGGGCCGCCTATACCTTCTGATCCGGTTCTGATCCGGCGCCTCTGATGCTCTTGCCTTGATCGCTCCGGCGCGCCATCAGGTGTGCGGGGCCGATCGAGGCGAGGGAGACACGATCATGCGCAAATTCCGGAATATCGTGCTCGCGGGACTGGCCGCCGCGGGGACCCTGTTGGCGGCGCCGCTGGCCGCTGAGACCGTGGCGATCCGCGCCGGGAGCGTCATCACCGACGCCGCAGGCGAGCCGAGCGGCCCGGCGACCATCCTTGTCACCGATGGCAAGATCGTCTCCATCACCCCCGGCCATGGTGCCGTGAAGGCCGACCGCGAGATCGACCTCAAGGGCAAGACCGTGCTCCCCGGTCTGATTGACCTGCACACCCACCTCACCGGCGATCCGGGTGGTGATTTCTGGAAGGAAGCGACCGAACCGGACGAATGGGGCGTGGTCGTGGGTGCCAAGAACGCGCGCCTCACCGCGCTCGCAGGCTTCACCACCGTGCGCGAGGCAGGGAGCGGGCGTGATACGGCGTTCTCGCTCCGGCGCGGCACCGCCGAGGGGCTGGTGCCGGGGCCGCGCATTGTCGCCGCTGGCCCGGCGCTTTCGATCATCGGCGGCCATGCCGACGTCAACGGCTTCCGTTCCGAGGTCAATGAACTGCTCGACAGCGGGTTCACCTGCACTGGCCCGGTCGAATGCGCGGCCAAGGTCCGGCTCGCCAGCCAGAACGGCAGCGACGTGATCAAGATCACCGCCACCGGCGGGGTGCTGTCGCAGCAGGGCCGGGGCCTTGAAGCCCACTTCACGCCCGAGGAAATGAAAGCGATTGCCGATACCGCCCATTCGCTCGGGCTGAAGGTGATGGCCCACGCCCATGGCGCGCGCGGCATCCAGCAGGCGGCCGAAGCCGGGATCGATTCGATCGAGCACGGCACCTACCTCGATGAAGCCGCGGCTCGCGCGATGAAGGCGAGCGGCACTGTGCTGGTGCCCACCCTGATGGCGCTTGAAGGCGTGTCCGAAGGGCTGGGAAAGGGCATCTACACTCCCGTGGTCGAGAACAAGATCCGCGCGGTGCAGCCACTGATGGCCTCGCTGGTGTCGCGCGCGCGCCAATACGGCGTGACGGTCGCCTTCGGCACCGATGCGGGCGTGTACCAGCACGGCCGCAATGCCGAGGAGCTGGGGCTGATGAAGAAACAGGGTATGACCGACCGCGAAGTGCTGGCCTCAGCGACCACGGTTGCGGCCAAGGTGCTCGGCATGGACAACCAGATCGGCAAGCTCGCCCCCGGCTTCTCGGCGGACATCATCGCGGTGGATGGCAATCCGCTCAAGGATGTAACCGTGCTGGAGAAGGTTGGCTTCGTGATGGTGCGCGGTCGGGTGATCGAGTGACGGCAGGGGCAGTGTAACCATTCCCGCTCTTGGCGCGAACTGGGCCGGAATGCGCCCTGTCGGCGCCGTCGATGCTAAAGGGGAACACCACATGCCGACCACCAACCAACGCACCGTCACCATCGTCGCCGCCCTGCTGCTGGTGGCAACGATCACGCAATCGATCTACACCGCGCTCTTTCTCACCATGCCCGAGCTTTCGCGCGCACCGCTGTGGGGGATCGAGGGGATCGTGTTCACGCTGATGGCAGCCTTTGCCGGGGCGGCGCTGGCACAGGCCAAGCGGCTGCACCTCGGCTGGTCGGCGATTGCGGCTGCGGCGGTGCTCAATGTGGTGCAGGTCAGTGTCGGCCTCACCATGTTCGGCCCCTTTGGTGACGCGGCCAAGGCCGATCCGGCCTTCGCCCCGCTGATCGGCGCGGTCGTCGCGTTCTCCTTCATGATGTACAACGCGGCCAAGGTGCTGCTGGCGCTCGCCGCCATCGTCTTCGGTTTTGCGCGGATGAGCGCCGGGGGGAAGGCGCTGGGCGGACTGACTGCTGCGGTGGGTGTAGTCGCTTTGGGTGCCAACGCGCTGTCGCTGGCCGCCGGGCGCGATGTGCTGGGTGATCTTCCGCTCGCAGGCGGATCGGGCGTGCTTGCGACGCTGCTGCTGGCGGTGAGCTTGTTGGGGGTGGCGAAGGAGGATTGATATGGGCGGGGGCGCTTGGGGCCCGCTGCCATGGCGGGGTTACCTTGCGCGCGAATGCCCTAGCCCAGAGCCCGCTGCGCGCTTTCAACCAGCGCCTGCAGAGCTGCCATATGCGCCTTGAAGGCCTTGGCGCCCTGCGGCGTGAAGGCGGCCCAGGTGCGCTGACGGCCATCCTGCGCCGCCTTGCGTAAAGTCAGATAGCCCGCCTCTCCAAGCGCCGAAAGGTGCTTGGACAGCACAGAGTCGCTGACTTGCGTGATGTCGCGCAGGGTTGCGAATTCTACCTCGTCGACGCGCGCGAGCACTGCGGCGATCTGCAACCGGGCGGGCGCGTGGAGGACCGTGTCGATAGCACCGCTCATCGGCCGTGCCCCCGCAGCTCCCGCTGGTAAACACGCTGCCACAGAAAGCTGAGCGCGGTGGTTGCTATGATCATTGCCGCCAGAAGCACCCAGAACAGCGGTTGTTCGCGCTGCGGCTCATTCATGCCTATCCTCACATAGAGGCACGCAGCCAATCCGAGGGCAATCAGGGCATAGGTTATCCACCTCGCCCGGCCTTCGATCAGCCCGCTGACGAACATGCCGTGGCGCTTCTTATCGTCATTTTTCAGGTAGAGCGCGAAGAGCACGACACCGAAGCTTGCGAAGACCGACAGTCCACCTTCAAGGGTCTGGGAGAATATCAGCACCCCAATTCCAAGGCCCGCCGCCAGATGCCGCCAGAACGGCCACTGCATCCGCACGGACAGGCGCTGTTCAGTGGCTCGGATTTCGGCCATCGCGGCCCTTGCTTCGTCGATATCAGTCACCGAATGCTCCTTGTATCGATGGCGAGCCGCGACGGTGGCCACTCGTCATTTTCCATCTTGGAAAGTCAATAGGCATCACTTTCCGATTCGGCAAGTGATAAGTTTCCATATTGGAAAGTTAAATCCGGACTGTCGGCAAGCGCCTCGACATGGCCGCAAAGAGCCTATAATGCAGGCCCATCCCCGGGGAGCCGCTTGGCTGAGAGGGGCGGATAGCACCGCCCGACCCGTCGAACCTGAACCGATTAGCATCGGCGGAGGGAGTGGGCTGGCCCGAACGCCATAGGTCCGCTTGTTCTCCGCTGTGAGGAGAGAGCAAGCTATGGCCGACATCAACAGCCCCGTCGAAATCGGTGTCACCACCGGGCCGATCCGTGGCAGCCGCAAGGTTTACGTGGGCGCGCGCACCGGCTCCGGCATCCGCGTCGCCATGCGTGAGATCGATCTGGAGGGCGGGGAGCCTTCGGTGCGCGTCTACGACACCTCCGGCCCCTACACCGACCCTGAGGCGCGGATCGACATCAACGCTGGCCTGCCGCAATTGCGCCGCGAGTGGATCATGGCGCGCGGCGATGTCGAGGCTTACGATGGTCGCGAGGTGAAGCCGGAGGATAACGGCCAGCTCGGCCCCGATCGTAGCGGCGGTGTTCCGCAGTTCCCCAATGCGGTGAAGCGGCCCCTGCGTGCCAAGCCGGGCATGAATGTCAGCCAGATGCACTATGCGCGCCGCGGGATCATCACGCCCGAGATGGAATATGTCGCCGAGCGCGAGAACCTCGGGCGCGAAATCGCCGCTGATCTGATCCGCGATGGCGAAAGCTGGGGGGCGGAGATCCCCGATGTCATCACCCCCGAATTCGTCCGCAGCGAAGTCGCCCGGGGCCGCGCCATCATCCCCAACAACATCAACCACCCTGAATCCGAGCCGATGGCGATCGGGCGCAACTTCCTCGTCAAGATCAACGCCAATATCGGCAACTCCGCCGTCGCGTCCAACGTGGCGCAGGAAGTCGACAAGATGGTCTGGGCGACCCGCTGGGGCGCGGACACGATCATGGACCTCTCGACGGGCCGCAACATCCACGACACCCGCGAATGGATCATCCGCAACTCCGCCGTGCCGGTCGGCACCGTTCCGATCTATCAGGCATTGGAGAAGGTCGGTGGCATCGCCGAGGAGCTGACGTGGGAGATCTTCCGCGACACGCTGATCGAACAGGCCGAACAGGGCGTCGACTACTTCACCATCCACGCCGGGGTCCGCCTGCCCTACATCCCGCTGACCGCCAAGCGCGTCACCGGGATCGTTAGCCGCGGCGGCTCGATCATGGCCAAGTGGTGCCTCGCCCACCACAAGGAGAGCTTCCTCTACGAGCACTTCGACGAGATCACCGAGATCATGAAGGCCTATGACATCGCCTACAGCCTCGGCGACGGGTTGCGTCCCGGCTCGATCCGCGACGCCAATGACGAAGCGCAGTTCGCCGAGCTCTACACGCTGGGCGAACTCACCAAGCGCGCCTGGGCGCAGGACGTGCAGGTGATGATCGAAGGCCCCGGCCACGTGCCGATGCACAAGATCAAGCAGAACATGGAAAAGCAATTGGAGGCCTGCGGCGAAGCGCCGTTCTACACCTTGGGGCCGCTCGTCACCGACATCGCGCCCGGATACGACCACATCACCAGCGGCATCGGCGCGGCGCAGATCGGGTGGTATGGCACGGCGATGCTCTGCTACGTCACCCCGAAGGAGCATCTTGGCCTGCCCGACCGGGACGATGTGAAGGTGGGCGTCGTCACCTACAAGCTCGCCGCCCACGCCGCCGACCTCGCCAAGGGGCACCAGGCCGCACAGGTGCGCGACGATGCTCTGAGCAAAGCCCGTTTCGAATTCCGCTGGCGCGATCAGTTCAACCTCAGCCTCGATCCTGAAACCGCCGAGCAATATCACGACCAGACGCTCCCGGCCGAAGGCGCGAAGTCAGCGCATTTCTGCTCGATGTGCGGTCCGAAGTTCTGCTCGATGAAGATCACGCAGGAGGTGCGCGACTTCGCCGCCAAGCAGAACGCCGACATCACCACCTTCGTCGCCTCCGAAGCCGAGGCGGAGGCGGGCATGGCCGAAATGAGCGCAAAGTACCGCGAAGTCGGCAACCAGCTCTATGTCGGGGCCGGGGACCGCGAGCACGATTGAGTGCAACCGGCAGGGGCCGGGGGGCGTAGCTCGGCCATCATGAGGAGAACCACGATGCGCCTAGTCTACGCCGCTGCCATTCTGGCCGCGCTCGCCCCCGCACTCCCCGTCGCTGCGCAAGACGCCCCGGCGGTGACGCTGGCGCAGGCGCGCACCTCAATCACGGGCGCCTGGGCGGGGGAGCTGCAATATCTCGATTACCAATCGGGCGAGTGGCAGGGCATTCCTGTCACCGTCACCGTCTCGCTGGAGGGTGACGGCAACACCCTCACCCGCCGCGCGACCTTCGATGACGGGCCGCGGGTGGGCAATGTGTTCATCACCTCGCTTGCGATGCTCGGGCCCGATGGCGTCACTGAATACAGCACGGGCTTTCGCGCCGGGCGCACTCCCGAGGTGAGCGCCAGCACCCTCTCCCTCGCGGCGGCGCGCGACGCGGAGCATTGGACGATCCTCGCCCAGCGCGACGGCCAGGACGACGACCGCCCCGCGCGCATCCGCGAGACCACCACGCGCGACGGCGGCCGGCTGGTTACGCTCAAGGAGGTCGATTTCCTCGACGAGCCGGGCGAGGAGTGGTTCAGCCGTAACCGCACCGTGCTGGAGCGCACCGGCGACTGAGCAGCGCACCGCTCCGTCCATCCCCCGCTTTAAGCGGCGCCGATTTGACCGGCCCTGCAAAAGGGCAGACCCTTCCTCCGGGCCGTGCTTCCTTGGGGGGATCGACGTATGAATGCCTATCGCTTGCTGCAAATCCTGCTGGTCGCCTTCGGGGCGGTGTTCTGCCTTGTTGGTCCGCTGGCGATCGTCTGGCCGAGCGGCTGGGCGTGGCACGAGGGGCCGCCCGCCGCCTCGCAATATTTCATGATGATCGTGGGGGTCTATGCGACGCTCGGCGTGTTCATGATCCTCGCCGCGCGCGATCCGCTCAAGCATGTCTCGCTGATCTGGTTCGTCGCCCTATCGAGCGCGGTGCACGCCGCGATCATGGCGTTGCAATCGTTAGCCGCGCCGATGCACCACGGCCACCTGCTGGGCGACGTGCCCGCGCTGCTGATGGTGACGATAGCCTTTGCGGTGCTGCTGCCAAGAGCGCAGCGCGCCGGGGTTTAACCCGATAGTCCCCCTCTCGCCCGCGGGAGGGGTCAGGGGTGGGCAAGCGCCGCGCCCCTAGCTGTTCTTCATGTTCTCCAGCCCCTTGATCCCGCCGGGTTTGAGGCTGGGCTGGCTGGCGTTCTGCTGGGGACCGCCCGCTCTGTCCCCTTAGAGTCTGCTTCCACCCTACTGAAACAGACTCTAATGAAGCAAGCCATCCCCACACAGGATATCGTCGCAAACGCTTGCGATCAGAGCGAGGCGGTTTGTGATGTCTTCGCGGGTGGTCGCCTCACCCGAGGGGGCGATGAAGTCCTGAAGCGAGCGCGCGAAAGCAAGGGCGGCGTGGTCATAACCGGCCGGGTCAAGGTAGAAGTCGATCGCCTGCGCCAGATCGGCAAGCAAGGCGCGGCCGCTTTCGGGAGGGGCGGGGCGAGGGCGGAAGTCTTGGTTCATGGCACGGTCGGGGACATGCGCGGGTCCCGCAAAGCCCATCAGTGCCGCGATGTTGCCCGAACGTTTCATGCAGCCTCCCGAGCGCAAAAACGCGCTGTGATTCGCTTATTGGTTTGCAGTTTTGTACTAATACGAATAAAACCCTTTAGGAGCAAGGGGTTTGTAGGTGACAGTACAAAAACGGCCGCCCGGACGGCCGCGTCAATATGATCGAGAGGCTGCGTTGCTGGCGGCTCGCAAGGTATTCTGGGAGAATGGTTTTTCCGCAACCTCGGTCGATGCCCTGTGCGCGGCGATGCAAATCAACAAGCCGAGCTTCTACGCCGGGTTCCGCAACAAGCTGGCACTGTATCTGGAGGTGCTGCGGCAGTACGAGGCCGAAGGGCGGGCGGCGATGAAGGAACGGCTGGCGCACCCCGATCTTGCCACCGCGCTGCGTCAAGCGGCCGAAGGGGCGGTCGGCAATTTCATGGCGGGTGAGGTCGGCCCGCGCGGGTGTCTGCTGGTTGGCACGGCTGTGGTCGAGGCGATGACCGAGCGGTCGGTGAAGACCGAACTGCGCGCCGATATGTTGGCAAGCGGCGCGATGTTTGAAGCGCGGTTCGCACGCGCCGTTGCCGAAGGAGGCTTCGCCCCGTCAACCTCGCCTGCGGCGCTGGGCCAGATCATGCGCGACGCGATCTACGCCGCCGCCCTGCACGCCCGCGCCGGAGCAACGCGCGCCGAATTGCTGGCCAATCTCGACGCTGTGATCGACCTGCTGGTGGGTCCTGGCGGGGCTGCCGTGCAAGATTAGGTAATTGGGGCAAGCTGTGCTAAGTACCCGTTGCTGACGTCGAAATATGCGACGGACTTCGAAATTTGTGCTCCGCCGCTTGCCATGGGTTCGTCCCGCAGGCCCCGGCGTTAACCAGACGACGACTTCCTTTCATCGGACGATAACGCACTATCCTTCGCGCATGTCGCGCGGGGGCAACTCATTGTTCTTGAAAGGAACATCGTATGAGCAAGACCGGAACCGTAAAGTTCTTCAACACCGACAAGGGCTATGGCTTCATCCAGCCTGATGATGGCTCGTCGGACAGCTTCGTCCACATCACCGCCGTGCAGGCCGCTGGCATGCACAGCCTCGATAAGGACCAGCGCCTCAATTACGATCTCGAACAGGGTCGTAATGGCAAGGAAAGCGCCGTGAACCTCTCGGCTGCTGACTAACACGCATACCGCGAGGGCCGGGGGGCGCGATGCGCTTTTCCGGCCCTTGCCTTGACTGACTGACGTGCCTCCCGCCTACCCCCCCTCTCACGGCAGGATACCCCCGATGGCCCAGACCTACGAATTCTGCAGCGAACGCGCCGATGAAGCCGCAGCGCTCGCCGAGCAGGCGACGCTCGACAATGTTCGGGAACGCGAATTGCGATCGGAAAAGACCTGGCGCGGGCTCGCCGAACAGGCGCGCAAGACCGCCGAGGAGAGGGTCAAGGCCGATCAGCTGCGGGCTGACAAGCGGGCGGCCGAAAGCCTGATGGTGGCTGACAGCGGCGAATAGGCCGCGCGTTCAGCCGCCGCCGATCGCGCATTCGCGCAGCACGTCCTCAATCGCCTTGGCGACCCCGAAGAACCCCGCCTTGGCGTGGGGCCAGGTAGCGCGGTCGAGATCGCTCAGCAGGGTGACCACCTGGCCTTCTGCGACAAGCGGGGCCAGATCGGGCCACAGTGCGTCGCGGGTCCATCCCGTGGGGAGATAGGGCAGCGCAAGGCGGCTGATCCCGGCCGCGTCCAGCGCCACGGCCAGCGGCTCGCCCGCGCGCCATTCCACTGCCGGGCACCCGAACTCCGCCGCCGCCTCAGCCATCCCGCTGGCAACCGCACCCTCGGCGAAGTTGGCTGCCAGCGTGCCAATATCGCCCTGAGAGCGCGCCAAAGGCCGCGCCGCGCCGATCACGAGTGCCGGGGCAGCGGGCAGGGCAAGCGGAGCGTGATGCGCAGCCTCGTCATGCAGCAGCAGCGCGAAGGGCTGGGCCAGATCGGTTGTAGTGACCGGGGCGGGCAGATCGAGTTTCTGGCGCGGGTAATCCTGCGGTTCTTCTAGCGGCTCGGCATCCTCTACCAGCCCTTGCGCATCCAAAGCGCCCTCGGGCCGCCCGGCGGTGTAGCGGGCGATATTGTCAGGCCGGGCAAGGTAGTGCTTGCCCTTGGTGTGCAGCCCCGCAACCCAGCGCCACGACAGCGTGTTCGACGCCGCATCGCCGTCCATCAGATGCTGCAGGAAGAAGTCCGCCCCCAGCCGCCAATCGAGCTTCAGCGTGAAGGTCCAGATGCTCGCAAACCACATCCGCGCATGGTTGTGGAGGTAGCCGGTGGTCACCAACTCCTGCGCCCAGGTATCGAAGGCTTCGATCCCGGTGCGGCCTTCCACGGCCTGCGAGTAAGCGATGCGCAGCCCGGCGTTGCGCTCCATCGCCGCCAGCGCGGCATTGCGACCGGCGCAGTAATCGGACCAGATCGCCGGGCGCTGTTCGAGGTAGCCCTTGAAATAGACCCGCCAGAACACCTCGGCGATGAACTTTTCGGCTGCGCGCGGGCTGTGCGCACCGAGCACGGCTTCGAGCACTTCGGTCTCGCTGATCAGCCCGGCGTGAAGCCACGGCGATAGCTGGCTGACATTGCCGCGCCCGCCGTCGGCTGGCCCATCATCATGGTTGCGGGTATCGGCATAGCGGCGTCCGGCGGCGGGCAGGAATTCGGTCAGGCGGGCTTGGGCGCGGGCGCGGGTCGGGGTAAAGTTCATGGGTCAGCAACCCCTCGGCCGATCCAAGGTTCCGCCGCGCGAGGCGCTTTGAAAGATCGTCTGGCCGGCGTATCTCGGCTGCCTCAGATGGGAGCGAAAGAGATGAGCCGGACCCGCAAAGCCATGGCGCTGACCGCCGCCGTTGCCGCCGCACTTGCGCTGGCGGGCTGCGCCTCGCCCGAAGATGCGATCGATCCCAAGGGCAAGACCTTCGACGGCATCGCCCCGGCAGAGAACATCACCCTGACCGGCACCGAGCCATTCTGGGCCATCAGGATCAACGGGGCTGAGGCCACTTACAGCAACCCCGAACATCCCGAAGGCTTCGCTTTTGCAGTGGCCCGCTTTGCCGGGAACAACGGCCTGGGCCTGACGGGCACGCTGTTTGGCGCGCCTGTGACCATCACGCTCACTCCCGGGCAATGCAGCGACGGGATGAGTGACCGGACCTTCCCTTACGTCGCAACGGTCGCTTTGGGCGAGGAGACCTTGCGCGGCTGCGGCTACACCGACAAGCAGCCCTATACCGTCGAGGCCGCGCCCTAGCTGACGGCATCACCGGCTTACTTGCTGCGGCAGGCGAACCCGTCCAGTTTGGGGCTTTGTCCCCTTAGGCTCAGAACAATCCCGGAATTTCGTACTGCGCGGCGGTTGGCCTTCTCGGTGTGAGTGAGATGCGTTCAGGAATGTCGAGACCGATGCGCTGGCGCTGGGTCGGGCTCATGCTGACGGGTGCAATGCTGGAACCGCTTGCGGCAATCGGGGTGCAGGACCGTCCGGCGAGGAAATCGAGCGCAGCCGCAATCGAGGCTTCACGCGGGTCGCCCAGCGGCCGTGTGAAGTCATCCCCGGCGCGGCAGCTGTTCGGCACAACGCCCGCCAGCCCATTGAAATATTCGCCGCGCCCATCTGCGTTGACGGTCTGGAAGGTCACAGCCCGCACGCGCAGATCGCATTCGGAAAGATCAAACCCGAACTGGCCGACCGGCTTGCCCGAGGAATTGCTGCCCACCAGCGCCAGATTATTGCGAACGTAGGGGATCATGCTGTTCGTCACGAGCTCGCTCGCCGAGGCGGTGGCGCTTGTGGAGATCACTGCGATCTTGGTGGGGGCAATCGCATTGGTCTCGCTGCGGAACAGGCGGGTGGTATTCTCGGACGATTTGGACGGGCGCAGCACCGTTCGGCTCCACACCTGCCCCACACGTCCTGACCCCATAAGGTCGCCCATGACCTCCGCCACGCTGACGAGCCCGCCGCCATTATAACGGAAATCGAGGATCAGCTCAGTCACACCTTGGGCGGCGAACTGGCCATAGGCCTGCCTCAGCTGCGCCGAGGCATCAGACACGATGAAGGTGCGCAGGTTCAGGTATCCCACCCGCCTGTTGCCATCATTGAGGATCAGGGCGCCGTACCGGTCGGAGATCGGGTCAAGCGCGAAATCGGTCTTCACGACGTTGCGTTCGATCACCGCGCCGCCGGGCTGGACAAAACGCAGCACCCGGGCCGTTCCTGCGGTTGACGGACCGAGCGCGTTGACCACGGCCTGCGTCCCGCCGCTCGCGAACAGGCTGCTGACGGTCTGAAGGTCGGTGGTGGACGTGCCGATCGCGATGATTTCACTGCCACGGTCAAGTCCGGCGGCAAGGCCATTGGCCCCTTCGAAGGCCTCGGTCACAAACACCCGGCGCGCTGCGCTGTCATAGGACAGGCGAATACCGAAACCGGCGCTCGATCCGGAACTGATCAGCGCGTTTTCCTGCGAAATCGAAGTGGCGAAGGTAAAGCCCTGATCGCGCCCCTGCGCACGGGCCGGGGCGACGCGGGCATCGAGGAACGACTGGACACTGCTGAAGCTGGCCGGGTTCACCGTCGCGAGCAGATCGGGGAAGAGATACCATTCATTCAGGACGCGGTCGGCAAAATCAATCTGCGAAGCGATCGAACAGGCCGTCGGAGTGGGCGTTGGGGTCGGCGTGGGGGTTGGCGTGGGCGTCGGGGTCGGTCCACCAGCGATTGGGCTCAGCGTCGACGAACCATCACCGCCACCGCAAGCAGCAAGGCTGAGTGCGAGAACAAAGCTTAAGGCGGTGCGACCGGTCTTCATGGCGGGGGACAACTCCAGTTGGCGGCGAAGAGATAAGCGAATGGCAGGTGACGATGGATGCATTGCCCTAACGCTTTGAGCAAGAATTCTGCTCCGCATCCGTTACCAATTTGTCCAAAACCGTGACCTTTTTGCCTGCATTTGCAGGGTTTTCCGCAAAATCCGGCAAAAAATACCTTGCCGAGTCTCGTTTCTCGGAGACGAACGGACTAGCACGAGGGCGATGAAGCGACAGAATCATGACTGATTTCCCCTCTTGGCTTGCACCCCACGTGCCCGCGCCCGCGCGCCATTCCGGCCTTGCGATTGCGTCGCTGGGGTCTGCGCAAACGATTGCGCGCGGGGGTTTTGCGCTCACCAGCCCGGCCTTTGCCGCCGGGGAAGAACTCGACGCGAGCTTCACGGCAGTCGAAGAAGATTCCGTCGCGCCGCCGCTCGAATGGAGCGCGCCGCCCCCCGGCTCGCAGGAATTGGTCCTCGTGGTCGAGGAAGTTGCGGCCCATGGCAAAGACCCGGCCTGCCACTGGCTGGTGTGGGGTCTGGCGGGCCAGCGCGGAAAGCTGCTCGAAGGCGAAGTGCCGCCGCGCACCGGCAAGAACGCCCACGGCAATTCCGAATGGCTGCTTCCCGATCCGCCCGAGGGCGAGACGCGCCACTACCTGTTTCAACTGTTCGCCACCGACCTGCCGCTTGTGTTGATGCCCGGCGCGGGAAGGGCGGAACTGCTCGCATCATTGCAAGGGTCAATCACGGCCTGCGCAGTGCTCCACGCCACTTTCACAGGGGGCGCGGATGAGGATGCGGGTTGGGAAGATGATGAGATTGATTAACCTGCCACTATGAAAAGGGAGTAGACAATGGCTGGCACAACCAACGCACTGCAGAAGCCGGTGACGCTTTCGGGTGATCTTGAAGCGGTGATCGGCAAGGGTCCGATGACCCGCGCTCAGGTGACCTCGAAGGTTTGGGAATACATCAAGGCCCACGGTCTTCAGGACACGACCGACAAGCGTCAGATCAATCCCGATGCCAAGCTTGGCGCCGTGATCGGCAAGGACCAGATCTCGATGTTCAAGATGACCGCAGCGGTCTCGAAGCACCTCAGCTAAGTCTGGCGGTGCCCACGCGGCACCACAGCTTAGGCTGACATCAGCGGCGCGCGATCCGATAGGGTCCGCGCCGCTTTTGCATGGGGGTGCCCTTCCAAGACAGGATGATCGTGCCCTGCTCAGTCAAAGCATCGACAGCGGCGTGAACGGCGTCCATATGCGCGCGCCAATCGCCGCCGGTTGCGGCGAGGCGGCGCGCGGCTTCGCTCGGGCAGATGGTCGCCCCGGCGGTGCGTTCGGCGAGGAGGGCGAGAATGGCTTCTTCCGGCGTCATGCCGGATTGCGGCGCAGCGGCAGGCACTCGCCGACCCATAGCGCGAGCCAGATGATCAGCGGCTGCGCGATCATCCGGGGAACCTGATAGGCGAGGCCCAACCCGCCATCGGGTTTCGCCATGTCGAGGATGAAATGGTTGATGTTGGCGGGCCAGACGCAAAGCGCATAAGCCGCAAGGCCCCATCCTGCCGCCTGCCGCAGCGGCTTGGAGAAGGGCTGCGCCAGCCCGATCGCGCCAAGGATTTCCGCCACCCCCGTCCACAGCACCACCGCCTCGGGCGCGGGCACCCAGCTCGGCATGATGGTGAGGAAGGGCGCGGGCTTGATGAGGTGAATGACGCCCGCCAACCCGTAGAACGCCGCCAGCAGCCAGCGCAGGACGAGGCGCGTCACTGGCCCGGTTCCCAGCCCGGCGGGGCAAGCACGAACCCGGCAAAGTCGAACCCCGGCACCACCACGCAGGAGACGAGGCTGAAGCCAAAGCGCGGTGCGCCAAAGGATCGTGCTGCCTGCCATTCCCCAGGCGCCACCAGCCCCTGCAAGTGCTGTCCTTGGGCCACATCCGCGCCGAGGATTACCGACCGGGCTGGTCCAGCGTCGGTGGCGGAAAGGCGCAGTTCGAGCGGATCGCCCGCCTGCCATAGCCACAGCTCAGCCGCATCGACCGTGTGCCAGTGCGAGGCTTCGCCCGCCTTCAGCAAGAACACGATCGCGGTTCCTTGCGCTCGGTCGTCCGGCCCCGGCGCGCCGCGCCACGTCTCGCGATACCACCCGCCCTCTGGATGAGCGACGAGGCCCAATTGTTCGATCAGTGCTGCCGCGCTATCACCCATGCCAATGTCCTTGCCTGCTCTCGCAGGCGCTCTAGCTTCGGGAGCCTACCCCATGCAACTTTTCGCGTCTTCGCGCCTCGCTCTGGCGGCCGCGCTGCTGCTGCCCGCCCCGCTCGCGGCCCAAACGGTCGATCCGGCGACCGCGACCGCCAACGCCGCGCTGGAAGCCGCGCCGGTGTTCGATGGGCATAATGACGTGCCCAACCAGCTGCGCGCGCGGGTCGCCAACCAGATCAATGGCTTTGATTTCGAGGACACGCTCGACACCGGCGAGGCGCATCCGCAAGGCAGTGTGATGCACACTGATTTGGCCCGGCTCCGGGAGGGTAAGGTCGGCGCGCAGTTCTGGTCGGGCTATGTCCCCTCGAACCCCGATGAGGCCGAAGCGGTGCGCGAAGTGATCGAGCAGATCGACGTCACCAAGCGCCTGATCGCGCGCTACCCGCAGGGGCTGCGCTTCGCCACCACCGCCGACGAGGTCGAGCGCGCCATGGCCGAGGGCAAGGTTGCCTCGCTCTTGGGGATGGAGGGTGGCCATTCGATCGGGTCGAGCCTTGCCGTGCTGCGTCAGCTGCATGCGCTGGGTGCGCGCTACATGACGCTGACCCACAACAGCAACACTCCGTGGGCTGATGCCGCGACCGATACGCCCAAGCATGACGGCCTCTCGCCGTTCGGAATGGATGTGGTGCGCGAGATGAACCGGCTGGGGATGCTGGTCGATCTCTCCCACGTCAGCGAAGCGACGATGATGGACGCGCTCGACGTGGCGCACGCGCCGGTGATCTTCAGCCACTCGGGTGCGCGGGCGGTGAATGGCCATGCGCGCAACGTGCCGGACTCAGTCTTGGCGCGCCTGCCGCAGAATGGCGGGATCGTGATGGTGGTGGCGCTGCCGCGCTTCATCAGCGAAGGCCTGCGCCAATGGGGCGCGCGCCGCGAGGCTGAGACCGCGCGCCTCAAGGCGCTGTGGCTCGGCCAGCCCGCCAAGGTCGCCGAAGGGCTGGCGGCATGGGACAAGGCCAACCCCGAACCGGCGAGCACGATCAAGGATATGGCCGATCACATTGACCACATCCGCAAGGTGGCCGGGGTCGAGCATATCGGCATTGGCGGCGATTTCGACGGCATGCCGTCAGGCCCCGTCGGGTTCGAGGATGTGCGAGGCTATCCGCTGCTCTTCGCCGAGCTCGCGCGGCGGGGCTATTCGCAGGTCGAACTGGAGCTGATCGCCAGCCGCAATGCCCTGCGCGTCATGCGTGCGGCCGAGGCCTATTCCGCCAGCGTGGCGGACATGGCCCCGATCGAGACGCTGATCAGTGCGCCATGAACAGCGCGGGGATGATCCACACCCCGCTCATGGCGATCACGGCCAAAATCAGGCTGAAGGCCAGCACATAGCGCAGCCCCGTATTGGTCACCGCGCCGCGCGCGGCTTCGTCTGCAATGCGGATGGTTTCGTCCTGATCGGCCATATGCCCGCTCCCTGTTGTTGTTGTGACGTTACGGAAGATGTTTCCGTAACGTCAACCAACAGTCAAGAGAGCGAATTGTTCCCGCGAGGGCGGGCGCGTCAGTCGCGCAGCAGCTCGTTGATCCCGGTTTTGGAGCGGGTCTGCGCGTCCACGGTCTTGACGATCACCGCGCAATAGAGGCTCGGGCCCATGCTGCCATCGGGCAGCGGCTTGCCGGGCATCGATCCGGGCACCACCACGGCATAGGGCGGAACTTGGCCCATGTGCACCTCGCCGGTCGCGCGGTCGACGATCTTGGTCGAGGCACCGAGATAGACGCCCATCGAAAGCACCGCGCCTTCGCCCACGCGCACACCCTCGGCCACCTCGGCGCGGGCACCGATGAAGGCGTTGTCGCCGATGATCACGGGCTCGGCCTGCAAAGGCTCCAGCACCCCGCCGATCCCCGCCCCGCCCGAGATGTGGACGTTCGCCCCGATCTGCGCGCACGATCCGACGGTTGCCCAGGTGTCGATCATGGTGTTCTCACCGACATAGGCACCGATATTGACGAAGCTCGGCATAAGAACTGCCCCCTTCGAAATGTGTGCGCCCCGGCGGACAACCGCGCCGGGGACGACGCGGAAACCCGCTTCCTTGAAGCGATTGTCGCCCCATCCGGCGAACTTCAGGGGCACCTTGTCATAGGCCGGCGCGCCAGCCGCGCCGCCGTCCATCACGCGATTGTCGTTGAGGCGGAAGCTCAGGAGCACCGCCTTCTTGAGCCACTGGTTGACCTGCCAGCCGCCGTTCCCGTCCGGCTGCGCGACGCGCGCCTCGCCGCTGTCGAGCAGCGCGAGCGCCTCGCTCACGGCCTCGTTGACGGCGTGGCCGGGCGTGACCGAAGCGCGGTCTTCCCATGCGGCTTCGATGGCGGTGATCAGGTGGTCATGCATGGGCGGTCTCCGGGCGTAAGTGTGCAAGCGCGCCTAGCGGGCCGCGCGGGCAGCGGCAAGCGTGCTGCTCATGGCTTGGGCAGGCATACGTAGGCGGCACAAGGCCTGCCCAAGAATTACGCAGGCATCCCAGCAGCCAGCGCGAACCTGTAGGCTGTCTCCACCAGCGGGCGCACCCGCTCGCTCATCGCCTGCGCATGGGCGCTGGAGGCAGTGCCGTCGATCACCCGCTTCTTGATCCCCTGAATGATCCCGGCGAGGCGGAACAGGTTATAGGCGAAATACCAGTCCATCGGCGGCACGGGGTATCCGGTCCGCGCCACATAACGCGCGACGGCCTCATCGACGCTGGGGATGCCCAAGCCCTCAAGATCGAGGCCCGAAAGCCCGGCGCGGCCATCGGCGGGCTGATACCAGTTGAGCATCAGGTAGCTGAAATCGGCAATCGGATCGCCCAGCGTCGACAGCTCCCAATCGAGCACCGCGATGATGCGCGGTTCGGTCTTGTGGAAGATCACATTGTCGAGCCGGTAATCGCCATGGACGACGCTTGATCCGTGCTGCGGCGGGATGGTTTCGGGCAGCCATGCAATCAGCGCTTCCATTTCCGGCATGTGCTCGGTTTCGGAGAGCTTGTACTGCTTGGTCCAGCGGGCGATCTGGCGCGCGCAATAATCATCGGGCTTGCCATAATCGCCCATGCCGATTGCCTGCGGATCGTTGCGGTGCAAATCGGCGATCGTGTCGATCAGCGCGTGGTAATGCGCGCGCCGCTCGTCAGGCGTCAGGCCGGGCAGTGCGCCGTTCCACAGGCTCCGCCCGTCGGCGAGGCTCATGACGAAGAACTTGGAGCCGATCACCTCCGGGTCTTCACACAGCCCATAGGTGCGCGGGACGGGAAAGCCGGTGGGGTAAAGCCCGGTCATCGCCGCATATTCGCGGTCAACCGCATGGGCCGATGGCAGCAGCTTGCCGAAGGGCTGGCGGCGCAGCACGTAGGATGTGCCGGGCGTGTCGATCCGGTAGGTCGGGTTTGACTGGCCGCCCTTGAACTTGGTGTAGCTGATCGGGCCTTCGAAGCCCTCGACATGCGCCGTGAACCATGCGGTGAGGCTGTCGAGGTCGAGCGCGTCCTTCTCGGTCACCGCGACCGTACCGACCATTTCCTTGTCGAAATCGATGTCCATCAGTCGAACACCACCACGGTGCGCGCGGAGTGGCCGGCGCGCATGGTATTGAAGCCCTCGTTCACCGCTTCGAGCGGAATGCGCTCGGCGATGATGGTGTCGAGATCGAGCAGGCCCCGGAGGTAGAAATCAACCAGGCGCGGAAGGTCGACGGGGAAGTGGTTCATCCCCATGATCGCGCCCATCAGCTTCTTGCCACCGAGCAGGTCCATTGCGCCAAGGCCGACTTTGCAATCGAGCGGCATCATGCCGAGGATCGCGGCGGTCCCGCCGCGCTTTAGGCTGGCAACCGCGAGATCGGCCGAGGCTTGCCGTCCGACCGCTTCGATCCCCCAATCGACCCCGCCGCCGGAGATCGCGATGATCTGCTTGGCGGCATCAGCCGCGAGCGCATCGACGGTGTGGGTCGCGCCCAGCACTTCGGCGAGTGCGCGCTTCTCCGGCAAGGGATCAGCGGCGATAATCTTGCCCGCGCCGGCAATCTTGGCGGCATTGATCACCGCAAGGCCCACGCCCCCGCAGCCGACCACCAGCACGGTCTCGCCCGGCGTCACCTTGCACGCATTGAAGATCGTCCCCGCCCCCGTTGTCACCGCGCAGCCGAGCAGGGCGGCGCGGTCAAACGGCATGTCCTTGTCGATCGAAACGCAGGCGTGTTCGTGGATCAGCATCTGTTCCGACAGGGCGGAAAGGTTGAGCATCTGCGCGACCGGCGCGCTGCCATCGGCAAAGGCGATGCGCGGAGCCTCACCCTTGGTGCGGCGGGTGTCGCCGCCAAGGCACAGCGCCATGCGGCCGGTGACGCAGAACTCGCAGTGGCCGCAGAACGCGCTGAGGCAGGAGACGACGTGATCGCCGGGCTTCACCGTGCGCACTTCGGAACCCACCGCGCGCACGATCCCCGCTGCCTCATGCCCGGGGATCGCCGGAAGCGCGTGGGGGTAATGCCCGTCGATGAAGTGCAAGTCGGAATGGCACAGCCCGCAGGCCTTGGTGTCGATCAGGACTTCATGCGGGCCGGGTTCGGCATAGGTGACTTCGGCGATGCGAAGGCCCTGGCCGGGTTGTTCAAGGATGGCGGCTTTTGCCACGAGCAAACTCCGTTCGCCCTGAGCCTGTCGAAGGGCCGTTCTTCCTTCGTAGCTCAGGTTCAAAGAGAAAAACGGTGCTTCGACAAGCTCAGCACGAACGGCTGTTTGATCAGTTCTTAACGCGCCACGCCCATGTCGCCCGAGCTGAAGCTCTGGCCGTCATTGGCGGCGCGCCCGTGATTGCCGCGCAGGGCGTTCGCGCTCGGGCCGGGGACCGGCGCGTGCTTGGCGAACTCCATGTGCGCGATCGAGCGGGCGTGGACTTCGTCCGGCCCGTCCGCCAGCCGCAGCGTGCGCTGGTGGGCATAGGCCGAGGCGAGGCCGTAGTCCTCCGACACGCCGCCGCCGCCATGCGCCTGGATGGCATCGTCGATGATCTTAAGCGCCATGTTGGGCGCCTGCACCTTGATCATCGCGATTTCCTGCTTCGCGGCCTTGTTCCCGACCTTGTCCATCATGTCGGCGGCCTTGAGGCAGAGGAGGCGGGTCATGTCGATGTCGATGCGAGCACGCGCGACGCGCTCCTCCCAGACCGAGTGCTTGTAGACCGGCTTGCCGAAAGCTTCGCGCTCCTGCAGGCGGCGGCACATCTTGGCGAGCGCTTCTTCGGCGACCCCGATGGTGCGCATGCAGTGGTGGATGCGGCCCGGCCCGAGGCGGCCTTGCGCGATCTCGAACCCGCGCCCTTCGCCGAGCAGCATGTTCGAGACGGGAACGCGGACGTTGACCATCTCGACTTCCATGTGGCCGTGCGGCGCATCGTCATAGCCGAAGACGGGAAGGTGGCGGATGATGTTCACGCCGGGGGTGTCGATCGGCATCAGCACCATCGATTGCTGTGCGTGGCGCTGGGCGCTGAAATCGGTCTTGCCCATCACGATCGCGACCTTGCAGCGCGGATCGCCGAGGCCCGAGGACCACCACTTGCGCCCATTGATCACATAGTGATCGCCGTCACGTTCGATCCGGGTTTCGATGTTGGTCGCGTCCGAGGAGGCGGTGTAGGGTTCGGTCATCAGGAAGGCCGAACGGATCTCGCCGTTCATCAGCGGGCGCAGCCACTCTTCCTTCTGCTCGCGGGTGCCGTAGCGGTGGAACACTTCCATGTTGCCGGTGTCGGGCGCGGAGCAGTTGAACACCTCTGAAGCCCAGCCGATGCGTCCCATTTCCTCGGCGCACAGAGCGTATTCGAGGTTGGTGAGGCCGGGGCCGTCGAATTCGAAGGTGTCATCGACATGGTGGTGGCTGTCATTGCGCGGCGGCATGAACAGGTTCCAGATGCCGGCATCCTTGGCGAGCTTCTTCTTGTCCTCGATGATTGGGATCACCTTCCAGCGATCACCCGCGGCGTCCTGCGCCTTGTAGACATCCATGTTGGGCCGCACATGCGCCTCGATAAAATCGCGCACGCGATCGCGCCAATAGGCCTGCCGTTCGGTGGGTTCGAAATCCATGGGGGTGTTCCTCTCTCGTCCTTGAATGCAATCGAATCTGGTCGTGACCGTGGCACGGCATCGGGGCCGCGCCAAGCTCTCATTTGCTGGCGCTATGCCCCCAGCGAATGAGCATCGGGATCGGCGCGCGCGGCTTCGCTGATCGGGTCGGGGTGAGGGCCAGCACGGCGGTGGGCAAGGCGCGTCAGTCGTGCTTCGTGCTGTTCGCGGCTGATCGGAAAGCGCGACAGCCAGAAGGCCGAAACCGCAGCCAGCGTCAGCGACGCACCGCCGAAGCACAGCACCAGCGTGGCGATCACCTCGGGTGGTACGCTTCCCGGTGCGGCATTGGTGGCGAGGCCGGCCACAGCCACTATCTGTCCGGTGATGAAGATACCCGCCCCGGTCGCGCATTTCTGGATCAGCCAGTTGCCCGAATAGAACGACCCCTCGGCCCGGCGTCCGGTGCGCTCTTCAAAGGCCTCGATAATCTCGGCGATCATCGAGGTGGCTGAGACCAGCGCAACGATCCCCAGCGTATTGCCGAACAGCAAAAAGCCATAGAAGCCCGCGGTCGAGGCATTGCTGCCCGGCTGCGGCCAGATGCCCGCCAGCAGCAGCGCATAGGGCACCATCCCGATCACCGCCGCCATCAGCGCGCTGAGGCCTGCGCTGCCCGCCTTTCCAAACCGGCGGTGCATCGGCCCGACGATCACGAACATCAGCACCACCGAGGCAAACAGCAGCAGCGGATAGAGCATCAGCTGTGTCTCGCTCAATTGCCAGACGAACAGGTTGAGATAGTTCGTCATCGAGAAGGTCATGCCCTGCGCGATGTAAGCGGCCAGCCCTCCGGCGGCGAAAATCAGGAAGGAGCGTTCGGAAAACGCCTCGACGATCTCGCCGAACACGCCGCGCAGGGAAAAGGGCGAAGGCTTGTGGTCGGGCAGGCGCGCGACCAGCGGATGCAGCCCTATGGCCGAGCCGATCACTGAAACCACCATCAGACCTGCGCCGAAGATGCCAAAGGCATAGTATCCATCGCGCACCAGCAAGCCCTGCGGCCCGGGCATGAACACGGTGTAGGCCAACACCATCGTCAGCAGTCCGCCCATCCAGCCCGACAAATATCGGTAGCGGAACAGCGTGGTGCGCTCGTCGTAATCGGCGGTCAGCTCGGGCACCAGGCTGATCGAGGGCACCTCGCAGGCCGACAGCAGCACGCGCACACCGATGGCGATCCCGACCAGCCCGGCGAAGCTCGGCGCTGCGCCATCAGGCGGGCTCCACAGCAACACCCACACGAACGCCAGCGGCACCGGCGCGGCATAGAGCCACGGCAGGCGGCGACCCCAGCGGGTATAGGTGCGGTCCGACAAGTTGCCGATGATCGGATCGACCACCGCATCCACCAGCAGCGCGATGAGCAGCGCGAGGCTGACCGTCCCCGCGTCCATGCCCAGCACCTGATTGTAGAAGATCAGGAGGAAGAACGAAAAGCCGATGTCCTTGACTCCGAAGGCGACCGCGCCAAACCCGGCGATCAGCTTCAACTTCATCGGCAGCTGGCCCGCGATGATCCCGGCGCTGTCGCTCACGCGTGGCCGCCTGCGCCGACGCTCAGGCGCGCGAATCTCGGGCCAAGGTTTGGCCGCGCTTCCGACAATGTCTCTCTCCCATTTTCGGTTTCGAACCTAGACCGATTGTGCCTCGCGTCAATCGGGCGCAAGCTGACGTTACGGCATCGGGGCGCGCGTGAAGAGCGCTTGCAGCGCGTGCGCAAATGCCACTAACGTAAGCGTCAAGTGAGAGAAGAGAGAGGAGACTCGGCCCATGGCTGATCTGGAGACATTCCGCAGCGAAACCCGCGCGTGGCTGGAGGCAAACTGTCCGCCTGAAATGCGCGAGCCGGTGCGGGACGAGAGCGACATTTACTGGGGCGGCCGCCGCGCGACCTTCAAGAATGATGCGCAAAAGGCGTGGCTCGAAGCCTGCGTGGCCAAGGGCTACACCGTACCGATGTGGCCCAAGGCCTATGGCGGGGCGGGGCTTTCTCCGGCCGAGGCCAAGGTGCTGCGCGAGGAAATGGGCCGCATCCACGCTCGTCCGCCGCTCAGCTCCTTCGGCATCTGGATGCTCGGCCCGGCGCTGCTGTATTTCGGCACTGAGGGGCAAAAACAGCGCTTCCTCAATGAAATCGCTCGCGGCGAAATCCGCTGGTGTCAGGGCTATTCGGAACCGGGTTCGGGCTCTGATCTGGTTAGCCTCCAGACCTTCGGCGAAGATCATGGCGATCACTGGACCGTGAACGGCCAGAAGATCTGGACCTCCTACGCCGATCAGGCCGACTGGATTTTCTGCCTCGTCCGCACTGACAAGGCGGACAAGTATCAGGGCATCACCTTTATGCTGTTCGACATGGCGAGCGTTGGTGTCACCACCAAGCCGATCCTGCTGATCAGCGGCAATTCGCCCTTCTGCGAAACCTTCTTTGACAATGTCGAAGTGCCCAAGTCCTATGGCGATGATTGCCCCGCCTACGTGGGCCAGATCAATCGCGGCTGGGATGTGGCGAAGTATCTGCTCGGTCACGAGCGCGAGATGATCTCGGGCGCTGAAGGCGGCGAGCGGGCGGCGGCAATTGGTGCTGCGATGAAGCGTCATTCGGCCAAGACGGGCGACGAAATCGACCCCGTCCTGCGCGCTGAGCTTGCGATGTTCGATGTCGATGCGCTGGCCTATGCCGCAATGGGTGAGAAGTTCCTCGACGAAATCAAGGTCGGCAAGGCGCACCCCGCGCAGCCCAACATGATGAAATATGCAGGCACCGAGCTCAACAAGCGTCGCCACGAGCTGATGATGGCAGTCGGCGGCTCGCGCAGCCTCGAATGGGACAGCGAGGCGACCGAGGGCGGCAAGCCGTCGCGCAGCTGGCTGCGGACCAAGGCCAACTCGATCGAGGGCGGCACCTCTGAGGTGATGCTCAACGTGATCGCCAAGCGCATTTTGGACCTGCCGGGGGCTTAATTTAGCCAGACGCGCCTCCCCGGGCTTGACCCGGGGCCCCGCTTCTTTGAGCGGAGAAGAAGGCAGCGGGATCCCGGGTCAAGCCCGGGAAGACGAAGACTTGGAGAGGGAAAACCTATGCCACTCTATCACAACGACGATCAGGCGATGCTCGCCGACACCGCGCGCGGTTTCATTGCCGAGGAAGGCAACATCGCCAAACAGCTGCGCCACTGGCGCGACCGCAATTGCAAGGATGGTTTTGGCCACGGCCTTTGGAAGCAGATGGCCGAAATGGGCTTTACCGGGATGCTGGTGGACGAGGCCGACGGCGGGCTCGGCATGGGCCATGTCGAGGCGGGGATCGTGCTCGAAGAGATCGGCCGCAATCTGACGCCGTCGCCGTTCCTGACGTCGTCGGTGCTGGCGGCGACCGCGCTCAAGCATGGGTCGGCGGACTTGAAGGGCCGTTACCTTCCCGGACTGATTGCAGGCGACAGCGTGTTTGCCGTGGCGATCGACGAGACCGCCAAGCACCGCCCGAGCCGCATCACCACCCGCGCCGAGAAATCGGGCAACGGGTTCAAGCTGACCGGCACCAAGAGCTTCGTCATTCACGGCGGCAGTGCTGACATGATCGTGGTCGCAGCGCGCACCTCTGGCAGCGATGAAGATGCCGACGGCATCACGCTTTTCGCCGTGCCGAAAGACGTTGCGGGGTTGTCGCACGATCATGTGCGCCTCGTTGACAGTTCAATGGCAACGCATACGCGCCTCGATGGCGTCGAATTGGATGGCGACGCGGTAATCGGCGAGATCGACGGCGGCCGCAGCGTTCTCGATGCGATGCTGGTCGCGGGCCGCGTGGGTGCTGCCGCCGAGGGCGTCGGCGTCGCGCGCGGGGCAATGGACATGACCGTCGATTACCTCAAGCAGCGCAAGCAGTTCGGCAAGCTGATTGGCGAGTTTCAGGCGCTCCAGCACCGCGCCAGCCACCTCTATTCCGAAGTCGAGATCGCCCGCGCCGCGACCATCAAGGCGCAGCAATTGCTCGATGCCGGCGCACCCAGTGCCGACCTGATGGCAAGCGTCGCCAAGGCCAAGGTCGCCAAGACCGCCCGCCTCGCGGTGCAGGAGGGCGTGCAGATGCACGGCGGGATCGGGATGACCGACGAATACGACATCGGCCTCTACATGAAGCGCGACCGCGCTTTGGCCGAATTCCTGGGCGATGCCTATTTCCACGCCAACCGCGTGGCCGAACTGAGTGGGTATTAAGATATGGACATTCAATCACTTTTCAGCCTCGAAGGGCGCATCGCGCTGGTTACCGGCGGCTCGCGCGGGATCGGCAAGATGTTCGTCGAAGGCCTGCTCGCGGCGGGCTGCGCGCGGGTCTACATCTCGGCGCGCAAGGCCGATCAGATGCAGGCCACCATCGACGAATTCGGCGCAGATCGGGTGATCGGCATCCCCGCCGACCTCAGCCAGATGGACGGCATGGTCAGCCTCGCCAATGAGTTGAAGGCGCGCGAGACCCGGCTCGATATCCTCATCAACAATGCCGGGGCCGCGTGGGGCCAGCCCTATCTCGAATTCTCCGAGGCCGGGTGGCACCGCACCATGGACCTCAACGTCAAGACCCCGTTCTTCCTGACGCAGAAGCTGCACGATCTGCTGGTCGCAGGCGGCAAGCACGGCCATCCGGCCAAGGTGATCCACGTCTCCTCGATCGATGGTCAGCGGATCAACCCGTGGGAAACCTATGCCTATCAGGCCTCGAAGGCTGCGGTGATCCAGCTCACCCGGCGGATGGCCGCGCGGCTGATCCACGACAACATCATCGTCACCTCGATCGCGCCGGGGGCCTTCCCCAGCGAGATGAACAAGGCCGCCAAGGATGCGCCCGACGCCAGCGCGAGCGGCATCCCGGCCAAGCGCATCGGCACGCCTGAAGACATGGCGGCCGCCGCGATTTACCTGTGCAGCCGCGCGGGCGACTATGTGGTGGGCGAGACGCTGACGGTCGATGGCGGGGTGGTCAACGCGCTGCTCCCGAACCATTTCGCCGATCCGGGCGGCAAGGGTTAAGCTCCCGCGTCAGGTTGAGGGGATGAGCCGCGCCTCTCCCACGCCGCGCCGGGTTGCCCTCGCCGGGGCGAGCGGGACGATTGGCGCGGCGGTGCTGCGCCAGTTGGAGGCCGAGGGGCACGCGGTGACGCCCTTGGGGCGGGCGGTGCTGGCGGACCGGGCTGCGCTTACTGCCGCGCTGGCGGAGGCGCAGGCGGAGGTGGTGATCTCCTGCATCGCCTCTCGCTCGGGTGTGCCAAAGGATACGCAAGCGGTTGATTATCAGGCGAATTGTGATCTTCTCGCAGCCGCCCAGGCGGCGGGTGCGGGGCATTTCATCCTGCTCTCAGCAATCTGTGTGCAGAAGCCGCTGCTGGCCTTCCAGCACGCCAAGCTCGCTTTCGAGGCGGCGCTCACCGCGAGCGGCATCGCCTACACCATCATCCGCCCCACCGCCTTTTTCAAGTCCTTGTCGGGCCAAGTGAAACGGGTGCAGGCAGGCAAGCCCTTCCTGATCTTCGGCGACGGCAACCTCACCCGCTGCAAGCCGATCAGCGATCGTGATCTGGCGCGGTTCATTACATCGGCCATCGATAACCCTGAAATGCAAGGGAAAATCCTCCCTATCGGCGGTCCCGACCCGGCGCTGTCCTTGCGTGAGGCGGGGGAGATGATGTTCCAACTCGCGGGCAAGCCGGCCCGGTTCAAATCCGTCTCCCCCCGCCTGTTCACCGCCGCCGCCAAGGTTCTGAGCCTCGGCGCGCCCTTCTCCGATTGGTTCGCCGAGAAGGCCGAATATGCCCGCATCGCGCATTACTACGCAACGGAATCGATGCTGGTGCTAGATCCGGCGACCGGAGAATATTCGGCCAAACTGACCCCGGAATTCGGCGAAGACACGCTGCGCCAACACTATGCCCGAGTGCTGGCGGAGGTTTAGAGGCGCTCAACGCCGGGTTGAACGAACATAGCCCTTCCCTTTTGGGAAGGGTTGGGATGGGGGTTCGACGCCTCTGAGGGCGGTGCCCCCACCCCCAACCCCTCCCCGCTGGGGGGGGGAGGTTCAGCCTGGCATCAAAGCGGGGCGATATTCCACCCCGCCGGACCCAGCGTGATGCCCAGATGGGGGACGAAAACCGGCGATGCGGCATAGTTGAACGTGAACAAGTGGGCTTCTGTGCGACGCACCCGGACCCCGTCCGGCAGGTCGAGCAGCGCCAGCTCTGCTTCGTCCGCCAGCCGCTCCACCATCAGGCCGAGCAGGGCGCGATCGGGCCAGACCGCGCAGTACCGCGCCGCCCCGTGCCGGAACACCACCCCGCGCCCGGCTGCATCGGCAAGCTCGGGCGCAAGGTCGCTCACTACATCCTCGCGCCAGCGGGCGACGCTGAAGCCCTCTGCAGCCTCCGCCACCCCGTCCCGCAGGCTCTCCACCCGCGTCACGGTGAGCGGCACGAGGCCGCGCAAGTCCCCGGGCGCAAGGCCTTCGGGGATGCAGAAGCTCTCGCTCTTGCTCCCCGAACGCGGCCCCAGGAGCACGGGGCAGGTGAGCGTCGCCAGCTTTTCCACAAACCCCGGCGGCACGATCGGCAGGGTTGGCACCACCACCATGCGGTAACCTGTCAGGTCCGCCTCGGGCGCGACAATGTCGATGTCCAGCCCCTTAGCCCGCAACGCCGAATAGCATTCGAAGACCAGCTCTAGATAGCGGAAGCTCTGCCCCTGCGGCTGGATGCCCAGCACCCATGCGGCCTCATAGGAAAACACCAGCGCGGCCGGAGCCTTCGCGCAGGCCTGCGGGCCGATGGCGGCGAGCACCTCGGCTGCCGCGCGCACTTCGTTCGCCGCTTCGGCCTCGGTGCTGTCGGGGCGCAGCAGGCCGGCGTGCATCTGCTCCTGCGCAAAAGGCGCCTGCCGCCAGCGGAAATAGCTGGTGAATTCGGCCCCGTGGGCGCAGGCTTCAAGCGTCCACAGGGCGACCATCCCCGGCAGCGGCGCGGGGTTGAAGCGGGCCCAGTTTACCGGGCCGGGCTGCTGCTCCATCACCCCCCAGCGCCCGTTCGAGCATCCGCGATAGAGATCATGGTGGAAGGCGGCGATATCGGGGTGCCCCTGTCTGAGGTAGGCGGCCTTTTCTTCCGACGAAAACCAGAATTGCTCAAGGAACCCGAGCGGGTAGGAATCCCACGTCGCCACGTCGATATCGCGGCCCACGGCGTGGTGGTCGAACTCGGTGAAGAAGCCCATGAAGTTGTGAGTGATGTCCACGCCCGGCGAAAGGCGCCGCAGGATGTCCACCTGCTCGCGGTTGAAGCTGGTCACCTGATCGGAAGCGAAGCGGCGGTAGTCGAGCCAGTGCGCGGGGTTGGCTTCGGTGACGGTCAGATGCGGTGGGTCGACCTCGGCGAAGGAGCGGTATTCCATGCTCCAGAAGACATTGCCCCATGCCGTGTTGAGCGCGTCCACCGTGCCATAGCGCGCGGCGAGCCAGCCCCGGAAGGCGCTGGCGGCTGCGGCTGAGAAGCTGAGCACCGTGTCGTGGCAGCCATATTCATTGTCGGTCTGCCACATGACGATGGCGGGGTGCTGGCCGTAGCGCTCGGCCATGGCAGTCACAATCCGCGCGCATTCCGCCCGGTAGCCTTCGTGGCTGAAGCAGTAATGCCGCCGCGAGCCGAAGCCGCGCGGGCGGCCCCGTTCGTCGATGGCGACCATGTCCGGCATCTGGTCCACCAGCCACTTGGGCGGGGTGGCGGTGGGCGTGCCGAGGATCACCTTGAGCCCCGCTGCGCGGAGCGTGTCGATGGCGCGGTCGAGCCAGCCCCAGTCATAGCGGCCGGGCTCCGGCTCGATCCGGCTCCAGGCGAATTCGCCGATACGCACCAGCGACAGGCCCATGGCGGCCATGCGGCGGGCATCTTCGGCCCACATCTCCTCGGGCCAGTGTTCGGGATAGTAGCAGCAGCCGAGTTTCATGCCGGGCACTTCTCCAGCGCGATGAGCCACGCGGTTTCTGGGTGGGTGAGGGGGAGCGCGAGGCCGTGCGTCATCAGCGCGGTGCCCGAAAGGATAAGGCCGTCGCGCCACGCATCGGGGTTGGCGAGATAATGGCGTGCCTTGGGCGGCCATGGTTCGGGCAGGGAGACACGGTAGTGCGCTTGCGGCTCCAGCCCGGTTAGGCGCACGGGGGCGGCGTCGAATACGGGGGAGAAGGCGGTCTGGGCGATGAGGGCTAGGGCCTTGTCACCTTGGATAACCATCATGCCCGCGACGTTCGGGTCTGGGTGAGCGAGGCGGTGCAGCGCGCCTGCATGCAGCACGGAGCGCCACGCCTTGTAAAGCGCGATATGCGCCGCCAGCGTCGCGCGCTCCTTCTCGCTCATGCGCCCCGGATCGGCTTCGACCCCCATGTGGCCAAAGACTGCCACCTTGGCGCGGAAATCCATCGACAATCGCCGTCCGGTGATCGGATTGGGCGAGGGACCGACGTGACTGCCGAGCACTTCCAGCGGGAGGAATTGGCCCCACGCGGGGATGATCCGGAGGCGCTCGATGGCGTCGTTATTGTCGGAGGGCCAGACCCGGTGGACGCGGCTGAGAACCCCGAAATCGATCCGTCCCCCGCCTTCGGCGCAGCATTCGATTTCGACATGCGGATGCCTCTCGCGGACCTGGTCGATGAGCTGATAAAACCCCTCGGTCTGGCGGAAGCGCTGGCTTGCAGGGAACAGGTCGCGATTGTGGTCCCACTTCAGGTAGGCAATCGGGTGATCTTCGAGAAGCTGACAAAGCTGCGCGGCAAGATGCTTGCGGACATCGTCCCGCGTCAAATCGAGAACCAATTGTCCCCGCATCGTCGGGCGTTCCCGCCCTTCGGTGTGCAGGCACCAGTCGGGATGAAGGCGGTAAAGGTCGCTGTCAGGCGAGACCATTTCCGGCTCCACCCAGAGGCCGAAATCCATGCCGCGGCTTTGAACATGTTCGATCAACGGCGCGAGGCCTTCGGGAAATATGTCGGGGCACACCGACCAATCGCCAAGGCTTGTGGCCGTAGTCCGCCGCCGTCTGAACCATCCATCATCGAGCACGAATCGTTCGACACCAACCTGTGCTGCCGCATCGGCGAGGCGCATCAACCCATCCAGCGAGAGGTTGACGCCGAGCGCATCCCAGGAATTGATATGAACCTTGCGCGGTCCCCAGCCGCTTCTCCCGGGCAGGACCTCTGCACGGATGTTCGCGTGCCACCGCTGGGCGAGCGTGTTGCGATCCGGAGCGAGAGCAAGGACCGCCTCGGGGCTTTCGAACTCGCTACCCGGCGGCAGTTCGATCTCTCCGGCCTCGATCACTGCGCCCATTTGCAGGACAGCTCGCCCGTCGGAGTTGGCTTGCGGGTCGCAGTCAATCCTTGTCTCGTGATCTCCGCTCCATGCAAGTTGCACCCCCAGAACCTCGCCTGTCGCCGGGTCGTGAAGTGTGATGGCGTTGCCGCCGAAGCCGGTCTTTCCTGTCCCGGTCAGGCGCGCAAAGCCTTCGGGGGCGATGGTGCGGCGCGATTCGCGCATTTCGCCTGTCCAGCGGCCGGAATAGCTGGTGACCTCGGCGAACCGCATGGGGAGCGGTATGGCTATCGAACTCAGCCGGACCAGAGCAAAGGTCGACTTGCCCGGATTGCTCACCCTTTGTCGGACCCGCACTACGTCTGCCGTTGCGACCCGCCACGACTGAACGATCTGGAGCCCTGTCAGTCGATCCGCAAAGCTCATGGTCATCGATCGGTCGTTGCTGGTCCACGCGAGGACCCGGAAACCTGTCTGCACGCCTTTTCCAGCGAGCATGAATAACGCTCCCGGCGTCCCGCTCCAACCGCCTTTCCGCTCTGGCAGCAGGCCCGGCACCGGCGGGATATCGGGCTGACTTTCATGCCGCCCGCGCGCGGATGCGGCGGCGAGGGCCGCGAGATCCTCGTCATCGGGCAGGCGCGCGCCCAGATAGACGCAGTCGGCCGTCCCGCCTTCTTCAAGCGCGAACACCAGCGTCAGCGCCTCGCCATCCAGCCGCACGTGTTCCAAACAGCCTCTCTCCCCGGCACCGGTGATGAACATCGCCCGCAGGCTTGCCGGTTCCTCGCCAATGCGCTGTAACCGCCCGCATCGAGAGGGGAAAGCGCGCAAATGTCCGAGGCCAGTCTAATCCAGATCGCAGTATGCCTTGGCCTGACATTGGGGATCGCGCTGGCGACTTGGCTCACGGTCCGGCGCGAGAAGCACGATGGGTCCAGGAAGGACGTCTATCTTGCGGGTGGCAAGCTCAGCTGGCTGTTCGTGGCGGGGGCGATCACGCTCACCAACCTGTCGACCGATCAGCTGGTGGGGATGAACGGCAACCAGATGCTGCTGCTCGCCTGGTGGGAGATCAGCGGCTTTGTCGGCCTGCTGATCCTCGCCTTCGTGTTCGTGCCGATCTATTACCGCGCGCGGGTGACGACCGTGACCGAGTTGCTCGAACAGCGGTACGGCGGCGGGGGTATCCGCACGCTGGTGTCGGCGCTGTTTCTGTTCGGCATGATCCTCATCTATCTGCCTGCGGGGCTCTATTCGGGGGCGCTGTTCCTGAAGACCGCCGGGATCGACCTGCCCTTGCTGGTGCTCGCCGGATTCCTCGGTGTGGTGTCGGCGGCCTATACCATGGCAGGGGGGCTACGCGCCGTCGCGGTGATGGAGACCTATTCGGGGATCGGGGTGCTGGCGATCGCGGTGCTGATCGTGGTGCTGGCATTGAACGCGGTCGATTGGGACATCGCGCGCGGCGTTCCGCCCGAGCGGCTGACGATGGTTGGGGGCGCAGATTCGCCGATCCCGTTCCACACGCTGTTCACTGGCATGATCTTCATCCAGATCTATTACTGGTCGACCAATCAGCCGATCACCCAGAAGGCCATGGCCGCGCCCAATGTGCGCGAGGCACAGAAAGGCGTGCTGGCTGCAGCGGTGGTGCGCATCCTGATCATCCCGGCAATCGTGGTGATCCCCGGCGTGGTCGCCTACCAGCTTTTTGGCGATATCAATGATGCCGCCTATGGCCGGCTGGTGGGTGAAGTCCTGCCGCCATGGCTGTCAGGCGTCTTCGCGGCGGCGATAGCGGCGGCGGTGATCGCGCATACGGCGGCGGTGATGAACGCGGCGGTGGGCCTCTATGCGGTCGATTTCCATGAGAAGTTCATCGCCAAGGTCGAGAGCCATTGGCGCCTGTCGAGCGTGGTGACGGCAGTGCTGACAGTCACCTCGGTTGCGCTGGTGCCGGTATTTGCCAATGCGCAGAGCATCATCAACCTGCTCCAGCAATTGAATGGCCTCTCTTCGATGCCGATCCTCTCGGCCTTCGTGGTCGGGCTGCTGTTCACAGGGGTCGAGAGCCGCGCGGCGATTGTCGGCGTGCTGTGGGGTTTTGCGCTCTATGCGGGGTACACCTTTGTCTGGCAGCCCGCCGGACTGATCGCGCTGCACTATATCGACTTCATGGTGGTGACGCTGGTGACGAGCGTGATCGCGGCGCTGGCGGTCAACCGCTTCGTGCTCGGCGGGCGGGCGGTGTTTGCGCCGCTGGCGGCCTTGCGAGGGACCAGTGAATGAGCCTTGACCTTGCCCGCCCGCACCGGCGCTTCAACCCGCTTACGGGAGGCTGGGTGCAAGTCTCCCCGCAGCGCATGGGGCGGCCGTGGCAGGGCGAGACCTCGCCCCCTGATCCCCCGCCGCCGGCCTATGATCCAAGCTGCTACCTGTGCCCCGACAATGCCCGCGTGGGGGGCGAGCGGAACCCGGATTATGCCGGGGTCCATGTGTTCGACAATGATTTCCCCGCGCTGGCTGAGGACAGCGAAAGCGCGGTCAGCGATGATCCGCTCTTCCGCGCCGAGGCTTCGGCAGGGGTATGCCGGGTGATCTGCTTCTCCCCAGACCATGGCCGATCGCTCCCGCTGCTCGCCCATGACGAGCTGCGCGCGGTGGTGGATTGCTGGACCGATCATACCGCAGAATTGGGCCAGCGCTTTGCCAACGTGCAGGTGTTCGAAAACAAGGGTGCGATGATGGGGTGCTCCAACCCGCACCCCCACGGGCAGGTCTGGGCGACGGCGCATATCCCGCAGGAGATCGCTGACGAGGACGCTCACCAGCGGGCCTATCATGCGCAACACGGCCGCGCCTTGCTGCTGGACGTGGCGGCGCGCGAGGCGGCGGGCGAGCGTGTGGTTGAGGCCAATGATGATTGGATCGCAATCGTGCCGTTCTGGGCGGCTTGGCCGTTCGAGATGCTGCTGTTGCCGCGTTTTGAGGTGCAGCGCCTCGATCAACTGACCGCACAACAGCGCGATCGCCTCGCGGACATCCTCAAGGCCCTCACCACCCGCTACGACAATCTGTTCCAGACCAGCTTTCCCTATTCGATGGGCTGGCACGGCGCGCCGTTTGGGCCGGGGGCGAGTGACCACTGGCAGCTCCACGCCCATTTCTACCCGCCGCTGCTGCGCTCGGCATCGGTGCGCAAGTTCATGGTCGGCTATGAAATGCTGGCCGAGCCGCAGCGCGATCTCACCCCCGAGCGCGCGGCGGAAATGTTGCGTGCAGTGAGCAGCGAAGTGCATTATCGCGCGCGACCATGGTAGGACTGATCGACCGCCGCGAAAGATTGATCGCCCGCGCCCGGCAAGGCTTCCGGCTCGCCTACGGAACCGAGCCGACGCACTTCTTTGCCGCGCCCGGACGGGTCAACCTGATCGGGGAGCATGTCGATTACAATGGCGGCTATGTTCTGCCTTGCGCCATCGACCGCGAGGCGATTGTGGCCCTTGGTCCATCGATCGCAGATGCCAAGCATCCGATTTTTGAAGCGGTGGCCATCGATATGGGCATCGCCCGCGATCGCTTCGCCTTGGACGAGCCGATCGCGCTGGGCGACAATAACTGGCAGAACCATGTGCGCGGTGTGGTCGATACGATGCTGCGGCAGGGGCACGGGATCAAGCCGGCCCGGATCGCGATTGCGGGCGACGTTCCGATTGGTGCGGGGCTGTCATCCTCGGCGGCTTTCGGCGTGGCGGTGGCGCTGGCCTGTTCGGAACATTCCGGCCTCAACCTCGCGCCTGAAAGCCTCGCCCGGATCGCCCAGATCGCCGAGAATGATTTTGTCGGCTGTGCCTGCGGGATCATGGACCAGATGGCCTCGGCCTGCGCCACCCAAGGCAACGCGCTGCTGCTCGATTGCCAGACCTTGCAGCACATGCCGATCGGCTTTCATCCCTCGCTGGCGATGACGGTGATCGACACGGGCCTGCGGCGCAACCTGACCGAAAGCGCCTTCAACCAGCGACGCGAGGAATGCGAGACTGCTGCGCACCATTACGGCGTTGCGAGCTTGCGTGATCTCGATGTCGATGCGCTGGAGCGTGAACGCGAGGGGCTCGATCCGGTGCTCTATTCGCGGGCGCGGCATGTGGTGGCGGAGATCGCCCGAGTGGAGCCCTTCGCCGTCGCACTGACCACCGGCGATGCTGCCGCGCTCTCCGATCTGATGACTGAAGCACACCAGTCGCTGTCGGGCGATTTCGCCGTCTCGCTCCCGCCGATCGACCGACTGGCCGGGCTGGTGGCTGAGGCGCTTGGGCCAGCCGGCGGGGTGCGACTGACCGGGGCGGGGTTTGGCGGGTGCCTTGTCGCTCTGACCCAACATGATGCCGTGGCGGCCATCAACGACGCCATTGCCCTCTACAACAGTACCGCCGATCTGCGCGCACGGATCGAGAGCTTCAAACCCAGCGCTGGGGCAGGTCCGATCATCATCGGTTGATGAAGCCTATCCCGAGATGCGCAAGGTATGAGCAGCTTGCACCCACCATTCAGGGCTTTCCCTGAAGCGGGCGATTTACAGATATAAAAATATCTTTATATGTCTCGTGGTGATGGTGATCGAAGACATCTTCAAGGCGCTGGGCGATCCGACCCGGCTGCGCATTGCCCGGCTGCTGGGCACCATGGAGCTGGCCGTCGGCGAGCTTGCGCAGGTGCTCGGGCAAAGCCAGCCGCGCGTGTCGCGCCATGTCGGCATTCTGTGCGATGCCGGGCTGGCCGAACGGCGGCGCGAGGGCAGCTGGGTGTTTCTGCGCCAGGCCGAAGCCGACGAACACACCGCCCCGGTGATTGAGGCCACGCAGCGCCTGCTCGCGATTGCGGAAACAGCCGAACCCGATTTCGCTGCGGTGTGCGAGGCTGACCGGCGCAAGCTCGCCGCGATCCGTCAGGCGCGCGCTGCCGCCGCAGAGCAATATTTTGCCCGCCACGCCAGCGAATGGGACGAATTGCGCGCGCTTCACAGCCCCGATGCCGAGGTCGAACAGCGCCTTGTCGCCGCGCTGGGCGAGGCGCCGCTGGGTCAGGTGCTCGATATCGGCACCGGCACCGGGCGAATGGCGGAGCTGTTTGCAGGCGGGGCCGACCGGGTGGTGGCGCTCGACAAGAACCTTGAGATGCTGCGCGTCGCCCGTGCGAAGCTGCAGCACTTGCCCGCCGCGCGGATCGAGTTGGTGCAGGGCGATTTTGCCGACCTGCCCTTTGCCGAGGCGAGTTTCGATACCGTGCTGCTGCATCAGGTGCTGCATTTCGCCGCCGATCCGGCCCCGGTACTGGCCGAGGCGGCACGCGTGCTGCGCGGCGGTGGGCGCATCGCCATTGTCGACTTTGCCAGCCATGATCACGAGGAACTGCGCACCCGCCACCAGCACGCCCGCCTTGGCTTTTCCGATCGCCAGATGGCCGAGCTGCTGCGCGCGGCCGGGTTCACCGCCGCAGCGCCCATCGCGCTCGATGGCGGCGAGCTTGTCGTCAAGATCTGGACGGCCAAGCGCCGCGCCGTTGCTGGCTCCCCCAAAACCCCCGCCTTGGAAATCGCATCATGACCCCGACCCTCAGCCAGCTGCATGAATATCGCACCGCGACCGACACCCCGCTGTTCTCCGGCCTGCCTGGCGATGTCGCGGTGAGTTTCGAATTCTTTCCGCCCAAGACCGAGAAGATGGAAGAACAGCTGTGGGACGCGGTGACGCAGCTCCAGCCGCTCGCCCCCAGCTTCGTCTCGGTGACCTACGGTGCGGGTGGATCGACCCGCGAGCGTACCCATGCGACCGTGGCGCGGATCATCGCTGAAGCCGGGCTTCCGGCAGCGGCGCACCTGACCTGCGTGGCGGCGTCCAAGGCGGAAATCCGCGATGTGGCCGAGAAATATTGGGAAGCGGGTGTGCGCCACATCGTCGCCCTGCGCGGCGACGCGGGCGAGCCGGGCGCGCCCTTTACCCCGCACCCCGAAGGCTACGCCAATGCTGCCGAGCTGGTGGCGGGTCTGAAAGAGATTGCCGACTTCGAAATCTCGGTGTCGGCCTACCCTGAAACCCACCCCGATGCGGCGAGCCCGCAGGCCGATATCGACAACCTGAAGCGCAAGCTCGATGCCGGGGCGACCCGCGCGATCAGCCAGTTCTTCTTCTCGGCCGAAACCTTCTTCCGCTTCCGCGACGCCTGCGCCGCCACCGGCATTGATGCGCCGATCCTGCCGGGCATTCTCCCCGTCACCAATGTCGCGCAGGCGCGCAAATTCGCCGCTGCCTGCGGCACCGAATTCCCAGCATGGATGGACGGCTTGTTCGAAGGCCTCGATGAAAAGCCCGCCGCGCGCCAACTGGTCGCCGCGACGGTCGCCGCTGAATTGTGCCGCCGCCTCTATGCAGGGGGCGTGCGCGATTTCCACTTCTACACGCTCAACCGGCCCGAGCTCGCCTATGCGATCTGCCACATGCTGGGCAAGCGTCCGGTCGCGGAGGCCGCGGCATGAGCGCGCGTCACCAACTCCTTGACGCCGCCAAGGAACGTGTGCTGATCTTCGACGGCGCGTTCGGGACGCAGATCCAGAACCGCAAGCTGACCGAGGCGGATTATGCAGGCGATCTCGGCCTCAACGCCGATCAGAAGGGCAATAACGACATTCTGGCGCTGACCCGCCCGGATGTGCTGAGCGACATCACCCGCGCCTATTTCGAGGCGGGATCGGATATTGTTTCGACCAACACCTTCTCGGCCAACCGCATTTCGCAGGCCGATTACGCCGCCGAAGGTCTGGTGCGCGAGATCAATGTGGCAAGCGGCCGGCTGGCCCGCAAGCTGGCGGATGAATTCGAGGCCAAGGACGGCAAGCCCCGCTTTGTCGCGGGCGCGATCGGGCCGACGAACAAGACTTTGTCTCTCAGCCCCGACGTCGAAGACCCCGGCTTCCGCGAGATCGATTTCGACTATCTGGTCGACGTCTACCTTGAACAGGCCGCAGCGCTGGTTGAAGGGGGCGTGGACTTCATCCTGATCGAGACCGTGTTCGACACCCTCAACGCCAAGGCCGGGATCATGGCGGTGAAGCAGCTGGAGCGCGAGCTGGGCCGCGAGGTGCCGGTGATGATCTCGATGACCCTCACTGACCTGTCGGGCCGCAACCTCTCGGGCCATACGGTCGAGGCCTTCTGGTACGCGGTGCGCCACGCCAAGCCCGTCACCATCGGCCTCAATTGCAGCTTCGGCGCGGAGCAATTGCGCCCGCATGTGAAGGTGCTCTCGCAGATCGCTGACACGCTGCTGATGATCTACCCCAACGCGGGCCTGCCCAACGAACTGGGCGAATATGACGAGCAGCCGGATACCACCGCCGGGCTGGTGAAGGACTGGGCCGATCACGGGCAGGTCAACATCCTCGGCGGGTGCTGCGGCTCTTCCCCTGCGCACATCGCGGCGATTGCCAAGGCAGTGGCGAAGAGCGCGCCGCGCAAGGTGCCGACGCCTGAGCCTGCGATGAAGCTGGCGGGGCTTGAGGCCTTCTTGGCGGCATAGAAGATAACCCCGTTCGTGCTGAGCTTGTCGAAGCACTGTCCTTTTCTTCCGAAGAGAAGTGCGGCCCTTCGACAAGCTCAGGGCGAACGGAAGTGAGAACGTGAGACCATGACCCAACCAACCTCCTCCTCCCGCTTCATCAATATTGGCGAGCGCACCAACGTCACCGGATCGGCAGCGTTCAAGAAGCTGATCATGGCGGGCGATTACCCCGCCGCCGTGGAAGTCGCGCGCCAGCAGGTCGAGAACGGTGCGCAGGTGATCGACGTCAACATGGACGAAGGGCTCCTCGACGCGGTCCACGCGATGACGACGTTCCTCAAGCTGATCGCCGCCGAGCCTGACATCGCCCGGGTGCCGGTGATGATCGACAGCTCGAAATTCCACGTGATCGAGGCGGGGCTGAAGTGCGTCAGCGGCAAGCCGATCGTGAACTCGATCTCGATGAAGGAGGGCGAGGCGCAGTTCCTCGAACATGCCCGCATCTGCATGGATTACGGCGCAGCGGTGGTTGTGATGGCCTTCGACGAGACCGGGCAGGCCGATACCAAGGCGCGCAAAGTCGAAATCTGCAAGCGCGCCTATGATCTGCTGGTGGCCGAGGGCTTTCCGCCTGAGGACATCATCTTCGACCCCAACATCTTCGCGGTGGCGACGGGCATTGAGGAGCACAACAACTATGGCGTCGACTTCATCGAAGCGGTGAAGGAACTGCGCGAGCTGTGCCCCCACGCGCACTACTCGGGCGGCCTGTCCAACCTCTCGTTCTCCTTCCGGGGCAACGAGCCCGTGCGCCGGGCGATGCATTCGGTGTTCCTCTACCACGCGATCCCCGCCGGGCTCGACATGGCGATTGTCAACGCGGGGCAATTGGACGTCTACGACCAGATCGACCCCGCGCTGCGAGATGCCTGCGAGGACGTGATCCTCAACCGCGATCCGGATGCCACCGAACGCCTGATCGCGCTCGCCGAGAGCTTCAAGGGCAAATCGGTCGCGGACGAAAAGGCCGCCGAGGAATGGCGCGGCTGGGCGGTCGAAAAGCGGCTGGAGCACGCGCTGGTCAAGGGCATCGACGCGCATATCGTCGACGACACCGAACAGATGCGCGCCGCCATCGCCGCCAAGGGCGGGCGCCCGATCGAGGTGATCGAAGGCCCGCTGATGGACGGCATGAACGTGGTCGGCGACCTGTTCGGCTCGGGTAAGATGTTCCTGCCGCAGGTGGTCAAATCCGCGCGCGTGATGAAGAAGGCGGTCGCCCACCTCATCCCATTCATCGAGGCCGAGAAGGACTTGCTGCCCGAGGAAGACCGCAAGGCCAAGGGCAAGATCATCATGGCCACCGTCAAGGGCGACGTCCACGACATCGGCAAGAATATCGTCGGCGTGGTGCTGCAATGCAATGGATACGAGGTGATCGACTTGGGCGTGATGGTCCCCTGGCCGACGATCCTGCAGAGCGCCAACGACAACAATGCCGATATGATCGGGCTGTCGGGCCTCATCACGCCGTCCTTGGACGAGATGGTGACCGTGGCCGAGGAAATGCAGCGCGCGGGCATGACGATGCCGCTGCTGATCGGCGGGGCGACCACATCCAAGGTCCACACCGCGCTCAAGATCGACCCGGCCTACGAGGGCCCGGTGATCCACGTGCTTGATGCGAGCCGCGCGGTGGGGGTGGCCTCCAAGCTCCTTTCCGACACCCAACGCGATGCTTACGTGGCCGAGGTCGAGGATGAGTATATCGCGGTGCGCGATGCCCGCGCGGGCCGGACGACCAGCGAGTTGCTCAGCCTCGAAGAGGCGCGCGCCAATGCCTTCGTCATCGATCTTGCGGAAAAGCCCGATGCCCCCGCGATGCCCGGTCTTCACGTGTTCGATGACTGGTCATTGTCACATCTTCGCCAGTTCATCGACTGGACACCGTTCTTCCGCGCATGGGAATTGCACGGCAATTACCCCGCGATCCTGACCGACGCGGTGGTGGGCGAAACCGCGACCCAGCTGTTCGCCGATGCCAATGCGATGCTCGACCAGATCATCGCCGAGAAGTGGCTCACCGCGCGCGGCGCCTGCGGGCTGTGGCCGTGCGGGCGCGATGGGGATGACATCGTGCTCGACAACGGCACGCGCCTCCCGATGCTGCGCCAGCAGGTCAAGAAATCGCGCGACCGGGCCAATATGTGCCTTGCCGACTTTATCGACCCGGCGGGCGACTGGATCGGCGGCTTCGCCGTCGGCATCCACGGGATCGACAGCCACTCGGCGCGGTTCCAGGCGGACAAGGATGATTATTCCGACATCCTGCTGAAGGCCCTCGCCGACCGTTTCGCCGAGGCCTTTGCCGAGGCGCTGCACCAGCATGTGCGCAAGTCGCTGTGGGGTTATGCGCCGCGCGAGCAGTTCGACAATGCGGCTCTCATCAAGGAGCAGTATCGCGGCATTCGCCCTGCGCCGGGCTACCCCGCCTGCCCCGATCACAGCCTGAAGCCGATCCTGTTCGACCTGCTTGATGCGCCCATCACCACCGGCCTGACCCTGACCGAAAGCTTCGCCATGTGGCCGACTGCTGCGGTGAGCGGGTTCTATTTTGGCCACCCGCAGGCCGAATATTTCGGCGTCGCTCGCGTGGGGCCGGATCAGGTCGCAGACTATGCCGCAAGGCGGGGTGTGGATCTGGCGACGGCGGAACGTTGGCTGCGGCCCAACCTGGATTAATCGAAAATAACGCTCAATGAAGTAACTTTTCTGCGCTGCGATGCGAATTTCGTCAGTGCAATGTTACAGAATTGGGTTTTTTGATGAATAATTTCGATCACAGTTATGGGGCGTGGTTCTCAATCGACGGATACAGGTTGACTGAGAAGAGCCCGCTTTCGCTGGTCACGATCCAGCTTGATGGCGCGGCTGAAGAGGCTGCCCTGCAGTTTATCGAGGCAGCAGAGCGCAGGATTATCGAGGAGTGGGCCTCGCGCGGCCACCTGCTGCTGGCGCTTGTCTCTCACGACCGGCGGGAGCTCAATCTGCTGATCGCGAGCGACGAGACCCTGGCGCAGTACAAGGCCGAGAACATTCCTTCGGTGGCGAGCGAGTTGGCGCATGTAACCGTTCGCGGAGTGGCCGCTTTGCCGTTGGTTAGACAGCGCAAGTTCGCCCAGCACTGAGCCTCGCTGGGTGTGGCGGCGTCGAGACAAGCGCCAGGCCCGTGCGTTGCCGCTTGTGTCGAAGCACTGTTTGCGACAGCTTGCGCGGCATGATGAGAATTTCCTGCCGCTTCCTTGCGCTGGTGCTGGCGTTGGTATCTTGTCCTGCCTTCGCCCAATCTGCGCCCGCCTCGGCACCTTACGTGGTCCCGGCCACCGTCGTGGTCGCCTTCGACCGCGAATCGATCACCCCGCTGATTGTCGAGGGGCTGGCGAACAAGGAGACCGGGCGGCCCGTCGAGGCGAACGATCCGGTGCGGATTGCCTCGATATCCAAGCTCATCATGGCGCTTACCGCGCTCAGGCTGATGGACGAGGGCAAGTTCGATCTCGACCGCGATGTCTCGGACTATCTCGGGTGGCGGCTGCGCTCACCCTACCACCCGGACGCGCCGGTGACGCTGGCGCACCTGCTGATGCACCGCGCCGGATTGTCGGACGCGGGCGGCTACTCCATACCGCTCGGCCAAAGCCTTGAAGCGAAGCTTGCCGACCCGGCCGCGTGGCGCGAGACCGCCCCCCCGGGCGAGGCAACGTTCGAATATGCCAACCTCGGCTCGCCCTTGGTCGCGACCGCTCTGGAGGCGGCCTCGGGCGAACGATACGACCGGCTGGTCGAACGGCTGGTGTTCAAGCCTCTGGGAGTGAAAGCCTGCCTCAACTGGATCGGCTGCGACGCAGATATGCAGGCGCGCGCGGTGACGCTGTATCGCCACACCGGCGAGGTGGCCGCCGATGGCCCCGACCGGCTCCCTCCGGCTTGCACTATCCCCGTGGCCGAGGGCCAAGCGTGCGATCTCGATGCCTATGTGCCAGGCACCAATGCCTCGATCTTTTCGCCGCAGGGCGGGGTGCGGATCGGGATGCTTGACCTCGCCAAGATCGGGCAAGCGTTCGTTGATGACCGTGCATTCTTCTCGGATCGTGCAAAGCAAGCCTTCGACCGCGCGTGGAAGACGAGTTTCCATCCCGGTCAGGAATTTTTCTGCATCTATGGCCTGCATCTGCAGATCATCGATTCGCCCCAAGGGCTGTGGGCCAATGCGGAGCAGCCCAAGCCGGCGACGTGCCGGGACGAGCTGTTCGGCGACGGCGTGGCAAGGGTGGGCCATTCGGGCGAAGCCTATGGCCTGCAGTCGGGCCTGTGGTTCGACCTCGGCTCGGGCCGGGGCTTCGCCTATTTCCTCACTCAGGCCCCTCCCCCGGCCGGCGGCGAGGACACCGGCGGGTTCACCCCGCGTGAAAAGGCGCTGATGCAGCGTGCACTGGTGCTGACGGCGGAGCGCCAACGCTAGAGCCATGACCGCCATCGCCAATCACCCTTCCGGCAGCACCCTGCCGCCCGGTCGCATCGTCCTGGTTGGCGGGCTGGTGCTGCTCGCCGCCTACGCGCTGCTGTGGGTGCTGGTGCCTGCCGATCCCGCGCTGCTGGCGCAATTGTGGTTCCTGCCCGGCGTCGGCGTCATCGGTGCGATCATTGCCAATACCTCGGGCACGGGCGGGGGCGTGGTGTTCGTGCCTGTGTTCAACGCTCTGCGCGAGCTTGGCGTGATGAGCCTCTCGCCGCTGGTAGTGGTCGGCGTATCGATGGGCATCCAGAGCTTCGGCATGTCCATGGGCTCCTTGCGCTGGACCGACCGCCTGCTGCATCAGCCGGTGCCCGGCCCGCTCGAAGCGCGCGTGCGGCCCCGCGATTTTGCCACAGTGGTGGGCGTGGTGCTGGCGCTGTCGCTCCCCGCGATGCTGGCGACCCAGCGGCTCACCGCCTTCGATCAGCAGGACGTGCTCTACGCTTACAAGGGGTTCTCGATCGCGCTCGGCACCGCGCTGATCGCGGCCACATGGACCTTCAACGCCGCCCGGCCCGAGCGCGACCGGCTGGCGCGGGTTGACCTCATCGTGCTGGCCCTGCTGGCGATCCCCGGGGGGATGATCACCGCGCTGTTCTCGGTCGGGATGGGGGAGATCGTCGCGCTCTATCTCTTTATCCGCCACTATCCGGTGCTGCTGTGCACCGGGGCGGCCTGCGTGATCTCGGCGGTGAGCTGCCTGTCGGGGGTGGTGTGGCATATCGGGGCCGGGACGATCCAGTGGGAAGTGGTGCTGCTTGCCGGCCCGGCGGCGGCGCTGGGGGGCTTCCTTGCCCGGCCCATCGCGCTGTGGCTCGGGCCCAAGCGGCTCAAGACGCTCGATGGCGGGTGGATCGTTGTCTCGGCGCTCTATTTGCTGTGGCTGAACGCGAAATAGGCCTTTCGCCCGATTGACGCGGTGCAGCAATTCGCGCATCGGTCGACCGTCTTCCGCAGCAGAAGCGATTCTGTTGCGGGCAGGCGAGCGGGAGAGCCCGATGCCTCTGTGAAAGGGGGCAAAGGCGCCGAAGGAGCAACCGCCCCGGAAACTCTCAGGCCACCGGACCGCTCGGCTGCGTGACACTCTGGAAAGCGTCTCTGGCACGTTGTCAGGGGCCACCGAAGGGGAGGCTGGCCGCCCGCGCGGCCCGCCGAAGCTCTCAGGTCACCCGACAGAGGGGGCAGTTTTGGAGCAGTGCCAAAGCGCGCTGCTGGACTGCCGTATTCTACCGGGGTGCCCTTTGTGACTGACCACGATACCGACGACACCCTCGAAGAGATCGCGCTGGAGGCACTCCCGCTCGACGCCTGGCACCGCGCGCGCGGTGCGCGGATGGTGCCGTTTGCGGGCTATGAGATGCCGATCCAGTATGAGGGAATCGTTGCTGAGCACAATTGGACGCGGGAGAGCGCCGGGCTGTTCGATGTCAGCCACATGGGCCAGCTTGTGCTCTCGGGCCCCGATCTCGACGTGGCGGTTGAAGCGGTGCTGCCGATTGACCTTTCGACCTTGAAGCTGGGCCAGCAGCGCTATTCGCTGCTGCTGGACGAGGACGGCGGGGTGCTCGATGACCTGATGGTCTCACGCTGGCCCGAGGCGCTGTATCTCGTGGTCAATGGCGCGACCAAGTGGGACGATATCGGCACGCTGCGCGAAGCGCTGCCGGATGATATTACGCTCAATCACCTTGACGAGCACGCGCTGTTAGCGCTGCAAGGCCCCAAGGCGGCCGACGCGTTGGCTCGCCATGCAACCGGCGAATATCCGCTTTCCGCGCTGACCTTCATGAAATTCGGCCGCTTCCAGATCGCGGGTCATGATGTCACCATCGCGCGGGCGGGGTACACCGGCGAAGACGGGTTCGAAATCTCGCTCCCCGCCGAGGCGGCCGCCGAGGTCGCCGACCTCCTGTGCGCCGAGCCCGAGGTGAAGCCCATCGGCCTTGGTGCGCGGGATTCGCTCCGGCTTGAGGCGGGGTTGCCGCTCTACGGCCATGACATGACGCCGGAAACCTCGCCGATCGAAGCGGGCCTCATCTTTGGCATCAACAAGCGCCGCCGCACCGAAGGCGGCTTCCCCGGCGCGGACCGCATCATCCGCGAAATCAACGAAGGCACGGCACGCAAGTGGGTCGGCCTCCGCCTCGAAGGCCGCCTGCCCGCACGCGAAGGCGCCGAGGTGTTCAGTGGCGCTGAGCACATCGGTACCGTCACCAGCGGCGGCTTCTCGCCCACGCTCGGCGCGCCGATCGCGATGGCCTATGTCGCCAGCGAACACGCCGCCATCGGCACCGCACTCGAAGTGGCAGTGCGCGGCAAGCGCCTCGCCGCCACCGTCGCACCCACACCTTTTGTCCCGCACCGCTACTACAGAGGGAGCTGACCCATGCCGCGCTACTACACTGACGAACACGAATGGATCGACGTCGAGGATGACATCGCCACGGTCGGCATCACCGACTATGCCCAAGGCCAGCTTGGCGACATCGTGTTCGTCGAACTGCCCGAGGTCGGCGCGATGATCGAACAGGGCAAGGACGCTGCCGTGGTCGAAAGCGTCAAGGCCGCCTCTGACGTCTATGCCCCGATCACCGGCGAGATCACCGAAGTGAACCCGGCGCTGGAAGAAGACCCCGCGCTGGTCAATTCCAGCCCTGAGGATGACGGCTGGTTCTTCAAGATGACCATCGCCGCAGAAGCCGAGCTCGACGCGCTGATGGACGAAGACGCCTACAAGGCCTTCGTCGCCGAGCTGTGATCGCCGCCTGACTCTTACAACCTAGCCACGGAAAACCTCTCCCCATGCGCTATCTTCCTCTCACCGATACCGACCGGCAGGCCATGCTGGCGAAAATTGGCGTGGCCACGGTCGACGACCTGTTCGTTGACGTGCCCGAAGTCGCCCGGCTGGACGGCCCGATCCACGGGCTGCCGATGCACGCGAGCGAGATGGCGGTCGAACGCCACATGAAGAAGCTGGCGGCGAAGAACCTGGTGGCTGGGGATGTGCCGTTCTTCCTTGGTGCGGGGGCCTATCGCCACCACGTGCCCGCCAGCGTCGACACCATCATCCAGCGCGGCGAGTTCCTGACCGCCTATACGCCCTATCAGCCGGAAATCGCGCAGGGCACCTTGCAGATGCTGTTCGAGTTCCAGACGCAGGTCGCGCGGCTCTTTGGCTGCGCGGTGGCGAATGCCTCGCTCTATGATGGCTCGACCGCGTGCTGGGAAGCGGTTGCGATGGCGACGCGCGTGACCCGCCGCAAACGCGCAGTGCTGTCGGGCGCACTGCACCCGCACTATGCTGAGGTCGTCAAGACCATGGCGCACTTCACCGGCGACACCATCGCCGATGCGCTGCCCGCGATCACCGCCGAGCCGGATTTGACCGGCCTCACCGCCCGCATCGACGAGGATACCGCCTGCGTGGTGGTGCAATATCCCGATATCCTCGGCCGGGTCTATGATCTCACCCCGGTCGCCGAAGCCGCTCATGCCAAGGGCGCGCTGCTGGTGGTGGTGAATACTGAACCGGTGGCCTTGGGGGCGATCAAGAGCCCCGGTGAGATGGGCGCGGATATCGTGGTGGGCGAGGGGCAATCGCTCGGCGTCGGCCTGCAATTCGGTGGGCCTTACCTCGGCCTCTTCGCCGTGCGCGATCCCAAGCATGTGCGCCAGATGCCGGGGCGGCTGTGCGGCGAGACCACCGATGCCGAGGGCAAGCGCGGCTTCGTGCTCACCCTCTCGACCCGCGAACAGCACATCCGCCGCGAGAAGGCGACGAGCAACATCTGCACCAATTCGGGCCTGTGCGCGCTGGCGTTCAGCGTCCACATGACGCTGCTGGGTGAGCGCGGCCTGCGCAAGTTGGCGGCAGAGAACCACCGTCTCGCTTGCCGTGCTGCTGACCGGCTGGCGCAGGTGCCGGGGGTCGAGGTGCTCAACCGCGCCTTCTTCAACGAGTTCACCCTGATGCTCGGCGGCAAGCCCGCGCGCGAGATCGTGCGCGATCTGGCAGACCGCGGCGTGCTCGCCGGAGTGTCGCTCGGGCGGCTCTATCCGGGGGTCGCGGCGCTCGAACACGCGCTGCTGGTCGCCGTGACCGAGACCACCACCGAAGAGGATATCGAAGTGCTCGCCCGCGAGCTGGAAGCCAGCTTCAAGGAGACCGTGTGATGAACGCCCCCAACGCCTCCGGCTGGAAGCCCGAAATGAGCCTCGCGGAAAGCGGCTTCCTGGGCGGCCCGACCACCACCACAGGCAACCGCGCGCTGATGCTGGAAGAGCCACTGCTGTTCGAGATCGGCCGTGCCGATGTGACCGGCGTCGATCTGCCCGCAGTGGACCCGAGCGCCCCGAACCGCCTCGGCGGCCTCGCCCGCTCGCAGCCCATCGGCCTTGTCGGCCTGACCGAGCCTGAGACGGTGCGCCACTACACCCGCCTCTCGCGCCAGAACTACGGCATTGATCTTGGCTTCTTCCCGCTTGGCTCGTGCACCATGAAGCATAACCCGCGCCTCAACGAGAAGATGGCGCGGCTGCCGGGGTTCGCCGATATTCATCCGCTCCAGCCGGTCTCCACCATTCAGGGCGCGCTGGAGGTGATGAATGAGCTCGCGCATTGGCTGATCACCCTGACGGGTATGCACGGCGTTGCAATGAGCCCCAAGGCGGGCGCGCATGGCGAATTGTGCGGGATGCTCTGCATCCGCGCGGCATTGGAAGCGCGCGGCGATGCGCGTGAGGTGGTGCTGGTGCCCGAAAGCGCCCACGGCACCAACCCGGCGACCGCCGCTTTCGCCAATTACCGGGTCGAGAACATCCCCGCCACGCCCGAAGGCCGGGTCGATCTCGCCGCGCTCAAGGCTCGCTTGGGGCCGGATGTCGCTGCGGTGATGATCACCAACCCCAACACCTGCGGGCTGTTCGAGGGCGATTTGCGCGAAATCTCCGATGCGGTGCACGCGGCGGGGGGTTATGTCTATTGCGACGGGGCCAACTTCAATGCCATCGTCGGCAAGGTGCGCCCCGGCGATCTGGGCGTCGATGCGATGCACATCAACCTGCACAAGACCTTCTCGACCCCGCATGGCGGCGGCGGTCCGGGCTCTGGCCCCGTGGTGCTGTCCGAAGCGCTCGCGCCGTTCGGCCCGATGCCCTTCACCGCCCGTACCGCGGACGGCGTGGTGCATCTGGTCGAAGAGGAAAGCGCCGCTGAATTCGGCCACACGCAGGCGTTCGGCCGCATGACCGCCTTCCACGGGCAGATGGGCATGTTCACCCGCGCGCTGACCTATATCCTGAGCCACGGTGCGGACGGCCTGAAGCAAGTGGCCGAGGATGCGGTGCTCAACGCCAATTACATCCTGCGCAGCATGGAAGACATCCTCCACGCGCCGTTCGCCGCCAGCGGTCCGTGCATGCATGAGGCGCTGTTCGGCGACAAGGACTTCACCGAAGGCCTCACCACGCTCGATGTCGCCAAGGGCCTGATCGACGAGGGCTATCACCCGATGACGGTCTATTTCCCGCTGGTGGTCCACGGCGCGATGCTGGTCGAGCCGACCGAGACCGAGAGCAAGGCGGCGATCGACCAGTTCATCACCGCCTTCCGCGCGGTGGTGGAACGGGCGCTGGCAGGCGACGAGGCGCTCAAGCAGGCGCCCTACTATGCCCCGCGGCGCAGGCTCGATGAGACAGGCGCGGCGCGCAAGCCCAAGCTCGCTTACGAGGGGTAAGGGTGCGGGCGATCCGAGCCGGGTTGTTGGTAGCGGCGGGCTTCGCGCTCGCCGCCGCCGCGCCGCCGCCTGAACCTCCGCCATTGCCCGCAGCAATTGCTGCACGGATCACTGAAGGGCGGTTCGAGCCCGGTTCCTTCGAATATCTGCGCGGTTTCTTCCCCGAGGCTACCGAGGCCGAAAAGGCCGAGTACGCTTCAGTCCTCACCTGGCTGGATCGCTGCGAGCAAGAGGGCAAGTCGCGGCTTGACGCGGAATTAGCCGCGCTTGGCGTCTCGCTTCAGGCCGGCAGCATGATAGGTGCTGCTAATATCTGCCAGCAGGTCGTGCAGGGGGAGCAGTTCAAAGGCTTTGCCAGCTATGCCGAAGTGGCCGAGGCCGCGCGGGGGGCACGGCTGGTTTTCGATACCTTGGTGCAGTCCATCGACCGCGCGCGGCAGCGTACGCAGCCGCGCGATGCCGACCTCGCGGCAGACCTCCATCACCGCACGCTGGCCGAGCAATTGTTGCGCATGGCATTCAGATGGGGCTGGAGCGAGGTGGACGAACCGCGCGTCCCTAAGTTGACGGAGAAGGAACGCACTGTCTTCCTCGCCTTGCTCAACAGCGAGGTTCTGTGGGTCGATCACCGCAACACCGAATGGCTCAAAGAGATCGTCGCAAGACAAGGCTGGCCAAAGGTCTCCGAGGTTGGTGAGCGCGGTTCCGGTGGCGCGTGGCTGCTGACCCAGCACGCAGATCTCGATCCCGCCTTCCAGCTCAAGGCGCTGCGGCTGATGGAGCCGCTGGTGAGTTCGAAGGAGGTCAGCCCGCGCAGTTACGCCTATCTCTACGACCGGGTCATGCTGAAGCTGGCTGGCAAGCAGCGTTATGCGACGCAGTTCTGGTGCAAGGACGGGCGTATGCAGCCCCAGCCGCTCGAACAGCCCGACCGGGTTGATGATCTGCGCGCCGACATGCAGCTGGAGCCGCTTGCGGAATACGCCAAGAACTTCAGGCCGGCGTGCTAGGAGGCTCCGGCCGGGTGGCCTCCTCCTCGTCCTCCACCACCAGCCGGATCTGGCTGAGATTGAGGATCGCGACGTAGAAGCCGATCACGGCAAGCGAGCTTGATCCGAGCAGCGCGAAGGCCGCGCCCTTGGCCCCATTCCAATCGATCGCCGCTTCCAGCAGCAGCAGCGCCAGCACCGTCGGCACCGCGCGCACGATAAAGGAGATATGCGCCTTGCCGGCCGACACAAGCAGCGATTCAAGGCTCGCGCCCACCAGCTCGACCGCGCCGGCAATGGCGAGGATCACCATCGCCCAGTAGAACACGCCGAAGGCCGGCCCTGCGATCAGTTCCAGCCCGATCCTGCCGAACGCCAGCGCGGTCACCACTGCGATGACCCCGCCGACTGCGGCGATATTGGCCATGCGCCGGGCAATCGTGAGTGACCGGTCGCGCGAATGCACCAGTTCGGGCAGGATCGCCTTGGACACGGTCTGCGCGAGGCTGACCAGCGCTTGCCCCAATTGGCTCGCCACTCGGAAACCTCCCGCCAGCGCCGCTCCGCCAAAGGTGCCGACGAGCAGGATCATCACCTGCTTGCCCGCCACCGAAAGGCTGCCCGAAAGGTTGGTCGAAACGACGAAGCGCCAAGCGTCGCTGTGGCGCGCGGGGATGGTCTTGAGGCTGACCGCGCCCCACGACACCGGCTGCACCCGCATCGCCACCGCCCACAGCGTCACTGCCACCGCGATTTCGGATGCGGCATAGGCCAGCACGAAGCCGGTGACATTGGGCATGAAGGCCAGCGCCAGCACTGCGCCCACAGTGCGGACCACCGGTTGCACCGCCTCGGCGGCTGCGGCGCGGCCATATTCGAAGTGGAGGCGCAGGATGCCGGTCGGTGTGGTGCGGATCGCCGCGAGGCTGACCGCGCAATAGCCAAAGGCGAGCCACAGCATCTCACGCGGGACATCGAGCCAATAGGGCGCGCTAATGATCACCACGCCCGCCAGAACGATCCCCAGAGCCACAGAGATAAAATCAAGCGCCACCGCAAAGCCGGTCGCCTCGCGCGCCTTGACCCGATCGACGCTCCCGCCGTCGCCGCTCGCGCCCCAGCGCACGATGAATTGCCATGTCTGGAAATTGGCAAGCCCGGTGATGGCCTGCCCCAGTGCCACGATCAGCGCGAAATGACCGAAGCCGACGGTGCCCAAGGTGCGCGCGGCAATGGCAAGGTAGACAAGGCTCAGCACCGCGTTGACCCCGCGCCCGCCCAGCAGCCAGCCCATATTGGCGAAAACCCGCTTCACGTCAGATACCCAACCCGTCGCCCCGTGCCTGACACGGGGCTAGGCATTTTCTTGCGGTCATTTTGATGTGCGATTGTGAGGCTCATCCAGCGATCCGACGGCGACCGCCATCTTCCATTCAATGCGTGCGCCAGAAAGGAAGCCGAGCCCCGTGTCAAGCATGGGGCGACGCGGCCGGCGGCATCTCACCCCATGGTCGGGATGACGAAGGCGTTTGACCCGTCACCGCCGCCGTCGGGCCAGCGCTGGGTGATCTTCTTGTTCTTGGTCCAGAACCTCAGGCCCTCGGTGCCATATTGGTCAATGTCGCCAAAGCCCGAACGCTTCCACCCGCCGAACGAATGGTAGGCAACCGGCACCGGGATCGGCACATTGATGCCGACCATACCCACGTTCACCCGCGCCGCGAACTCGCGCGCGGCGTGGCCGTTGCGGGTGAAGATCGCGACGCCGTTGCCGTATTGGTGTTCGGAGGGCAGCCGCACCGCCTCCTCAAAATCCGCCGCGCGCACGATCTGGAGGACGGGGCCGAAGATTTCCTCCTGATAGGATTTCATCTGCGGCGTAACGTGGTCGATCAGGGTCGGGCCGACGAAGAAGCCTTTCTCGTGCCCCTGCAGCGTGAACCCGCGCCCGTCGACGACGATCTCCGCCCCCTCTTCCTCGGCGGTGGTGATCCACTGTTCGATCCGCGCCTTGTGTTCGGGCGTGACGACGGGGCCGTAATCCGCGTCGGGATCGTTCGAGACCCCGATGCGCAGTTTGGCGATGGACGTGAGCAGCTTTTCCTTGAGCCGTTCGGCCGTCTCCTCACCCACCGGCACCACCACCGGCAACGCCATGCAGCGTTCCCCCGCCGAGCCGAAGGCCGCGCCGGTCAGATCGGTGACGACCTGATCGAGGTCAGCGTCTGGCAGCACGATCCCGTGGTTCTTCGCTCCGCCGAAGGCCTGCACGCGCTTGTTGTTGGCCGAGCCGCGGGCGTAGATGTATTGCGCGATGTCCGAGCTCCCCACAAAACTGATCGCGGCGATATCGGGATGATCGATGATCGCATCGACCATTTCCTTGTCGCCGTGGACGACCTGCAGCAGGCCTTCAGGCGCGCCCGCTTCGAGGAACAGTTCGGCCAGCCGCACCGGCACGGAAGGATCGCGCTCCGAGGGCTTCAGGATAAAGGCGTTCCCCGCCGCGCAGGCCATGCCGAACATCCACATCGGGATCATCGCCGGAAAGTTGAACGGGGTAATCCCCGCGCCGATGCCGAGCGGCTGGCGCATCGAATAGACATCGATCCCCGGCCCCGCGCCGTGGGTGTATTCGCCCTTCATGATCTGCGGAATGCCGCAGGCATATTCGATCACTTCGAGGCCCCGCTGCACATCGCCGCGCGCATCGGGCACCGTCTTGCCGTGTTCGCTGGAGAGCATCTCGGCGAGGCTCTGCATGTTCGCCTCGACCAGTTCTTTGAAGGCGAACATCACCCGCGCGCGCCGCTGCGGGTTGGTGGCGGCCCAACCGGGCTGCACGCGCTTCGCCGTCTCCACTGCGCGGGCGAGCAGCGCGGCATCGCCCAACGCGACCTCGGCCTGCACTTCGCCGGTCGAGGGGTTCCAGATGGCGTGCTTGCGGGTAGGGGCGGTGGTCTCGCCGACGATAAAGTGGTCGATCTGACGCAGGGTCTGGGTCATGGGGATTGGGGTCTCCTGTCTCTGCCGCCCCAATGCCCCCCACAGGCGCGCCATGCAAGGCCTGCGGCGCCCTGCAAAAGTGCTGGCATCCGCAAGCGGGGAAGGGCACGGTAAGGCGGCGATGGAGGAAGGGACGAATAATGGGACCAGGCAAGGGATGGCTGCGGATCGCTCTGATCGCAGCACTGGCTATGGCCTGCGCGATGATCGGAGCTTCGCTTCAGGCGCAGGATGAGGAAGGCGCGCCCCTTGTGGAAGAGACGGTGTTCATACCCAACACGCTGGCACTCGCCGCCACCGGATATACCTTCACCGAAGGCCCGGCGTGGGATGGCGCGCGGCTAATCTTCAGCGATATTCCGGGCAACACGGTCTACGTGCTCACCCCCGGTGAGGGTCAGCCGCCGGTGCTCTACACGCCGAGCGCCAATGCCAATGGCCACACCTTTGACCGTCAGGGGCGGCTTATCAATGCCGAACATGGCAGCGGCGAAATCACCCGCTGGACGCCTGAGGGCGGTCGCCAGACCATCGTCGCCGTCTACCAGGGCAAGCGCCTCAACAGCCCCAATGACGTCGTGGTGCGCAGCGACGGGCTGATCCTGTTCACCGATCCGCCCTATGGCCTTGGCGAGCGCACGAGCGAGGTGGGCTTTTCCGGGGTGTTTGCGCTCGACGAGGCAAGCGGGCGCATGGTGCTGATCGACAATGCCTTGTCGCGCCCCAACGGCCTTGCGCTTTCGCCCGATGAGCGCGTGCTCTATGTCGGCGACACCGCGACCCAGACCCTGTGGGCTTATGACCTTGCGGCTGACGGCACGGCTTCGGGCAAGCGCCTCGTCGTCGACGTGACTGACGAGAGCAAGCCGGGCCGGGTCGATGGGGTGCGGGTGGATAGCGTCGGGCGAGTATACTTCACCTGTCCCGGCGGGCTGTGCGTGGTGGATCCGGCGACGGGCGCCGTGGTGGCACGGCTCGCCACGCCCAAGCGCGCGACCAACCTTGCGTGGGGCGGGGCCGATCTGTCCGAGCTCTACATCACCGCGCTGACCGATGTGTACCGGGTGAAGACCCGCGCGAAGGGCATCGGATCGTCATCGCGGGCCGTGCCCAAGCCCTGATCCGACTGACTTAGTCAAAAATATCGAAGATCGATCCGCGCTTGCGGCGATAGCCATATTCGCCGCGCTCACCATATTCCCCGCGTTCGCCTGCTTCGCCATAGCCGTGATAGCCGGGCTGATAGGGTGGCGGCGCGGCAGGCCGCGGCGCGGTGGGCGCGACAGGCGGAGCGGGGGGCACCATGGCCGAGGCAGCGGCCATCAGCTTTTCCAGCTCGCCCCGGTCAAGCCAAACCCCGCGGCACGTGGGGCACATGTCGAACTGCACCCCGTCCCGGTCCACGGTCTGCATGGAACTGTTGTCGTTGGGGCATAGGAGCAGTGGCATGGGTTTTTCTTTCTCGGAGGATAAACCTTAGGAATTAGAACAGCTTTCAGGCATTAATGCGGCAGCGCCCCTCAACGGCTTGAAGGGATCAGTGTGATCTCCGTCTGGCGCCCGTCGATGTAGCGCACGGTCTTGCCGTCGAAAAAGGCGTCCTCCTCGGTACGGAAATCAACCCGCTGGCCACCCCATTCGGGCACGGCGGCATAGGAGGTGAGCTCGATCGACCACGCCGTGTTCGCCCGGATCGGGCCGCTCCCGCGCACATCGGGCTTCTGGTTGTCCCAAAAGCCGATGGACGGTCCCGCGCCGTGGCCGTGATAGCCGATGGGATGGGTGTAAATCGAGGGATCAAGCCCCGCCGCAATACTATCGGCGCGGGCTTGGGCCAAAGCATCATTCCCGCTGATGCCCACCTTGAAGGCGCGGGTGAGGAAATCCTGCACCTTGTTGCTGTTCGCCAGCCCAGCGCGCAGCCCCGCCGGGGCCTCTTTCTCGCCGGGCCTCAGCACATAGGCAAGGTGCTGGGTATCGGTGTTGAGCCGCAGGTAGGTGATGCCGAAATCGGTCCAGAGGAGGTCGCCGGGCTGGATCACTTCCTCGCCCTCCAGCATCCCTTTCACCCCCTGCCGCTGGATGGCGACCGAGGGGTGGAACCATGGGGTGAGGCCCAAGCCCATCAGCCGGTCCCGATACCACCATTGCACCTCTTCGGCGGTGGTGACGCCGGGGGTGATGACCTGCCTCGAAAACGCTTCGCCGATCACCGCATGGGCGATGCGTACCACGGTGGGATAAAGCGCCATCTCGGCTGGTGTACGGGTTTCGAGCCAGCGGATCGCCAGCCCCTCGCCGCTCACCACCCGCGCTTGCAGGGCGGGGGGCAGGGCGGCCATGAACTTGCCGTACTGGCTCAGTGTCATGCCGTCGGCGAATTGGTAGAGATCGGAGGAATTGACTGCGATTTTCGTCGGGTTGCGGGCGGCGATGATCTCGGCGACGGCGGCCCATTGGTCGGGCCGCTTGTCGGGGTCCCAAGCGGGGGCGAACAGCCCGCCGAGGCCATAGCGGCTGACGGTGAGGCGCTCGACCGGTTTGCCTTCGCCCGGATCGTGGAAGATCAGAATGGTGCGGCGACGCGCATGCATGTTCTCGGCATCGAGCATGGTGGCGACCACCGGCTCTTCAAAATATTCGCGCGCGACCAGCAGCCACAGGTCGATCCCCTCGGCGCGCATGATCTGGGGGATGATGGTGTCGAGCCGTTCGCGCAGGATGCGATTTTCGAGGTCGGCACGCTCGCGCGGCGGCAAGATGCGGGGGAGGGCGGGGGCGGCCTGCTCAGTCTCGCTGAGGCCCGGCGGCTCTTGGCCCCAAGCGGGCGCCGCCGCCAGCAGCGCCGCTGCCCCGATGAGTGCCGCCCGTCCGATCATCTCCGCCCCCTTGCCTGTCATACCCTGACAGTGGCGCGGGGACGGGCGGGGATCAAGCGGGCTTATTCGCTCCCATCGTCGAACCCGATCCGTTCGGCCGCGGCGCCGCTCATGATGAAGCCGATGGGACGCTCGGTTTCCTCCTGCAGATGCGCGATCAGGCTCGCGGTGCGGGCGAGGAGCGAGATGCCCTTCAAGGCCGCGAGCGGGAAGCCTGCGTCGAGCATCACCGCCGGAATCGCGCCGTTGACGTTGATCGGGAGCGAGCGGCCGATGGCCTCGGGCAGCACCTCTTCGATGGTGCGCAGCATGGCGATGTGCGGGCCTTCCATCCCATGCTCCTTGGCCAGCGCCAGCAAGCGGTGCGCACGCGGATCGCCGCCCGAATGCTGGGGGTGGCCGAAGCCGGGGATTGCCTTCTTCTCGGCCCGCAAGGCTTTGATCGCAGCGGTGGCGGCGGCGGCGGGATCGCTGTCTTCAGCGTCAGCCACAATCTGCGCGTAAAACTTGCCCGCGACCTCAGCGCTGCCCAGCACCACGCTCCCGCAGCCGAGCAGCCCCGCTGCAACCGCCCCATGGAAGGCCTCAGGCGCAGCGGCGTAGGTCATGCGGGTGGCGACCACGCTCGGCACCAGCCCGTGTTCGGCAATCGCGCACAGGACCGCGTCAGCCAGCGCTTTCTGCGGGGGCGAGGGCATAGTGCCGGTCACCAGCAGCCAGAAATAGCTGGTGAAATCGACATGGCCGATCACTTCGGAGCACAGGTCCAGCCCTCGCACGGTGATGCTGGTGGCATCGGAGGTGCAGATCGAGGTGACAGCGTTGTCCTGCTTGCCGATGCGCATGGGAAGTCCTTTTTGATATTCGAAGTTGATTTCGTTATACGAATAATATAGTGTCTCATGCAGAATTAGGCAAGCAGATGGGATGTGTTGGATGACCGCTCGGCCACTCGCAGGCATTACCGTGCTCGAAATGGGCACCTTTATCACCGGGCCTGCCGCCGGGATGCTGCTGGCCGACATGGGCGCGGACGTCATCAAGGTCGAGCAGCCCGTCACCGGCGACCCGTTCCGTTCGTTTCGCGGCGGGCTCTATGCCCCGCATTTCCAGACCTATAACCGCAACAAGCGTTCCATCACGATTGATCCCAAGAAGGAAAGCGATCTTTTGATCCTCGATCAATTGGTCGCAACCGCGGACGTGTTCATCCAGAATTTCCGCCCCGGGGTCGCGGCGCGCCTGAATGTCGATGCTGCGCGGCTGCAGGGGATCAACCCGGCGCTCGTCTATGCCTCGATCTCGGGCTTCGGCAGCGAGGGGCCGGAGCGGGATCGCCCCGCCTTCGACACCGTTGCCCAGGCCGCCAGCGGGTTCCTGCGCCTGCTGGTCAACCCGCAGCACCCCCGCGTGGTCGGCCCGGCCATCGCCGATGCCATGACCGGGTTCTACACCGCGCTCGGCATCCTCGCCGCACTCAACGAGCGTCACACCACGGGCAAGGGGCGTATTGTGGAAACCTCGATGTTCGAGGCGATGTGCCACTTCAATCTGGATGATTTCACCCACCTGCTGTCCGACAATCAGGTGATGGGGCCATACTCCCGCCCCCACGTCTCGCAGAGCTACGTGTTCCAATGCGCCGACGGCAAATGGCTCGCGCTGCACATGTCCTCGCCGCCGAAGTTCTGGGAGAACCTCGCCGCCGCCGTGGGCCAGCCCGATATGCTGGAGCGCCCCGCCTTTGCCAGCCGCGAGGCGCGGATTGCGCATTATGAGGATGTGGTCGCGCACCTCGCCCCGATCTTCGCCACCAAGCCCCGCGCCGAATGGGCCGAGACGCTGACCCGGCTCGAAGTGCCCAATTCGCCGGTCTATGACACCGCCGAGGTGCTCGCCACCGAACAGGCCAAGGTGCTCGGTCTCGAAGTCACCGACCCGGATGGTCCGCATGGCGAGTTCCGCACGATCCGTTTTCCGGTGAGCTTCGATGGCGAGCGGATGGACAGCGTCACCGCGCCCCCGGTATTGGGAGCCGACGACGCCAACGTCCGCCGCAGCATCGAAAGGCCAGCGCATGGGATACGAAGGGGCTGACCCCCCAGGTAACGGGGAAGCCACGAAGAACCCCGAATACCTCTCGACGCTTGAACGCGGCCTCAGGGTCTTGAAGGCGTTTGACGAGGATCATCCCGAGATGACCCTCAGCGAGGTTGCGGCCAAGACTGGGCTTCCCCCCGCAGTGGCGCGGCGCTGCCTGATAACGCTGGTAGAGCTCGGCTATGTCGGCCAGCACGAGCGCAAGTTCCTGCTGCGCCCGGCAGTGCTGACGATCGGTTCGGCCTTCCTTGCTTCGATGCAGATCGAACAGGTGGTGCTGCCACCCTTGCAGGCCCTGCGCGACCAGACCGGCGACAGCGCCAGCCTGGCGGTGCTATCCGGCACCGATATCCTTTATGTCGCCCATGTCTCGACCGACCGGCGGTTTCGTGTGGCGGCAGGGGTCGGCACGCGCTTTCCCTTCCATGCGACCTCGCTGGGCAAGGCGATCGCGGCCTATCTGCCCGATGGCGAGCGCGCGGAGCTGATCGCCGGCACGCCGTTCCAGCGCTTTACCGAACGCACCGTCACCGACCGCGAGGCGCTTGCCGAGCGGTTCCAGCTGATAGCCGAACGCGGCTATGATTCGGCCCTCGACGAGCTCGATTACGGGATCGTCTCGGTCGCGATGCCGATCTTCGGGCGTGGCGGGCGGGTAATTGCCTCGATCAACTGCTCCACCTCTACCACGCGCATATCGCAAGACGAGCTGGTCCGTACCCGCCTGCCGCTGCTGCGCAATGCCGCGGGCGAGATCGAGGCCTCGCTGAGACGCTGGCCCGCGCTGGAGGCGAGCTTGCGGCCCTGACGGGTGAACTGGCCTAAGTCCCTGACTGGTCTCAGTATCTCTACGGAATGCGCGTCTGATCTTTTGCAACGGTGGCAAGGGTAAGCAAGCCCGCGCCACAGGGTGTTCATGCCCGCGAAGCAAGAGAACGGAACGTCATGAATATCAAAATGATGAGCCAGCGCGCTGGCTTTGTCCTCATGGGTCTGCTCGGCCTTGCTATCGTCTTTGGCGCCTATGGCATCAACACAATCCGATTTGGCGGCGAGATGCATCGGGTCAACCAGCAGCTCAATGATTTCAATGCCGATATCTTGCCGCCGCCGGAATATCTGGTTGAGTCTTACCTGATCGCCAATCTCGTGGCACGCGCACCGGGGCGCTTGGATACCTTTGAGGGCAAGCTCAGCGAATTGAAGCGCCAATGGCGCGAGCGGGCGGACTATTGGGCGGCTTCCGATCTCGAGCTCGGCCTCAAGTCCGGGCTCGCCGAAACGGTGGCGCAGGACGGAACGGCCTTCTGGACGATTGTCGATGACCAACTTCTTCCTGCCGCCCGCGCAGGCGATCCGGTCAGGGCATCCCGCGCGCTGGCCCAGCTGGACGCCGTCTATGAACGTCACCGCACCCGGATCGATGCGCTGGTCGCCGGGGCGGCCGATAAACAAGCGGTGCTGGCCACATCCGCCTCGCAAACGCTCACGGCGATCTATCTCGGACTTGGCATCGTGGTGCTGGTGGCGCTCGCAGGGATTGGCGGCGCGCTGGCAATCTTGCGGCGCAAGGTCATCGACCCGCTGGCCAGCACCGCCGATACGATGCAGCGAATGGCGGACGGCGATCTCGAAGCTGGCAAGCGCGTGGATCACAGCGCTGACGAAATCGGCACAATGACCCGGGCGATCGAGGTGTTCCGCCAAAGCGCGATGGACGCAAGGGCTGCCGATGCCGAACGCAAACGGATCGTGGGTGTTCTCAGCGAAAAGCTCAGCGCGATGGCAGGGGGCGATCTCGACCATCCGATCGAGGGGTTCTTTGCCGAAACCTACAAGGGTATTCGCATGGACTTCAACCAGGCGCAGGCGGCCTTGCGCGATGTCATTCATTCCGTGGTGGAATCGGCCGATGCGATCGATCGCAGCGCCGGTGAGGTGAACGACGCTGCGGCAGACCTTTCGGAGCGCACGGCGCCTCAGGCCGCGACGCTCGAAGAGACCGCGGCCGCGCTCCAGCGCACCAATTCCGGCATTCAGGCGAGTTCGACCCTTGCGCAGGAAACCAACACCGAAGTCGCACTTGCCCGGCAAAACGTGACCCGCAACCGTGAACTGGTCGAGACGGCGGTTGACGCCATGGGACAGATCCAGGCCTCCTTTGCCGAGGTTTCGAATATCACTGCCCTGATCCAGAACATTGCCTTCCAGACCAACATCCTCGCGCTCAACGCCGGGGTTGAGGCGACCCGTGCGGGGGAAGCGGGCAAGGGCTTTATCGTGGTCGCCAACGAAGTGCGCGCCCTGGCCCAGCGGTCATCCGAGGCGGTGACGGCGATCCAGGACTTGATGATCAAGAGCGCCGGCAGCATCAACGAAGGGTCGCAGCGTGTTGCCTCTTCGGGCAATGCGCTGAAGGAGATGATTGAGATCATCGACCGCGTCAGTGACCGGGTCGAGAAGCTGGCGGCGGCTTCCAAGGTTCAGGCCGACCATCTCAACGAAGTGAATGTCGCGGTGGCCGAACTGGAACGCGACACGCAGCAGAATGCCGCCATGGCGGAGCAGTCAAGCGCTGCAAGCGAACTCTTGAAGCAAGAGGTATCGCGGCTGAACGAGCAAACTGCGATGTTCTCGCGTTCAGGTCGCCCAGCCCGCGGGGAAAGCCCCGTCGCTCCCGCGGAGTGGCGACGCTACGGGTAATCGACCTCAAGCCCCGCTAGCCCGCCAAAGTCCCTCCCAAACCGAGCTGATGCGGCTCTTGCCCATGCCTGGAGCCCGACTTGCGTGGCCAAGCCGCCACACTCCCATATTTTCGCATATCGAAGTTGACTTCGCATTGCGAATTTCCTAACCCGATATCGGGAGGGATCGCCAATAAGAGCGACGCGCAATGGCGCGCCCACAGGGGAGAGAGATATGACGTTTTCGGGCATGAACCGTGCGGCGCGCACGCTGCTGAGCACCACCGCGCTTACTGCCGCTACGCTCGCCGCCGCGCCGCTCGCCGCGCAAGAGGCGGCAAGGCAGGCTGAGGAAGCCGAAGACCCGGGCATCGTCGTCACCGCGTTGCGCCGTTCGGGAACCTTGCAGGATACGCCCGCTGCCGTGACCGCCTTTGATTCGCAGGCGATCATCAACGCCGGGATCGAGCGTCCGGCTGATTTCATCGCGCTGACCCCGAACGTCACGCTGGTCGAAACCCAGAACGCGGGCAATGCCTTCGTCATCATTCGCGGGATCACGCAGAACCGCAATTCCGAGCCTTCGGTCGCCGTGATTGTAGACGGGGTGCAGCAAGTAAACCCCGCACAATTCAACCAGGATCTGTTCGATATCGAGCAGATCGAAGTGCTCAAGGGGCCGCAGGGCGGTCTCTATGGTCGCAACGCCATCGGCGGGGCGATCATCATTTCCACCAAGAAGCCGACCGACGAATTCGCGGGCAACATCACCGCCGGGATCGACAATGGTTTTGGCTATTTCCTGCGCGGCGGGATCAGCGGGCCTTTGGCTGAGAACGTCAAGTTCCGGGTCGCGGGCTCGTATTACAACACCGATGGCTTCATCCCGAACACCTTCCTTGGCGAGGATGCCGACCCGGTCGAGGATTTCTCCTTGCGCGGCAATCTGCTCGTGGAAGCGACCGACCGGCTGACCTTCGACCTGCGCGGTTCGGTGAACAAGCTGCGCACGCAGGGGCTCTATTACAACATCGTCGCCGATGTGAACGACATCGCCGATGTGCGGGTCAACAATCCCGGTCAGAACGATCGTGACATCTACAACCTCGCGCTCAAGATCGAATATGCCGGGGACAATGCGGTGTTCACCTCGGTGTCGTCCTACGACACGCTTGAGGAAGTCCTCACCGGCGACGCTTTCGACTTCCTGCCGATCCCCGACAGCTTCTTCTTCAACCTGTTCGAGCAGATCTTCGGTGCGGGCAACGGCTTCGATCTCAACCAGAGCCAGTTCCTCGATGTGGAGGCCTTCAGCCAGGAAGTGCGCCTCGCCTCGCCCGAGGATGGCCGCAAGTTCAACTGGATGGTCGGCGGCTATCTGGTCGATACCGAGCGCTTCATCTCGACCGGCAACATGATCGACACCGGCAACGGCGTCTTCCCGGTGTTCCGCACCCCCTCGACCAACCCGCTGAACCCGCAGTTCAGCTTCCTGTCGGACGGGCAGGACAACTTTGCCTGGGCGCTGTTTGCCAATGCGGGGTATGAATTCACCGACCAGTTTCGGGTCGATGCTTCGCTGCGCTATGACCGCGACAAGCGCGAGCAGACCACGCTGACCCCGCAGGGGTTCCTGCCGGTGGTACCGGGCGTGCCGCAGGCGCTGAGCGGCGAAGTGCGCACAGTGACTTTCGATGACTGGCAGCCCAAGCTAACCCTGACCTACGAGCCGAGCCCGGATCTCACCATCTATGGCGGCTACAGCCGCGGCTTCCGCTCAGGCGGATTCAACCAGACAGGCGTCGGCGCGGAAGCGGTCAACAACGGCATCGTCGGCGTGGGCGACATCTTCCAGGCCGAAACCGCCGACACCTTCGAAATCGGCGCCAAGGGCCAGATCGGTCCCGTGCGGCTGGCGGGCGCGGCCTACACCACGCTGTCGAAGAACAGCTATTTCTTCGTCTTTCTCGCCCAGTCCTCGACCCAGAACCTCGGCAACATTCCCGAGACCCGGATCAACGGCTTCGAGCTGGAAGCAACCGCGCGGGTGGCCCCGTTCTTTGACATCAACGCCGCGATCGGGGTGACCGACAGCGAGATCAAGGAATTCGCCGACCCATCCGTGATCGGCAACGAAGCCCCGCAGATCTCGCGCTACACCTTCAACCTTGGCATGCAATACGCCGGGCCGATTTCAGACAGCGTCGATGGTCTTTTCCGCATCGATTACCGCCGCACCGGCAAGACCTGGTGGGAGCCGTTCAACACCACCGTGCGCAATCCGGTCGACATCGTCGATGCGCGCGCCGGGGTGACCTTTGACGGTGTTTCGATCACGGCCTTTGCCGCCAACCTGTTTGACGAGACCTACAACGCCGAATTCTCGCCCGGCGGTTTCGTGTTCCGGGCTCGTCCGGCACGCTACGGGCTGGAAATCGGCACCAAGTTCTAAGGGGTAAGACGCGATGACCAAGGTGCTGGTGCTCTATTATTCGAGCTATGGCCATATCGAGGCAATGGCCGCTGCCGTGGCCGAAGGCGCGGCCAGCGTCCCCGGCACCGAGGTTTTTGTGAAGCGCGTTCCCGAGTTGGTGGCCGATGAGGTTGCCAAGGGTGCCGGGATGAAGCTCGATCAGTCAGCACCGATTGCGACCCCGGCTGAACTGGCCGATTACGATGCGATCATCTTCGGCACCCCCACCCGTTTCGGCAATATGGCAGCGCAGATGCGCAACTTCCTCGATCAGACTGGCGGGCTGTGGTTCACCAAGGCGCTGGTGGGCAAGGTCGGCTCCGTGTTCGTCTCCACCGCTAGCCAGCACGGCGGGCAGGAGACGACCATCACCTCGTTCCACACCACGCTGCTGCATCACGGCATGGTGATTGTGGGCCTGCCCTACACCTTTGCGGGCAATGCCGAGATGAATGAGATCAGCGGCGGCACCCCCTATGGCGCGAGCACATTGGCGGGTAATGACGGCAGCCGCATGCCGAGCGACAACGAGCTGGCCGGTGCGCACTTTCAGGGCGCGCACGTTGCGGCGATCGCTGCCAAGCTGGCTGCCTGACACATTTAGGGACCGACGGAGAGAGCACGATGACGAAAATTCTGGCCAACCGCCTCCACCACACCGCCTATGTGACCAAGGACCTCGAAGCCACCCGCGCCTTTTATGAAGACGTGCTCGGCTTCCCGCTGATGGCGACCTATTGTGAAAAGGACGAGCTGTTCGGCAAGGAGCGCGTCTATTGCCACGTGTTCTTCGAACTCGCCGATGGCAGCGCGCTGGCGTTCTTCCAGTTTGCCGACCCGGAAGATCAGGCTGAATTCGGGCCTGACATTCCTTCCAGCCCCTTCATCCACATCGCACTTCAAGTGGACAAGGACGCGCAGGACGAACTGGCGCGCCGCATCGCCGCCGCCGGGATCGTGGAGCCGCAGACCTATGTGCTGGAGCACGGCTACTGCAAGTCGCTCTATGTCACCGACCCCAATGGGATGATCCTTGAATTCACCCATGATGACCCGCGCGCCGAACCGCTCGACGCTGAGCGTCGCGGCAGCGCCCACGCCGAACTCGCGCGCTGGCTGGCGGGCGATCACCACAACAACAATCCCTTCCGCGCCGCCGAAGCGGCGTGAGGGACGGGAGGGACGCGCTCGACATGCTTGCCGCGCGCGTCCCTTCTGCCCCTGACCTGTGGCATGGCGAGGTCGCCGTGCGTGATCTTTGGCACGGCGAGGTCGCCGTGCAGGGCGGCCACCTGCCGATTGTCATGGCGGGTGAAGGCGCGCCGCTGATCCTGCTCCACGGCTGGACGCTCGATCACCGCATGTGGGCCCCGCAGGTGGCGGGGCTGGCGAACCAGCATTTCCTCGTCATGCCCGACCGTCGCGGCTGCGGGCGGGCGACCGCGCCGCCTGATCTCGCGCGTGAGGCGGAGGATGTGATCGCGATTGCCGATTTCCTAGGATTTGACCGTTTCGCCGTGCTCGGGCTGTCCCGCGGCGCGGTGGTCGCGCTGGATGTCGCACGGCGCTATGGTTCGCGGATCACCGGGCTGGTGGTCTCAGGCGCGCCGCTGCCTGCGCTGGTGGAGCGCGAGGAGGTGATTGACCTCGATCGCTTTCGGGCGCTCGCCGCCGGGGGCGATCTTGCCGGGTTCAGGCAGGAATGGGCACAGCACCCGCTGATGCGCACCCACTCGCCCGAAGCCGCCGCGCTCGCTGCCGCGATCTTGGCCGATTACGACGGGCGCGATCTGCTGGCTGGGAGCGGCGAGGTGCCGGGCTTGCCGCGCGAAGTGCTGGCGATGCTCTCCATGCCGGTGCTGAGCATGATCGGCGCACATGACACCCCCTGGCGGCGCGCCTGCGCGCGGGCGCTTGGCGCTGTCGCACCGCGCGCGCGGGCGCTGGAAATTCCCGCCGCGGGCCATCTCGCCAACGCCGACAACCTCGACGCCTTCAACGCCGCCGTCGCCGCCTTCCTCAACCCAAGGGCCTCCGCATGACCGCCAATCGCTTCCTCACCACCCATGTCGGCAGCCTGCCGCGCCCTGAAGCCCTGCTCGATCTGGTGTTCAAGCGCGAAGGCGGCGAAGCGGTGGCCGAGGCCGATTTCGACGCGGCGGTGGAGGAAGCGACCGCCTATGTCATCAAGCGCCAGATCGAAGCCGGGATCAGCATCGTCAATGATGGCGAACAGTCCAAGCCCAGCTACGCCACCTATATCAAGCACCGCCTTTCGGGCTTTGGCGGCGAGGCGGGGCAGTATGAATTTGCTGACTTGGAGGCCTTCCCCGGTGCTAAGGCGCAGGTGTTCGGCAACAAGGGCCGCGCCAAGCGTTCCGCCCCCGCCTGCACCGCGCCGATCACCGTCATCGACATGGAAGCCCCCCGGATCGACGCCGAGCGCCTCGTCCGGCTCGCCAATGGCCACGCCACCTTCATGTCCGCCGCCTCGCCCGGCGTGACCGCGCTGTTCTTTCCCAACCAGTACTACGCCAGCGACGAGGAATATGCCTTCGCCCTCGCCGAAGGACTGCGCCACGAATACGAGACCATCGCAGCCGCTGGCATCACCTTGCAGGTCGACTGCCCCGATCTGGCCATGGGCCGCCACGTGCAGTTCACCCACCTCAGCCTTGAGGAATTCCGCAAGCGCATCGGCATGAACATCGCCGCGCTCAACCACGCGCTCCAGAACATCCCCGCCGAACAGCTGCGGATGCACCTGTGCTGGGGCAACTACCCCGGTCCGCACCATTGCGACGTGGCGCTCGGCGAGATCGCCGACATTGTCTGGACCGCCAAGCCGCAGACCGTGCTGCTCGAAGGTGCCAACCCCCGGCATGCGCACGAATTCGCCTTCTTCGAAAAGCACCCGCTGCCCGAAGGCAAGATCCTGTGCCCCGGCATGGTCGAGCCGCAGAGCCCCTATATCGAGCACCCCGAACTCATCGCCCAACGCATCGGCCGCTATGCCGACCTCTTGGGCCGCGAGCGGGTGATGGCCGGGGTGGATTGCGGCTTTTCGGTCCATGCGGGCAGCAACGCGCTTGATCCCGAAATCGTCTGGGCCAAGCTTGCCGCGCTCGCCGAAGGCGCAGCCATCGCCAGCGCCAAGTATTTCTGACAATTGCGCGCTTGCCGCTGGCCCCGCAGCGGCGCTAACAGCTTGAGCCATGGCGACCAAGCAACTCCGCTGCACGCTCCATGCGCTGGTGGTGCAAAACGGCATCGTTGCCGAGATTCCGCCCCAGGATGTGGCGAGCTATAGCGGTCCCGGTTTTGTGTGGCTGCATGTCGAAGGGGCGGGCCACGCCAGCATCACCGATCTACCTGTTTATGTCCCGCCCATGGCGGCAAACGCGCTGCTGGCGAGCGAAACCCGCCCGCGCTGCGATGAGGTCGATCAGGCCGCACTGATCAACTTGCGCGGCACCGCGGCGGACACGATGCAAGACAGCGACGGGCTGGTCTCGATCCGGGTGTGGGTCGAGGGCAAGCGGGTGACTTCGGTCAGCCGCCACCGCTTGGCAGCGCTTAGCAAGGTCGAAGAGGCAATGCGGGCCGGCCGCCTCACCGATGGCGGCGATTTTGTGTCGGCGCTGGCGCAGGCGATTTCGACCGAGCTTGACCCACAGGTAGCTGAGATGGGCGACCAGCTCGACGACTGCGAGGAGATGCTCGACGGCGGTGACATCTACGCGCTGCGCCGCCAGATCGCGCGGCTGCGCAATCAGGCGATTGTGCTGCGGCGGTTCGTTGCGCCGGACCGCAATGCCTTGGCCGAGATGGCGCAGCTCGAATTCGAATGGATCAGCAAGGACGACCGGCTCCACCTGCGCGAAGCGGCCGACCGCTTTGCCCGGATGGCGGAGGAATTGGAATCCGTGCGCGAACGCGCGGCGCTGCTCCACGAACAGCTGACCGATCTGCGCGCCGAAATGGTCGACCGCCGCTCCTTGGCGATTGCCGTGGTCGCGTTCATTTTCCTGCCCCTGACCTTCATCACCGGCCTTTTGGGGATGAATGTCGAAGGCATCCCCTTTGCTCACTATCCGTGGGCGTTTTGGGGGGTCGTCGCGTTCTGTCTTGCGGTGGGAATGGCGGTGCTGGGTTGGTTTGCGCTTCGCCAATGGCTCAATGATTGAGCTACGCCGGGATTTTGCGCGGATCGCCGCAGTGCAAACGGGAGTTGATCGCAGCGAGCCATTCCCGGCAATGGTTCGCTCCGTCCAGAGGTGACTTCGCGCCCATATAGCGGTGTCTCAGCATGTCTTTCTTGGCGACGCCCCCAAGTCTGTCATGTGCACTTCCGCCGCGGGAGCCTCACTCCTCGCCTTCCTCCCGATCTTGTAGCGATTGGTGTCCGGCTTTATGGATCCTGCGGGCGTGGGAAGGAGAAACGGGTGATGCGCTACTCGGGCCAATTCTGGGCCGTACCTGCAATCGTGATCATGGCCACAACGGCGCATGCAGCCGACCGGATCGCGCCCGGGACCGAGGCGCGCAATGCCAAGGCGGCCTTCGTCTATCTCTCGCAGGCGACCAAGGACGCCGCCTTGAAGCCGCTCGACGCAGCGTTGATCGAACAGCGCAAGCGCGCTGACGCACTCAACGCCAAGCTTGCCGAGACCCGCAACCAGCTCGCGCTGGCCCGAAAGGACGCGAGCGCCTCGAAATCACGCCTTGCCGAGCTTGAGAGGCTCGCCCAACAGGCAGCGATCGAGGCGGCGGAGGCTCAGGAGAAATTCACGCAAGAGCTCGCGGCAAAGGACGAAGACTATGCGCGCGAACTGGCGATCCTGCGCTCGGCGGCGGACGATATTCTGGCGACCCCAGAGGGGCTCAAATATCTCGAAGCAAACAATGCCGGCGATCTCGATGCGGCCGACGCGATCGAGGAAAAGCTCATCGCCGCCCGCCAGAAGATGCGCGACCTGCAAGCCGCCGCTGATCGGCGCGCGTTCGCGGTGGTGGCACTCGACAACCGCAACAAGGGCAAGCGCACCACCGAAGCGGTCATCGCCCGCTACGAGGAGGTGACCCGGCTTGATCCTGGTAACAACGGGGACTGGATCACCCTCGCACGGCTCTACACCGACATCGGCAAGAGCGAGCAGGCGATAGCCGCTGCGCAACGGGCGCAGGAAACCGCACGCAATCCGCTGCAAAAGGCCTATGCGCTGATCCAGATCGGCCAATCATTCACGAGCCAAGGCGACACACCGAATGCTTTGATGTTGTTCGATGAGGCGCTCAGGGAAATCGGCAAGGCCGATGCAGCCGCCAACGATGTTCTCGATGTATTGGGCAACATCCAGATACTCCGCGGCGACGCGTTGATGCGCAGCAACAAGCCTGCCCTCGCCGCCTACATCGCGGGGGCTGACGCCAAGCGCAAGCTGATCGAGTTCGCGCCGGACGCCGCAAAGGCGCGGTTCAATCTCGCGAACGCCCTGCGCCAGCTGGGTCAGGGGCAGCGCTTCGAGGACGATGACGCTGGCAGCAAGGCTTCGATGATGGAAGCGATCGCCATCATGGACAAGCTTATCGCCGAGGAGCCGGCCAATACGAGTTACCGTCGCTTCAAGGCCAGCCTCCTGCTCCAGCCGATCATCCGTGAAGGTGACAGTGCGAAGGCGATCACGCTGTCTGATACGGTCATCGCCGATCTCGCCCCGGTGGCCGCCGCCGACGGCAACCATGCCTACACTTTGGTCCTGCTGCTGCGGGCGTATTCGATCAAGGGATCGTACCTGACCGATGAGGAGCAGTATGATCTTGCCGTGGAAGCCTTGATGAGGGCCAAGCAGGTGGGAGCAACACTGCTCGAAAAAGCCCCGGAAGTGCTCCACCACTACTCTTGGGTGCGATCCAACTACGTCAGCCTCACCGATGTCTTGAACCGCACGGAGCGATTTTCCGAAGCACTGATGTCCTGCGAAGAGGCCAAAGCCGTCGTGCTCGACAGCATCGAGCGCAACAAGGCGAAGACGGGCATTCGGCTGCGCAACGAGTACTTTCATTCGTGGTTTCGTTACGAATGCGGGCTGAGCCTCGTCGGCCTTGGCCGCGCGCCGGACGCGCGACAGGAGTTCCTAGCCGCATTCGCGACGATGGATGGGCTGCTTGCCAGAGGTGAAAGTGACGAGGACTTCGTCGGCCTTCAAGGCACACTTCTCGTTGAGCTGGCGGAGCTCAAGGAGCCGGGGTTCACTTGGAGCCGCGCGATCGCCTTTATGGAGGCGGCGCCACAAGCCTATCCCGAGCCGCCCGACTTCGCCGACATGCTCGAATATGCCCGCGACAATGCCAAGCGTGATGGAGAAATCCTGCCGTGACCCCGATCGTCATCACCTCCCTGCCCGAAGATCATGACCGGGTGCGCAAGCTGGTCGAAGCCTTGCACAAGCAGAATGTCGACCTGTGGTGGGAGCGGATGGACCCGGCCCAGCCCGAGGCCAGCCGCGACAAGCTGATGGCCGCGCGCTGCGTGATCTTTACCTGGAGCGAGCACGTGTTGAGCGATGCGGGCGCGGCCTATCGCGATATGGCGGAGCAGGTGCGCGGTGTGGGCAAAGCGATGTCGATCCAGCTCGAAAAGGTCGCCGCGCCCGACGGGTGGGAGGGGACGACGGTGATCGACCTCAGTCGGTGGAAATCCAATCCGCAAGACGTGTTCCTGCTCGATCTCGCCGCCGCCGCGCGCGCCAAAGCCGCCGGGCTTGATCCGCCGCCGCAGCGCGGGCCGGTGCGCCGTAAGTTCAAACAGCTCGCACTGCTGGTCCCCACGGTCCTCGGCGCGATCGGCATTATTTCCACGCTGGTCGGGTTTTACCAGACCGCAGGCCTCGACGAAATCGCCAGCCCCGAGGAGGCCGCCGCATGGAAAAAGGTGCGCGCCGGCAATTGCGAGGATCTGCGTGTCTTCCTCGCCAGCCACGGCGACGGCGTACATGCGGACGAGGCCAAGACCCGTCTCGCCGCGCGGCGCACCTGGACCGAAGCCGGATCGCGCGCGGCGGAGCGGCCGCTACCCCTGTCGGTGCTTGCCGGTATAGCTGAACCGAGCGCGGGACGCGATGCGGCGATGGCGGACGCGCTGGCACGCGGTGAGGCTGAAGCGCAAAAGGCCTGCAAAGGCTATGCCAATGCGGGCCTCGGCAAGCTTGTCGGCGCGACGGTCAAGGCTGATGCATGGCGCTGTGATGCGCTGGGTGGCGGCACGGTGTGCGCTTTTGACGGTCAGGCGATGTGCAAAATTGAGGAGGTTGCCGAGTTGCAGCGCGAACAGTGCGGTGCCACTTCTTGATCTTGTGCCGTCGTCCTCCCCCGCGAAGCGCGTAGAAGGTTCGCGGCTTATCGCCAACGCCTCTGGTTTTTGTCGATCTTCCGCGCCCAAATCTGTCCAAGGTTCGATAATCCTCGCGCCAAATACCACGACTTGGGGGAACACGGGCGAAGGTGAGCACGTTTTTCGGCATTTGGCTAAGCGGCCGTCATCACTGACAATGCGTAATCCGTCGAAGGCGATCGCTTCAGAAACCGCTGGTGCCAAAAACCCGTTGACCGGCCGCCGCCCCCGTTGCAAACAGCGCCAGCATTCGGACTGGCCGTTATAGGGTCTCTGAAGACGCAGGTAGGGCTATCCGAAGCCCCTGAAATGCGGGTGTAGCTCAATGGTAGAGCAGCAGCTTCCCAAGCTGACGACGAGGGTTCGATTCCCTTCACCCGCTCCATCGCCCCCTTCCCCAAACGTCCGAATTTGTCTATAAAGCCATTGGATTCCAGCGGATTTTTTCTCATCGCTGTCCACCCACAGCTTCACATTTCCACCGGCATCCAATGTCTGTGGAGGCTGAATCGGAGATGAAGCCAAAGCGGTTTTTGGGCCTGTTCCCAATCTCGGGGTCACGTTGAACAAAGGAAGCTTGGTCATTCCACTTAACCGCGCTCGGTCTATCGCTTAATCGTCAATTGGTGTCCGAGTGCCGCCTTAACAGAAGCGAAGTTATGGCAATTAGCCAGACGATCACCGCGATGAGAAAGACCTTCATTGCGAAGTCCAATACCCCAGCGATCGCAGCCACAAACAGCGCAAAGCAATAGAAGTCACGGCTGGTAAGGTCACGCAAGAGACGCGCAGTGGCACTGCTCGTCTGTTCCTGAATGCGTTTTGCTCCATCGAAATGGACGATGCCCTCTCGTTGGAAGGCCAGTGTACCCAGGAGACACAGACCGATCGCCATGACACCGGCCGCGATCATCGCGATCATCGCATCTTCAACGCGTCCTTGCACCCAATAGTTATAGCTTGCGCCGCCCAAGAACGCGATGTTGCTAAAGGCATCGATCAGGCTATCGAGCGAAGCGCCGGCCTTCGAAGTACGGAAAGTTGCCCGGGCGATTTCACCGTCGATTCCGTCCACAATTGAAGCGATCTGGAACAGCGCAGCGCCCGCTATCAGCCCGCTCTGCGTCCCCGTCATCAGGCACGCCAGCATCAACATGGCGGTTAGCAATGTCAGCAGACTGGCATGGCCGGGTCGGATCCAGGTGAACTTGAGCAGGACTGCCGAAGCGGCCTGTGACAAGGGCCGGTTGCAATGGCGCGATATGATCCCGTCGCCGGGCTTGGCCGTGCTACGCACGATCACCTTCGCCGCTTCCTGCAAAGCTGTCATCGGATCCGTGGGTCGCGCTGGGGCGGCAGCCAAACCGACTTGCACGGCGCGTATTGTCGCGGCATCTGGCAGCGCTTCACCGGGAAGCACGATGGCCCCATCAGGAGCGAAGGCTTCAACCACAAGACCCGGAGCCAGCCGTGCGATCTCGGCCCGAGTGAACGAAGCCACCGTGTCCGAACTACTCAGCACCAGCAACAAGGGCGTTCCCGGCAGAGCTGCGGCATGGCTACGCGCCAGGCGCGCAGCGGCCGGAACCCCGGCAACAAGGTGGTCGGCGGTGCGCGCCGACAAAAAGCTATACCCGATAAGGGATGACATGTTGCCTCGATGAGCTGCTGAATTGCGCCGATTAACAGCCCCCTATATGCAATGGCGAAACATGGCAGGGCAACTCCGTCCTGCTGTCGATCCGGTGATGCGCCATGTCTTCTGCTTCTTCCTCCCCGCGGCCCGTGCGACCAGCGGAACTTGAGGATTGGCTTAATCGGCAGCTTTATCACCCGCTGTCATGGCGGCTGGCGCGAACACTCGCCTCCACACGGGTAACGCCGAACATGGTGTCCGTCGCCGGAGCTGCAGTGATCATGTTTGCGTCCGCGAGCTATGGCCTGATCGCCGCTCCGTGGGGGGTGGCGCTGGGCCTTCTGCTCCACATGGCTTGGCACATACTCGACGGGGCTGATGGTGACCTCGCCCGGCTGACCGGGCGCGGCTCTGCGCATGGCGAGTTGGTCGATGGCATCTGCGATTACGCCGGGCATATCGTGCTATATGTGACGATGGGGGCAATGGCGGCCAGTCAACTCGGTGGAATGGGCTGGGCGCTGATGTGGGCGGCGGGCGCAAGCCGTGTGGTACAGGCCGCGCATTACGAAGGGACCCGGCGACAATATCAGCTGGCGGTGTATGGCACGCCATGGTTGGGTAGCGAGGCGCCGGCAACCGATCGCAGGGGGCGGCAACATCCTTTCGTCGTCTACTACCTCTGGCTGACCGGCTTGATCGTCCCGCTTGGCACCGCGCTGCAAGAGGCTGTGCAAGATGCGGCGACATGCGCACATGTACGGGTTGCGATGCGGCATCATGGCAAAGCGCTGCTCGCCCGGATTGGCTTGCTCAGCGCCAACTATCGCACACTGGCGGTGGGTGTTGCGATGCTGGTGGGCCGGCCCCATTGGTATTTCCTGTTCGAGATTGTGGTCTTGGGCGCCGTCCTGCTCGCTTCTTTGGCGCAAGTCCGCAGGGTCATGGCAAAAGTTCTGGTTCAGGCGGGAGCGCCCAGCGCCTTGCGATAGAGCCCAAGATTGGCCGCGGCAAAGGCGCGCCAGTCGAGCTGCGCCGCGCGCGCGAGGCCAAGCTGACGCAGCTCTGCGGCAAGAGCATGGCCTTGCATGACGCGCGAAAGCGCGGTCGCAATCGATCCCGGATCATGGGGATCAGCCAAGAGCGCCGCGCCGCCCGCAACCTCAGGCATTGCCGAGCAATCGCTGGTCACGACCGGGCAGCCGCATGCCATCGCCTCGGCCACGGGGTTGCCGAAACCTTCGATAAAGGACGGGTGCAGCAGCGCAGCGGCTCCGCTGTAGAGCTGTACCAGTGCCGAGCGATCGATCGGCTCGAGCACATGAATGCGGCTCTCGATGCCCAAGGCTCTTGCAAGGTTCGATAGTTCTTTCGCCCGTCTGGCTCGCCGCTGCACGAGCACGAGATCGACATCGGGTGACGACCCGCAAGCGAGGGCAAACGCCCTGAGCGCACCTTCGTGGTTCTTATACGGTGCACCTTGCCCGACGATCAGGACATAGCGCCGCTCAGACGAAAGGCCCATTTGCGCCAAGGCTACGGCGTCGGGCGAGGCTGGGCGGAAATCCTCGGCTACACCCGAGCGGGTCACCACAACGCGGTTTGCCGATGACGGGGAAATCCGGACGATTTCGGCACGGCTCGCTTCGCTGACAGTGGCGACGATCGCCGAGCGGCCGAGCGCCCGAATGATGCCGCGGCGGTAGAAGCGCCGCTCGATTCGGCCCCACGGCGCTGGATTGCACAATTTGGGATGCGTCAGCCACATCACGTCGTGAACTGTGGTGATGGCCGGCATTGACAGCCCGCCAGGCAGTATATTGGCTGGTGCATGGAACAAATCGATCCCCTGCAAATCAACAGCAAGCGGCAGGTGCAGCATCGTGATCGGACCATTTGCCGGTGCGCCAACAGTCACTTCGCGGACATTATCCGCATCGCTTAGTTGTCCCTTGCGCGAGGGGTGTCGCAAAAGGGTGAACTGCCAGTCTGGCGCAAGGGTCGGCAAGTGTCGGACCAATGCTGCGACGACTTCGCCGATCCCGCTTGGGCGTGGGCCCAGATATCGGCAATCGAGCGCGATGTGTGGCCGCCGTGAAGATAAATCTTTGGGCATTGTTACAACGATGTAATCCAGTTCGGGCCATCGGAATTTTGGTGCGTTTTATCGCAGTTGCGAACAGCTCGTAATGTGGTCTGCCAGGCCCTCTGCCAACCTCGGACCGTCGACCTCGGCAACGCTGAAAATTGGCGAATTTCCGGCATTTTTTGCGGCGTCGACAGCACCCACGTCTCGTTTTTTTTCGCCCCGAATCATCCGATCAACGCGATAAATCGTAGGAGAGCAGGGATTGGTAGGCAATTTCGTTTGGGTTGACAGACCTTTGGTCTCTGTAGATTGATAAGGATCAATAAAAGGAAATCTGAATGAATGGCGTGCGGGTCGCGATCGTAGGCGTGGGTAATTGCGCTTGCTCACTCGTACAGGGTGGCGCGTATTACCGCAGAAAAAAAACAAGCGACGGGCTCATTTATCAGTCGATTGGCCGCTATCATGCCAGCGACATTGAGTTTGTTCTTGGGATCGATATTGATCGCCGTAAAGTCGGCAGGCCACTTGTTGAGGCCATTTTTGCAGATCCGAACAATACTCAGATTTTTGAGCCCGATATCGAGAGAACTTCTGCCGAGGTCATAATGGGCCGCGTGCTTGATGGTGTTGCTCCGCATATGGTGCAGGCTGGCGCGCGAGGGTTTCAGATTGCTGACCTGCCTGAACCTTCGCAGGACGAAATCGCCGCCGCGCTAAAGCGCGAGCGGGTCGATGTCCTGATCAACTTCCTGCCGGTCGGCTCTCAGCAAGCGAGCGAATTCTACATGGAATGCGCGCTTGAGGCCGGGGTTGGCGTGGTCAATGCGATCCCGGTTTTCATCGCCAGCAATCCCGACTGGGAGGCGCGCTTTGCCCAGCGGGGGCTGCCGATCGTGGGCGATGATATCAAGGCCCAGGTTGGGGCCACAATCATTCATCGCACTCTGTCGAGCCTGTTTGCCACCCGCGGCGTGGTTGTCGAACGCACCTACCAGCTGAACACCGGTGGCAACACCGATTTCATGAACATGCTCGACCGCGACCGGTTGACCCACAAGAAACTTTCCAAGACCGAAGCGGTGCAGGCCGCTCTTGCCGAGCGGCTTGACGATGAGAATATTCGGATCGGCCCTTCGGAATACGTGCCGTGGCAAAAGGATAACAAGATTTGTTTCTTGCGGATCGAGGGCACGCAATGGGGCGGCGTCCCGGTGAATCTTGAGCTGCGCCTGTCGGTGGAAGACAGTCCCAATGCCGCCGCCTGTGCGATGGACGCCATCCGCTTCTGTCAGGTCGCACGTGATCGCGGCGAAGGCGGAGTTCTGACGGCTGAGAGCGCCTATTTCTGCAAACACCCACCGGTGCAGATGCCAGAAGCTGTGGCGCTGGATCTCCTGGATTTGCGCGCTGCGCCTAGGCTGGACGCTGCCGAGTAATGCTGGGCTATCCCAAGTGCCCGATGTCCATAACCTCTCTCCCTCGTCCGCTACCTTGCCTCTCCTCCTCTCTCGCCCAAGGCAGCATGTCATGAATGCAATGATCCTCGCCGCCGGTTACGGCAGTCGGCTGTCAAGAATCCAAGCTCCCAAGCCGCTTGTCGAAGTGGCTGGCGTAACTTTGCTCGAATGGTCGGTGCGGCAGATGGCGGCCGCCGGGGTCACGCGAGCGGTGATCGTCACGGGTCATCGCGCCGATGAAATCGAGGCTCGTTTGCCGGAAATCGCACTGGCGACCGGCGTCATGCTGGAGCCATGCCGCTTGGCGGACTGGTCACGACCGAATGGCCACTCAGTGATCGCGGGTGCCGCGCGGATCAGTCGCAATTATCTGCTGGTCATGGCTGACCACCTGTTCAGTTCGACCTTGTTGCGGCAGCTTGTTGCAGGCTTTGACCGCGTCAACGGAGCGGCGCTTGCGATTGATCGCAGGGTAGATGGACCCACCATCGATCCCGCCGATGCCACTTGGGTGCGGTGCCGCTCGAATGGCCAAATTGCGCAGATCGGCAAACATCTCGTTCGCTACGATGCCGTGGATTGTGGCGCTTTCATCGCTACTCCCGATCTTGCGCAGGCTATTGCGGAGGCGATTGCCGAAGGTGCCGAGGGGAGCCTGTCGGACGGCATGCAACGTCTCGCCGATAATGGATTGGCGGCAACGGTCGATGTCACGGGCGCGCCATGGATCGACGTCGACGATCCCGCCATGCTCGCCTTAGCCGAGGCACTGGCGCCAACCATGTTGCCGCTGGGCGCATCAGCGTCGTCTTCGCATCGATTTGCGGCATGAGCTCTGCCCAACCCCTGCTGCTTGATTGCACGCGCATGGTGGCGCGGTACTTTTCGGGTGCGATGCCCACAGGGATCGACCGTGTCGCAGATGCCTATCGCAAGCATTTCGCGTCCCGCGCGCAAGCAGTAATCCAGGTGCGGGGGCGCGCAATGGTGATCAGTCGAGCGCAGTCTGAACGGCTGTTTGCCCAGCTCGACGCACCAGACAGCGCATTGCACCAGCGCTTTGTCGCGCTGGTCCGTGGGGTTGGAGCCGTCGTTGAGGGCGAAGGACGCGGTGCGAGCGTTTCAGCCGGCGCTCTTTATCTGAACGTAACCCACACCGACTTCGACCTCCAGCGTCATATCGAATGGGTGCAGTCGGAACATCTCCGGCCCATCTATTTGCTGCACGACCTTATCCCGATCGAGCATCCCCATTTCACCACGCCGCACAAGGTTGCCCGCCATAATGGCCGCGTCCGCCGTGCGCTTGAGGGTGCTAGCGGCATTATCGCCAATTCACGCGCCACCGCCAGCGCGATCAGCGCCTTTGCGCGTGCCGAGGGACTGACCATGCCGCCGATTCTCGGTGCCCCGCTGGGATCGCCGCTCCTGCAGGTACCGCCGGTGCACGCGGCGTCACCGCATCCGAGCTTTGTGTGCGTCAGCACCATCGAGCATCGCAAGAACCACATGCTTCTGCTCGACGTGTGGCAGCGCCTGATCGCCTTGCATGGTGAGCGGGCGCCGCGGCTGGTGCTGATCGGGCGCTGGGGTGTCGGTTCGCAGGCAGTTCGCCAGCGCTATCATTCTGATCCGCTGTTGCGCCACTTCGTCACCATTCTTTCCGGTTGCAGCGATGCCGAGGTGGCGCAGCATGTTACTGCTGCCCGGGCTTTGCTGGTGCCTTCGCGCGCCGAAGGTTTCGGTCTGCCGGTAGTCGAAGCGCTGAAGCTCGGCGTTCCCGTGATCGCCAGCGACCTACCTGTGTTGCGCGAAGTGGGCGGGACCGTTCCGACCTTCCTTGCTCCCGACGCGCCGGACGAATGGCTTCGCATGATCCAAGAATTTGTCGCTGATGGTGCGGAGCGGGCCCGCCAGATTGCCGCGTTGCCGGCATGGTCCGCCCCTGAGTGGCGCGATCATTTTGCCAAGGTGGACGATTGGCTTCAGACCTTGCCCGCGCGCCGGGCAAGAAGCTCAACTCCCTTGCACGCCGATAATGACTTATCCAAGCGATCGGCCTTGGCGGGCAGGATGGCATGACTCAGATGAAGCCCATTCCCGACCTCACGCAGTCTGAGCCAGACCGAATGCATGGCGCAGATAATGGTGATCAGGCAGCAAGCGGGCACCGCAGCCTTTTGGCGCGACTAAAATCCGTGGATCCGCTGTTCGGAGCCCTGGTGATCCTGCCGACGCTGGTCGCCAGCCTTTATTTCGGCATCTTCGCCAGCGAAGTCTATATCTCCGAAAGCCGCTTCATCGTGCGCAGCCCGTCGAAACCCAACCTGTCGCCGCTCGGCGTCGTGCTGGGAGGTGGCAGTCTGGTTGGCGCGAGCGAGGAAAGCGAGGCAGTGACCGAGTTTCTCAAGTCGCGTCAGGGCCTTGCGGCCATCAATGGCGATGGTTTTGCGACGCGGGCGTGGGGAAACCCATCGATTTTCTGGTTTGATCGCTTTGGCAGGTTCGGCGCGGATACCGGCGAAGATCTTTTCAAGTACTACCTCGAAAAGGTGTCGGCCGAGGATTCGACCACGACGATGGTCACGGTGCTGTCGGTACAATCATTCGATCCGCAAACCGCGCAAACCATAAATCGGCGATTGCTCGAAAAGTCCGAGGTGCTGGTCAACGAATTGTCCGACCGGGCACGGCGCGACGCCATTTCCTTTGCCGAGGCCGAGCTGGCCCGTGCACGGGAGCAGGCGCAGGGGGCCGCGCTCGCGCTTGCGGCCTTCCGCGACCGCGAAGGCGTGATCGACCCCGAACTGCAGGTGAGCGCCGGGCTTCAGATGATCTCGAAACTGCAGGACCAGCTGATCGCAGCCCAAACTCAGCTGCTCCAGCTTCAGACCTATACGCCGCGTGCCTCCCAGATCCCTTTTCTGCGCACCCAGATCCGTAATCTTGAACGCGAAATTGCCAGTCAGACTGCCCAGCTGGCTGGAAACAAGGGGTCGCTTTCTTCGGCTTCGGTACGTTACCAAGAGCTGAAGCTGGCGTCGGAATATGCCGAAAAACAGCTCGGCATAGCGCTGTCGGCCTATCAGGAGGCGCAGGCCGAAGCCCGGCGCAAGCAGGCCTATGTCGAGCGGATTTCCAGTCCCAGCCTGCCTGACGATGCCGCCTACCCGCGCCGCCTCCGCAATATCATCGCCACATTCGTGCTTGGCCTGTTGGCCTGGGGCGTAGTCTCCATGCTGATGGTCGGTATCCGCGAGCACAAGGAATAGGCATGGCGAGCATTCCTCAGCCTTCGCTGATTAACAGCCTCAAAGTGCAGCGCAGGGTTCTGGCCGCACTGCTCGTGCGCGAGCTTCTGACGCGGTACGGGCGCCACAACATCGGCTTCCTGTGGCTGTTCGTCGAGCCCATGATGTTCACGCTAGGGGTGACAGCACTCTGGACCGCGACCAAATCGACCCATGGCAGCGACTTGCCGATCGTCGCCTTTGCGCTGACCGGGTATTCCAGCGTTCTGCTGTGGCGCAATATGCCGGGCCGCTGCATCGGCGCGCTCGAAGCCAATTTGTCGCTGATGTATCACCGCAACATCCGCGCTCTGGATATCTACATAGCGCGGATGATGATCGAGTTTGCGGGCGCGACGATCTCGTTCCTCACGCTCACGCTGCTGTTCCTCGCGATGGGCTGGGTGGAGGCACCCGAGGATTTCCTCACGATCGTAGGCGGATGGATGCTGATCTCGTGGTTTGGCGGAGCGCTGGCGATCACGCTTGGCGCGCTAAGCTACGAGTATGAGCTGGTCGACAAGTTTTGGCACCCTGCGTCCTACTTGCTCTTCCCATTGTCGGGCGCGGCATTTCTGGTGTCCGCGCTGCCACCCGCCGCGCGTGACATCATTCTTTACATCCCGGTGGTGCATGGGGTGGAAATGATCCGCGAGGGCTTCTTCGGCTCCAAGGTCGAAGCGATTTACGATGTCGGCTACTTGGTGACCTGCTCGCTGGTGCTGTCGGTAGCTGCACTGATCCTAGCCCGCTGGGTCGAAAAGCGGGTTGCTCCGCAATGATCACCGTTGACCGCGTTTCCAAGGAATACCGCACCCGAACCGGGCCCAAGCGGGTGCTCGAGCGTGTCAGCTTCACGCTCGAAAAAGGCGAACGGCTTGGCGTGCTCGGGCGCAACGGGGCGGGTAAATCGACCCTGATCCGGCTCGTGAGCGGGGCTGAGCGGCCAACTTCGGGCCAGATTACCCGCAACATGTCGGTGTCTTGGCCACTCGCATTTGGCGGCGCGTTCCAGTCGCAATTGACCGGGGTCGACAATGTTCGCTTCATCAGCAGGCTCTATGCGCAGGACCCGGACCACAATCTCGCCTTCGTCGAGGAATTTGCCGAGCTTGGGCAATATCTGCGCGAGCCGGTGATGCATTATTCCTCTGGGATGCGGGCGCGGTTGGCCTTCGCGATTTCGATGATAATTGAGTTCGACTGCTTCCTGATCGACGAAATCGCGGCGGTCGGTGATGCGCGCTTTCACGAGCGGTGCAATTATGAATTGTTCGACAAGCGCGGCGACCGGGCGATGATGATCATCTCGCACGATCCGGGCTACCTGCGCGACCATTGCAACCGCTGGGCGCTGCTCGACGCAGGGCAGCTCACGCCTTTTGACGATTTCGAGGCCGCCCACGATCACTTCCTCGCGCAGATGCGGATTGGCGAAACTGTTCGCGCGGTCGCGCAGCCGTTTTCCCGGCGCATGGCGGCGATTGATTCGCTGCGCCGTGTGGCGCACGAGGACGAACAGTTCATGGCGCTGGTGCGCCAGGCCGATGCTGCACGAGATCGTCACGACTGGGCGGAGGCTGAGGCGGGCTATACCGCAGCCTTGAACCTGCACCCCTACGAGCGCAGCTATTGGGCGCAGCTGGGCCACGTGGCGCGCGAACAAGGGCGGCTGGTCCGGGCCGAGATTGCCTATCGCACCGCTTGTGCATTCGGGGAGCCGGTGCGTCTGCTCGCGCCCTTCATCGCCGCGATCGAACAGGCGGACAGCGTGAGCCCGCAGACTCCCATAGCGTCGCCCGACGGCGGCGAGACGCGGCGGCAGCCGCCGGGCTATCCTGATCTGGCCGTCATTACGGCGCTGGCCACGGGTCGTGAGCGGCTCTCGGACGACGCCGCGCTCGCCCTGCTCCGCCGACTTGGCGCTGTCGAGGATGTGCTGGCACGGATGCTGGAGGACCACAGCGCGCCGACGCCGCAGGTCACCCTGCCCGATGCCATTGCCGTGGTGCCGGGCGATGCGCCGCTGCGCACGGAATGGCGCGAAGATCTCGCGCGGCTGACCGGCGCGCGGCAGGAAGAACTCCTGGCTGCGCTGGCTCTGGGAGAAGAGCCTTTCGCCGCGATGCGCCGCGCAGGCGGGCTGGACGGCTGGGCAATACCCGATAACGCTTGGACAGGGGCCGCCAGCGCATGAGCTCGCTTCGTCAGATTCTCCTCAATCAAAACCGGCCTTCCGCCGAAAAGCATTTCACCGCCCGAACCCGCAGCCAATATCTCGGGAACGGCACATTGCTGTGTCAGGTGCTGGGCGGGCTGAAACTGTTCGTGATCGGGGATGATGTAGGATTCTCGCCGCACATGATCTTTGAAGGATACTGGGAATTCTGGCTTACCCGCTATTTCGCTGAGGTCATCCGTCCCGGTGACACAGTGCTCGATCTCGGCGCGAACCTTGGATACTACACCCTCCTCGCCGCCGATCTGGTGGGGCCGGAAGGCCGCGTTGTGGCGATCGAGCCCAACCCTGAGGTCTTCCGTTGCCTCTCCGCCAGCGTCGCGGTCAACGGCTTCACGGCTCGCACAAGCGCCCAAAATGTCGCGCTGGCAGGGCCGGGCGAGACCGGGCAGCGCGCCTTCTTTGTGCCCACGGGCGAGCCCAAGAACGGCCGCTTTGTGGGTTCGCAGGAAGATCCGGAGCATTTGGCGGACCACGGCGTGGTCAGCGAAGTGGCGCTGGGCCGGATCGATCCCGATGCGTTCGAACGGGTCGATTTCATCAAGATCGACGTCGAGGGTGCCGAACTGGCCGTGCTGGAACACCTGCATCCAGTCCTGGAGAAATTCCGCCCCAAGGTGGTGTGCGAAGTCAATTTCCAGCGGGGCTACGGATGGGACGACGTCGTGGCCGCCTTCGGCACAGATGCGCTGAGCTATCTCGATTTTCACAGCCGCGTGAAGCCACTGACGCGCGAAATGGCTGAGACCGAGCAGTTGGGAGAGGACTGGCTGGTGTATGTGGATCTGGCGCGGGTGAAATGCACCGAGATAGCCGATCACGGGGGAGGGGAATGAAGACCAGAAAGGACATGTTCGCCATGGCACGGCGCGGTGCTGCGCGGGCAGGAGCCCTAACGTCAGCGGCGGGCAGAACGCCGCCTTTGTCAAGAACAAGCCGCCAAGACCTGCTTGAGTCCTCGCAGAGGACGGCTCTTGATGACGCGCGTTTTCGTGAGCACGTCGAGCGTGGTGACAGAGCGCGGGACCTCCGAAACTGGCTCGAAGCCGAGGCAGCCTATGCCGCGGCTCTGGATCTCTATCCCTATGAGCGCAGTTACTGGACCCAGCTTGGTCACATGGCCAAAGAACAGGAACATTTTGTTCATGCCGAGATCGCCTACCGTACAGCTTGTGCGTTGGGAGCGCCGCCGCAGGATGTCGATCCTCACCTTCGGTTTGTCATGGCGCGGCAAGGAATTGAGGAGCATCGGAACCCGATCCGCCATTACAAGCCCGGTCCGCAACGGGACCAAGTGCCGGGCCGACCGGATGTCCTTGCCTGCGCCCGCCTGATGTGGGGTGCGTTTGGAATGGACGATCTTGATATCGTCCGTTTCTTGCGCGGTTGCGCGACGCTTGACGAGATGATCGCGGCGATGATCCGTGATCCGCGGTTCGAACGGGCTAACCGCCCTTGGCTCGAATTAGTATCAGAGGAAGAGCTGTGAGCCGCTTTCTTTCCGATGGCCAATCACCTCCGGTTTCGGTGGTGATAAACACGCTCAACCGCGCCGAACTGCTTAATGATGCGATTACCGGCGTGATGCAGCTCGATTATCCGCATGTCGAATTGGTGGTGGTCAACGGCCCTTCAACCGATCATTCGGAAGACGTGCTGGCGCGCTGGCAGGGACGGATTAAGCATCTACGGTGCGATGTGCCCAATCTGTCGGTCTCGCGCAATGTCGGGATCGAAGGCGCGGCGGGCGAGATCGTTGCCTTTCTCGATGACGATGCGGTGCCGCATCCGCATTGGCTGCGTTATCTTGCCCGCAATTTCGCCGACCCGGCGATCGGCGGGGTGGGCGGTTTCACGGTCGATAATACCGGGGTGCGCTGGCAAGTGCGAAAGACAGTGTGCGACCGATTTGGCAATGCCTATTTCCCGGCCGACTCATTTGACGAACGGGTGCTCAACTGGCGAGGTTCCCCGCTCTATCCCAGCCTGCTTGGCACCAATTCCAGTTTCCGCATGGCCGCGCTCCGCGACATCGGCGGGTTTGACCATACCTTCGCCTATCTGCTGGACGAAACCGATGTCTGCCTGCGGATGGTCGATGCCGGGTGGAACGTTGTCTATGAACCGGCCGCGATGATCTTCCATCAGTTCGCCGCTAGCCACATCCGTTCCAGCACGCGCAAAGCCAAGACCCTCTATCCCTCAGTGGTCAGCAAGACTTACTTCATCAATCACCACGGTCGCACAGAAGGCTATAGCAAGGTCGCTCAGGCGCTGCAGGATTATCGCGACGATCTGCTGCGGTCCAACGCCTGGCTGGCAGAACATGGCGAGATCTCGTCGCACCACCGCCAGGTGCTCGACAGCGATGTCGAGGCCGGGACGGAAGCCGGGATGGAAGCGAGTAGCCGCGCGCTGCTTGAACGCAAGACCCGTGGGGACATGGCAGCCCAGCCTGCGCCAAGCCCGTTCCTTGCGTCGAACATGCCGCGCCCGATGCGGGTGGTGCTAGTGTCGCAAGGCCTGCCGCCTGAAAACGAGGCCGGGATTGCGCGCTGGACGATGCTGTTGGCCCAAGGGCTGCGTGACGCAGGAGTAGCGGTTCACATCATCACCCGCGCCCGCGATCTGCCCAGCCGCCGCTTCCGCGATGGCATCTGGTTCCACCATATCGCCGCTGCGGGCGAAGACGCCGATGCTCTGGCCGCGACCTACAGAGTGCCCCGAAGCGGAGTGGCCGACTGGATGGCAGGGGTGATGCGCGAAATCGCCTTCCTCAAAACCTTCGATGTCGACCTGGTGTCCTTCCCGATATGGGATCTGGAGGCGCTGCCGGTCCTGGACGATCCCGAAGTTGCAAGCGTCCTTAGCCTGCACACGTCTTACAAACTCGCACGTCCGTTCAAGCCCGAATGGACCTCGCGCATCATCTACGGGCGCAGCTTTGTCGAGCCGATGATTGAGGCTGAGCGGGCGGCGCTTGCCCGGGCGCCACACATCCTTGCCAACAGCCGGGCGGTGATCGACCAGATCGAAAGCGAATATGGCGTCACGTTGGGCGAACGGGCGCGGATCGTACCGCACGGCACGCCCGATATCCTCGCCCTGCTCGGCGTCACGCTGGATGACAAGCTTGTCCGTCAGCGCAGGGGCGAGCCGCTGCGCGTGCTGTTCGCAGGACGGTTTGAGCCGCGCAAGGGCTACGATCTCGCGCTTAAGGTCGCGGCGCATCTGCGCGGTGATGCGCAGGTGTATTTTGATTTCGCGGGGGTACAGCCGGATGCGGCCCTGCTCGACCGCATCAGGTCAGAATATGGTATCGACCCGGCACGCGAAGCGGGCATTCGCTTCCACGGAGAGGTTGATCGCTCGGCGCTCGAACAGCTGTATTTCGATGCCGACCTTGTGATGATGCCGAGCAGGTTCGAATCCTTCGGACTTGTCGCGATTGAGGCAATGTCGGCGGCAACCCCCGTGCTCGCACTTGCGACAGGCGGACTGATCGAGGTCATCGAGGATGGGGTCTCGGGCTATCTGTTCGCCGATGACGGTTCATTTGTGAACGGGGCGGTGCAGCGTCTTCGGTCGCTTGCAGACGACCGCGCAGCGCTCGGACGGCTCGCAGAGTCCAGTCATCGTGCCTTTTCTGCCCGCTTTTCGGACGCGATTATGGCCCGCGACGTGGCCGAGTTTTATTGCAGCATCCTTACGGCTTCAGGAGACGATGATGATTGATCCGGAATGGGTGGCTCACGCAGGGATGATGGCTGAAACGCCAATTCCCAGCGACGAGGCGGGACGCCTTGCGCAGGAACTCGGAGACGAGCGCGAAATCCTGCCATGGCTGCTACTGACGCGCAGTGGCTTTTCCGGCTGGCCGGAAGCAAAGGCAGCACTCGCCGAGGCGGGTAAGGCGGTTATCCGTCCGCGGGCGCTTATGCAAAGTGCTCGCGACGGGGCGCTGATGGAACTGTGCGGGGCGTGCAAGGACGCCCAGCTGCGCGCCATCGCGGTGAGCCAGGAAGGCGATCGCTGGGCGGTCGATGAAACGGTCCGCCTTCGTCAGCGTATCTCACGTCGCCCGCAACCAAATGATTTTATTGCGACGATTTGAGTATGCGCGAAATCGATCAAACCGAACTCCTGGCGACGCTTGAGTCGATCAAGCAACGTCTTGCGATGCTGGAGTCGATTGTTAGCGAAACCAGACAGCTGGTGGGTCCATTCGGCGTCCCTTTCCCAGACGGGAGCTTATTAACGCAGACAATCCATGGGTTAAAGTATTTCATCGACCCGAAGGACTTAATCATCGCACCACAAATGGTAATTTATCGTCAGTGGGAAGCCGATATCTCCAATCTTTTCAGATCTTTGTGCTGCCCGGGTTCGATGGTTGTCGATGTTGGAGCGAACTTCGGCTATTTTTCCGTCCTTGCTGCCAATTTGATCGGTACAAATAATAGCGGGCAAGTCATATCGTTCGAACCCAATCCCTATTTATGCCAACTTTTCCGTCGCAATCGGGAGATTAACTGGTCCATTGCACCGGTGACTCTTCACGAAATGGCGTTGGGCGAGTCCGAAGATAATCTAACCCTTTACGTCCCTGTGGAGCATGGCGCCAATGGCAGCCTGTCTGCACAAGCTGGAGTGGAATGCATACAGATACCGGTTCCAGTAAAGCCGCTAGACGATGTGCTTCCTCCGGATCTGGCAGTAGATCTTATGAAGATCGACGTTGAAGGCCACGAAGCTTCCGTTCTGCGCGGGGCACGCAAGGTCATTGCCCGCAGCCCGAACCTGCATCTGATCCTTGAATGGTCCCAAAAGCAGATGAAGGCGGCAGGAATGACGCCCCAAGACGTATTGGACGAGCTCCAAGGGTTTGTGCCACACCGGATTGTGCTTGGCTCAGGGCCGCTCGACCACCCTGAATCGACCGAGTGGTTATTGGCGCAAGACTACACCGATGTTTTGTTTGTCAGGCGCTGAACCTTGACCTTGTCATGACAAACATTCTTCTCGACGCCTATAATATCGCCCGGTTGCACGGGACGGGAGTGGCCACCTATGGCCGCAACCTTGGCCGGGCGGCAGCGGGGTTGGGGTGTGAAGTTAACTTGATGTTCGGGATACGAGCGGGCCACTCAAACAAGCAGCCGCTGCTCAACGAGATAGCTCTGGCAGAAGGCGATGATGAACACGCCAAACCGCGCAAGCGCGGGGCGCTAGGGTTGCCCGGTCAGATCGCAAAGGCCACCGGCGGCGTTTTTGGCACCCGCCAAGCACGGGAGATTTCGCTATCAGGCGAAGTTATCCTTCCGCAATCGCATGGCGTGCCGGGCGCGCGTTACTGGAGCACGCCGCAGCTCTACACTCTTGCCAACGCCGCATTCAGAGCAACCGGACAGACGACACGGGTTGCTCTGCCGGGGACTGATATTGCCCACTGGACCTATCCTCTGCCGGTCAGGACGCCGGGCGCGGCCAATGTCTATACATTGCACGATCTGGTGCCGCTGCGCTTGCCCTACACCACCGCTGATCGCAAAAAGCACTATCTGGCCCTGTGCCAGCGGATCGCGCGCGAGGCCGACCATATCCTCACTGTGTCCGAGCATTCCCGTGCCGACATCATCCGCATTCTGGGCGTCGAGCCACACCGGGTCACCAACCTTTACCAGTCATCCGATATCGCCCGGCTGATCGAAGGCGTATCGCCTGACCAGATCGCGCAGGAGGTCGAAGGGCTGCTCGGCGCCGGGATGCGCGATTACTACCTGTTCTTCGGCGCGCTTGAACCGAAGAAGAATGTCGCGCGACTGCTTGAAGCGCACTTGATGAGCGGCTCTCAACGGCCGTTGGTGATTGTCGGCGCCCCCGGCTGGGGAAGCGAGCATGATGTCGCGCTGCTGAAACAGCTGGCGGAATTGGACACAGCAAAGCGCATCAAGTGGTTGGGCTATCTGCCCCGCCAAACGCTTGCAACCGCGATCGCTGGAGCGCGGGCGGTGATGTTTCCCTCGCTGTACGAAGGGTTCGGGCTCCCCGTTCTGGAAGCAATGTCGCTGGGCACCCCGGTTATCACCAGCACTACATCCTCATTGCCCGAGGTGGCAGGGGATGCGGCCTTGATGATCGATCCCTATGATGTAAGGGCGCTGGCGCGAGCGATCAGTGCGCTCGATGACGATGACAGCAAAGTCGCAGAGCTCGGTCAACGCGGTCTCGTGCAGGCAGAACGCTTTAGCGCAGCCGCCTATCGCCAGCGTTTGTCCGAATTCTATGCGCGGCTTACGGGCGCAGCGTTATTGCACCCATTCGAGCCGCCGTCCGCGGAGCCCGTTCCGACAACAAAGGCAAATTCAGCATGATCAGCCATACCGCTGCATCCGGACCCATCATGCGTCTCCTGCTTGCCATGCTGCTCGCCGGATTGGTGGGTGGCTGCACGACCCTCGGTGCAGCCGGGCCTTCGTCCGGTCAGGTCCGCAAGGCGGAAGGGGCGGATTATGCCAACACCCAAGTCGCATTGATCGACCTCGATCCTGTTTCATACAAGCGTGTTGCTGCTTTCGAGGAGTCGCTCGGCCTTGCGCAGCGGCTGGGTGAAGGCGGCGCGGGCGAGGTGCTCATCGGTCCCGGCGACGTGCTCGACATCGCGATGTGGGAAGCACCGCCTGCCGTGCTGTTTGGTAGCGGCGCGGTAATTCCAGGGCTTGATGCCGGAGCGCAGAACCGTACCGTCGTTCAGCAGGTGGTCGATGGTTCCGGGATGATCAACGTGCCATTTGCCGGCTCAATCGAAGCTGGCGGGCGCACGCCTGCTGCGGTCGAGCGAGCGATTGTCTCCCGTCTGACAGGCCGCGCAAATGATCCGCAGGTTAGCGTCCGGCTGTCGCTTAATGATTCTCGCAACGTCACCGTACTGGGCGAAGTCGCCTCGAGCCGTCGCGTCCCGCTGGGCCCGCGTGGCGAGCGATTGCTCGATATTATCGCGAGCGCCGGCGGCCCCCGCGCGCCAGTTCACCAAACCACGGTGCAGGTCAGTCGCGGCGGCGCGTCGGCGACGATGGCGCTCGAGGCGATCATCGCTCAACCGGCACAAAACATCCGAATGCGCCCAGAAGATGTGGTGACGGTGCTGCATCAGCCCTTCAGCTTCATCGCGATGGGAGCAGTGGCGAACAGCGCAGAGATCGCTTTCGAAGGGCGAGGCATCTCGCTCGCACAGGCCTTGGCACGGGTCGGTGGGCTTCGGGACAATCAGGCCAATATCCGCGGGGTGTTCGTATTTCGGCTTGAACAATCAGCCGCGCTCGATCCGGCGCAACGCGCTACGACGCAGGCGCTCGAGGATGGAAGGGTTCCGGTCATCTACAGGCTCGATCTTTCTGACGCCCGCGGGTTTTTCGTGGCGCAGGAATTTCAGATCCGCGATCAGGATGTGGTTTATGTTTCGACGGCCCCTGGAGCCGAGCTGCGGGAATTCCTATCGACCGTCACCAGCCTTGCGTTTTCGGCCATAGCGATCGGCAATGTTGTCGCCAACGATGGCAACTGAGTGAGAAGGTGTGGGCCGGCTACTGGCGGTACCGGACATTCAATCTGACGAATGTGAACGACTGGATCACCGTCGAGAGCTGCCGACGTCCATGGTGCGCCATACAGTCGTTTCCGCCGTCAAGGGTTCAGAAGCCAGCAGGCAAGCGCTGTTAAGGGCTGCGAGCTGGCGGACTCTCCGCGATTGCACTGCTGCAAAGAGCGCAAACGGAAAGGTGACGGTAATGATCCGCGAACGGCGGACTGTAGACGTCGAATCAGGCCAAATCCGACTTCGATTCCGCGTCCAGCGAAGTCCAACGGCAACCGATTGTTCCCTGGATATCGCCGAGGGCCAAATCCAAATCATGCAATAATAAAATCTTTATTTCAGATACTTAATACGGCAAAATTCACCTCCAGCCCTCTCCTTTCGAAAGCTGGCCTGCGCCGACGGTCCGAGTTGCTAGCCCATCAACCCGCGCACGAACGGGATCAGCCCGGTCTGGCGCGCGCGCTTCATCCGCTCGGCTTCGAGGATAGCGCGGACCTTGTCGAAGCACACGTCGACATCATCATTGATGATGACATAGTCATACCCGTCCCAGTGGCTGATCTCAGCTTGCGCGCGTTCCATTCGGGCGGCGATGACTTCGGGGCTGTCGGTGGCGCGGCCTTGCAGGCGGCGGTGGAGTTCGTCGATCGAGGGGGGTAGGATGAACACCCGCACCACATCCTGCTGGTCCTTCTGGTACAGCTGCTGCGTGCCCTGCCAGTCGATGTCGAACAGGAAGTCCTGCCCCTCCTTCAACGCGGCGCGGATCATGCCCTTGGGCGTGCCGTAGCGGTGCCCGAAGACATGCGCCCATTCGTAGAAATCATCCTCTTCCACCATGCGGTCGAAGGTTTCGGGGCTGACGAAGTGGTAATGCACCCCGTCGATCTCGCCGGGGCGCGGGGGGCGGGTGGTGGCGGAGACCGAGAGCTTGATCTCGGGATCAGCCGCCAGCAGCATCCGCGACAAGGTGGTCTTGCCCGCGCCCGAGGGTGAGGACAGGATGAACATCAGGCCCCGGCGGTGGAGCTGATCGGCCGAATGGTGTGCTTTGTCGCCCATAGGCCCCGTTGCCCCAACCGGGCGGCACAAATCAAGAGGCGGTCAGGATTCGCTGTCGGTTGAGGGCAGAGCGGGCTTGCGCACGCGGCGCTTGGCCTCAAGCCGCTTACCCCGGTCATAGAGCACCTTGGCTGCCAATCCGCCCGCCACCACAGCCAGTCCCAGCGGCGAGCGGCGCGCAAGATGGCTGGCGCTCCACAGCGCGACGCTGCTCACCATCGAGCGGCCGCCAACCAGCCGGTCGGCCTTGTCCTTGTCATAGCTGGCGGTGAGCAAGCCCCGCTCCAACCGGTCCCGCAGCAAGCCGCCTGCGGCGCGCAGGACAATGTCGGCGATGATCAGATTGGTGCCCGCCTTGGGGCTGGGGAGCGGCAGGCCTCCGGGGCCGGTTGCCGGTGCGGTCACTGGGGTATGGGCCGCCTCAGGCGCGGACTTGCTGCTGCGCCGTGCCGCCTTCGCTGGCCCCCGCGCGCGCGCCATGGGGCCTATTTCTTGCGCCCGAAATCGACCGAAACGACATTCGATCCATCGCCGTCACCGGTGGGATCGGAGCCGTCATTCTCGGCATCTTCGTGGGCTTCGGGAGCGAGCTCCTCGACGGCGGCCTGGAATTGCAGCCCGAAATCGACCGCTGGATCAACAAAAGCGGTGATCGCGGCGAAGGGAATCACCAGCTTCGCCGGAACCTGATTGAAGGTCAGGCTGACCGAGAAGCTCTGCGGCAGCACCTCCAGATCCCAGAACTTGTTCTGGAGCACGATGGTCATTTCATCGGGGAAGCGTTCGCGCAGGTGCGGCGGGATCGAGACGCCCGGCGCGCCGGTTTTGAACGTGATGTAGAAATGATGCGTGCCGGGCAGGTTGCCGCCGCCACTGACAATCGAGCCCAGCACCCGGCCGACGACGGCGCGCAGGGCTTCCTGCACGATCTCGTCATAGGGGATCAGGCTGTCAGGCGTATCGCTGTTCATGGCTTGACGGGTGGTGCCGCTGCGCGCGCGCTTGGTCAAGCCCCTAGCCGCATTGTGGCATGGGTTTGGGAGGGGTTCGCAGGCACATACGCGCGATGCTTGTCATGTCGGCCCAGCGGACTATAGCGCGGCGCATGGCCAGCATTCCCTCCCGCACCGGCTCGGTGGAGCGCAACACGACCGAGACCAAAATCGCGATTGCCGTCAACCTTGATGGCACCGGCGCCTATGACGTGTCGACTGGCATCGGGTTCCTCGATCACATGGTCGAACAGTTCAGCCGTCATTCGCTGATTGATGTGACGATGAAGATCGAAGGCGATCTGCATGTCGATCAGCACCACACCACCGAGGACTCGGCGATCGCGCTGGGTCAGGCGATCGCGCAGGCCTTGGGTGACAAGGCCGGGATCGGGCGATATGGCGCGGCCTATTCGCCGATGGACGAGACGCTCTCGCGCGTCGCGCTCGACATTTCCGGGCGGCCTTATCTGGTGTGGAAGGCCAAGTTCACGCAGGAACGCTTGGGCGAGTGGGATACCGAGTTGATCGAGCACTGGTTCCATTCTGTGGCGCAGGCGGCCGGGATCACGCTGCACATGGAATTGCTCTACGGCACCAACAACCACCACATCTGCGAGAGCCTCTACAAGGGTTTCGCCCGCGCGATGCGGCAGGCGGTGGAGCGCGATCCGCGGAAAGGCGGGGCGATCCCCAGCACCAAGGGGCAGCTGGGTGGCTAGCATCTTCATCGCCTCGCTGACCTACACCGTGCCCATCGAACAGGTGGATGCGGTGCTGGCGGACCATCTCGCATGGCTCAAGGCCGGTCACGAGGCGGGGCACTTCCTCGCCTGGGGGCCGCGCGAGCCGCGCGATGGCGGGCTGATTTTCGTGAAGGCCGCCAGCCGTGCCGAGGCCGAGACGCTGCTGATGAGCGATCCCTTCATGCTCCACCAGCTGGCCGATCTCACCATCATGCAATGGACCCCGCGCTTCGTCGGGCCGGGGCTGGAGGCCTTTGGTGGCTGAGGTCGTTGCTCTGGTCGATTACGGCGCGGGCAACCTTCACTCGGTTCACAATGCGCTGAAAGCGGCGGGGGCCGATGTCACCGTCACCGCTGATCCCTTTGTGGTGCGCGCCGCTGATCGCATCGTGCTGCCCGGTGTCGGCAGCTTCAAGGCCTGCGCCGAGGGGCTTGCCGCGATCCCGCATATGGTTGAGGCCATGACCGAGCGGGTGCAGGTGGGCGGTGCGCCATTTCTCGGCATTTGTGTCGGGATGCAGTTGCTGGCCGACCGGGGCTTGGAGCATGGCGAGACCCCCGGCCTCGGCTGGGTGCCCGGCGAGGTGCGGCTGATCCAGCCATCCGACCCGGCGATCAAGGTGCCGCATATGGGCTGGAACGACGTCGCCTTGCTCCCCCATGCGCGGGATCACACGGTGATCGAGGAGGGCGAGGCCTATTTCCTCCACTCCTATCACTTCGCTGCCGCTGACCCGCATCATGTCGCCGCGATGACCGACCACGGCGAGGGGCTGGTCGCAGCTGTGGCCCGCGACAACATCATCGGTGTGCAGTTTCACCCGGAAAAGAGCCAGGCCTATGGCCTCGCGACGCTCCGGCGCTTTCTGGAGTGGTTCCCTTGATCATTTTCCCCGCCATCGATTTGAAGGGCGGCCAGGTCGTACGCCTCGCCGAGGGCGACATGGACCGCGCCACGATCTACGGCGATGATCCCGCCGCGCAGGCGCTGATCTTTGCCGAGGCTGGGGCCGAGCATCTCCACGTGGTCGATCTCGACGGCAGCTTTGCGGGCGAAAGCCGCAACCGTGCCGCAGTGGAAGCCATTGTCGCGGCCTTCCCGGGCTATGTGCAACTGGGCGGCGGCATCCGCGATGCGGCGGTAGTGGAGGGATGGTTCAACCTCGGCGTGGCACGGGTGGTGATGGGCTCTGCCGCGCTCAAGAAGCCCGAGTTCGTCAAGGACATGGCGCGCGAGTGGGAGAACGGCATCGTCGTCGCGGTGGATGCGAAGGACGGGATGGTCGCGACCGAAGGCTGGGCAGAGGTCTCCGACGTCCCCGTGACTGATCTTGCCCGCCGGTTCGAGGACGCGGGGGTTGCCTCGCTGCTATTCACCGACATTGGCCGCGATGGCTTGCTGAAAGGTGTGAACATCGAAGCCACCGTCGATCTCGCGCGCCGCGTCGATATCCCGGTGATCGCCAGCGGCGGGGTGAAGGGCCTCGATGACATCCACATCCTCGCGCTTCACGCGCACGAGGGGATCGAGGGGGTGATCACGGGGCGCGCGCTCTATGAAGGGCGGCTCGATCTGGCGGCAGCGATTGCGATGGGGGCACGGGCAGGATGACCGTCCGCGTCCGTGTCATCCCCTGCCTCGACGTCGCCGATGGCCGCGTGGTCAAGGGCGTCAACTTCGTCGACCTCAAAGACGCAGGCGATCCCGTAGAGCAGGCGCGGGCCTATGATGCGGCGGGGGCGGACGAGCTGTGTTTTCTCGACATTTCCGCCAGCCATGAAGGACGCGGGACGCTGCTCGACATGGTGCGGCGCACGGCAGAGGTTTGCTTTATGCCGCTCACCGTCGGCGGCGGAGTGCGCTCAGCCGAGGATGCGCGCGCGCTGCTGCTGGCGGGGGCGGACAAGGTCGCGGTCAATTCGGCGGCAGTCGCGCGCCCTGAACTGGTGGGCGAAATCGCGGAACGGTTCGGCAGCCAATGCGTCGTTGCCAGCGTCGATGCACGCCGCACGCCGCGCGGAAACTGGGAAATCTTCACCCACGGCGGGCGCAAGCCGACCGGGATCGACGCGGTCGAATATGCGCTGAAAGTCGCCGGTCTGGGCGCGGGCGAGTTGCTCGTGACGTCGATGGACGGAGACGGCACGCAGAGAGGCTACGACCTCGACCTGACCCGCGAAATCGCCGACGCGGTCAGCGTGCCGGTGATCGCCAGTGGCGGGGTTGGCAGCCTCGAGCACTTGGTCGAGGGTGTCACCAAGGGCCACGCCAGCGCGGTGCTGGCCGCCTCGATTTTCCACTTCGGCCAGCACACCATCGCCGAGGCCCATGCTGCGCTCAGGGCGGCAGGCTTGCCCGCGCGCGGGGTTTGACCGAAAGAAGCGTCATGGACACTCTCACCCGCCTCGAAGCGACCATCGCCCAGCGTCTGAAAGCCTCGCCCGAGGAGAGCTATGTGGCCAAGCTGCACGCCAAGGGGCTGGCGAAGATCGCGCAGAAGCTCGGCGAGGAAGCGACCGAGGCGGTGATCGCCGCGCTCGCAGGCGACGAGGCCGAACTTGTGGGCGAGGCGGCGGATGTATTGTTCCACTTGCTGGTGCTGCTCGCGGAAAAGGGCGTCACGCTGGAACAGGTTTTCGCTGAACTCGACCGCCGCCAAGGCACTTCGGGCCTCACCGAAAAAGCATCACGGAGCGAATAATGCCGATCGACCCGACCTTGCCCTATGATGACGCCAACATCTTCGCCCGGATCCTGCGCGGGGAAATCCCCTCGAAGACAGTCTACGAGGATGATTGGGCCTTCGCCTTCGAAGACATCAACCCGCAGGCCGAGATCCACACGCTGGTGGTGCCCAAGGGCCGCTACGTCAGCTGGGATGATTTCTCGGCCAAGGCATCCGATGCAGAAATCGCCGGTTTCGTGCGCGCGGTGGGGGAAGTGGCGCGGATGAAGGGGCTGGTCGAACCGGGCTACCGCCTCCTCGCCAACATTGGCGCGCATGGCGGGCAGGAAGTGCCGCATCTCCACGTCCACATTTTTGGCGGCCAGCCATTAGGCCCGATGATCGCGCGGCGCTAACGCTGCACATCTGATCGCTGGTGCGACTCGTTTCATCGGCAATCATCGACATTTCGCATGACCCGGCTTTGCAGCGATTCCGCGCTAGGCTAGGTGGCAGGCATGACCTCTCCCAACCCTCCCGGCGGCGTCCTTGATGGCGCACGGCATTTGTATGCAGTGCGCGTCTATTACGAGGATACTGACCTGTCGGGGATCACCTACCACGCCAACTACCTGCGCTGGTTTGAACGCGCGCGCAGCGATCTGCTGCGCCTGCTCGGGATCGATCAGCGCGCGGCGATCGAGAGCGGGGAAGGGGCCTATGCGCTTTCCGAGGTGAACCTGAAATACCTCCGCCCGGCCAAGCTGGAAGACGATGTTGTGATCGAGACCATCAGCAGCGAAGTCGGCGCGGCCAGCGTGCGAATGCATCAGACTGCGCGCCGCGGTGACGACATTCTTGCCACCGCCGATGTCCGTGCCGCTTTCATCACCCTCGATGGCCGCCCGCGCCGTCAACCCGCGCCGTGGCGCGCTGCCTTCCAGACATTCATGAACAAGGAAACCTGATCCCGTGACGCTTGCCCTGCTCAGCGCTGCTGCCGCCACGCCCGCTGCCACCCGGCTCGATCCGGTCGAACTGTTCCTTGAGGCCGACATCATCGTGCAAGCGGTAATGGTCGGCCTGCTTCTCGCCAGTATCTGGGTGTGGATGATCATCATTTCGTTCACAATGCGGATCGGTGGGCTGACCAAGAAGTCGCGCGAATACGAGGCCGAATTCTGGGACCAGCGCGACCGCGAAGCGCTGCTGACCAAGCAGGTGCGCAAGGAAGTCCCCGCCGCGCGCGTCGCGGCGGCCGGGCTCGATGAATGGCGCAAGTCCACCGCCAAGCAGCCGGTGGACCGAGACGCCACCCGCCAGCGCATCGCCGCCGCGATGGACAGCCAGATCGCCGAAGAAGCTGACGATCTCGCCGGACGGCTGAATTTCCTCGCCACGGTCGGCTCGGTCGCGCCCTTCGTCGGCCTGTTCGGCACGGTGTGGGGGATCATGCAGAGCTTCTTCCAGATCGGCGCACAGCAGAGCGCGTCGCTCACTGTGGTCGCCCCCGGCATCGCCGAGGCGCTGTTTGCCACCGCCATCGGCCTGTTCGCGGCGATTCCGGCGGTGATCGCCTATAACCGCTTCGGCGGGGCGGTGGACCGTTATGAGGCGACGCTGCAACGGTTCGCCGACAAGCTCCACAACGGCCTCAGCCGCGAGCTGGACCGCGCGTAATGGGGGCGAGCCTCTCCTCCCGCCGCCGGGGCAAGCGCGCGCGCCGCGCCGCCATGGCCGAAATCAACGTCACGCCATTGGTGGACGTGATGCTGGTGCTGCTCATCATCTTCATGGTCACGGTCACGCTGCCCGCTGTCGGCGTGCCCATCGAACTGCCCGAAAGCCGCGCCGCGCCGGTGGAGGAGCAGCCCGATCAGATCACTATCTCGATCGACCGGGCGGGCGTGATCTACATCGACGACACGGCGGTGCCCCAAGGCGGGCTGCCCGCCGCGCTCGAAGCGCTGGACCGAGGGGGCGAGCCGCCACTGGTGGTGCTGCGCGGAGACCGGAGCCTCGACTATGGCCGGGTGATGCAGGTGATGGGGGAATTGGGCCGCGCCGGGTTCACTTCGATCTCGCTGGTCACCGACGGTTCAGTTTCGGCTCCATAACCGGGACAGGAGATGGGTGAGATAGCGCTCCGCAACGAGGACAGGATCGGCCTTGCCGCCGCCATCGTGCTGCACGGCGCGCTGGTGGCCGTGTTGCTGATACAGACCGTGCGCAGCGAGGTTTCAGTGTTCCCTGAGCGGGTGACGGTGAGCCTGGTGACCGAAGTCGGGCTCAAAAACGAGTCGCCTGATCCGGTGAGCGAGAGCCGGGCTGCTATTGCCCCGACCCTCGCCGAAGAGCCCGCGCCGCCTCCCACGCCGCAGCCACAACCGCAGCCGACCCGCGCCGCGCGCCCGACGCCAGCGCCAACCCAGCCCGCGCCGACGAGGGAGCGGTCGCGCCCCGACCGCGCTCCGGCGCCCGCCGCCCGTTCCACGCCCGCGCCAAAGCCCAGCAACGCGCCCGCTAAGCCTGCCGCAAAGACCGGGGGCAGCCGCATCGGCGATGATTTCCTCGACGGCAAGGGCAGCTCGACCAGCACCAACGAAACCCGCGCCCCGGCCGCCGCCTTTGGCAGTGCGGAACGCGCCGCGCTGTCATCAGCCATTACCCGCCAGCTCCGCCCGCACTGGACCGCACCGTCGGGCCTTGAAGCGGAATTGCTGATCTCGACCGTCAGCTGGGACCTCAACCGCGATGGCACCCTGCGCGGCACCCCGCGCTGCCGCACCGACCCGGCGAGTATCACCGAAAGCAATCGCCCCCAGGCCAGCCTGCATTGCGAGCGCGCGATCCGGGCCGTACAACGGGCCGCCCCGTTCAATCTCCCCGACCAGTTCTACGACCGCTGGAAAGCGCTCGAGTGGCAATTCGACCGAAGGCTCTGACATGACCAAAAAGCTTCTCCTGCTTCTGACCGCTGCGCTGATCGCCGCACCTGCCGCCGCGCAGGATCTCGGGGCGCCGGTGGGCGAGGATGGCCCGGTTGAAAGCGTCGCGGTCGAAGGCGAGGGCGATGGCCCGCTGCGCGGCACGGTGACCGACGAAAGCGCATGGTCCGACATCGGCATCGCCATCCCCGCCTTCGCCACCGACCGCGACCAGCCGACGCCTGCTAACGAGGCGGGTACCGGCGCGCTGGGCCGCGAAATTGCGCGCGTCATCACCGCCAACCTGCGCAACAACGGGCTGTTCAAGCCGGTCGGCCCCGACAGCCTGCCGCAGCCCGGCTTCCCGCAGATCACCGCACCTGCCTATGGCACCTGGACCGGACGCGGGGCGGAGATGCTGGTGCATGGCTATGTCCGCGCGCGCGATGATGGCAAGTTGGTGGTGGGCTGCTACCTCTATGACGTTGCGCTCCAGCAGCAATTGGTGCGCGAGGGCTGGGTGGTCGGCCCTGCCGACTGGCGGCGCGCGGCGCACAAGTGCTCAGACCTCATCTTCAGCCGCCTCACCGGCGAAAGCCCGTTCTTCGATAGCCGCATTGCCTACATCGCCGAAACCGGGCCCAAGGATCGCCGGGTCAAGCGGCTCGCTGTGATGGACAGCGACGGGGCCAACCACCGCTTCCTCACGCTCGGCAGCGCCACCGCGCTCACACCGCGCTATTCGCCTGACTATGCGAAGATCCTCTACCTCTCCTATGTCGACGGCAACCCGCGGATCTACGTCTATGACATCGGCACCGGTAAGCAGACGCTAGTGACCGAGAACAAGAACCCCACCATCGCCCCGCGCTGGTCGCCCGATGGCAAGTTCATTCTCTTTTCGATGGCAGTCGCCGGCAATACCGATATCTACCGCGTGCCCGCCACCGGCGGGGCAAGCGTCAAGCTCACCAGCAACCCCGGCATCGATGTGGGTGGTTCCTATTCCCCCGATGGCACTAAGATCGTGTTCGAAAGCGACCGGTCCGGCAGCCAGCAATGCTACGTCATGGATGCGGATGGATCGAACCAGAAGCGCATCAGCTTTTTCGGCGGGCGCTGCGCCACGCCTGAATGGAGCCCGCGCGGTGACCAGATCGCCTTCACCCGGATTGCCGGGGACTTCAACGTCGCGGTGATGAACACCAGTGGCGGCGGGATGCGGGTGCTGACCCGCGGCTGGCAGGACGAGGCGCCGACCTGGGCCCCCAATGGCCGTATCATCCAGTTCTTCCGTACCGAGAAGAACACCGGGCGGTCCAGCATCTGGCAGGTCGATCTGACTGGCCAGAACGAACGCCGTCTGCCGACTCCGGTCGATGCCTCTGACCCCGCTTGGGGGCCGATCCGTCCTTGAGGATGGGACTATGATTTCGCCCTCGTGATCTTTAGAAACGCCAAGTTATTCGGAAAGGAACCCGTGATGAACACCAAGCTTGCGACAGTTCTGCTGCTGGCCTCGGCCAGTGCACTCGGCGCTTGTGCCAAGAAGGCGCCCGAAGTTCTGCCGCCGCCGCCGCAGACGGGCACCGGGAGCGGTCAGACCACGCCGCAGGTACAGCCCACCGGTCCGCAGGTCGGCACACAGGCGCATTTCGCTGCCGCCGTCGGTTCCTCGACCACGATCTATTTCGAGACCGACCGCTTCAACATCGATTCGCAGGATGCCGCTGCCTTGCAGGCGCAGGCGCAGTACTTCGCGCGCTATCCGCAGATCACCTTCACCATCGAAGGCCACGCCGATGAACGCGGCACCCGCGAATACAACCTTGCGCTGGGTGAAAAGCGCGCCAATTCGGCGAAGAACTACCTTGTCAGCCTCGGGGTCGATCCGGGCCGCATTTCCGTTGTGAGCTATGGCAAGGAGCGCCCGGTAGCGCTGGCTTCGGATGAAAGCGCCTGGGCGCAGAACCGCCGCGCCGCTTCGGTGATTATCAATTAAGCGATCAGGCGGGCAGGTCGGGCGAAGGCTCGGCCTGCACCGTATGCACGGCGGGCGCATCCATACCGGCCAGATCCCGCGCGCTCGCCATCACGCACAGACCCGCCATCGCGAGCACCGCGAAGAGGCTGGAGAGGGTCAGTTGGCGGCTCATCAGGCGGTCTTTCAAAGGGCGGGGTGGCCGCCGTTCCGGGGTCGTCTCGCAATGCAACATTTCACATTGCAACTGGTTCCCGCCATCTCACGGCTATGAAACCGGCGCCAGAGCGCCTAGACTGAGCGCCTGATGCCTTCGACCAACGACATGAACCCGCACAGCTGCCGAGCCGCCGCATGAGCCGCGCCAAGCGCTCGCTCGACTGGGGCTTTCCGCGTTGGCGGGCCTATGGCTCCTCGCAGGAAGCCACGCAGGTGCGCATTTGCGATCGGCATGGCTGCAATGAACCCGGCAATTGCCCCGCGCCGAAGGCCCCCAACAGCCGCGACCGGTGGTATTTTTGCCAGAAACATGCGGCCGAATACAATTCCAAGTGGGATTACTTCGAAGGCCTCGAAGCGGCCGAGAAGGAAGAACGCGCCAAGGCCGAGCGGCAGGAGAGCGCAGGCTATGCCGAATCGGCGCATTACGGCTGGGCCGGATCAGGTGATGGTTCACGCTCGGCCGACGAGATGCGCGCGCTCGAGGTGCTGGGGCTGGAGCCGGATGCCGATTTCGCGGCGGTCAAGAAAGCCTACCGCGCCCGCGCCAAGGAAGTACACCCCGATGTGAAACCGAGTGATGCCGAGGCGGCCAAGCAGTTTCAGCTGATCCAGACCAGCTACGAAGTCCTGCGCGCGGCGGAAGAACGGCGCGAGTGGCGGGGCTAGGAGCTTAGGCAGGCGGCCCCCCGAACACCTTTCGCTTAGCGGCGATTTGCGGATCGGGGTTGTCGTTCCACCACGGCACATCGGTCCAGGGGCGCACGTCGATCTCGTGGGTCCAGCAACTGCGTGGCTGGTGGGCGAGGTGCCAGTACGTTTCGGCGAGCGCCGCCGGGTCGATGATGCCGTCAGCGCCCTTCCCCTGCTTGAAGGCATCGAAACGGTCCCCCAGCAGCTTGCCGAGTGTGTCGGGGGCGTCGACCGCGCCGTCGACCACCACATGGGTGACATGGACGCCTTGGGGCGCGAATTCAGCATTGAGCGTCTGGCACAGCATCCGCCGCCCGCCCATTGCGGCGGCATGGCTGTGCTGCCCGGCGTTGCCGCGCACCGACGCCGTTGAAGAGGTGACAATCAGCGTGGCATGCGCGCCGGTCTTTGCCCGCTCCACCATCGCGGGCAGCAGGGCATGGGCCAAGCGGAAGAGGCCATAGGTGCCGAGCCGCCAGCCCAGCTCGAATGTGCGGTGCGGGGTCTCGGCAAGCGTGCGGTTCCCGATCTGCGCGCCAAGATTGTAGAGCGCGCATGCAATCGGCCCAATCTCTGCCTCGGTGCGGGCGACCAGCTCTTCAATCGTGCCGTCCTCTGAGGCGTTGAGCAAGGTGCCGCTGGCCGATCCGCCCGCCGCCTCGATCTGGCCGACCATCCGCATCAGCCCCGCCTGGTCCGAGCGGCGTGCCAGCACCGCGTGATAGCCCCCTGCGGCAAAGCGCATGGCCGCATTCCCGCCAATCCCTGCGCCTGCACCAAGTACCAGAAACACCGGCTTGCGGCTGTCCGTCATTTGTTTTCTCCCTTCCGCGCAGCGTCATTAGACCAGCGCTGCCACACCCCATACCACGCCAACGATCAGCACCACGCCTGCTACATCCAGCAGCGCGCCCGCCATGACCATCCGCTCGATCCGGATGCGGCCCGTGGCCCAGGCAATGGCGTTCGGCCCAGTGCCCGCAGGTAGGATGAAGCCCCAGCTCGCCGCCAGTGCCGCGGGTAAGGCGAGCAGCACCGGATCGGCCCCGAGCGCCACAACCAGTGCAGCGACGACGGGGACGATCCCCGTGGCGGTCGCAACATTGCTCGCAAACTCAGTGACCACGATCACCATAGCCACCACCGCCAGCACCACCAGCAACAGCGGCCAGTGTTCGAGCGGGAGCAGCGCCTGCCCGATCCATTCCGCCAGCCCCGAGGCCTGCATCCCCCCCGCCAGCGCGAGGCCCCCGCCGAACATGAAGATCACGCTCCACGGCGCGCGCTCGGCCTCGCGCCACACCAGCAGCGTCCGGCCCGTGCCGTCGGGCAGCAGGAACAGCGCCAGCGCCGCGATCACGGCAATGGTGCCGTCGGTCCATGAGCCCGGCGGTAGCAGCGGCGCGACGAGCGGCTGGGTGACCCAGCCTGCGAAGGCGAGCGCCACAAGAGGCACGAGACGCTGTTCAGGCGTGGTCCATTGCGCATGGGCTGCGATGGCGTCTCTCGCGGCGGCAAGATCGAACGGCTCGTCGGACACCCGCTGAACCCGTGCGATGATCCAAGCGGCAAGGGGAATGCTCAGCAGCACCAGCGGCAGGCCATAGAGCGACCATTCGAGAAAGCTGATCCGCACACCCGCGATTTTGTCGAGCAGCCCCACCGCGATGGCGTTGGTGGGCGAGCCGACAATCGTGCCGAGCCCGCCGATACTCGCAGCAAAAGCGATCCCCATCGGCAGCGCGCCATAGATTGCATCCTGCCGGGGCGCGCTATCAAGCGGCGCCTCACTGCCCGCAGGCGCACCGCTTTCCAGCACTGCCAGCGCCATGGGCATCATGATCAGCGCGGTCGAGGTGTTCGAGATCATCATCGACAGCAGCGCGGCGGCGATCATGAAGGCGAGCAGCAGCCGCGCCGGACCGCCCTTTGCGCCCACCACCCACAGGATCGCAAGGCTCAGGCGGCGATGAAGTCCCGTGCGCTCGATCGCCAGCGCGATGAAGGCCCCGCCCAGCAGCAGGAACAGGATCGGCGAATAATAGGTGCTGGCGGTATCTTCCGCACTCGACACCCCGGCGAGCGGCAGGACGACAAAAGGCAGCAGCGCGGTCACGGCGAGCGGCACGGCCTCGGTCATCCACCACGCCGCCATCCACACCACCAGCCCCGCGACCAGCCACGCGCCCGCGGGCATCCCGGCAGGCGGGGGCAACAGCAGCACGGTCAGCGCGAACGCCAGCGGGCCAAGGGCAAGGCCGATCCGGCGTATAGTCATGCGCTGTGCTCTCCCCGGCTATGGTATGGGGACGTATCAGCGCGACAGCGGCAAGGGCAAGCCCTGTGCCTGGATCAGCCGCTACTCCACCGCGTTCTTGTTGGGCGGATCGGTTGGCAGGTCGATGTTGGAGAAGAACACCCGCCCGGTTGGCTGGCCGCGGCGCTCCATGGTCTCCAGCTTGGTTTGGCGCGCTTGCAGCAGCTCATATGCGGCCTGGCCCAATTTGTCCGACCAGCCCACCAGCGGATCATCCGTCGCGCCGGGGGTCGAAGACACATTCAGGAAATTGGCCGGTCGCGCGCCGCCGTGAAGGTCAGCGATCGCCGGTTCGGCAATGGTGGCCCGCGTGACGGTGGTTTTCTCGAGGATGCCAGCAACCGGTTCTTCGGCAAAGCGGGCCAGATGCGCGCGCACATCGCGCTCAAAATCGGCAAAGTAGAACGGCGCGACCTCGGCATAGAGGCTCGCAACTTCAAGTGCATCGCCACGCTGCTGCGTTCCACGCAGCGAATTGACGAAATCCGCCGCCGCCAAATCAAGCAAGGAGCTGACATTGCCCCCGGTAAAGGCGTGGCGCTGCAATTCCGGCCCGCCGATCTCGCCGCGCCAGAAGCCGTACATCACCTTGGGGTCTTTCCAGTGGCGGAAGACGATCTGTTCTCGGATATCGCGCAGCGAAACCACCACGCCGCGCACGGTGATGAACCTCGCCTCGTCAAGCGGGACGCCCCCGACCTTGATTTCGCGCGGTTCTCGCAGCGGCCAGGCTTGCGACAATTGCTCAAGCATGGCGACATTGTGGAGGTTGAGCCAGAAGGCGAGCTGTTCATTGCGGGGCAGGCTCGCGATATCGAGCGTTTCGGTGACCTGTTCAAGGTCCCGCCGATACTCGCCAAAGCTGGCAATGACGTCTGGGGTAAGGAAACGGAACAGCACCATCGAGCCTTCCAGCCGGTAGCGCGACTGAGGCCCCTGCTTGACACGGGTACCGAGAATAGGGTCTGGCCGCCGAGCAATTTGCCGGCTTGATGGCCCCATGCTCACGGTGATGTTCTTGAGCGCCCAGTCCCAGATCTCGTAATCGATCTGGTGGCGGATCGGATCGGTGGTCGGGGCAAAAATGGCCAGACGCGCATCGGCTTCGGCGGAGTTCGGCACTTGTCCAGCCATCGGCGGCACATAATGTCTTTGGGCGGAGTGGTCGGAAGGGCTTTGCTGCGGCAGTCCCGAGGCGAGCGCTGGCACCGCCAGCGCGGCTGAAGACACCATTCCGATCAGACAGCGAATCACCACCGCAACTCTCCCACCAGGTTACATTAGCCTTTCAAATTCGCATCCTATATCAGGCGGATAAATCGCCGATGAACGGCGGTTCAGGCGGGCGGTTCACTCGACCGCATTCTTGTTGGGCGGGTCGCCGGGCAGGTCGATGTTCGAGAAATACACCCGCCCGGTCGCTTCCTTGCGGTGCTGCATGACCTCCAGCTTGCGTTGGCGCTGGCGCAGCAGATCAATCACGCCCGGCGGGATTCCTGGGCGGCCGGCAGTGGTGCTGCCCGCGAGATAATTCGCCCCGCGCGAGCCCCCTGCCAGGTCGGCGATGTCAGGTTCGTCGATCGAGGGCTGGGCGCCGGTGGTTGCCGCAAGGATCGCACCCACCTCGTCCTCGGCATAGTTCTGCAGATGGGCGCGCAGATCGGTGACGAAATCGGGGAAGTAAAACGGCGCGACTTCGGCATAGAGCCGCGAGACATGCAAGGTGTCCCCCCGCTTTTCGGTGCCGCGCAGGGCGTTGACGAATTCGGCGGCGGACAGATCGAGCAGGCTGCTCACATTCTGACCGCTGAACGCTGCGGGATGCAAGGCAGGCCCCCCGATCTCGCCGCGCCAGAAGCCGTAGATCACCTTGGGATCGCGCCAATGCGCAAACACGATCTTTTCGCGAATGTCGCGCAGGCTCAGGCTGACGCCCTGCACCGTGATGAACCGCGCATCATCAAGCGCGACACCACCCACCATGACCTCGCGCGGTTCCCGCAAGGGCCATTCCAGCGAGAGTTTCTCAAGCATCGCGACGTTATGGAGGTTGAACCAGTAGGCCAGCTGCTCGTTGCGCGGCAGGGTGTGGATCGGGATGCTGTCGCCGATCGCTTGCAGCTCCTCGCGGTAAAGCGTGAAGCTGTCGATCACCTCCCGGTTGAAGAACGAAAAGCCCACCATCGAGCCTTCCAGCCGGTAGCGCGATTGGGGCCCCTGCTTGAACCGGGTTCCCGTGGGCTGGATCGGCAAATAGGGAACGCTGCGGTTTGAAGTCCCCATCGAGACGACGATGTTCTGAAGTGCGAAGTCGAAGATCTCGTAATCAATCTTGTGGCGAATCGGTTTGCTGGTCGGGGCGAAGACCGCGAACCGCTCATCGCTGCCCGATGCATCGGCGCGCGGGTTGGCCTGGACGGCGACGAAGCCCGGTTTGGTGGGCGGATCGGAGACCGGCTGAGGTGCAGACACGGCCCAACCGAGGGCAACGATAGAGGAAAAACCCGGGATCACGCCATTTCTCCCATGCCGTGCGCCTTCGGTCTGAAAGCGATGAAACCTGAATCGGACAATTTGTCAATGACACAGCCAGCCACTAAGTTCCTATTCAATATTACCTTTGTCAATCGGATCGGCGGGAAGATCGAAATTGTTGAAGGTAACAATCCCAACAAAGCGTGGGGCGATCCGGCGTGCGGCTAGGCGCTGTGCTTTTTCCGGCTCACGGCCCATCGGCAATCGACACACCCCCGGCAGCGGCAGGTCGGCGGCGCGATCAGGCCGGAAGGATCACTCGACTTCCTTCACCCCTTCCGCGTCGGCGTATTGCCCATCGGCATAGATCACCATGCCGGTACGCACTCCCTTGCGATAGGCGCGGCCGAGTTTAACGTTCCGCTCACTCATGAAACGCACCACCCCAGCGTCGATGCGGGTTTTCTGCGTGGCGCAATCGACAGTGCCACCGGCCCCCGCCGGCAACGTGAGAATCGTGGGTTCCAGCGTGCACACAAAGTTTGTCGAAGGGTCCCGCTCGCCGCGCGCCAGATCGGCTAAGTCGCCTTCATAGGCGCTGGTGGCGATCCGTTCATGCTTGCGCAGCAGCGCGGCGACATCCTCGCCCGCGAATTTGGCAAGGTGGCTGCGCAGGGCGGCATCGTCGCGGAAATAGAACGGCGCGGCTTCCTCATAGAGGCGGCTCACCCGCAAGGCCCCGCCCCACGCCTCGACCCCGCGCAGGGAGTTGACAAATTCCTCGCCCCCGAGCGCCAGCAGCGCATCGACATTGCCACCGGTGAAGGCAAACCGCTGGATCGACGGCCCGCCAATCTCGCCCCGCCAGAAGCCGTAGATCACCTTAGGATCGCGCCAATGGGGATAGACGATCTTCTCGCGGATATCGCGCGGCGAGAGGGCGACCCCCGCGACCGTGACGAGCAGCGCATCGTCGAGCGGCGCGGCGTTGGGGCCGAACCGCCGCTCACCCGGCATCGAGAGCGGATAGGCGCGGGCCAGCGCTTCGATCACGGCGACATTGTGGAGGTTGAGCCAATAGGCCAGCTGCTCGTTGCGCGGCAGTCGCGCGATGTCGAGGGTGCTGCCGATCCGCTCCAGATCCGCGCGATAATCACCCAAGGCGGAGAAGATCTCGGGGGTCATGAACGAAAAGGCGACCCGATTGCCCTCCATCCGCAGCCGCGATTCGTGGCCATAGATGCGGCGTGTGCCGGTGCCGGGATCGACCGTGCGCGATCCCTGCCGCAGCGACGGACCCATGGGGATCACCATCCACCCCAGCGCCTCGTCCCAATGGGCCCAGTCAAGCCGATGGTCGCGGCCATCAGGGCTGGGCGCAAAGCGGGAGAGGGGTGCGCGGGCGGGCGCGGCGGCCCCCGTGGTTGCCTGGGGAACGACCTCGCGAGCCCCGCCCCGCGCGGCGGCTGCGTGAGGCAGCGCTGCGGCAAAGCACGCGATAGCAACAGTGGTGGCCTTTCGAATCATCGACCTTCTCCCATCCGCTTGCGGTAACCCGTCCGAAAGACAAGCTACTTCAATTACATAAATGGGAGATGAACGAAAGGCGCAGCGGGCGCCCTGCCGAGGGCCTATTTGACCTCGCTTGTCTCGTCGCCATCACCATTGCCGACGGCCGGGCTGGTTTCGACCGTGACCGTTCCGGTGCGGCCCTTGCGGATGATCTCCTGGAACTTGGTTTCGCGCTCCTTGAGCAGCGCGGCCATGCTTTGCGGGATGCGGAAGCTGGTCGATACCCCGTTCGAGGTGATGTTCTGATAGGTCGGCTCGCGCGATCCGCCCTCAAGGTCGGCGATGTCGTATTCCGCGATCACCGGCTCCACACCGCTGTTTTTGGCCAGCAGGGCAGATGTTTGCTCATCGGCATAGCGGGTGAGATGGGCGCGCACGTCACGTTCGAAATCGGGGAAGAAGAAGGGCGCTGTCTCCCGGTAAAGCTCTGAGACTTGCAGCTTTCCGCCCATTTCCTGCGACCCCCGCAGCGAATTGACGAAATCGATCGCGCCGCGTTGCAGCAGGCGGGCGACATTGTCGGCGGTGAACGCCTCGCGTTGCAGCGAAGGTCCGCCAATCTCGCCGCGCCAGAAGCCGTAGATCACCGCCGGGTCCTTCCAAAAGCGATAGACGATCTGTTCGCGGATATCACGCGGCGACAGCTTGACGCCTTCCACGGTGATGAAGCGTGCCTCGTCAAGCGGCACCCCGTCCAGCAAGATGGTCCGCGGCTGGCGCACCGGCCACGCCTTGGCGATCTGTTCGACCATCGCGACATTGTGGAGGTTGATCCAGTAGGCCAGTTGTTCGTTGCGCGAAAGCGCCTGAATATCAACGATATTGGCCGTATTTTCGAGGTCTTGGCGATATTCCGTGAAGCTCGCGATGACATCCTTCTCGAGGAAGCTGAAGGTCACCCGCGTGCCTTCCAGCCGATAGCGCGAGACATGGCCGTACTGGCGGCGCGTGCCGAAGCTGGGATCGGGGCGCGGGGCGCCTTCGCGCAAGGACGGGCCCATCGAAATGACGATGTTCTTCATCGCCTCGTCCCAGATCGAATAATCGATCTTGTCGTTGTTGGGGTTCAGCGAGGGGGTGAACCGCGCCAATTCAGCGTCGCTCAGCGGCACCCCGGCATGGGCCGGAACCGCTGTGATCAGCAGCGCGCCCGCCAGCATGAGCGTGCGGGCCGGGGCGTGGGCAAAGGCAGAGGTCAGGCACGTCATCGGGGCAAACTTCCTGCAAAAAAAGCTCCCAAGCGGGGGCCTAGAGGGGGGCAAGAGCAATCAAGGCACAGTCATGTTGGGCGCGAGAAGGGGGCTGCACCCAGTTGGAATCATTAGCATGAACGCCCATAGCGATGTTGCCCGCAATCGGTTCCCATCGGCGCTTCGTCGAGCAGCATAACGCAAAGCGGGGCAGACCTCGCGGCCCGCCCCGAACCTTGGTTGCCACACGGGCCGCGCTTATTTGGGCGCGAGCACCATCAGCATCTGGCGGCCTTCGAGCCGCGGGAAAGCTTCGACCTTGGCGACTTCGGCGACATCGTCCTGCACGCGCTTGAGCAGATCCATGCCGAGGTGCTGGTGCGCCATTTCGCGACCCCGAAACCGGAGGGTGATCTTCACCTTGTCCCCATGTTCGATGAACTTGGTCACGTTGCGCATCTTCACGTCATAATCATGCGTGTCGATGTTCGGGCGCATCTTCACTTCCTTGATGTCCTGCGTCTTCTGGCTCTTGCGCGCCAGATTGGCCTTTTTCTGGGCCTCGTAGCGATACTTGCCGACATCAAGGAACTTGCACACCGGCGGGTCCGCATTGGGGGACACTTCGACGAGGTTGAGGCCCTTTTCATTGGCCTGCTCAATCGCTTCGCGGGTGTACATGACCCCCAAGTTTTCGCCTTCGTCATCAATGACGCGAACCTTGGGGACGTTGATCATCTGATCAAATCGAGGGCCGCTTTTGATTGGCGGGGCCATCGAGCGCCGGGGTGGACGTGATATGGGGTGTTCTCCTGTGGTGGCTTACTTCTGCGCGCTCCTTAATCCGAAACGGATTGCAACGCTAGGTGAGTCTTACGCAGCCGCAGGCCACAGAGGAAAGCGGGCGATCTGCCCGCGCGCGGGCATCAGCGCCTCGATCCGGCGCGCCGGGGAGAGGGCTGCGCGGATTTCGGGGGCGCCTGCGTCCATCCCTCCGGTGAGCGTGCCGAAGGCGGGCAGGATCATCCGGTCATTCCCTCCAGCACCGCGCCCCATGACCGCACAGGGCCGGGCGATGTGGCGGTTGCGCACATTAACCCGCAGCTTGGGGTGATAGTGGCCCGACATTTCCGGTGCGGTCTCTCCGGCGCGGGCTTCGTGGCGCAGCTTGATGCCGCCGATTTTCAACTCGGGCACGATGGTCCCGCCAAAGCCCTTGGGCAGCGCTTCATCGTGGTTGCCGGTGATCCACACCCAGTCGAGCGACCGGGTCAGCGCTTCAAGCATCCCGGTGCAATGCGCATCGAGCCGGAGCGCGCCCGCGTCATCGTGGAAATTGTCCCCCAGCGTGATCACCCGCCGCGCATCGGTCAGCCGGATCGCATCAGCCAGCCGTTCGAGCGTGTCGCGGCTGTCATAGGGCGGCAGCATCTGGCCGGCTTGCGCAAACCAGCTCGCCTTTTCCAGATGCAGGTCGGCGACCAGCAAAGCCCGCTCAGCCGGCCAATACAGCGCGCGGCCTGTGCCAAGCGCCAACTCGTGTCCGGCAAAGGGGAAGGGGGCGAACATAGCGTGAACCATCATGCTTCCTTCGCGGGCTTTCCCTGCCCGCGCAACCAAAAACCGATCGGCCTGAGCTTGTCGAAGGCCTGCACTTTCTTCTATCGCTTGGTCACAAAAGCACTACGGCCCTTCGACAAGCTCAGGGCGAACGGGAGGGTTGAGGGATTTATGGATTGGTCGGATAAGACGGCGCAGGCGAAGGTGTGGTTCGAAAGCCTGCGCGACCAGATCTGCGCCGAATTCGAAGCGATCGAGCGCGAGGCGGGATCGGACGCCGCTTTCCAATACACCCCCTGGCAGCGCGAGGAGGAGGGCAATCCCGATCCCGGCGGCGGGGTGCAGGGGTTGATGAAGGGCCAAGTGTTCGAAAAGGTCGGCGTCAACGTCTCGACCGTGCGCGGCAGCTTCGCCAAGGAATTTGCCGGTTCGATCAACGGCGCGAGCGCGGAGGCCCCCGGCTTTGTGGCCACCGGCATCAGTCTGGTCGCGCACATGAGCAATCCGCACGTGCCTGCCGTGCACATGAACACCCGCTTCCTCACCACCACCAAGGCATGGTTCGGCGGCGGGGCGGACCTCAATCCGCCAATCCCCTATGAAGAGGACACGGCGGAATTCCATGCCGCGATGAAAGCCGCCTGCGATCCGCATGACCCGGCGCACTACGAACGCTTTTCCAAGTGGGCCGAGGATTATTTCTACATCCCCCACCGTCAGGTGCATCGCGGGGTGGGCGGGATTTTCGCCGATCACCTCGAATGCGCAGACGACACTGCATGGGCAGCGAACTTCGAATTCATCAAAGACATCGGCAAGCAATTCATCACCGTGTTCCCGGCCATCGTGCGGCGACGGATGAACATGCCCTTCACGCCCGAGGATGAGGCGGTGATGTTCGAATACCGAGGCCGCTATGCCGAGTTCAACCTCGTCTATGACCGCGGCACGATCTTTGGCCTCAAGACCGGGGGCAATATCGACGCGATCCTGATGAGTCTGCCGCCGCGCGCTACGTGGAGCTGAGGCACATTCGTTCGTCTTTCTTCGCACTTGCGGCACTGCGCCCACGCGCACATATGTCGCTCTGATGCTGCGCCAATACGAACTCGTTGAGAAGGTCCTCGATTACGACCCACAAGCCGACGAGGCGATGCTCAACCGTGCCTATGTCTATACCGTGCAGAAGCACGGCAGCCAGAAGCGCGCGAGCGGTGACCCCTATTTCAGCCACCCGGTCGAAGTCGCGGGGTTGATGACCGATCTGAAGCTCGATCAGGCCACCATCATCACCGCGCTGCTCCACGACACGGTCGAAGACACCCTCGCCACGATCGAGGATATCGAGGCCCATTTCGGCCCCGAGGTCGCGCGGCTGGTCGACGGGGTGACCAAGCTCTCCAAGATCGAGACCATGCCCGAGAACGAGCGCGCGGCGGAGAACCTGCGCAAGTTCCTGCTCGCCATGTCCGAGGATATCCGCGTGCTGCTGGTCAAGCTGGCGGACCGGCTGCACAACATGCGCACGCTCCATTTCATCAAGAACCCCGAAAAGCGCCAGCGCATCGCGCGCGAGACGATGGATATCTACGCGCCGCTGGCTGAGCGGGTCGGCATGTATGAATACATGCGCGAGATGCAGGCGCTGGCTTTCCGCGAGCTTGAGCCCGAAGGATATGCCACGATCACAGGACGGCTAGAGCATTTGCGCTCGCAGGACGGCGGGCAGGTCGATGCGATCGCGCTCAAGATCAAGCAGCGGCTCGCCGAAGCGGGGTTGAAGGTCGAGGTCTCGGGCCGCGAGAAGCACCCCTATTCGATCTGGCACAAGATGGCCGAACGCCATGTCAGCTTTGAACAGGTGACCGACATCATGGCCTTCCGTGTCCTCGCCGATACTGAGGAGGATTGCTACCGCGCGCTGGGTATCCTCCACACCACCTGGCAGGCGCTGCCAGGCAAATTCAAGGACTATATCTCGACCCCCAAGACCAACGGGTATCGGTCGCTTCACACCGCGCTGATGTACGAAAATTCGATGCGTGTCGAAGTGCAAATACGCACCCGCGAAATGCACCGCCGCAACGAATTTGGGCTCGCCGCGCACTGGGCCTACAAGCAGGATGGCAAGGCCGATGGGCAGGTGGGCTGGCTGCGCGATCTGATCGAGATTGTCGAACAGAGCCACGATGCCGAGGAACTGCTCGAACACACGCGCCTTGCGATTTATCAGGATCGGATCTTCGCCTTCACCCCCAAGGGCGCGCTGTTCCAGCTGCCCAAGGGCGCGAGCGCGGTGGATTTTGCCTTTGCGGTGCACACCAATCTGGGGCTGCAGACGGCGGGGGTAAAGATCAACGGGCGGCACATGCCGCTGCGCACGCCGCTCAATAATGGCGATGTGTGCGAGATCATCAAGAACCCCCACGCCAGCCCGCAATTGTCATGGCTGGGCTTTGTCGTCACCGGCAAGGCCCGCGCCGCGATCCGCCGCGCGGTGCGAATGAAGGAGCGCGCCGAGGTCGCGGAGATCGGCTCCAAGCTGTTCGACGAGATCGCCGCGCGCGTTCCTGCACGGATTGGCAAGAAGGCGATCCGCGCGGCGGTGGCGCGGCTCGGGATGGAGGAGCCCGATGACCTGATGTACGCCATCGGCGCGGCCAAGATCACCGACCGCGCGGTGATGGAGGCGCTGGTCCCGGGCTGCACTGCTGACATCGAGGAAGACGAGCATTGGGAGCGGCGCGAACGCGCGATTGCGATCACCGGCCTCACGCCCGGCGTCGCCTTCAACCTTGCGACCTGTTGCCACCCTGTCCCCGGCGACCGCATCGTCGGCATCCGCCGCAAGGGCGAGCCGGTGCTGGTCCACGCGATCGATTGCCTGCTGCTGGCGAGCGGGGTGGACAGCGACTGGATTGATCTGGCCTGGGGTAACCACTCGGTCGGGGCGGTTGGACAGCTGTCCGTGACGATCTACGACCGATTGGGCACCCTCGCGGAAATGGCGGGCATCTTTGCCCAGAACAAGGCCAATGTGCAGACGCTGATGCAGACGCAGATCGACCATCCTTTCGTGACCTACGACATCGAGGTCGAGGTGCAGGACGTGGCGCACCTCAATCGCATCATCTCCGCCCTGCGTGCGAGCGATGCGGTGGCGCAGGCAGAGCGGCAATAATGGCGGTCGTCGGGCTCGATCACGTGCAGCTTGCGATTCCGGCAGGCGGTGAGGATCGGGCGCGTCAGTTTTATGCTGGGCTACTTGGAATGGTGGAAGTCCCCAAGCCCGCGACATTGTCGGCGAGCGGGTGCTGGTTCACGGGCGGGACGGTGAACCTTCATATCGGCATCGACCCTGATTTTCGCGCAGCCACAAAGGCGCACCCGGCGCTGCTGGTCAACGATCTCGCCGCCTTGCGCGCGCGGCTGACGGTGGCAGGATATGAAACGAGTGATGACAAACCCATCCAAGGGTACCGCCGGTTCTTCACAGCTGATCCGTTCGGCAATCGGATTGAACTGATGGAGCGGATTTAGGCATTCAAACCTCCCTCCCTTGGAAGAGGGGTTGGAGGTGGGCTGCAGGGTTCGCGGCTGCGCCGCGGGGTTTCACGCAGAGGTCGCAGAGGAGCAGGGAGCGCTGAGATGTCGCGCTCGCGGCGAAGCCGCACTTCGCATCCGTCATTCCGGCCTGCCGCAACGTCGCTGTTGAGGATGATGCCTTCGTCAAGCACAACCCCTCTGCGCTCCCTGCTCCTCTGCGGTCCCTGCGTGAACCCGGCGAAAGGGCATCCGGTTTCCTACAGGCAGGGCCAGCGATACACGGCAACACGGCTCTTTCGCATTGTCCGCCCCATTCCTCGCCCCCATGCGACGAAAAGCGCTAAACACAGTGTCAACTTTGTAAACTTCGTCGCTATTCCGCCGCCCGCCGCACGGGCACGCGGATGTTGCAGATGTCCGCCCCGCCCGCGGGCACGATGAAGAACGGATCACGGCGGTTGGCGATGGCCTCGGCATAGCGCGCGAAGGTCTCGCTTTCGGTTGAGAGGTATTCGAAGCGCGGTTGTTCACTCATTGGCAGGTCATTGGCCACCCGTACCGATGTGATCGGCGTGCGCTTGGCGGCTTCTTCAGTAGTGTAGAACCCCAGCGCGCCGGACCCGCGCGGCAGGCTGGAGAGGTGCTGCATCCCCTCGATCACCCGGCCGACCAGCGCGATATTGCGATCTAGGTGGCGCGGCGCATGGCCGATCACGGTGTAAAGCTCCGCGCCCGAGCCGGTGTCGGGCGAATAGTTCCGCCCAACACCGACCATGCCGTAGCAGTGGGTGGGCCATGCAAGAGGTGCATCTTCGTTGCTGGCGAAGGGCCATCCTTTGAAGAAGGATTCGAAATCAGCATAACTGCCGGTGCGAGGCAGTTTGTCGGTTCCTTCGCGCCATCTGCCGCGTTGCTCAGTTATGCTCTCAAACTCGTCTTGGAGAGCGCCATCAAGGCCCGCTGCGGCTGATGTCGTCACATCAACGGTATAATCCGTCTCTCTCATCACCTTCAGCCCCTCGGGCAAGGGCTTCGGCGTCCCCGTAGCCTCGGGGTTGTCGTAATTTGGATCGCCCCATTGGGTAACGTAATTGTCCTGTACCCGGTTGACTGAGATACCATCATACCACCCGGAGCGCGCAAACAGGCGGATGTTGTGGACCCAGCCCTGGCTGAACGGCGCGGGCATCAGCTGGATTACAACCTGCCGCGGCTTGCCCTCGGCATCCGGCGCAAGGGTCATCACCAGCAGATCCTCCGCCGGAATCGTGACCCAATCCGCGCGTGACGCAGCCGCCACGATCTCGGACGGCGCAGGCGCTCCCTTCGGTTCCTCCTGAGCGGCAAGCGGCAAGGCAAAGGCGAGCGCAGCCGTGGCTGCCAGCAGCAGGGTTCTCATACGAGCGATGCTGCCACCACGCGCCTTGCGAAGCAATCCATTCGCGGCTACGGGGCCGCTCTTGCCTTCCCCCGCGCTCAAGCAGCGAAGCGATAGCGCGCCAAGGAAGTCATACGGAGCAGTGGCCGAGTGGTCGAAGGCGCACGCCTGGAAAGTGTGTATACGTCAAAAGCGTATCGAGGGTTCGAATCCCTCCTGCTCCGCCATCGCTTTTCTGACCAGGGAGAGCACTCTAACACTTTAAAGGGCAAGGAAAACTTAGCGGTTCGAACACCCTGATTCCCGTCATACTCAAGAGGGGTGTCCAAAGTGAGCCTGAGGACGATGATCTTGCCTTCAATCGTCCCATGTTTCCAAAAATAACAATGGTTTGACAAAAGCGCAACAGCGGTTCGAAAAGCTGCGCCATAGTCTCGCGCAACAGTCCCGCAAAAGGAGCTTTTCGCGCTTCAGCTCTTCGACCTTGCGCGCATAGGCACTCATCACAGTGCCGCTACCGATTGCCCCATCGACGGCTAGCTTTGGGCCAAAGCTGGATGTCTGCTCTACTGGGGAGGTATCGCAAGGTATCTCGTTGTTGCACGGGAGTGGGTTATCGGCTCGTCCGAGATCCGATGAGCTGCCGTGCCTCTCCGATCTGCCAGATCAGCATCGCGGGCACATCGACGAGGAGGTCGCGCGCCCGCTTTGCGAGCGACAGAGCAAGCGCCGCCTCGGCGGGCAGTCCGAATAGCGGCCCAATCAGCACATATGCACCTTCCTGAAGCCCGATTCCGCCCGGCACCACAAAGGCGGCGGTGCGCAGTGTGAAAATCAGACTCTCAATGACCAGCACAGCGCCAATCGGCACGTCGAAGCCGATGAAGTTTAGTGCGATCGAGGCTCCTGCTCCGCTGGCCACCCAGGCGAGCAAGTGAAGCAGGAAACAAGCAATCAGCCTCCTGCGCCTCAGATAGATCAGATCAAGCTCATCACGCACTTCGGCCACCGCAGCCGCCGCCCCCGGCAGGATTGCCCCGCCGATCCGCGCGGCGATGGTCAGCATCGGGCGCTGCGCGAAAGCAAAGGCGAGCATGATCGCCACGCTTGCGCCCAGCCCGATCAGCGCAAGGTCAAGCAGATCGCGTTCTTCCGGTCGGTTTTGCAGCACGAAAAACAGGCCCGCCGCGCCATAAATGGTGAAGACCAACTGCGCGGCAAGTTCGGCTGTCTGGTCGGCGATGATCGAGCCATAGGCGTGGCGCTGCGGAACGCTGGCAGAGACCAGCACCCGCAGGCCTACGACTATGCCGCCGAATTGCGAGAACGGCAGCACGTTGGTCGCCGCCTCGCGCATCGTACGCGCCCAAGCAAAGGCGCTCCACCGTGCCCCTGGAACCAACACCTGCCATGCCAAGCCGAGGATGGCGAGGATCACCAAGGTGTAAGCGGCGTAAACCAGGAACCGGATGATGCCGATCTTCCCCAGGATCCCAAGCACAGCGCCAAACCCGACTGCGCCGAGCAAGACAAAGGTCGCGGCAAGCCCGGCGACCGTGATGGCGATGGCCGCGACCTTCAGCAAGTCGGCGTGCACCATCGCACCGCGCCCCGCCTCAGGCGGCAAGCTTGCGGTCTCGCAGGAAGCGGAAAAACTCGACACCTTCGCGTAGGCGGCGCTTCATCATGTCGCCATCGGTCACCATCTCGCCGACGATCCCGGCAATCTTCGAGGGACGGAAATAGAACTTCTTGTAAAACATCTCGACCGCCTCGAAGATCTCCGAGGCAGGCAGATGCTCGTAGGAAAGCTGCGCGATCTGGTTGCCGTCGTCATTGAGCAGATCGCGCTCGGCTGCAAACCAGCCGTTCACCGTTGCCTGATTGTGCAGGAAGGTGCCGGGATAGGGCGCCGCGAGCGAGACCTGGATGGTGTGCGGGTTGACCTCCTTGGCGAAGGCCAGGGTCTCCATGATCGTCTCGCGCGTTTCGCCGGGCAGGCCGAGGATGAAGGTGCCGTGCACCTTGATCCCCAGCGTCTTGCAATCCTTGGCGAACTGGCGCGCGACGTCCACCCTCAGGCCCTTCTTGATGTTGTGCAGGATTTGCTGGTTGCCGCTTTCGAAGCCCACCAGCAAGACGCGCAGCCCGTTGTCCTTCATCACCTTGAGCGTCTTGTATGGAACGTTCGCCTTGGCGTTGCACGACCACACCACGCCTAACTTGCCGAGCTCGACCGCCAGCGCTTCGGTCCGCGGCAGATTGTCGGTCAGCGTATCGTCATCGAAGAAAATCTCCTTCGCCTGCGGGAAGGCCTGCATCACGTATTTCACTTCCTCGACCACATGGCCGATCGAGCGGACGCGGTAATTGTGCCCGCCCACGGTCTGCGGCCAGAGGCAGAAGGTGCAGCGCGATTTGCAGCCGCGCCCCGTGTAAAAGCTAATGTAGGGGTGCAGCAGATAGCCGCCGTAATACTTCTGGATGTCCAGATCGCGCTTGTACACTGGCGTCACGAACGGCAGCTGGTCCATGTCCGTCACGATCGCGCGATCCTGATTGTGCACGATTACGCCCTCGCTGTTGCGATAGCTGATGCCGTCGACACTGGCCCAGTTGTGCCCGTCGGCGATGTCCTTGATGGTGAAATCGAACTCGTTGCGTGCGACAAAGTCGATCGCTTCGGAGGCCTTGAGGCTGCCCTCGGCATCGACCGCGACCTTGGCGCCGATCATCCCAATCTTGAGCGCGGGGTTTTCTGCCTTGAGCAGCTCGGCAGTGCGCACGTCCTGATTGAACGAAGGGGTGGAGGTGTGCAGCACCACCAGATCACGCTGGTGCGCTTCGTGCCTGATGTCATCGAAGCTGAGGTCATGCGCGGGCGCATCGATCAGCTTGCTGCCTTCGATTAGCGCAGCGGGCTGCGCGAGCCAGGTCGGATACCAGAAGGATTTGACCTCGCGCTTCATTTGGTAACGCGCGCCGGCCCCGCCATCGTAACCGTCGAAAGAGGGGCCCTGGAGAAAGAGCGAACGCATCGTCATAACTGCCTTCCTTGCATCAATCGGCCATCGGCCGTCACTTTGAACCGGTATCCGCGCCAGTCTACTGAGCCGACGAAAAACGTCAGCAGCCAGACCACCAGCGAGAGGCAATCGCGCAGCGGAAGGAGCCAAAGCGGGCCCGAGACCGTGCGCGAGAGATGATCGAGCCGCAGCTTGATCGCGGATCTGACCGCGAGCGCGGCCACGAGCAGCGGCCACGTCGCCATCGCCCCGCCAGACAGCAGCACCGTAAGCACCGCGATGGGCGTGACATGGGTGACAAGGCTGCCAATGAAACCCGCCGGGTCGATCCCGTAGATGGTGCGCGTCCAGCGCAGTTCGTGGCGCAGCATCGCGGGCAAGCCGGTTTCGCTGCAACCATGCAGCACGAAAGGCCCGCACACGGCCACCCGCAACCCTAGTGCGCGCACGGCCCGACCGATCTCGTAGTCGTCCGCCAGAACCTCGGCGAAGGCGGAAAAGCCGCCGATCCTTGCGAGGGTTTCCGCGCGCAGTCCCATCATCGGCCCCAGCACCGGCTCGGCCAGGTTCAGCCCCCGACCAACCAGCACCGAGGGCATGAAGCGGTAGGTAATATCCATCGCCGCGAGGCACGACCAGAACCCCACATTGCCGACCCCCGCATGGAGACAGCTGGCAACCCCAACCTCCGGGTCCGCCAGCGTGGCCGCCAGCGCCGATACCGCGCCGCGCGGCACCGTGACATCGCTGTCGATGATCATCACGACCGGGTGGCGGATATGCGCCGCCATGTTGACGATGTTCGACATTTTGCGGTTCGCCCCGTGACGCTGCGGGTTGACCACCAGAGTCACGTCCAATTCCGGATACCCGATGCGGGCACGCTCCAGCACAGCGAGCGCTGGATCGTCGGCATCCGCAACCCCGAAGATGATCTGCACCGGTCCATCATGTCCGTGGTCCAAGACCGAGCGCATCGCATCGACCAGCCCAGGTTCATCCCCGTGCAGCGGCTTGAGAATGGTAACGGCAAGCCCACGAGGCGCAATGCCGGGCTGCGACGAGGCGGCACGCACAGCCAAGGCCAGCGCGACAAGCGAGTAGGCCAAGCCCAATACCGCAACCGCGATCAGCAAGATTACGAAATACTGTGTCAAACGACTGATCCATCCCCCGATCGAAGGCACATTGGCCCTCGGATAGCCGATGATGAACCGGAGTTATTTCCAAGTAACAGCAATCGTCGCACGCCGGCGTCTGGAGCACACACCTGCCCGCCATGGGGATCGAAACGAACGTCGCACCGGGTCCGGTCCTCGTCACCGGTGCCTCCGGCTTTGTCGGTTCGGCGGTCGTGCGGGCTTTGCTCGCACGCGGGGAGCGGGTCCGATTGATGGTCCGGCCCAGCAGCCCGCGCACCAATATTGACGGCCTGGGGGCGGAAATCGTCGTTGGTGACCTCGTCGACCCTTTGGCCGTGCGCACCGCGATGGAGGGGGTGCGCGGACTCTATCATGTCGCAGCCGACTATCGCATCTGGGCACCTGACCCCGCCACGATCATCGCCAACAACGTCACAACGACGCGGATCGTCATGGAAGCTGCGCTCGCAGCACGTGTGTCGCGGATAGTCCACACCAGCAGCGTCGCGACGCTCAAGCCCGCAGACGACGCAACCCCGGTTGACGAGACGGCTGCGGCCACGGCGGAGCAGGCGGTCGGCGCCTACAAGCGTTCCAAGGTTGCAGCTGAGCGATTAGTCGAGGCGATGGTGAAGGAGAGCGGCCTGCCCGCAGTGATCGTCAACCCTTCGACCCCGATCGGCCCGCGCGATGTGCGCCCGACGCCGACCGGACGGATCATCGTCGAGGCCGCCTCAGGGCGCATTCCCGCCTTCGTCGATTGCGGATTAAACCTTGTGCATGTTGATGATGTCGCGGCGGGACATCTTGCCGCCTTCGACCGCGGTGTGGTCGGCGAGCGCTACATCCTTGGCGGTCAAGACGTGAGCCTAAGGCACATGCTGGCAGTAATCGCCGGACAGGTTGGCCGCCGCCCCCCCAGGGTTGCGCTTCCCCGGGCGCCGCTGTTCCCCCTCGCTGTGCTGAGCGAGAGCGCGGCGCGGATCACCGGGCGCGAACCGATGCTGACGCGGGATTCGCTGCGGATGGCGCAGCACCGCATGTTCTTCTCCTCAGGAAAGGCCGAACGCGACCTCGGCTATAGCGCGCGTCCCTTTGCGGAGGCGATCCGCGATGCAATTGGCTGGTTCCGCGCTGCCGGGATGATCGCCTGATGGTTGCGCTCGCCATTCTCGTCCTCGTGATCTGGGTTGCCATGCTGGTACTGCGTGACGGCTTCTGGCGTGCCGATGTCACCGACCGGATCGTGCCGCCCGCGCCACAGCGATGGCCGAGTGTTGTCGCTATCGTCCCGGCGCGTGACGAGGCAGCAGTGATCGCTCCGGTGATCGCGAGCCTGATCCGCCAGGATTATCCGGGAGCGTTCCACATCATCCTGGTCGACGATTCGAGCAGTGACGGCACCGCCGATGTCGCGCGCGCCACAGCAGGGGGGGCGGACCGGCTGACCATCATGTCCGCAGCCCCGCTTGCTTCGGGCTGGACCGGCAAGCTCGCTGCGGTTTCCCAGGGTATCGCCAGGTCCAGCGCCTACGATGCGCCGCCCGATTACCTGTGGCTGACCGATGCCGACATCACCCACGCGCCCGATACGCTCGCCAGTCTGGTGGCGCGGGCGGTGGCTGAGGACCGCGTGCTGGTCTCGCTGATGGCGCGGCTGCGTTGCGAGAGCCTTGCCGAACGGATGCTGATCCCCGCCTTCGTGTTTTTCTTCCAGCTGCTCTATCCCTTCGCCGCCATCAACGATCCGCGCCGGGGCACTGCCGGGGCCGCAGGCGGGTGCATGCTGGTCAGGCGCGAAGCGTTGGCGGCGGAAGGCGGGATCGCCGCGATCCGCACCGCTTTGATCGACGATTGCGCGATGGGTGCGCTGATGAAGCGGCAGGGGTCGATTTGGCTCGGCCTCACCGACCGTTCGCTCAGCATCCGGCCCTATCCGTATTTCGCCGATGTCGGTGCGATGATCGCGCGTTCGGCCTATGCGCAGCTCGGTTATCAGCCGCTGCTGCTGGCTGGCACAGTGGCGGGGATGGCGCTGGTCTATCTGGCACCGCCGGTGCTCGCGCTTCTGGGCGAGGGCACCGTGCAATGGCTGGGGCTTGCGACATGGCTGCTGATGGCACTCGCCTTCTGGCCGATTTGCCGATTCTACCGGCAGTCCCCTTTGTGGGGCCTCGCGCTGCCGCTGATCGCCGCCTTCTATTCCGGCGCGACCATCTGGTCGGCGTGGCAGCACTGGCGCGGGCGCGGGGGCCTGTGGAAGGGCCGCACCCAGGCAGCGCTCCAATGAGCAGCACCGATAGCCTGGCGCTGGCCTCGGGCAAGGGGCACCGCGACGAGAACTTTCCGGTCGCCTCCTTCGTGCTGCGCCGCGATCTGCGCGCGCCGGTGATGGCCTTCTACCGTTTTGCCCGCGCTGCCGACG
>LSKF01000164.1 GCA_001556995.1 Erythrobacteraceae bacterium CCH12-C2
ACGACCAGCCAGCGCAGCGCAGAAATACCCTTGCCAACGGAGAGCCGTCCACACAGGGGTCGGTTTCAGAATTTCCGGTTTCGGCGAGAAATCCGTTGAAGCTGCCAGGCAGGTTTCGGGATCGCGCATTGGCACCGCTCATGACCGGCAATCGGTGGATTCCGGAACGTCCGATATGGCGATAATCGATGAAAGTACCGGACATCATTCTGTTAATGAGACGGATCCCACGCTAAAGACTCAATGATGCTCAAGCTTTCATGTCATTGCGGTCGTGTGCAGGTTCATACTGCAAAGCGGCCAGATTTCATCAATGAATGCAATTGTTCCCTTTGCCAAAAAGCTGGTGCGATCTGGGGCTACTTTGAGCCAAATGAAGTCGGAGTTATCGGGGAAACGGCAACCTATCGTCGTGAGGATAAGGCGCAGGCAGGGGTGGCGATACGCTTTTGCTCAAATTGCGGCACGACCACACATTTCGAACTGACTCAAGCGACGATCGAAAGCTTCGGGAATACGATGCTCGGCGTCAATATGCGACTTGCTAACGAAACGGATTTGATCGGCATCGAGCTGCGGTATCCCGATGGACGCTCTTGGTCAGGAGAAAGCGAATTTGGCTACGTGCGCGAACCTCGGATGATTGGGTCGGCTACCCAACCGAACGGCACCTAACAGGATGCTTTTCTCATCGTAGGAACTTCGAGATCGGGGTCGCAATCTGAAAGGCTGGTTTTGATCGAATCTGTGCCTTAGCTGCCATAGAAGGAGGCGTTCCCGCACGCAGCTCGGAAGGCACCCGTCGGGCTATTTCCATCGCGGAAAAACGAAGCTTGATCTATTTGGCTCTCAACTTCCGGGCTTTCGAATTCGGCTAATCACGTGGTTTAGCGGGTTCCCATCATAGCACCATCGAGCGACTACAGCTCGCCCAAAGAACCTTCCCTTCCATGACATGAACCAGCCCCTGGCCGAACCCTGTCAGGCACTGCAACGCGCGCTCATGCGGACCGTGTTGCCGTTCCTTTGGAACGTCTGCCCGCACCACTCCTGTGAGCGGCGTTCCCCTCTCTGGCGATCGGTGCAGACCTGCCCGCGCCCGGCCTCATCGGGGCTCAGTCGAAGGGATAGTCCCTTGGACGAAGGAAACAGCTTCGAAAGGTCAGGATCATGAAGAACAGCGTCACCCTCGTCGGCTTTGCAGGCAACAATCCAGAGGTCCGCGAAACTTCCTCAGGCGCAAAGATCACCTCGCTTTCGCTCGCGACATCGCGCAGCTACAAGGACGCGCAGGACAAGCGCCAGACCGAGACCGAATGGCACCGCATCACCTGCTTCAATGGCATCGGCAAGAGCGTAGCCGAGCACGTCGCCAAGGGCGCCATGCTGATGGTCACCGGCCGGATCCACTACACCCGCTGGACCGACCAAAACGGTACCGAGCGCTACGGCTGCGAGATCATCGCTGAGCAGGTTGATTTCCTCGCCAAGGCTAAGGAAGCCAAGCCGACAGAGGCAGCCGAAACCTATGAATTGGCGCTGGCCGAGTAGGGCTGGGCGCTTCCCCCCAAACTCAGCCAATTCGAGGCCTCGGAGATTATCTCCGGGGCCTTTTCTTTTGCATCAATTGCATCAGTTTTGTCCTCCAACATTATGAGACGAATTGATCCGGAACCAGCAGGAAATTCAGGACCAAACATGGCGGCAGTCGTAGCTGGGATCCGCCATTCAAAGGGTCAAAGAGCCGCCGCCATGACAGCCCGAAAAACTGCAGGCGCTGAGATATGCCTGAGCTTTGGGCGACCTGGTCCGAACTACCTATGTCGGCAGGGCTGAAGGAAGTGGTGCCGGGCAAACCCTGACAGAACTGCTGATGGTGGGTGGTCGCCATTCCCTTTCCCGCATAGGTAAAGCGGTCAGAAGCTCGCCTGTAATGGCCTATCTGGGCAGAAGGCAGTTTCGATTTGCCCTTACCAATAACCATAACTGGATCATGCAGTTGCAGGCGTTCTGGTGGCCAGATGCGTCCCAATCGCAGACATATGCAGAACATCGGGCTTTTTCTAAGCTTCAGCTCCTGGCCGGATGGCCAAGGCCCGTCGCGAAAAAACGCCAACAATCAGTCCGATAAACTGGTTGAAAGGGTGCCGGGTCAGGAGTAAATCAGTCCCTGTATCGCAAGCACACCGTACACCGCTGCGCGGTAGGCTGATGCAGCGAAGTTCTGCATATTTCACAATCAGTTAGGTAAGATTTTGCTCGAAATTCGCACGGTGCAGTCCGCTGCATACCGTCCAGTGCTCCATCATAAATATAAAAATACAGGGGCTTAGCGCTGCACCGGGCTGCATCTTCTAAGCTCTTGGCAAGGGGGCTGCAGCGTTATATACTCGGTCCTGCGATAGACGAACCACGCCTGAAAAGGTGTGGTAGTGGAAAAGAAACAGTTTCAGAGCGTCGGTGTAACGCTCAGCCCAAGGATGATCGACATCGTCGATCAACTTGCGGCAAGCCGCGGTGTATCGCGGTCAGAAGCCATCCGCATTGCCCTTGAAGTCGGTATTCCGCTCCTGAAGGCGGGACTATCGCTCAATGCCGAGCGGGCTGTTACAATCCTCGAGCATACCCAGCTTGCGCTCTCGCTCATCGTCCAGGAGCAATATCCGGCTGATGCCGAACACCTGATCGCTCAGGCGCTCTCCAACGTGCGAGAGCATCATGGCTGAAGACATCAGGTTCAGCAAAAAAGCTGCCACTCTCACCCACGCTTCCGCGCGCGGAAAAGTGAAGCGGAACGCAGGCAATTTCACGCGCGGATCGCAGCTGTTCCACCATGAAATCCTGATGACCTGGGCGGGCATCAGAATGCCCCTCTACGTCTGGGTCGGAACCGCCATTCTTCTGCTGTGTGCCCTCGTCAGTTTGACCTTCAAGAACCACGAGGTGCAGCTCGTGCTTATGAAGCTCTACGCCGAGGCTTGGGGCTGGGTTCAGCTCAATCCGAACAAGCCTGTAAACCTGACGCTTCCATCGGGTCAGATGGTGCAAGGCACCATGTCCATGGTGCCCTATCATCCTGCCGTGGAAAGGGCTTGCGCGACGACATCACAATCGTCACCAACGACCGCGATCGGCTCCTGGCGCAGATCGGCCGCAACCCGGGCGACAAGACCAGCGCGCTCGAAACCCTCGGCGAAAAGCAGGTCGAGGCGAAGCGCAGCGGCCGCGAGGCTGGCGAGTTTCGACCCACAATTCCCGATCATTTGAGGGCACCCGAGGACAGGCAAGCATCTGCCTCGCGGATCGATCCGGCGAGCCTTCGGGCAACGCCGCAATTGGACGTTCCCGAACGTAACATCGAACGCAGCCGATAGGAGGAAGATCGTGACACAGATGGGCCATGCCGCAGCGGGTACGCCGCCTTCAGAAACTTTCGAGATTCACCTCACGCAGCAGCTGACCCTGACCAATCTGGTGAACGAGGCAGGACTCTCGGAGATTGCGCGTGCCGCTGGCGGGGACAGCTTTGTGGTCTGCGATCTCAATACGCACGGGGTTCAGGGATGCGCTGATCTGCGAGCCGCCCTCGATAACCAGAAAATGGCCGCCGAGTTGGTGGCGATAGGTCTGATGATCCTTGTCGCAGTTCTGGTGGGCACGATCGCGGCCGCCTTTGTGAGGCTGGTGGCGCAGCGGGTGGGTCTTCCCAGGGCACAGTGCGCCGATGCCTTTCTCCCGCTGCACCGTGGTCGCGCAAAGCCCCTGAAACGGGCCGTCAACATCATCATCAGGAAGGAGAAACGACATGGCATTTGACTACGAAGACGCAGGGACGTTCGGGAGTGAGCGCGAGGCGAAGGACTGGGCGCAGCGCAACAAGGTCGATCTGCGCGATCTCCACATCCGAAACGTCGGGGGGCAGCGCGTCGAAGTGGGTATCCGCAAGAGTGCCTACGACACCCGCGAAAACTACGACAACCAGCACGGCCAAAGGCGCGACGGTTTCTGGCGGTGAAAAAACTGTTCTATGCTTGGAAGTCGAAGGGCGGCTGAAAGCAGTAAAGCAAGCTCGCCGTCAACTTAGACCTACCAGAGTCGCTTGATGGCGAACCCATCGAACAAGGCCTCGTTTGACACCAATACGAGGTCTTCGACCTGCGCCTGAGCGATGAGAAGGCGATCGAACGGATCTTTGTGGGCGATGTTCATCTCGCCCGCGAGCCGGGCATGGTGGACACTGATCGGCAATTCCCCAAACCCCTGCTCGGCGATGATTTCCTCAAGGTTCTGAGCGAGCAGGGCAGCCCCGGGCAGCTTGCCGATCCGGAACTTGGTGGCGATTTCCATCGCCGAGGCAGCGCTAATAGCGATGTCGTTGACTTCGTCCGCAATGGCTTCGCGGGCGCGGCGGCTGATGGCTTCGTCACCCGCCAACCACCAGATCAGCGCGTGGGTATCGAGCAGCAGCCTCAAGCGAGGTTCCACCCTTCGAACTCATCGTCAGGCAGCGGCTCGTCGAAGCGGGTGTCGACCGTGATCTGCCCCTTGAGCGCGCCAAAGCACCGCCGCCCGCGCGGATTGACCGGCACGAGGCGCACGACCGGGACATTGCCGCGGGCGATCACCACCTCGCCGCCGGCAAGGGCGTCGGCAATGAGGCGGGACAGGTTGGTTTTGGCATCGTGAACCGAGAACTGGGCCATGGGGCAACTCCTTAGC
>LSKF01000165.1 GCA_001556995.1 Erythrobacteraceae bacterium CCH12-C2
GCCGACGATCCGCTCCACGTCGCAGCCCGGAAGATCGAGGGCATCGAGCCCCGCGCCATCGACATCAACCAGAACCAGCCGCGCCACTCCCCGGGCCGCCAGCGCGCGCGCGCAGGCCGCTCCGATCCCCGAAGCCGCCCCGGTAACGAGCGCGGAGCGCCCGGCGAAATCTTGCAAATGTGTCATGCCAGCCGGGCTAGTCCCAGCCGCATCCGCAATCAAGCCGCCCGTTACGCCGCGTTGTCGATCCCGAGATCGCTAAGCTTGCGATAGAGCGTCGAGCGCCCAATCCCGAGCCTGCGCGCCACTTCGGTCATGCGCCCGCGATAGTGGCCGATGGCGAGGCGGATCACGTCAGCCTCGATCTCGTCAAGCGGGCGCAGGTTGCCGTCGGGGGTGTAGAGCATCACGCCCACCCCTTCATGCGTGCTTGCCGCAGTGACGCTGCCCTGTTCGCCGAGCATCTCGGACAGCTGCGGGAAGCTTTCGGCCGACAGCGAATTGCCTTCGCAATAGACCGCCGCGCGGAACAACACCGATTGCAGCTGGCGGACATTGCCCGGCCAGTCATAGGCCGCCAGCAGCGCCAGCGCGCTGTCTGACACGGACAAGTGGTTGAGGCCCGGCTGCTCGCCAATGCGGGCGAGGAAATGCCGGGTCAGCGCCGGAATGTCGCCGGTGCGTTCACGCAGGGACGGCAGGATGATGCGGGTGGCGCCGAGGCGGCTGGCGAGCTCGGCGTCGAACTGCCCGACCTCGACCATGCGGTCGAGCCCGACATTGCTGGTGACAAACAGCCGCACATCGACCCGGAAGCCATAGCTGGCCCCGACTGGTCGGATGATCCCGCTTGCCAGCACTTCGGTGAGACGTTGCTGCAAGGCCGGGGTCAGCCGGTCGATCTCGTCGAGCACCAGCGTGCCGTTATCGCAGTGCTGGAACGCCCCGATCTGGCGGTCGAAAGCGCCCGGGAAGCTGCCCGGTTCGTGGCCGAACAGCACCGATTCGATTGAACCGGGCGGGACGCTGGCGAGGTTGATGATTCGCAGCGGCTCTTTCGCCCGCGGCGATGCGCCGTGCATCGCGCGCATCAGCATTTCCTTGCCGGTGCCGCTTTCGCCTTCGATCAGCACATGGCCATGCCCGCGCGCCGCCTTGGCCGCCTGCGCCAGCGCGGCGCGGAACGACGGGGCGGTGCCGATCATCGCATCAAAATCGAGATTGGCGGCCATTTTCTCGGTCAGCGGCGCAAGTTCATCGCGCGCGGACTCGCGGGTGGTGACGCTGCGCAGCGCCTCCATCAGCCGGTCGGGCGAGACCGGCTTGACGAGGTAATCCGAAGCGCCTGCGCGCATCGCCTCAACCGCCAGCAGTGGCGAGGCACTGGTGGTGAGCATCAGGATCGGCAGGGCAGGGCGGCGCGATTTCAGCTCGGCAATCAGCGCGCAGGCATCATCGCCGGGCACCCATTGATCGAGCAGGATTGCTGACAACTGCATCCCTTCGCGGGTGCCGAGCATCGCGATGGCGGTTTCCGAATCCGGCGCGACAATGGTGCGCCAGCCATCGCGGGCCGCAATCGCCGTGATCAGCCGCGACTGTGCCGGCTCATCATCGATCAGCATCACGATCCGCGCATCGCTTTGCGCCTCAGGGTGGCAATCAATATCCGCCATCAGTCTAGCTGCTCGCTTTTCCTCGTCCCGGACCCCTGTTCCGGGCTGACACAAGCTGCTTGCATAGGGCGGGGAGGTAAAAACGGGATTAAGGCTAATGCGCGTTCCTGCGGGGCAAGGGCGGGGTTATCTTACCCGCCTCTTGTGCAAGGTGACTTGAGCTAGCGGGCGGGCCACGATACGGGAGCGGGGAGAGGCCGCAGGGCGTTGTTGTTTTTTCGGCAACCAATCACGCGTTTGCGGGTTGTTGGGCCAAGGGGACAGAGGAAGATCATGACAGTTCACGATATGGAAAAGGCTGAAGCGACCTATGGCGGCTTCATGGCGACGCTCAAGTGGGCGGTGCCGGTGATTGCGGTGATCGTGTTCATCGTCGTTGCGCTGATCGCAAGCTGAGGCCGCGCCCACGTGAAAATCGCCATCCTGAAAGAGCGCGCGCCCGGTGAGACGCGCGTTGCCGCCACGCCGGAAACGGTCAAGAAGTTCGCTGGCCTCGGCCTGTCGGTCGCGGTGGAAGCCGGGGCCGGGGTGATCGCTGCGATCACCGACGAAGCCTATGCCGAGGCAGGAGCGAGTGTCGGCGATGCGGCGGCGACGGTGAAGGATGCCGATATCGTTCTGGGCATTCAGGCCCCCGATGTGGGCCTGCTGGCCGGTGCCAAGCCGGGCGCATGGGTCGCGGCGCTGTTCGATCCTTTCAGCAAGCGCGATGTCGTTGATGCTTACGCTGCGGCCGGCTTCGAAGCGCTGTCGATGGAGTTCATGCCGCGCATCACCCGCGCGCAATCGATGGACGTGCTGTCTTCGCAGTCGAACCTTGCAGGCTACAAGGCGGTGCTGGCGGCAGCCGACGCCTATGGCCGCGCCTTCCCGATGATGATGACCGCGGCCGGCACGGTGCAGGCCGCGCGCGTCTTTATCATGGGCGTCGGCGTCGCGGGACTTCAGGCGATTGCGACCGCCCGCCGGTTGGGCGCGCAGGTCTCGGCGACCGACGTGCGCTCCGCGACCAAGGAGCAGATCCAGTCGCTGGGCGCAAAGCCGATCTTCGTCGAGAATGTCGCCGGGATCGAAGGCGAAGGCTCGGGCGGTTATGCCACCGAAATGAGCGAGGAATACCAGAAGGCGCAGGCCGAGCTGGTCTCCAGCCACATCGCCAAGCAGGACATCGTCATCACCACGGCGCTGATCCCGGGCCGCGCTGCGCCGCGCCTTGTGACGGACGCGCAGATCGCGACGATGAAGCCGGGCAGCGTCATTTTCGACCTCGCGGTGGCGCAGGGCGGGAATGTCGAGGGCTCGGTCGCCGATCAGGTGGTCGAACGCCACGGCGTCAAGATCATCGGCTACGCCAACACCCCCGCCGCGCTCCCCGCCGACGCCTCGGCGCTGTTCGCGCGCAACCACTACAATTTCCTCAGCGCCTTCTGGGACAAGGAGGCTGGGCGTCCCGTACTCGACGAGGAAATCGGCAATGCGATCCGCCTGACGCAGGGCGGCAAGGTGGTCAACGAGAGGCTGCTGGGTTAACCCGATGGGCCTGATCAACGCCACCGTCTGGGATGCCGAAGACGCCGCCGAAGACCTCGCCTATGCGCTGGCCCATGGTGAGCGCGTCCGCTTCGCCTTCAAGCTGGTGCGGGATTCGATCCTGTTCACCGATCGGCGGATCATGATCACGGATATCCAGGGGCTGACCGGCTCCAAGCGTAGCTACAAGTCCATTCCTTACCGCGCGATCACGACCTTCACGCTGGAGAGCGCGGGCCATTTCGACCTCGACACCGAACTCACGATCACCGTGTCGGGCAGCGAACCGATTGCGCTCAACCTCAGCCGCGGGGCCGATGTGCCTGGGCTGGTGACGCTGCTGACCGAATATCTCGCGCCGGGGAAATAGAGGCAAATCATGGACTTCATCTCAATTCTCAGCATCTTCGTGCTGGCCTGCTTTGTGGGCTATTACGTTGTCTGGTCGGTGACCCCGGCGCTGCACACCCCGCTGATGGCGGTGACCAATGCGATCTCCTCGGTGATCATTGTCGGCGCGCTGATCGCCTCGGCGGAGGCCAATAGCCCCATTGCCAAGTATCTCGGTCTGTTCGGGGTGGTGCTCGCCAGCATCAACATCTTCGGCGGGTTCGCCGTGACGCAGCGAATGCTCGCGATGTACAAGAAGAAGGGGAAGTAAGAGATGAGCTTCTCCATTCTTGCCGCAGGCGCAGCCCATGGCGGTGGAACCCCGGCCTGGGCGATGCTCGCCTATCTGGTGTCCGGCGTGTTCTTCATCCTCGCGCTGCGCGGGCTTTCGAGCCCGGCGACCAGCCAGACGGGCAACCGCAATGGCATGATCGGCATGGCGATTGCCGTGGCGACCACGCTGGTGACGCATGAAATCGCCAATATCGTCGAGATCCTGATCGCGGTTGCCATTGGCGGCGCCATCGGCGTGGTAATCGCCCGGCGCATCGCCATGACGGCGATGCCCGAACTGGTCGCAGGCTTCCACTCGCTGGTCGGCCTTGCTGCCGTTGTGGTGGGCTTTGGCGCATGGCTCGATCCGCAGTCCTTCGGGATCGTGGACGCCGCAGGGCAGATCATGGCGGTCAGCCGCGTGGAGCTCGGCCTTGGGATTGCCATCGGGGCGATCACCTTCTCGGGTTCGGTGATCGCGTTCCTCAAGCTCTCGGGCCGGATGAGCGGCTCGCCGATCATGCTGCCGGGGCGGCATATCATCAACCTCGGCACGCTCGCCGCCATCCTCGGGCTGATTGCGGCCTACACCATCTCGCCGGTCGGCGGGGCGGGTGAGGGCTGGATGGTGCTCGCCATTGCCCTGCTGGCCTTCATCATCGGCTTCCTGCTGATCATCCCGATCGGCGGGGCGGACATGCCGGTGGTGGTGTCGATGCTGAACAGCTATTCCGGCTGGGCCGCAGCGGCGATGGGCTTCACGCTCGGCAACACCGCGATGATCATCACCGGGGCGCTGGTGGGTTCTTCGGGGGCGATCCTCAGCTACATCATGTGCCGCGCGATGAACCGCAGCTTTATCTCGGTGATCGCGGGCGGCTTCGGCGCAGCCCCGGAAGCGGGCGGCGGCGGGGCGCGCGAACAGCGGCCCTACAAGCAAGGCTCAGCGGAAGACGCGGCCTACATGCTGGAGCAAGCCGAGAAGGTCATCATCATCCCCGGCTACGGCATGGCGGTGGCGCAGGCGCAGCACGCGCTGCGCGAGATGGGCGACAAGCTCAAGGAAAAGGGCGTGGAGGTGAAGTACGCCATCCACCCCGTCGCGGGCCGGATGCCCGGGCACATGAACGTGCTGCTGGCCGAAGCCTCGGTGCCCTATGACGAAGTCTTCGAGCTTGAGGACATCAACTCCGACTTCGCCCAGTGCGATGTCGCCTTCATCATCGGCGCGAACGACGTGGTGAACCCGGCGGCCAAGACCGACAAGTCCTCGCCGATCTACGGGATGCCGGTGTTCGATGTCGACAAGGCCAAGCAGGTGTTCTTCATCAAGCGCTCGATGGGCGGCGTGGGCTATGCCGGGGTCGATAACGACGTGTTCTACATGAACCAGACCGTCATGCTGCTGGCTGACGCCAAGAAGATGGTCGAGGAAATCGTCAAGTCGTTGGACTGAGGCCCGAGCCAAGATGCGCAAGCTCATCATCGGCGTGCTGCTGATCATTTTGATCGCGGGCGGGGGGCTCTACACCGGCCTCGCCAACCCACTAGTCGAATGGCAGATCAAGGGCGCGCTGGTGCAGTCAGGCATCGGCGAAAAGCGCGCCGCCTGCATGGCGGAGCGGATGGTCGACCGGCTCACCATCGTCCAGCTGTGGAAACTGCGCCAGGGCATGACCGCGCAGCCGGGCGAGCCCGAGGAAGGCTACGGCCTTGGCGAACTCATCAAGCGTCTTCGCCGCGTCGATGATGGTGAAGCGGTGGCGGTGCTCACCACCAGCGCCGGGCTCTGCGCGATCGGGATCGGCTAATAGCCCTTCCCCATGGGGAAGGGTTGGGATGGGGGGTCCTCCGTCGATAGGGCAGAGCCCCCACCCCCGCCCCCTCCCCAATGGGAGGGGAGAAGGCTTGCTTTTCCCTCCACCCTTGCGCCACATTGCGCAGCGGAGAGGGAGAACATCATGAAACGCTACGCACTCGCCGCCGCGCTACTCGCATCAGCCGCGCCGCTTGCCGCTGAAATCCACCGCATCGAAGCGGGCGAGGGCGCGGGCCAGCGCTTGCAGGAGGCGCTGATCCTCGCCGCCCCCGGCGACGAGATTGTGCTGGGGGCTGGGCGCTTCATCCTCACCGATGGCCTCAGCCTCGATGTCGACGGGGTGACGCTGCGAGGCGAAAGCGCCGACAAGACGATCCTCGACTTCACCAATCAGCAGGGCGCGGGCGAGGGGCTTCTGGTGACGTCGGACAATGTCACCTTGCGCGATTTCCGCATGGAAAATCCGAAGGGTGACGGGATCAAGTCCAAGGGCGCGGACAACATCGTCTATACGAAGTTGATCGTCACCTGGACCAAGGGCCCCGACGCCTCGAACGGCGCCTACGCGATCTATCCGGTCGAAAGCACCGGGGTGCTGGTCGATGGCGTGATCGTGTCCGGCGCTTCGGATGCGGGCATCTATGTCGGTCAGTCGAACAGGATCACGGTCCGCAATTCGATCGCGCGGGAAAACGTTGCCGGGATCGAGATCGAGAACAGCCGCAACGCGCTGGTCGAAAACAATATCGCAACCAACAATACCGGCGGAATCCTCGTGTTCGATCTGCCCGGCCTGCCGGTAATGGGCGGCGGCAATGTGATCGTGCGCAACAATATCGCGAGCGACAACAACACGCCCAATTTCGCGCCGCCCGGCAACATCGTCGCCGGGGTGCCCAGCGGCACCGGCATCATGGTCATGGCGAATGAGAATGTGCTGATCGAAAACAACATTGTCAGCGACAATGCGACCGCGCCTTTCATGGTCATCGCTTACACGCAGACCTATGATGATGCGCGATACAATCCGTTTCCGCGCAATGTCGTGATCGGCCGGAACATCGCCAAGGACGGCGGGACGGCACCCGATCTTCCGGGCGGAGAGCAACTGGCCGCTGCCTTTGGCGGTGCGGTGCCTCCGATCCTGTGGGACGGCCTGTCCGATCCCAAAACCGCACCGCTGTTTGTCACTGGTGAGTTTGCAGGCGTTTCGCTCAACCTCAAAGCGCAAGGTCAGGGTTTGAGCGATGCGCAGCCCTCCTTGTTGTCCGCACCTACCAACGCGCCCGCATGGGACACGAGCGCCGTCGGCGCACCCGCAGCGCTGGAGGCGCGGCTGAAGTGAGGCGCGCGGCTGCCCTGCTGGCGGCGGCCTGCGCGTGCCTTGGCGCAAGCGTCGGCCAGGCCTGGATTCTCGACGGGTCGCCGGTCAATGATGCGGCTGTCACTGGCGCGGCTTTTCCGCAAAGCCTGTCCGCCTTCGAATTCTTTCATGACGAACAGGCGCAGGTGCCCAACGCGGGCGTGATCCCCTACGCGCTCAACACCCCGCTGTGGTCGGACGGGGCGGACAAGCTGCGGTTTATCTACCTGCCCCAAGGCACGCGGTTGACCGCTGACGGTGAGGGGCTGCTCAAATTCCCGGTCGGCGCAGCGATCATCAAGACCTTTGCCTTTGGCGAGGGGGCGGAGCGCCGCCTGATCGAAACCCGCGTGCTGCTCCACCGCGCGGATGGCTGGGTGGCGCTGCCCTATCGTTGGAACGCTGAGCAAACCTACGCGACACTGGCGCTGGCAGGCGGGCGGGTTGATCTCGTCACCCCGGCGGGTGAGGCAATTTCCTATGCCATCCCCAACAAGAACCAGTGCAAGGCCTGCCATTCCAAGGACGGACAGGTGATCCCCATCGGCCCCAAGGCGCGCAATCTATCGGCTGCGTGGCTGGGGCAGGCGGTCCAGGCCGGACGGCTCGACCGGGTGCCTGCGGGTGCCGACAGCCTGCCCGATTGGCGCACACACGCCACCGGCCCTGCTGAACCGCTGGCGCGCGCCTATCTCGATGTGAACTGCGCCCATTGCCACCAGCCGGGCGGGGGCGCGTCGAACTCTGGCCTCGATCTGCGCTGGGAGCAGGACGCGACCCACGCCATCGGCATCATGAAGCGCCCGGTCGCCGCCGGGCGCGGGGCGGGGGGGCATGACTTCTCGGTTGTGCCCGGCCAGCCTGACAAGTCGATCCTGCTTTACCGCATGAACAGCGCCGAGCCCGGCATCGCCATGCCCGAACTCGGCAAATCAAGCGTGGACCGCGAGGGCGTGGCCGTGGTGCGGCGCTGGATTTTGGAGATGCCAGAATAATGAAATGGGTTCTTCGTGGGCTTGCGGCGCTGGTCGCCGTGCTGGTGATCGCCTTCCTGATCTTCCGCACGCCCGATACCGACGCCGCCGCAATGCGCGCCAAGTATGGCGGGCCGCCGTCGCAATTCGTGGAGATCGGGGACGGCGTCACCGTACACCTGCGCGATGAAGGGCCCAAGGATGCGCCTGCGATCATCCTGCTCCACGGCTCCAACGCCGATCTCCATACGTGGGACCCATGGGCGGCGGCGCTGAAAGGGCAATACCGGGTGATCCGTTTCGATCAGGTCGGCCACGGCCTCACCGGCCCTGACCCAGCGCATGATTACAGCCGCGCCAACTATGTCGCTGATGTTCTGGAGGTCGCGGACAAGCTGGGGCTTGAGCAGTTCATCCTCGGCGGCAATTCCATGGGCGGCAAGCACGCGCTCGCCTTTGCCGTGGCCCACCCTGAGCGGGTCAAGGGGCTGGTGCTGGTCGATGGCAGCGGCGGGCCGATGCTGAAGCTCGACAAGAAGGACAAGGATAAGGACAGCGGCAATATCGGCTTCACCATTGCCCGAATGCCGGGGGTCAACCTGCTGGTCGAACAGATCACCCCGCGCTCGCTGATCGCGCAGAGCCTTGAACAATCGGTCTCAGTCAAATCGGTTGTGACCGAGGCAGCGGTGGACCGTTATTGGGAGCTGCTGCGCTATCCCGGCAACCGCCGTGCGACGCTGAAGCGCTTCAGCCAGCCCTACGACCCGCTGACCGCAGCGGAGATTGCGGGCGTCACCACCCCGACGCTGATCCTTTGGGGCGAGGAGGATCGGATCATCCCGGTCGAAGCGGGGCGCTGGCTTGCCAAGGCGATGCCGAATTCGGCGCTGGTGGTCTATCCCAGGATCGGGCACCTGCCGCAGGAAGAGGCGGTGGAGGCCACGCTTGCCGATCTCCAGCCGTGGCTTGCCGAGCACGCTCCCTTGCCAAAACCCCAGTAATTCCGACTTCCGTCCTTTGCCCACTGGACGCGGCCGAGGCTTGCGCCTTACATTCCTTCGCATCTGCACACAGATTTGAAGGACAGGCGTTTGCGCAAACTCGGGATCATTGGCGGCATGAGCTGGGTGTCGACCGCGACCTATTATGAGCGGATCAACCGCATCGTTCAAAGGCGCAAGGCCCCGATGGTAAGCGCCCCGCTGCTGATCGAGAGCCTCGATTTCTGCCAGCTCTACGCCTTGCGCGAAAATCGAGACTGGGAGCGTGCAGCGGGCGTGCTGATCGACAGCGCCCAGCGGCTGGAGGGGGCAGGGGCAGAGGGCCTCATCATCGGCGCCAATTCCATGCATCGCCTCTATGATGAGGTCGCCGCCGCGGTGAATATCCCGATCCTGCACATCGCCGAATATGTCGGGCTCGCAATGAAGCGGGCAGGGCAGACCAATGCCGCCCTGCTGGGCACCCGCAATGTGATGACCGAAAGCTTCTATCGCAAGCGGCTGGTCGCGCACGGGATCGACCTGCTGCCACCCAATCTCGAATATGTCGAGATGCTCGACCGCATCATCTATGACGAGCTGATGGTGGGCAAGGTCACCCGCGAGGCGCAGCGCACTTTGAAGACCATCATCACCAACAAGGCGCAGGAGGGCGCGGGCGCGATTGTGCTGGCCTGCACGGAACTTGATCTGGTGGTCGATGTCGATGCCAATGTCCTGCCCGTGTTCGACAGCACGCGAATCCACTGCGAGGCGGCAGCCGATTGGATTCTCGAGCAGGACGCCGGGAATTAGTGCTCCATTCGTCGGGCACAGCAGTCGGTTGGTCGAAAGGCCAGCTTGCAAGGGGTGCAACCCCTTAACGATTGCGTCAAAGGCCCGCTCGGATTTTGTCGCGGAAACGTAACAGGCATAATCCGGGTCTTCGGGTCGCACCGACAGGCCCTTGGGGCCGTCCTCTTCCCCCCCAATCACCGGAGGGCGGCCCCATATTTCTCCCTCCTCGCGTGTTCATCCGCCAGTTTATGCTATGTTGCCGACCTGTTCCGGTTGAGCCTCTGCCCATGGTAACCTAATCGCTCCTCCCGTGACGACGCGCGCGCCCTATGCTGCCAACCCTGATGCCCATGGCGGGCGCGAATGGGGCGGCACGCCCGACAGCGAGCAGCGCGGCCCGCGCAGCGCCTTCCAGCGCGACCGGGACCGGATCATCCATTCGATGAGTTTTCGGCGGCTGAAGTCCAAGACGCAGGTGTTCATCGCCCCCGATGGCGATCACTATCGCACCCGCCTGACCCACAGCCTTGAAGTGGCCCAGATCGGTCGGGTGATTGCCCGCGCGCTGGGGCTGGATGAGGACCTGACCGAGGCGCTGTGCCTTGCGCATGATCTCGGCCACCCGCCGTTTGGCCATGCGGGCGAAGCGGCGCTGGCTGATGCCATGATGATGCACGGCGGCTTCTGCCACAATGCGCAGGCGCTGCGCACGGTGATGCGGATCGAGTGCCCCTATCCTGAACATGACGGGCTCAACCTGACCTGGGATCTGCTGGAAGGTCTCGCCAAGCACAATGGCCCCGTCACCGCGCCCGGCTGGGCGCTGGCGGAACTGGATGCCGCCTTTCCGCTGCGCCTCGACACCTGGCCCTCGCTGGAGGCGCAGGTCGCGGCGGTGGCGGACGATATTGCTTACGACAATCATGATATTGATGACGGGCTGCGAGCCGGGTTTCTTGAGCTTGATGACCTCGTCACGCTCGATTTCCTCGCCGATCAATGGCGGGCGGTTGAACAGCGCTTCCCCCACGCCCCGCGCGAGCGCCTGCTGCGCGAGATGATCCGCGATCAGATCGGAATGATGGTGAATGACGTGATTTCGCACACGGCGGCGCAGGTTCAGGGCCTCGGCTCGGTCGCCGAGGTGCGCGCCGCAGGGCAACAGCTCGCCGGGTTCTCCCCCGCGATGGCGGCGCAGGAGCGGCGGCTGAAGGCCTTCATGTATGAAAAGCTCTATTACCACACCGAACAGGTGTCCGCCGCTGAGCGTGCGCGCGATGTCGTGGCGCGGCTGTTTGCGGCCTATGCGCAGGATTCGCGGCTGATGCCGCAAGACTGGCAAGCGCGGCTGCCCGAGCACCAACCGCAGCGCGCCCGCGTCATCGCCGACTTCATCGCCGGGATGAGCGATCGTTTCGCGATCCAGGCCTGCGCGCAGATTTATGGCACGCGCCCCCATGGTCTCATCAATGTCTGAGGCGCGCGGCCCTGTGCGGATCGCGCTGGTGGGGGCAACCGGGCTGATTGGCCGCCGGGTGATCGCAGTCGCCAGCGCGGGTGACGAGGCGCGCATCGTCGGGATTGCAAGGCGCGAGGCCACCTTGCCGCCCGGTGCGCGGATGGAGATGTTTGTCGCCGAGCCCGACAAGTGGGGCGAAGTGCTCGAAGCCGTACGCCCGCGCGCGCTGATCTGCGCTCTGGGGACAACCTGGAAAAAGGCGGGGCGGGACGAAGGTGCGTTTCGCGCGGTGGATCACGATCTGGTGCTCGCCACTGCGACCGCGGCAAAGGCCGCCGGGGTGCCGAACATGGTTCTGGTCAGTGCCGCCGGGGCGGATGCGCGCTCAAAGGCGTTTTACATGCGCGTCAAGGGTGAGGTCGAGGCGGCGGTATCGCGGGTGGGGTTCAAGCGGCTCGACATTCTTCATCCGGGTCTGCTGGTTGGCGAGCGGGGCGGCGACCGGCGCTTGTTTGAACGGCTGGGCATCCTTGCCGCGCCGCTGATCGATCCGCTGCTGCCACGCAAGTGGGAGCATTATCGCTCGATCGATGCAGGGCTGGTGGCCGAGGCCGCGCTCGGCCTCGCGCTACGCCGGGCAGGCGGGCGCTTTACCCATGACAACGAAGCGATGCGCCGCGCCGCGCGCGAATGGCGGCGCATGTGCGAAAGCGGGGAGGCAACATGATCGACTGGGCTCTGGTGTTCAATGCGGTCAACCTGCTGGCGCTCATTGCATGGACCGCGCTGATCCTGCTGCCGCGCTGGCCGGCGCTGCTGTCGGGCGTGCTCTATCTCGGCGTCGGGCTGCTCTGTCTGATCTATGCGGGCGGGCTGATCGGGGTGCTGAGCGGGCTGATCCCCACCACGGGCGGCGGCGGCGCGGATTTCACGACCATCGCCGGGGTGCGGTCGATCTTTGCCAGCGATGCCGGGGTGACGATTGGCTGGACGCACTACCTCGCCTTCGACCTCTTCGTCGGTCTGTGGATCGCGCGCGATGCCGATGCCAAAGGGGTTTCGCGGCTGATCCAGGCCCCAATTCTGCTGGCGACTTTCATGGCCGGGCCGCTCGGTCTGGGCGTGTGGCTGCTGCTGCGCGAACCTGCGGCGCGGCGGCAGGGTCGGTTTCGCTAGGGACGCGCAAAAGCGCTTTATCTTCGCCGCCGCGCTGATACCCTCTCACCCATAAGCATAATTGGGGAGAGCGCCGACAATGGCGACAAGCGCGATGCAGAATTTGGCCTCTTTCGACGATTGTCTGGTCCACTGGGCAGCGGCGAGGCCCGACGCGGTCGCGCTTGAGGAAGGTGAGCGTCGCACCACCTACGCCGAGGCCGAGCGGCTGACGCGGCAGATGATCGCCTTCCTTCAGCGCCACGGGATCGCACATGGCGACCGGATCGCCTGGCTGGGCAAGAATTCGGACCGCTATTTCCTGTGGTTCTACGCCGCCGGGCGGATGGGCGCGGTCATGGCCCCGATTGGCTGGCGGCTCGCACCGGGCGAGATCAGCTACATCCTTGAGGACACCGGGGCCAAGCTGCTTATCGCAGCACCCGATTTCGTCGAGACCGCCCGCGCCGTGGCAGGGGCAATGGCGAACGGGCCGGAGGTGTTCGACGCGGCTGAGGCTCAGACCGTTGTGGCCAACCTTGAACCTGCGGATTTCGTGCGCGCCGGTCCTGATGACCCGGTGCTGCAGCTCTACACCTCGGGCACCACTGGCCGGCCCAAAGGCGCGCAGCTGTCCAACCGCAATCTCTTTGCGCTGCGCACGGCCAGCCTCGATCACGACCTGCCATGGACGAAGTTCGAACCCGGCGACTGCGTGCTCGGCGCGATGCCGATTGCGCATATCGGCGGAACCGGCCCCGGCCCGATCGCGCTGGTCAATGGCATACGCATCCTTGTCCTGCCCGAATTCACCCCGCTCGGCATGATCGAGGGGATTGAGGCCGGGGCGACGCTGACCTTCCTCGTGCCTGCCGCGCTGCAGATGATGATCCAGCACCCGCGCGCGGCTGAGGCCGATTTCTCGGGTCTGCGCTATCTGATGTACGGGGCCGCGCCCATGCCGCTTGAACTGCTCAAGGAAGCAGTGCGGATGATGCCCGCGACGGGCTTCCTCCAAGTCTACGGCATGACCGAGACCACCGGCACGATCTCGCTGCTGCCGCCCGAGGATCACGACGTGAACGGCAACCAGCGGATGCGCTCGGCGGGTAAGGCGTGCCCGGGGGTGCAGATCGAAGTGCGCGGCCCCGACAATGTCGAAGTGCCGCGCGGCGAGATCGGCGAGATCTGCATCCTCAGCCCCTCGAACACGCAGGGCTATTGGAAGCTGCCCGAGGCCACCGCCAAGACCATCGACCCTGACGGCTGGCTCCACACCGGCGATGCCGGGATCATGGATGAGGACGGCTACATCTACATTCAGGACCGCATCAAGGACATGATCATCTCGGGCGGCGAGAATGTCTATCCGGCGGAGGTGGAGAGCGCGATCTACGGCCACCCCGCCATCGCCGAGGTTGCGGTGATCGGCATTCCCTCCGCCAAGTGGGGCGAGGAGGTCAAGGCCTGTGTCGTGGCCAAGCCGGGGCATGAGATCGATCCCGATGACGTGATCGCATGGGCGCGCGAGAGGATCGCGGCGTTCAAGGCGCCCAAGAGCGTGGATGTCATCCCCGAAATGCCGCGCAGCGCCACCGGCAAGATCCTGCGCCGCGAACTGCGCGCGCCTTATTGGGAAGGTATGGACCGGCAGGTCAGCTAGGCCCGGATGATGAGCGCGAAACAGCACGCCCCTGCCACCTTGCGCAATCGCGCGCCGATTGCGGAGGTGCTGGCGCGCGAATTGCCGGCCAGCGGCACGGTGCTCGAAATCGCGGCGGGGACGGGCGAGCACGCGGTGTTTTTCGCCGAACGTTTCCCCACCTTGGCGTGGCAACCGACCGATCCGTCACACGAGGCGCTCGCGTCGATTGCGGCCTATCGGGCCGAGTACGCGGGCGACAACCTCGCCGCCCCGCTGCTGCTCGATGCGGCGGCACCCGAAAGCTGGCCGGTCGCGGCGGCTGATGCAATTGTGTGCATCAACATGATCCACATCAGCCCGTGGGAAGCGACCCTCGGGCTTTTCCGGGGGGCTGCGCGATTATTGGGCAGCAGCGGCGGGCCGCTGATCCTTTACGGGCCGTACCTTGAGGCAGGGGTCGAAACCGCGCCATCGAACCTCGAATTCGATGCGAGCCTCAAGGCACGCAATCCCCTCTGGGGCCTGCGCGAGGCTGAAGCGCTCGATGCGCTTGCTGTGAGCCATGCCATGGCCCGAGCCGCGCGTTACGCCATGCCAGCCAACAACCTTGTGCTGGTTTACCGTTAGACTTCAATCAATCGCGCGCTTGCCTGCGCGGCCGACGGACTTGATGTCCTCACCCACGCCTTGCACCGTGTTGCAAGCGGTGGTGGCCGTTAGCGTAAGCGCGGCGAGGGCGGCGGCGATCATGGTCTTGCGAATCACAGGCAGTCTCCTTGGGTATGGTTCAGGTGATCAACGCTCGGACGTGGAAGATTATTCCTGACTCGCCGCTGAAGCGACACGCTTCGCCTTGAGATTTCGGGCCTTGGCGATCTGCCGCTCGCGCCAGGCGATCAGCAGGCCCGCGCCGATGATGAGCGGCGCGCCGAGCCACAGGCTGGCGGGCGCGGCGCGGTCGAAGATGTAATGGCCATAGAAACTCGCCCACAGGAGCGCGGTGTAATCCATCAGCAGGATCACAGCTGCTGAGCCGAACCGCAGCGAGGTGGTCAGCAACATCTGCGCGCCCGCGCCCACCACGCCCATGCCGAGGATCAGCACCCATGTGACCGGATCATGCCCCGCCGCCACAAAGGGCAGGGCGAGCGCTGCCACCGGCGTTGTCAGCGCGGCGAACCAGAAGACGATGCTCCACGGGTTTTCGGTTGTGTTGAGATCCTGCAACTGGAAACTGATCAGTGCCACCATGAAGGGCGCAACCAGCCCCACGGCGATCCCCGCTACCGTCACGCCTTCGTGCAGGCCCGAAAAGGGCTGCATCACCACGATCACGCCCGCAAAGCCCATCGCCACAGCGCCCCAGCGATAGGGGCCGATGCGCTCGCGAAACAGCACGATGGCGATCAGCACAGCAAAGACCGGCGCGGTAAAGCCGAGCGTGGTCGCCTCGGCCAGCGGGAGGAGCAGCACGGCGCCATAAGTGAACATCATGCCGAACAGCCCGCTCGCCGCGCGCCGGGCGTGGGCGGGTAGGCGCTGGGTTCTGAGCAAGGCGAGCCTGCCGGTCAGAACCAGACCAGCGCCGAGCAGGATTACGGTGATGAGCTGGCGCCAGAAGATCAGCTCGATGAGGTGCGCCCCTCGCTCCCCCGCAAGCTTGACCAGCATCCCCATCGTCGCCAGCGCGGCAGCGGCGAGCAGCCGCACGAACAGCGCGAGGAGCGGGCGGGGGCGGGCGATCGAGCCATCCATCGCCTTTCCGCTTGGCCCAGCGCAGCGGGTTGCGCAAGCCGGTGTCCGCCCCATATGCGCACGCAGTATGGACATCCTCGCCCAGTTCGAATTGCTCAGCGATGCTGCGCAGCTTGCGTTGGTGGGCGGCGTCTTCTGGGTGTTCGCAGGATTCGCCGGGGTGATGGAGCGGCGACGGGCCAAACGCCGGAATGTCGCACGGCTTGAGCAGGTGGGCTGGGTGCCATGGCTGACGCTGTTCATCTTTGCCGCAATCATCGGCGGCGGCATGCTGGCGCTGAGCCTGCCTGCGGTGATCGGGAGCTTGTAGCGGGCCGCCTGCCCAGTATGCAGGCCCTCAAAACGGACCCGTAGGGTCCGCAAGGCCGACCGGCCGTCGGCCGGTTAGGCCGCAGCTATCGGCCCGGAGGGGCCGATAGCGCCTGCCTCGTCAGAGGCAGGCCTCAAGATACGCCTGATCAAACCCGAATTGCCGCGCCTTTTCGAGCGTGTAGGGGCGCAGGCCCGACGAGCGGAATTCCCCGAGGATCTTCCCGTCGTCGGTCTCGTCGAGATATTCGAACTTGAACAGCTCCTGCGTCACAATCACGTCGCCTTCCATCCCGATCACCTCGGTGATGTTGGTGGTGCGGCGCGAACCGTCGCGCAGACGCTTCACCTGCACGATCAGGTCGACCGATTCGGCGATCTGGCGGCTGATGGCTTCCTTGGGGATCTTGATGTCGCCCATCAGGATCATGTTTTCCATACGGCCAAGGCATTCGCGCGGGCTGTTGGCGTGGAGCGTACACATCGACCCATCGTGACCGGTGTTCATCGCCGCGAGGAGGTCGAAACACTCCGCGCCGCGAATTTCCCCGAGGATGATGCGATCCGGGCGCATACGCAGGGCGTTCTTCACAAGGTCACCGATTGTGATCGCGCCCTGACCTTCCAGGTTCGGCGGGCGGGTTTCGAGCGGCAGCCAGTGCGGCTGCTGCAGGCGAAGTTCGGCCGCGTCTTCGATGGTCAGCACGCGCTCGCCCGGGTCGATCATTTTCGACAGGGCGTTGAGCATGGTCGTCTTACCCGAACCGGTACCGCCCGAGATGACGATGTTCATCCGGCACGCGCCTGCGATTTTCAGCGCAGTCGCCATCTTGTCCGACATCGATCCGAAGTCGCGCAGCATGTCGATGGTGATCGGCTTTTCGGAAAACTTACGAATCGAGATCGCGGTGCCGCGCAGCGAAAGCGGCGGCACGATCACGTTCACACGCGAGCCGTCCTTCAAGCGGGCGTCAGCGAGCGGCGTGGTCTGGTCGACGCGGCGGCCGACCTGGTTCACGATGCGCTGCGCGATCTGGAACAGGTGCTGTTCGTCACGGAACCGGATCGGGGCGAGCTGGAGCTTGCCCTTCTTTTCGATGTAGGTCTGATCCGGGCCGTTGACCATGATGTCGGACACGTCCGGATCGTTGAGCAGCTCTTCCAGCGGACCGAAGCCCAGAAGCTCGTCGATCAGCACCTTTTCCAGCGCGAATTGCTCGCGCCGGTTCAATGTGACCTTCAGTTCGGCCAGCACTTCAAGGATGATCGGGCGGAATTCTTCGGAGAGTTCTTCCTTCGACAGCGTCGCCGCCGCTTCGGGATCGACGCGTTCGAGCAGGCGCGGGAGCACCTGTTCCTTGATCTTGTGGACGCTGGCTTCAAACCCGCCGACTTCGGAATTGGCTTCGTTGATCGCGGCCATGCGCTCGTTGAGGCGGTCCATGGCCTCGGCGGTTGAAGCAGGGCGGCTCGCCGATGCCGAGGGCACAGGCGCAGGGCGGGCGGGAGCGGCGCCACCTGGCAAAGGCGGAAACTGATCACCGCCGCGCGCCCCGTCAACGGGAACGCCGCCGGCCTTCATCGGGCGGGCAACGCCAAATGCAGGTCGACTCCCACCGGGCGTCAGTCCGCCAGCATTACCCTTCTTGCCGAATGCGCTCATTCCCAGCCCCCGAAGGTTCCATCATCACCCGCACCTCGCTGCAATCATGCCAAGGGTGCGTCTCGAAGAATGGTGAATAGGTCGGAAAGGTTGTTTTTTTCCTAAGCTGGTTTGCCGACCGCCATGATGGGGTTTGCCGTTCCCATCTGCGCGGCTAGAGCGTCGGAAACGTCAGCGAGGGAAGATCTAGGGCAATGTGCGGCATTATCGGGATCGTGGGGAATAGCAGCGTCGCCGATCGGCTCGTCGATGGCCTTAAGCGGATGGAATATCGCGGTTATGACAGCGCCGGGATCTGCACCTTGCATGATGGCGCGCTGGTACGCCGCCGGGCGGAAGGGCGGCTCGCCAATCTCGTGACGGTGCTGGCAGGCGATCCTGCGCCCGGCACGGTCGGGATTGCCCATACCCGCTGGGCGACCCACGGCGCGCCTACGGCTGCCAATGCCCACCCGCACGCCACCGGGGAAGTCGCGATCGTCCACAATGGGATCATCGAAAACTTCAAGGAGCTGCGCGCTGAACTCGCAGCCAAAGGCCGGGTGTTCGAAAGCGAGACCGATAGCGAAGTGGTGGCGCATCTGATCTCGGCTGAGGTCGAAGCCGGGGTTGATCCGGTTCAAGCGGTGGGCGCGGTGCTGCCGCGCCTGCGGGGCGCGTTTGCGCTGGCGATTGCGTTCCGTCAGCATCCTGACCTGCTGATCGGGGCGCGGCTCGGTTCGCCGCTGGTGGTCGGTTACGGGCCGGGCGGCGAGGATGCAGAGATGTATCTCGGCTCCGACGCCTTGGCGCTCGCGCCGCTGACCCAGCGCATCGCCTATCTCGAAGAAGGCGATTGGGTGGTGATCCGCCGTGATTCTGCGCAGATTTACGACGCTGAGGGCAATCCTGCGGTGCGCGAGATCCGCGCCTCGGGCGCTTCGGCGGCGGCGGTGGAGAAAGGCAATTACCGCCACTTCATGCAGAAGGAGATCTTCGAGCAGCCGACCGTGGTGGCGCAAACACTCGCCTCCTATCTGCGCCGCTCGGACAATTCGGTGGCCTTGCCGCAGATCGACTTTGACCTATCGGCCATCCGCCGCCTCACCATCGTTGCGTGCGGCACCAGTTTCTATGCCGGGATGGTGGCGAAATACTGGTTCGAACAGTTCGCCCGCGTGCCGGTCGATCTCGATGTCGCCTCCGAATTCCGATACCGCGAGCCGGTGCTGGAGGAGGGCGGCCTGGCGCTGTTCATCTCGCAGAGCGGGGAAACCGCCGATACGCTTGCCGCGCTGCGGCATTGCAAAGCGAATGGACAGACCATCGCGGTGGTCGTCAATGTACCCACCAGCACCATGGCGCGCGAGGCGGACCTGCTGCTGCCGACCCACGCCGGCCCGGAAATCGGCGTCGCCTCGACCAAGGCCTTTACCTGCCAACTGGCCGTGCTCGCCGCGCTGGCGGCGCATATGGCGGTCAAGAAGGGCCGCCTCACGCGCGAGGCTGAGGCTGAGATCGTGCGCCACCTGCTCGAAGCGCCCGCAGCGCTCAACGCGGCGCTCGCGCATGACGATGACATTGCCAGCATGGCGCACCTCATCGCCCCCGCGCGCGACGTGCTCTATCTCGGGCGTGGGCAGGATTACCCGCTGGCGCTGGAAGGCGCGCTGAAGCTCAAGGAAATCAGCTACATCCACGCCGAAGGCTATGCTGCGGGCGAGATGAAGCACGGCCCCATCGCGCTGATCGACGACAAGGTGCCGGTGGTGGTGATCGCCCCGTCGGGTCCGCTCTTTGAAAAGACTGTATCGAACATGGAAGAGGTCCGCGCGCGCGGCGGGCAGGTGGTGCTGATCTCGGATGCTGCAGGTCTGGCGCAAGCGGGCGAGGGCACCATCGCCACTATCGAGATGCCGGTCGTGCACCCGCTGATCGCGCCGCTGGTCTATGCCATCCCGGTGCAACTGCTCGCCTATCATGTGGCGGTGGTGAAGGGCACCGATGTCGATCAGCCGCGCAACCTCGCCAAGTCGGTAACGGTGGAATAGCGGCGAGCGCGCCGGTATCATCCGAGCGCGCATCCCGCCGCCGCTGTGGGGACGTCGCGAGCTTTACCACAACCTAACCTTTACTGGTTAATCGTCCCGATTGTGAGTGAACCGCCTGCCCCGAGCACACCTGTGCAACCGGCCGTATTGCCGATCTCTGTCGTTCTTGGCCTGTCGGGCAAGGGGGACCTCGATTGGGCGCGCCTGCGTGGGTTGCAATATCCGGCGCTCGCCAAGATGGCTGTTTATCGTGTCCTGTCCCACGCCATCATGGCTGTGTTTGTGGCGCTGATCTACACAAAGTCGGTCGGATTGCTCGGAATCGGCGTCTGGATGGCGCTGCTAGCGATCATCCACCTGCGCGGGATCAAACTCGATCTCTCGCTGGCCGACACCGACCGGCGGCGTATCACCAAGGCAGAGTTTTCCCGCCAAGCGATGACGGCGGTGACGTCTGCCATTGTCTGGGCCGGAGCGGTGATCATCTTCCCGCTCTTCGGCAGTCCCGGCGATCTGATGGCGATGCTGTTGATTGTGACGCTTCTGATATCGGGGTCGGTCTTTTTCTATACGGCAGCACCCATCGGCATTCTGGGCTTCATCGCGATTTTGGGGACCGGAGCGGTGCTGCAACTCGCGCTAGCAGGTCACTGGTTCGCCGCTGTAGCTATGCTCTTGTTTGCGGTGGCGGCCATTATTGGCGCGATCGAGGTGGGGCGCACTTATCTGATGGCCCGGCTCGCGGAAACTGAACTGGCTGAGAAGGATGAAGTCGTCTCGCTGCTGCTGCGCGAATTTGAGGAAAACGAGGCCGACTGGCTGTGGGAGGTCGATCCGGCCAAGCGGCTGCGCTCGGTCTCGCCGCGCTTTGCCTTTGCACTGGGTCGTTCGCAGGCCGACATCGAAGGCAAGCCGCTGCTGGAAATGATTGCTGGACCGGGCTGGGAAAGCGGACACCTTCCGGTCAGCCTCCACGAACTAGCGGAAAAGCTAAAGAACCGGGAGAATTTCTCCAACGCGCTGGTGCAGGTGTCCATCCTGGGCGAAGAGCGGTGGTGGGAGCTGTCGGGCACGCCGATGCGCGATGAACGCGGCCGTTTCACTGGCTTTCGCGGTGTGGGATCGGATGTCACGGAACAGCGCAAATCATCCGAGAAGATCGCCTATCTGGCGCGCTATGACACGCTGACCCAGCTGCCGAACCGCCTGCAACTGACCGAGGCTCTGGTCGAGGCGCTGCGTTATGCTGCGCAATGGCGCACCCGCTGTGCGCTGCTGATGGTTGATCTCGACCGGTTCAAGTCGGTCAATGATTCGCTTGGCCATCTCACCGGAGACAAGCTGCTGGCCCAGGTTTCGGCGCGCTTGCAATCGCTGATGGGCGAAAATCAGATGTGCGGGCGATTGGGGGGCGATGAATTTGCCATCGTCATTCGCGATGTCGCAGCCCCTGGCATCGTGCGGGATCTTGCCCGGCGGGTGATCGACCGCTTGTCCGAACCCTATCAGGTCGATCAGCACACGCTGTATGTCGGCGCCAGCGTCGGCTCGGCCGAGGGCCCGCGCGATGGCAACAGCGTTGAGGAGCTGATGCGCAATGCCGACCTCGCGCTTTACCGTGCAAAGGACGAAGGTGGCGGTGAACACTACCGTTTTGAACCGGTGCTCCACGCTTCTGCCGAAGAGCGCCGCCAGCTTGAGGTTGCCTTGCGCACGGCGCTGGGACGCGACGAGATGGTGCTTCACTACCAGCCCGTGGTTGATGCCCGCAGCGAAAGCGTGGTGAGTTTCGAGGCTCTGGTGCGCTGGAACAGCGCCGATCATGGCTTTGTGAGCCCGGGCAAGTTCATTCCGCTGGCCGAGGACACGCGCCTTATCGTGCCCATCGGAAAGTGGGTCATGCGCAAGGCCTGCGAAGAGGCGCGCAATTGGCCCGAAGACGTCAAGGTGAACGTCAACGTCTCGCCGGAACAGTTGCTCGAACCCGGTTTCCACGCCGATGTTGTCGAAGCGCTGGCGGCGAGCGGTCTGCGGCCCGAACGGCTCGAAGTCGAGGTGACTGAAAGCATCTTCCTGCGCGATGCCAGCGTCGCGCGCAATGCGCTGGAACAGGTGATGGCGCTTGGCTGTTCGGTGGCGCTGGATGATTTCGGGACGGGTTATTCCTCGCTCGGCTACCTGCGCAAACTGCGGTTCTCGACGATCAAGGTCGACCGCACCTTTGTGCAAGGCGCCGCGCAGGGGAGCGCGGAGAGCCTTGCGATCATCAATGCCGTGGTGGCGATGGCCAAGAGCCTCGATATGACCACCACGGCGGAAGGTGTGGAAACCAGCGAGGAAGCCGAACTGATCCGCAACCTCGGCTGCGACAAGATCCAGGGCTATTATTTCGGCCGACCGATGACCGCCGATGATGCGCGCAAGCTGTTCAGCTACGTGCGCGAACTGCGCGCCTAACGCGCGTCGTCGTTCAAGCGCTGGCGAGCGATGCCAGGATATTCTCGAACATGCGCCGCCCGTCATCACCGCCCAGCGCCGGCACGGCGGCAGGTTCCATGGCGCGTTCGGGGTGGGGCATCATGCCAAGCACGCGGCCATTGGCGCTGAGCACCCCGGCAATATTACGCGCCGACCCATTGCAGCTTTCCGCATAGCGAAAGGCGATCCGGCCTTCGCCTTCCAGCCGGTCAAGCGTGTCGGAGTCCGCGTAGTAATTGCCATCGTGGTGGGCGACCGGGATTCGCAGTATATCGCCCGGCGTGAACCCGGCTGTAAAGAGCGAGTCGGTGTTCTCGGCCGTCAGCGTCACGGTGCGGCAGACGAACCGTTGGCCTGCATTGCGCAGCAACGCACCGGGAAGCAGGCGTGCCTCGGTCAGCACCTGAAAGCCATTGCACACGCCCAGCACCGGCACACCGCGTGTCGCGGCGGCGCTGACTGCGCGCATGATCGGGCTCGTCGCCGCCATTGCGCCTGACCGCAAGTAATCGCCGTAAGAAAATCCGCCAGGCAGCGCGATCAGATCGAGGCCCGAGGGCAGATCGGCATCAGCATGCCACACCCGCAGCGCAGCTTGGCCTGAGACAGCTTCAAGCGCCACCGCCATATCGCGGTCGCAGTTAGAGCCGGGAAAGGTGATGACCGCCGCCCGAAAGCTCATCACTTGGCCCCTTCGGTCTCAATCGTGAAGCTTTCGATCACCGTGTTGGCGAGCAGTTTTTCGCACATCGCCTTGAGGGTATCGTGGTCAGTGCCATCGGCGACATCAAGCTCGATCAACCGGCCCACGCGGACATCTTCGACGCCCGCAAAGCCGAGCCCCTCAAGCGCGTGATGCACCGCCCGGCCCTGGGGGTCGAGCACGCCGGGCTTCAGTCGGACAAGAACGCGCACTTGCATGGCCATGGGCTCCAGGCTGGCGGGGACAGGCCCCGGGGGCAATCTCGCGCCGCTATAGCGCCCCGGTGAGAGCGTGCAATCGCGCTGATGGCGCTTCTGCACGGGGTGGTGAGGCACTCCGTGGTCACAATCCGGTCACGCGCGCGGCGCAGTTGTAACTTGAATGCAACAACTGCCCCACGATTGCCAAGAAATCGACGCCTTTGTGCAACATCGCCGCTGCGAAATCTCGCGCGAATCGGTGAATAATGCCACCGCGCGCCTCGCACCCATCCTTCGTCTGCAATCACCAAGGGGTAGTCTTATGTCTCACCGCTTTTCCGCTCGCCGCGCCGCATGGGCCGGCTCGACGATGCTCGCTGCGGCTGCCTTTGGCTTTGCCGCTCCTGCTGCTGCACAAGACAGCGATAACGCCACCGCCAATGATGGCCAGCTGGCAACGATCATCGTGACCGCCAACCGCCGCGAAGAAAACCTTCAGGATGTCGCGGTCTCGGCCGAAATCCTCGACACCGAGCGCCTCGGCGCAGTCTTCAGCGGGGCGGCTGACATCACCGCGCTGGCTGGGACGGTCCCTGGCCTTAACGTCGAAAGCTCGAACGGCCGTGTCGCCCCGCGCTTCTACATCCGCGGCCTTGGCAACACCGATTTCGATCTGGCCGCTTCGCAGCCGGTTTCGGTGCTGCTCGATGATGTCGTGCTCGAAAACGTGACGCTCAAGAGCTTCCCGATCTTTGACGTTGAACGCGTGGAAGTGCTGCGCGGGCCGCAGGGCACGCTGTTCGGCCGCAACACCCCGGCAGGGATCGTCAAGGTCGATTCGGTCAAGCCCAGCCACGACACCAGTGTGAAAGCGGCGCTCTCGTTCGGCAGCCTCGACACGATTTCGTTGAGCGGTGCGGTCGGCGGCTCGATCGTCAAGGACGTGCTGGCGTTTCGGGCCTCGGCCCAGTTGCAGACCCGCGGTGACTGGATCGACAATGGCTTCACCGGGCGGGAGAATGTTCTGGGCGGCTACACCGATTTTGCCTCCCGTGCGCAGCTTCTGTTCACCCCGGGCGAGCGGGCGAGCTTCCTCGCTGCGATCAATTACCGCGACCTGCAGGGGGCATCGACCTTCTTCCGCGCCAATATTCTGGGTCCGAACAATAATAATCTGAACCAGAACTATGATCGCGGCACCGTGTTCTATGACGCGGGCGGTGGCAACAACGCGCAGTACCAGCAGTTCGGCGCGACGCTGACAGCGGCATATGAATTCGACGGGGCCACCTTGACCTCGATCACCAGCTACTGGACCAGCGAAGGGTCGAGCCGCGGCGACATCGACGGCGGCTTCGGCGCGGTGTTCCTGCCGGGCGGCGGCGGTCCGGGCCTGATCCCGTTCCCTTCGGACACGCAGGATTCGATCGATCTGCGCCAGACCACGCAGGAAATCCGCTTGGCCTCGAATGGCGATGGGCCGCTCACCTGGCAAGTCGGCGGGTTCTACTTCGACAGCAACTTCGATGTCACCACGGTCGGCTTCAGCTTCCCGCCGCCGGTGACGGTGAACCACACCAACGAAGCCTGGGCGCTGTTCGGTCAGGTCAGCTATCAGCTGACCGAGACCCTGCGCGCGACCGGCGGCATCCGCTACACCGACGACGAGAAGGACTTCTTCGTCCGTTCAGGCGCCGCGCGCCAGCCGGTGAGCGTGGGTGACAGCCAGTTCGATTGGGACATCAGCCTGTTCGCCGATCTGTCGGACGACTCCAGCGTCTATGGCAAGATCGCCAACTCGTTCCGCGGGCCGACCATTCAGGGCCGCGACGTGGCCTTCTTTGCCCCGCCTTCGGTGGCGCAGTCGGAGAATATCACCTCCTACGAAGTCGGCTTCAAGACCGAGCTGGCTGACCGCCGCATCCGTCTCAACGGCGCGGTGTATTACTACACCGTGGAAGACCCGCAGTTCACCGCCGTGGGCGGGGCGGGCAACCTTGTGCAGCTGATCAACGCCAACAAGGGCGAAGCCTATGGCGTGGAATTCGATGGCGCCTTCCAGATCACGCCGAACTTCCTCGTCACACTCGGGGTTGCCTATAACAACACCGAAATCCAGGACAGCAACCTGGCGGTGGGCATCTGCGCGCAGTGCAACGTCACTGATCCGACCCGCTTGATCGGCGGCACGCGCCGCGCGCTGATCGATGGCAACCCCTTCCCCAACGCGCCCGAATGGAGCGGTGATCTGACCGCGCGTTACGGCATCCCGGTGGGCAATTCGGGCGAGTTCTTCATCTTCACCGACTGGATCTTCCTCGGCGACACCAACTTCCTGCTGTATGATAGCCGAGAATTCAACGCGAGCAGCCGGATCGAGGGCGGCCTCAAGGTCGGCTATGCGGGTGACAACGGCCAGTGGGAAGTCGCGGCCTTCGCCCGTAACATCACCGATGAGGACAATGTGCTCGGCGTGGTGGACTTCAACAACAACACCGCCTTCGTCAATGATCCCCGGATCATCGGCGCGCAGTTCATCCTGAAGTACTGATCGGTTGCTCCGCCCTCACGGGGCGGAGCAGCATGAGCTAAGGGCCGGCGGGGGGCGACCTGCCGGCCCTTTCTTTATGGCGCCGCAGGCGGCTGGGCCATCGCTTCGGGCAGCACGGAAAACGCCACCGCGCCATCGGGGGCGAGGTATTTGAGCGCCATTTGGTGGATGTCCTCGGGCGTGATCGCCGCAACGATGCCCGGCGCGGCGAAGTAACGGTCGATCCGCTGCGGCTCGCTCTGCGCGCGCGCGGCAAGTGCGGCCCAGCCGCCAAGGTCCTTCAGGAAGTTGTTGTATTCCTCGACATAGGGCTTGCGCGCGCGTTCGACCACGTCGGCATCGAGAGGCCCGGCGCGCAGATCGGCGATCAGGCCCGCCACGGCCTTGCGGGTCGCCTCGGCCTGATCAGCCGCGACAGAGGCGCTGATCGCGAAGGTACCGTAACCGGGATAGTAATGACTGGTGTTCGACCCCGCCGAGGGCGAATAGGCCTGCCCCAGTTCCTCGCGCAGCCGATCGGTCAGCTCCAGCCGCACGATCCGTGCCAGCAGGCTGAGCCGCAGATCCTCCGTAACGTCGCTGTCGTCGGTGGTAGGCCAGACCCATTGCAGCAGCGCCTGATCGGGCTCGCCCTTGTGGGTTATCACGCGCTCACCGCGGGTGGCGGTGAAGCTGCGGGTGCGGTTTTCGGTGCGCGGGTTGAAGGCTGGCTCGCGCGGCGGGAGCGCGCCGAGCGTGGCGGCGACGGCGGCAACCGCGACGTCTTCGTCAAGATCGCCGACGAGTGCCAGTTCGATGGCACCTGCCGCCAGCCGGTCACCAATCGCCGCGCGCAGCTGATCGAAATCGAGCGCGAGGAACGCCTCCTTGGGCTGGAGGGTGAAGCGCGGATCATTGTCCGACAGGATCGCGCCGCTCACCGTCGACAGCGCGCGGCCTGGGGTGGAATCGAGCGTGTTGAAGAAGTTGTCGATGCCTTTGCGATACCGCTCCACGCCTTCGGGCCGATAGCCGGGATCGGTCAGCGTGGCGGCCAGCACCTGCATCTGCAACAGCAAGTCGCGCGGCGTGGTGGTGGCCCCGCTGCTGAAGGCGTCCGTACTGCTCGACAGGCCGAACCCGACACTGCGGCCGGCCAGCACACTGGAAAGTTCATCCTGACTGTGCTTGCCCAGCCCGCCCGCTGCCAGCGAGCTGGCGAGCAAGGTGCGCAGGGGCGCATCGCGGGTGTTCATGAGATCGCCGCCATCCACCGCCATGGTGACGGCAATGCGGTCCTTGCGCACATCGGTTTTTTTCAGCGTCAGGCGCACGCCATTGGCAAAGCGGATCAGGCGCAGGCCGAGCCGTTCTTCGACCGTATCGGAGACCACCTCTCCCGCCGGGCCGAAATCGCTGTAGCCAAAGGCGAGCGGGCCGGTATCGGCGGGAGCGGCAATCGCCAGCGCCATGCCATCGGCAAAGGCACTACGCAGCGCAGCCTCGCCGCCCTCGGGCGCGGTGCGGCCGGTGAAGCGGATCAGCGGTTCTTCGATCGGTGCGGCGTCGGCTTTCACCGCCTGCCACAGCGCCTCGGGGGTCATTTCGGGGGCGAGCCGCTCGAACTCGGCGAGCTGCCATTCGGGCGTCGTCGGAATGCGCTCGTCACTCGCCAATCCCAGCGCCCCGCCTACAAACACCGCATGGTTGCGGGTATTGGCCGATTTCACGCCGTTTTCGAGCGCGGTGCGGATATTGGCGAGTTGCTCGTCAACCTCGGCCTGCGTAAAGCCATAGGTCAGCGCCTGATTGACCTCGCGCACTGCCGCGAGCACGCCCTTTTTCCATTCGCCATCGGCACTGCTGACGGAGATGCTGGTGATGCGGGCGTCTTCGAACAGGTCGCCCGATCCGAAACTCGCCCCGCGAAACGGCGCATCGGCGCCGCGTGCCAGCCGCGCGAGGCGGCGGTTGATGATCGCATAGCCGACACTGCGCAGGCTGCCCGCGCGGCGGTTCGCGATGGTATCGGGCTCGTCGCGCCATGGGCTGAACCGGGCCAAGGTGACGCTTTCGGACAGGGCGGGATCGAGATAGATGTCGGTGAGCCCCTTGGCGGTGATGTCCACCGGTCCGGTCACAGGCTCAGCCGGACCAGGCGCTGGCCGCCAATCGGCAAAACGCGCGCGGATTGCAGACTCGACGACCTCCACCGGGTAGTCGCCCACCACCACCAGCACCGTGTTGGCCGGGGTGTAGGTGCGCTGATACAGCGCGCGGATCTGATCGGCGCTGGCTGTTTCCAGCACTTCCACCGTGCCGATCGGCAGCCGCTTCCCGTAGCGAGCATTCGGGGCGAGGAAGGCGATGTTGTCTTCGGTGTTGCGCTGCGCAAAGCCTGCCCGGTCGCGACGCTCAGCGAGGATCACGCCGCGTTCGCGCTCGACCGCCTCTTGGGCAATCGTCAGTTCGCTGGCCGTCTCGCGCATCAGCATCAGCGCGGTGCCCAGCAGCGCCTCGTCATTGCGGGGCAGGTTGAGCATATAGGTGATCCCATCGAACCCGGTCGAGGCATTGGTGTCAGCCCCGAAGGCGAGCCCCTCGCGTTCGAGCAGCTTGATCATCTCGCCCTCGGGAATGCCCTTCGAACCGTTGAAGGCCATGTGCTCAAGGAAGTGCGAGAGGCCGCGCTCGCTATCGGTCTCTTCGAGCGAGCCTGAGTCAATCCGCATCCGCACCAGCGCCGTACCCTCGGGCGTGGCATTGCGGCGGATGACGTAGCGCATCCCGTTTTCGAGCTGCCCAAACGTGTAGCCGGGATCGACCGGCACATCGCTCGCTTCGAACGCCCACACCGGAGCCGGGGCGGGCGCGGTCGCTACAGCAGCGGGCGCATCCTGCGCGGCAAGGGCGGTGGTGAAGGCAAGCGGCGACAGGGCCAGCAGCAGGCAGGCAGCGAGGGGGAAATTCCGCATGAATATCAGGTATCTTTCGGTTCGGTTGCGACCGAGCCGAGACTAACGCCTGAAACCGGGCTGTCAGCTTATTTCTTGAGGGGCGGCGGTCCGCGCAGGCGCGAGCGGGCGTGCGACAGGTCGAAGACCTCGCCGGGGCTGTTGTCCTCGCCATTGAGCAGGCCAAGCCGGCGCGCGACTTCGCGGTACGCCTCTTCCTCGCCGCCCAGATCGCGGCGGAAGCGGTCCTTGTCGAGCTTTTCGCCCGTGGCCATGTCCCACAAGCGGCAGCCATCGGGGCTGATTTCATCGGCAAGGATCACGCGGCTGTAATCGCCATCGTAAAGCCGCCCGAATTCGAGCTTGAAGTCCACAAGCCGGATATCGATCGCGGCGAACATCCCGCACATGAAATCATTGATGCGGATCGCCATCGAGGAAATGTCGTGCATCTCCTCGTTCGAGGCCCAGTTGAAGCAGGCAATGTGCTCTTCCGCCACCAGCGGATCGCCCAGCGCATCGTCCTTGTAGTAGTATTCGATCAGCGTGTGCGGCAGCGGTTCGCCTTCCTCGATCCCGAGGCGCTTGCTGATAGAACCGGCCGCGACATTGCGCACCACCACTTCCAGCGGGATGATGTCGACCTGCCGGATCAACTGCTCGCGCATGTTGAGGCGGCGGATGAAGTGGGTGGGGATGCCGATATGGGCGAGGCGGGTGAACACATGCTCGCTGATGCGATTGTTGATCACGCCCTTGCCGTTGATAGTGCCCTTTTTCTCGGCGTTGAAGGCGGTCGCATCATCCTTGAAGTACTGGATCAGCGTGCCGGGTTCGGGACCCTCGTAGAGGATCTTGGCCTTGCCTTCGTAGATCTTGGTGCGGCGGGACATTGGCACTTTCCCTTTGGGCGGTTGGCCCTTTTCAGCGAATGGTGCCCGAGGGCGGATTTGAACCACCGACACGCGGATTTTCAATCCGCTGCTCTACCCCTGAGCTACTCGGGCATTCGCTGCGAGCGACGGGACCAAAGGCCCGGCGAGCAAATGAGAGCGGCCCTATGGCGAAGGCGGCCTGCATTGGCAAGGGGCTTTTGTGCAGGCCGTGCAAGATTGTTGCGCGTGGCTCAATCCTGCTCGCGCCAGTCTTCGGAAGCGAGGGTTTCGGGATCGGCGGGCGGGCCGGGCACGGCATAAGAATCGGAAAACCAGCGCGCCAGATCGCGGTCCTTGCAACGCTGCGAGCAGAAAGGGTGGAATTGCTCGGTGCGCGGCTTGCGGCAGATGGGGCAGGGCTTGGGTTTCGTTGTCATGGCTTGAGGATTTGGGCGTGGGCGCCCTCGATGGCAAGCCCGGGATCGGCTGTGATCTCGACGGTGCGTCCGGTGCGGCGAGCGAGTTCTTCGAGCCATGCGTCCTTGAGCTTGGCCTTGAGCGCCGGGTGTACCGTCAGCTGGAGCACGCGTCTTGTGCCGCTCTCTGCCGCGATCTCGGCGCGGCGCAGAGCCATCCGTGCCGCCATGCCCAGCCGGGTGGTGGCGAAGCGGTGGAGCAGCGAGGGGCCTTCCAGCCGCGCGACCAGCTGGATGAAGCCAAAGCCGTTCATCGCGGTGCGCTCATGCGGCCAATCGGCCAGTGCTGCGCCCAGCGCCTCGTCCACCGCGCGGCGATCGGCCTTGTCGGCCAGGGTGGGGAAATCGATGCCGATATTCCCGCCGAGGTCAAACCACGCCAGCGCGCGGGCAATGGCGGGGACAGCTGCGAGCGCCACTTCGCGCGGGGTGCCGATGCCGTCGATGTCGATCACGGTCATGGCTGGGGTGACGCTGACCAGCACCTCGCCACCCGGAAAATCGAGGCTGCCGCTGGAGGCGGCGTGCCACACCTCATCCCACAGCCCAGCAGGAAACCGGCGCACGACCTGTCCTTGCAGGACGGCTGCGTCAGCGGCAGCCTCGAT
>LSKF01000166.1 GCA_001556995.1 Erythrobacteraceae bacterium CCH12-C2
TTTTAATCCGGTGCTACCGGCCGATCCGTGGCCCCTTTTATTCCCGGTGTTCTCATGTCGGGCACCACGCTGCTGCTGTCCGACGGGGCGAAGGCGAGGCCGGGGCGCGGGTTGTAGCTGCGCAACTCGCGCAGCATGTCGGCGAAATCCTCGTCATCCACGCGGCACAGGCGTTTGAGCCGTTCGACCTCGCCCCGCGCCACCAGATCGAGATTGTCGATCAGGGCCTTCATGCAGGGGTCATAACGATCCGCCTCGCGCGCCTGAATGGCGATGCATTCGGCGAGGTTGCGCGCGCCGACGCCCGAGGGGTCGAGCGATTGCACCAACCGAAGGCCCGCCTTGGCATCGAAGATATCAACCCCGAGATCGTCCGCCACCTCATCCAGCGGCACGGTGAGATAGCCCGCCTCGTCGAGCAGCCCGATGATATGGCGCGCGATGGCGAGGGTGCGCGGGTCGCTGGCTGCTGCGCTGAGCTGGCCTTCAAGGTGCTCGGTCAACGTCACCTCGGCGGCGCGCAGCTGTTCCCAGTCGGGTAGGTCGTCGAAATCGCCGCCCGAGCCGCTGGCCGCGCCCCATTCGGCATCGCGCATCGAGGGCCCGGCGCCATCGCCCGTGTCGAAATCGCGGTCGACCGCGCCGAGATCGAGCGGCGCATCGCCTTCGCCGCCGCCCGCCAGCATCAGCTGATCGGCGGTCGCCTCCTCGCCCGCAGGCGCGGCGATTTCGATGCGTTCGGGCTCGCCCCCATCCGCAGGCCCGCCCGTGTCGAGCAGCGGATTGGCCTCCAGCGCGTCTGCAATGAAGCTTTCAATTTCGAGGTTGGAGGCCGCCAGCAGCTTGATGGCCTGCTGCAATTGCGGCGTCATCACCAGCGATTGCGTCTGCCGGATATCGAGCCTTGGTCCCAAGGCCATGGCGATGATCTCAGGCCCCGTTCGCCCTGAGCTTGTCGAAGGGCTGCACTTCTTTTTCTCCGTTTGTCAGGAAGAAGAACAGTGCTTCGACAAGCTCAGCACGAACGGATGTGGGAGCATGGTGCATGACCTAAAGCGTGAAGCTCTCACCCAGGTAAAGCCGCCGCACGTTTTCGTCGGCGACCAGTTCCTGCGGGGAGCCGGCGAACAGCACCTGTCCGCCATAGATGATGCAGGCGCGGTCGACGATGTCGAGCGTTTCGCGCACGTTGTGATCGGTGATCAGAACCCCGATGCCGCGCGCCTTCAGGTCACGGATCAGATCGCGAATGTCGTTGATGGAAAGCGGGTCGATCCCGGCGAAGGGCTCGTCGAGCAGCATGATCGACGGCTTGGCCGCCAGCGCCCGGGCAATCTCGCAGCGCCGCCGCTCCCCGCCCGAAAGCGCCATCGCAGGCGATTGCCGTAGGCGGGCGAGGCCGAATTCATCGAGCAGCCGCTCCAGCTCGCTCGCGCGGGTGGTGCGGTCGGGCTCGACCAGTTCGAGCACGCAGTTGATGTTCTGCTCCACCGTCATCCCGCGAAAGATGCTGGTTTCCTGCGGCAGATAGCCGAGGCCAAGGATTGCGCGGCGATACATTGGCAGCTTGGTCACATCCTCGCCGTCCATCAGGATGCGGCCCGAATCCGGCTTCACCAGACCCATGATCGAATAGAAGCATGTGGTCTTGCCCGCGCCATTGGGGCCGAGCAGGCCGAATACTTCACCCTTGGCAACGGTGAAGGAAATATCGGTGAGCACCGCGCGCTTGTCATAGCTCTTGGCGATCGAGATCACCTCCAGCCCGCTACCGGTGGGTTGCGGGGGCGCAGCCTCGGAAGCCGCTTCGGACAGGGTGGTCGTATTCATCGCAAACCGGTCTTTAGCAGCCTTGAGGTCGCAGAAAAGACCTTGCGGCGGTTTGGCAGGATTTTTGCTTAGCTCGGCATGCCCAGCCCACCAAAGATGAAAGCCGAAACGATTCCCGCAAGTTGCAACGTATCCGGCCGGCCCAGAGCAACAAAATGGCGGATTTGCGCGCCTTCTTGCAACTCTGCGTCAGCTTTGCGATACTCCCTACTTCGAGAAACACCGTTGGGGAGCGGTATGATGGGCAAAACGACGGAACAGGCGACTGCTATCAATCGGGCCCGCGACTGGCGGCGCTCCATGAGCGATCATGTCGCCTATGGTCTGCTGACCTATACCGGCTTGCAGATTTTCGTGACGGTCAAGGCTTTGGCCGAAGGCACGTCGAGCTTGCTGCCCTACCTCGCATTGGTGGTGCTGGTGGCCGGGATCATCCCGGTGTGCCGGTGGTTCGAAAAGCGCTGGGCTGGGCTTACTGATGCCGAGGCCGTTGATCCGGCCTTCGCCCCAGCTTTCCGGCGTGACGTGATGGGCCTGTGGGCGGTCGCGATTGGCCTGCCGTTCGCCCTGACGCTGGTGTTCAAAGCGCTTTTGAGCCTGTTCTGAGACCACGCGCGGCCGCCGGACCGCGCGTGATCCGAGAGTGTCTTACTTCTCAGCCTGGTAACGCTCGATCGCCTCGATGGTGATCTGGCGGGCTTCGGCGGCATCGCCCCACTTGCCCACGCGCACCCACTTTTCGGCTTCCAGATCCTTGTAGTGGGTAAAGAAGTGCTCGATCTGCTGCCAGATGATTGAGGGCAGATCGCTCGTCTCGACCACATCGGCGTAATAGGGGAAGGTCTCGTTCACCGGCACGCAGACCAGCTTTTCGTCCCCGCCCTGCTCGTCTTCGAGGTTGAGCACGCCGATGGGGCGCGCGCGCACCACGCAGCCCGGGATGAAGGGCGAGCGCGAGATCACCAGCGCATCGAGCGGATCGCCATCGGGCGACAGCGTGTGCGGCACGAAGCCGTAATTGGCCGGATAGCGCATCGGCGTATGCAGGATGCGGTCGACGAACAGCGCGCCGCTCTCCTTGTCGAATTCATACTTCACCGGCTCACCGCCGGTGGGCACTTCGATGATCACGTTGAGATCGTCGGGCGGATTGACGCCGGTGGGGATCTTGTCGATGCGCATGGGTGTTCTCTTTTGTGGTCTGCGATGGAGAGGTAACGCGCCGCCCCTTAATCGGTGCCGCAGGATTGCGAAAGGCCTCGCGTGGGCCTAATCGCGCATCCCCATGAGCAAAAAGACCCCGCAAGCCATCAGAGGCACCCAGGACATCTTTGGCGCGGACGCCGAGGCCTTTGCCTTCGTGGTCGAGACGTTTGAGCGCGTGCGCCGCCTGTACCGCTTTCGCCGGGTGGAAATGCCGGTGTTCGAGAAGACCGAGGTGTTCGCGCGCTCGCTCGGCGAGACGACCGATGTTGTCTCGAAGGAGATGTATTCCTTCGAGGATCGCGGCGGGGAATCGCTCACCCTGCGGCCCGAATTCACCGCCGGGATCGCGCGCGCGTTTCTGACAAACGGCTGGCAGCAATATGCGCCGCTGAAGGTGGCAACCCACGGCCCGCTGTTCCGCTACGAGCGCCCGCAGAAGGGTCGCTACCGCCAGTTCCACCAGATCGACGCAGAAGTGATTGGCGCGGGCGAGCCGCAGGCGGATGTCGAGCTGCTGGCGATGGCGGATCAGCTGTTGAAGGAGCTGGGGATCGCGGATGTGACCCTTCACCTCAACACTTTGGGCGATGGCGCGAGCCGCGAGGCGTGGCGCGCGGCACTGGTGGACTACTTCCGCGCGGTGAAGGACCAGCTCTCCGAGGAATCGCAGGAGCGGCTGGAGAAGAACCCGCTGCGGATTCTCGATTCCAAGGACCCGAGGGACAAGCCGTTTTTGGCGGATGCGCCGAAGATCGATGCGTTCCTGTCGGAGGAGGCGAGCGCCTTCTTCGCCGCCGTCACCAGCAGGCTGGATGCGGCAGGGGTGAAGTGGGTGCGCGCGGAGAGCCTTGTGCGGGGCCTCGATTACTACCGCCACACCGCGTTTGAATTCATCCCTGACGAGGGCAGCGCCTCGGCAGCGGCCTTGGGGAGCCAGAGCACGGTGCTGGGCGGCGGGCGTTATGATGGGCTGATGGAAAGCCTCGGCGGCGCACCGACGCCGGCGGTGGGCTGGGCTGCGGGGATCGAGCGGCTGGCTATGCTGGTGGGGGCGCGGGAGGAGGAGCAGCTCGACGTCGCGATCGCGGCCGAGAATGCCGATCGCGAGACAGACGCGGCTGCTTTGGTGGCTGACTTCCGCCGTGCCGGCTTTGCAGCCGAGCTGTTTGCGTCGGGCAGCCCGCGCAAGCGGTATGACAAGGCGCGAAAGGCTAATCCTGCGATTCTCATATCGCTCGATGTGCGTGATGGAGCGAGTATAAACAACTTCAATGTGTTAGTGGATGATTTCGACCCCGAGGGCGACGCAGCCGCCATTTTTGGCGATCGTTTTCTGACCAAACAATAGAACCCTCGTCGCCCCGGACTTGATCCGGGGCTGGGCTTCCTTTTCCGCCGCCCGCCATTAGAAAGCCAAGGCCCGCATCAGGTGCGGGCCGACGATAGTAGAAAACGCAAATGCAAATCCCCCCCGAACGCCTTGACCAGATCGCGCACCGCTTTGCGGAGCTGGAAGCGCGCATGGCGTCGGGCACGCTCGAGGGCGAGGCCTTCGTGCGCGCCTCGCGCGATTATGCGGAGCTGGAGCCGGTGGCGAAAATCGCGGCCGAGGTGAAATCCGCACGCGAGGAGATGGCGGGGCTGGCCGAGATGCTCGCCGACCCGGAAATGAAGGCTATGGCCGAGGAGGAGCTCGCCAGCCTCAAGGCCACGCTCCCCGATCTCGAACGCCGCTTGGCCATCGCGCTGCTGCCGCGCGACTCCGCCGACGCCAAGCCCGCGATGCTCGAAATCCGCGCCGGTACCGGGGGCGACGAAGCGGCGCTGTTCGCCGCCGATCTCTACCGCATGTACGAACGCTACGCCGCCGAGCAGGGCTGGAAGGTCGAGGCCGTCAGCATCAACGCCTCCGACATTGGTGGCTACAAGGAAGTGATCGCCAACGTCACCGGCACCGGCGTTTTCGCCAAGCTCAAATTCGAAAGCGGAGTCCACCGCGTGCAGCGCGTTCCCGTCACCGAAAGCGGGGGGCGCATCCACACCTCGGCGGCGACCGTGGCGGTGCTGCCCGAGCCCGATGAGGTCGATGTGTCGATCGAGGACAAGGACCTCAAGATCGACGTCTACCGCGCGTCGGGTGCCGGGGGCCAGCACGTCAACACCACCGATTCGGCGGTGCGCATCACGCACTTGCCGACCGGCACCGTGGTGACCTGTCAGGATGGCCGCAGTCAGCACAAGAACAAGGAAAAGGCGATGCAGGTGCTGCGCACGCGGCTCTACGACGCCCAACGCGAAGCTACCCAGGGCGCCGAGGCCGAGGCGAGGAAGGCGATGGTCGGCAGCGGCGACCGCTCCGAACGCATCCGCACCTACAACTTCCCCCAAGGCCGCGTGACCGATCACCGCATCGGGCTGACGCTGCACAAGCTTGAAGAAGTGCTCGCCGGGCCGGGGCTTGGCGAGTTGGTTGATGCCCTGATCGCCGAAGACGAGGGCAAGCGTCTGGCGGCGTTGGCGGAATAGGCCCAACCTCCGTTCGCCCTGTGCTTGTCGAAGGGCTGCACTTACTTGAGGCTGGGTGAAAGGAAGAAGGACAGTGCTTCGACAAGCTCAGCACGAACGGACTTTGGTATGACCGTCGGCGAAGCGATCCGCGCCGCTGCCGAGCGGCTCGCCGCGACCAGCGACACCGCTCGGCTCGATGCGGAATTGCTGATGGCGCATGCGCTCGGGGTCAGCCGTTCGGACATGCTGCTGCGAGCAATGCGCGACCCCGCGCCTGACGGCTTCGCCGCGCTGGTCGAGCGCCGCGCGGGGCATGAACCCGTCGCCTACATTACCGGTGAGGCGGAGTTCTACGGCCTCACCCTCAAGGTTACCCCCGCCACCCTGATACCGCGCGGGGACAGCGAGACGCTGATCGAGGCGGCGCTAGACGTGGCTGGTCCTTCGGGGCGGGCGCTCGATCTTGGCACAGGTTCGGGCGCGCTGCTGCTTGCGGTGCTGGCGCAGCGTCCGGGTGCGGAGGGGGTCGGGATCGATGCCTCACCCGCCGCGCTTGTCGTGGCTGAGGGAAATGCCGCCGCGCTTGGGCTGGGGGCGCGCAGCCGCTGGCTGGTGCGGGACTGGCATGCGGAGGGCTGGACCAACGGCATCGGCACCTTTGATCTCATCTTGTGCAATCCGCCTTATGTGGAGGAGGGTGCCGCGCTCGACCCTCAGGTGCGCGATCACGAGCCCCACACTGCGCTGTTCGCCGGGCCAGAGGGGCTTGACGACTACCGCGTCATCATCCCGCAACTTGTCAAGCTGCTCGCGCCCGGCGGCCTTGCCATGTTCGAGATCGGGGCGGGGCAAGCCGAGGCCGTCACCGCCATCGCCGAGGCGGCCGGGCTCTCCGCCGAACTGCGCCGCGATCTGGCCGGAAGGCCACGTGCGCTGGTCCTTCGGTGTGCAAATTCCGGGTAGGGCTTGGCAAAGCGGTTATCCATCGCTACCTCCCGAATCAGGCCAGACGAATTGCGAAGGGCGCAAATCGCTGAGCCGAGCCCCACTTTTCGCTTCAACCGGCCGTCAGGGCGCGTCCCCGGCAACGGCTGCGCGGAGCGCGCGGCATCCTCTGGCCCTCGGAAAAATGGGGCCAGACGGTGGGGCACAAGGGCAAGGGGTCTGTTGGCCGCGCGTGCAGGCATTTTTTGCGCCAGGCTGCTGATTAAGGAACAATTTCCTTGAATAACAATAACAACCGGAACAACCGTCGTCGTGGACGCGGTAACCGCAATCAAGGCGGCAATGGCAGTCAGCTCAACCGGATTGACAGCCGTGCCCGGGGCAACGCCCCGCAGATGCTCGACAAGTACAAGAAGCTCGCGCAGGACGCCCAGCACAACGGCGACCGGGTGCAGATGGAATATTATCTGCAATTCGCCGACCACTATTTCCGCGTGATTGCCGACAACAAGGCGCGTCAGGACGAACAGCGCGGCGGGTCCAATCCCAATGGTCGCCGCAATGATGAACGCGATCAGGTCGAGGATTACGGCGACGACGATCTCGATTTCGATCGCGGCCGCCGCTCTGAACAGGCCTCGCGCCCGCGCTATGAGGACCACGACACCGCGCCGCGCGGTGACATGGAAGAGGGCGAGCCGGGTCAGGAAGGCGAAAGCTTCCTCGGCGATGACCGCGACGAATTCCGCAATGAGGCGTCGCACCAGCGCCAGCCGAGCGCCCGTCGCCAGCAGCGCAAGCCCCGTGATGGTGAGCGCAAGGACCGTCCCGAGCGTGCCGAGCGTCCTGAGCGCAGCGAAAGTCGCCCTGAACGCGCCGAATCGCGCGCCGAACCGCGCAGCGATGCCAAGCCCGCCCGCACGCGTCGCCCGCGCAAGGCGGCTGACGAGGCTCGGGGCGGGGATGTCGGGGTGATCGACAGCTCGATCCTGCCCCCCTCGATCCGCAGCGATGACAGCGGCTCGGGCGAAACCGGCGGCGCGCTCGAAACCGTCGAGTAATCCGTCATGAACGAGCGGCTGGCCGCAGTGCCCGCGCTGGCACAGCGCCGCCCGGCGCTCGCCGCTGTCGCGTCGGGGCTGGTGGCTGCCTGCGCCTATCCGCCGCTGCATCTCTGGCCGCTGGGCCTCGCGGCACTCGCGGCGTTCATTTGGCTCATTCACACCGCGCCCAACTGGCGCGCTGCGCTATGGCGCGGTTGGTGGTTCGGCTGGGCGCATCTGACGCTTGCCAATAACTGGATCGCGACCGCCTTCACCCATCAGGCCCAGATGCCCGAGTTTCTCGGGTGGCTGGCCGTGCCGCTGCTCTGTATCTATCTCGCCTGGTATCCGGCCCTCGCCGCGCTCGCGGCGCACCTGCTGGCACGCAAGCACGCGCTGACAGCCTTCGGGACGGTGTTGGCGGGGGCGTGGATCGTCACCGAAGCTGCGCGCGGCTGGATGTTCACCGGCTATCCGTGGCCGCCGCTGGGGCTGATGCTGCTGGGCAGGTGGGATACGCCGGGGCTGGCGCGGGTGCTTCCGTTGACGGGCACTTATGCTCTGTCCGGCTTGGCGGTTTTGATCGCCGCGCTGCTTCTTGCCGCCCTAACGTCGCGGCGCTGGCTGCCAGCGGCAGGCAGCGCGCTGGTGTTGGTGGCCATGATGGTGGTCCCGAGCCTCACAATCGAGGTGACGCGGCCCGCCGACGCGGTCGAATACACCCTCGTCCAGCCCTACATCCCGCAATCCGAGATCAACGACGGCTCCAAATTCGAGGAGCAATTCGCCCGCATCGCGGCGCTCACCGCGCCTGGGCGTGACCGGTCGCGGATCGTGCTGTGGCCCGAGAGCGCGATTCCCGACTATCTCGAGGATGGCTATCCTGAGCGCTATTATCTCCAGATGACCGCTGGGGCCGACCCGGAATTCGCGCGGCGACGTATCGGCGGGATAATTGGCCCGCAATCGACACTGCTGACCGGCGTGGTCAATCTCGATATCGGCACCCGCGCGGATGGCAACAAAGGAGCGGTTAGCGCGCGCAATTCGGTGATGGCGATCACCCCGGCGGGCGACATCACCGGCAACTACGCCAAGGCGCATCTGGTGCCCTATGGCGAGTATCTCCCCATGCGTGCCATTCTCGAACCGCTGGGCCTGTCGCGGCTGGTGGCAGGGACGATCGACTATCTGCCCGGGCCGGGGCCGCGCACGCTCGATCTGGGGGTGCATGGCAAGGCGGGAATCCAGATCTGTTACGAGATCGTGTTTTCGGGCCATGTCGTGGACCGCGCCAACCGCCCCGATTACATCTTCAACCCATCGAACGATGGCTGGTTCGGCAGCTGGGGCCCGCCGCAGCATCTCGCGCAGGCGCGGATGCGGGCGCTGGAAGAGGGCCTTCCGGTGCTCCGCTCCACCACCACGGGGATCAGCGCGGTGATCGATGCCGACGGCGTGGTGCGCGCCGCGATTGCGCCCGGCAAGGCCGACAAGCTTGAGGGCTTGGTCCCGCTCGCCAAGCCGCCGACGCTGTTTGCGATGATGGGCCATTGGCTGACGCTCGGCTGGGCGGCGCTGTTTCTGATGCTCGGCCTCATCCTGCCGAGAGTGCTTGCGCTCCCCCGCGCGCGCAGCTAGGGCGTGCAGAGACAGCGCGGACATAAAGGTTTCCTTATATCTCTATAAGGTGCCGCAAACCGCCAAGGACCGCCCATTCCAGCCCCCGGGGGAACCCATGCGCAACGATTATCTCTTCACCTCCGAAAGCGTCTCCGAAGGTCACCCCGATAAGGTTGCTGACCAGATTTCCGACGCAATCGTCGACCTGTTCCTGTCGAAAGATCCCGAAGCGCGCATCGCCTGCGAAACCCTGACCACCACCCAGTTGGTGGTGCTGGCGGGGGAAATCCGCTGCAAGGGCGTGTACGAAAACGGCGAGTGGGCACCGGGCGCCAAGGAAGAGATCGAAGCCACGGTGCGCGAAACCGTGAAGCGCATCGGTTATGAACAGGACGGCTTCCACTGGGAAAAGTTCGAATTTATCAACCGCCTGCACGGCCAGTCCTCGGAAATCGCGCAGGGCGTGGACGCGGGCGACAACAAGGATGAGGGCGCAGGCGATCAGGGGATCATGTTCGGTTACGCGACCGACGAAACCCCCGGCTACATGCCCGCCACGCTCTATTACAGCCACAAGATCCTTGAACGCATGGCCGCCGACCGCCACTCGGGCGCAGCGCCCTTCCTTGAGCCTGATGCCAAGAGCCAGGTGACCCTGCGCTATGAAGGCTCGCTGCCGGTGGCGGCGACTGCGGTGGTCGTCTCGACCCAGCACAAGCAGGGCTATTGCCTGACCGGCGAGCACGCCGATCCGGCGAAGTATGCCGAGCTTGAAGCCTATGTGAAGAAGGTTGTGGCTGACGTCATCCCGCCGGTGCTGCTGCGTGAGACGCAGTATTACATCAACCCGACGGGCGCGTTTGAAATCGGCGGGCCGGACGGCGATGCCGGGGTCACGGGCCGCAAGATCATCGTCGACACCTATGGCGGCGCGGCCCCGCATGGCGGCGGCGCGTTCAGCGGCAAGGACCCGACCAAGGTGGACCGCTCGGCCGCTTACATCACCCGCTACCTCGCCAAGAACGTGGTCGCGGCGGGCCTTGCCACGCGCTGCACGATCCAGATCGCCTATGCCATCGGGGTGTCGCAGCCGCTGTCGCTCTATGTCGACACGCATGACACCGGCACCGTGGGCGACGACACAATCGAACAGGCGATCCTCGGCATCGCCAAGCTGGGCGGCCTGACCCCGCGCAGCATCCGCACCCACCTTGGCCTCAATAAGCCGATCTACCAGCCCTCGGCGGCTTACGGCCATTTTGGGCGCAAGGCCGAAGGCGATTTCTTCCCGTGGGAGCGGCTCGATCTGGTCGATGATCTGAAGGCTGCCTTGGGCTGATTTTTCCGCTAGGGCGTCATCGATGGTGACGCCCGGAGGCCCGCAACGCATCCTCGCGCTCGACGCGCTGCGCGGGATTGCGGTCATTGGGATCGTGGGCTTGAATGTCCACACCTTCGCGCTGCCGGGACCGGCGTACTACAATCCGCTGTCCTTCGGCGGAGTCGGGCCGCTGGACCAATGGGTGTGGCTGGCGAGCTTTGTCTTCATCGAAGACAAGTTCCGCACGCTGTTTGCGATGCTGTTCGGGGTGGGGTGTCTGATCCTGCTGGAGCGGGGCGGCCCGAGACCGTGGCGGGCGCATTATGCGCGGATGGCGGTCTTGTTCGGCGTCGGCCTTGTCCATGCCACGCTGCTTGCCAGCAATGATGTCTTGCGCGCCTACGCGATCGCCGGGCTGGCTTTGCCGCTGCTCGCCGGGCTGAGCGTGCGGGCCTTGATGGTGACCGCCCTTGGCTTTGTCCTGGCCCATCTCGCATTTGGAATGACCGCGCTTGGCGGAGGCTTGGTCGATTTTCACTTGAACCAATCGGGCACCGATGCGCTGCGGTTTGCCGAGCGGCAATTCGGCCGCGATCCGGGAGCGATCGCGATGCTGCTGGAGCAGGGGCGCGAAGGGCTGGGGGAACGGATTGTGCGCCGTGGGACCGGCATCCCCACGCAGCTTACCACTTTGCTGGCGTCCCTGCCGCTGAACCTTGCCGCGATCACGCTGGGGATGGGGCTTTGGAAAGGCGGGATGCTGAAGGGCCAATGGCGCGCTTTCTGGCTGCAACGTGTGGCGGCAGGCAGCGCGCTGGTCGCGCTCCCGGCGTTGTTGGCGATGGCCGCATGGCTGGACGCGGAGGGCTTTCCGGCCGCGCTAGTGGGCCCGGTGGCGCTGGTGATTTCGGCCCCCTTCGATATGCTGCTGGCGGTCTGTTATGCCGCATTGGCGATGGCATTCTTAAGCAAGGACAGCGGGTTGACCCGCCGTCTGGCGATGGTGGGGCGATTGTCGCTGACCAATTACCTGATGACGAGCGTGATCCTCTCCGCGATCTTCGCGAGCTGGGGGCTGGGCCTGTTCGGCGAGGTCACCCGCGGGCAATCCTTCGCGCTCGGTCTGGTGCCGGTGGCGGCGATGCTGGCCTGGTCCCCGCCATGGGTGACGCGCCTCGGCCAGGGTCCGTTCGAGCGTGTGTGGCGCGCAGGGGTGAGGCTGCTGGCCTAACCGTCTTCCCCGTGGATTGGTGAAGGCCGGTCGAGTGCGAGTTCGGCGTCCGAGAAGGTGAAGGGACTGCGCACCCCCGCCATCCCGCCAAGCTCCACCCGCATCCCGCGCGCAATCACCTGCGGATCGGCGAAGACCTCATCAAGCCGGTTGATCGGCCCCGCCGGAACCCCTGCCGCATGGCAGGCATCGAGCAAGCCTTGCTTGGTCCAGTTGGCTGTGGCCGCGGCGATTTCGGCGTCCAGCGCAGCGGCATTCGCGGTCCGGTCACCATTAGTTTCGAAGCGCGGATCGTGGGCCAGATGGCCGAGCCCCAGCACCTCCATCAGCTTGTGGAACAGGCCGTCATTGGCCGGCGCGAGGATCACGTGCCCATCGCTCACCGCGAAGACGCCATAGGGCGCGACCTGCGCATGGGCATTGCCCATCCGCGGCGGGTTGTGCCCGGTAACGAAGGTGTAGGTGGCCTGATTGGCCAGCAGCCCGACCGAGCAATCGAGCAGGCTCATATCGACTTGCTGACCCCTGCCTGTGCGCGCCCGCATCAGCAGCGCCGCCTGAATGCCGTTCGCGGCCCATACCCCGGTGGAGAGGTCGGAGATGGAAATGCCCATCTTGACCGGATACCCCTCGGGCTCGCCCGTCAAGGACATGAAGCCGCTCATACCCTGCACCACAAAGTCGTATCCCGCTTCATGTGCGCGTGGGCCGGTCTGGCCGAAGCCGGTGATCGAGCAATAAACGAGGGCGGGGTTGGTGGCGGCGCAGCTGGCATAATCGAGCCCGAATTTGGCGAGGCTGCCGGTCTTGAAGTTCTCTATCACAACGTCAGCTTCGGCGATCAGCGCTCTAACCCGGGCGAGGTCCTCCGGGTCGCCAAAATCGGCGATGATCGAGCGCTTGCCGCGATTGCAGGCGTGGTAATAGGCCGCCTCGCGGTGGACTTTCCCGGAAGCATCGGTGCGTTCGACCCACGGCGGGCCCCAAAGCCGCGTGCCGTCGCCCTCCGGGCTTTCGACCTTGATTACATCCGCGCCGAGGTCCGCAAGGATCTGCCCGCAGAACGGCCCCGCCAGCACCCGTGCCAGCTCCACCACCTTCAGGCCCGCCAGCGGCGCGTTGGGATTGCGGGTTTCGGGGAGCCACATGGATCAGGCGATGCTTGACTTCGGACGGGGGCGCAAGGCTGGCCAGGCCCGCCACAGTCCGATCGCGTAGACCAGACCGTAAACCAGCACGATCAGCGACGACCAGTAATCGAATGCACCTTCCGGATAGGGCACGAACATGGCCACCGGCACGATCAGCAGGCCCCGCGCCAGATAAATCGCAGTGATCGCTGTCAGCCCTGTGCGCAGCAATGGCACCCGAACCGTCAACCCCGCGCCCGACAGTGCGACCAGCGCCCATCCTGCGAGCACTATGGCGATGCCGGTGGTAACCACCGGGGGATACCAGTGCCCGCGCGTCGCCATCTGCGCCATCCGCTCGCCTGCACCGAAGAAGCGGTACCAATCAGGTCCCCCCGCAATCACCCCCACATGCAGCAGCGCCGCCGCTGCCGACAGCGCTGCGCCTGCTATCAGCCATGGCGTGCCTGCGCTGCGCGGAACCCTAGACGACATAATGCGCGGTAGTGCTCGCCGCGATGTCGGCTTCGGTCACGTCCGGGGCCATCTCGACCAACTTGAACGGCGAGGCGTGGTCGGGCCGCTGGAACACAGCGAGATTGGTGATCACCATATCGACCACCCCGGCACCGGTCAGCGGCAGGGTGCAGGCCGGGATGAACTTGGGTGAGCCATCCTTGGCGGTATGGTCCATCACCACGATGATCTTCTTGACCCCTGCGACGAGGTCCATCGCCCCGCCCATGCCCTTGATCATCTTGCCCGGGATCATCCAGTTGG
>LSKF01000167.1 GCA_001556995.1 Erythrobacteraceae bacterium CCH12-C2
CGGCGGGGCTGGTGGCCTTCGCGCTCGGCACCGATACCGCCGGATCGGGGCGGGTGCCTGCCGCGTTCAACCACCTCATCGGGATGAAGCCCACCAAGGGCCGCTGGAGCACGCGCGGGCTGGTGCCGGCCTGCCGCAGCATCGACTGCATCACGGTGTTTACCGACCGCCTTGAGGACGCGGCGCTGGTCGATAGCGTGCTGGCTGGCTTCGACGCTGAGGACGCCTATTCGCGCCCGCTCGCCGATGTGCCGCTAAGGCCCGAGCGCATCGGCGTGCCGCGCCCCGATCAGCGGGTGTTCTTCGGCGATGTGCAGGCAGAGGAACTTTATGAATGCGCGCTGGGCGTGCTGGGAACGCAGGCGGAGCTGGTCGAAATCGACATCACCCCGCTGCTTGAGGCGGCGCAATTGCTCTATGGCGGGCCCTGGGTGGCCGAGCGCACGGCGGCGGTGGAGGGTCTGCTGCGGAGTGATCCCGAGGCCTTCGATCCGGTGGTGCGCAGCATCCTCGAACCCGGGCTGGCGATGAGTGCGGTGGAGGTATGGAACGGCGTCTACCGCCTCGCGGCCCTGCAACGCGCCGCCGAGGCGCTGTGGGGACACGTCGATGCGCTGGCCTTCCCCACCACGGGCACGACCTACCGCGTCGCCGAACTCGCCGCCGCGCCGGTGGCGCTTAACAGCAATCTCGGGCGCTATACGAATTTCGTCAATCTGTTGGACATGGCCGCGATTGCCGTCCCTGCGGGGGTCCGATCCAACAACACAGGCTTCGGGATCACCTTCATCGGGCCTGCGCATAGCGACAAATGCCTGCTTGCACTCGCGGGTGCCTATCTGTCCTTAGCCAACCTGCCGCCGATCCCCCCACTCGATACCGGAGACCACATGGACACGATCAAACTGGCCGTCGTCGGCGCCCACCTCGAAGGCATGCCGCTGCATTGGCAGCTGACGTCGCGGGAGGCGAAGTTCGTCGGGGCCTTCACCACCGCGCCGACCTACCGGCTCTATGCCATGGCCGACTCTGTCCCGCCCAAGCCGGCGCTGGTGCACAGTGCTGATGGCGCGGCCATCGCGCTCGAGGTCTACGAGCTGGGCCTCGCCGAATTCGGCAGCTTCGTTGCCGAGGTTCCCCCACCGCTCGCGATCGGCACGGTGACGCTCGCCGACGGCACCAGCGTCAAGGGCTTCGTCGCCGAGCCGCGCGCGCTCACCGGGGCCGAGGATATCACCCACCTCGGCGGCTGGCGCGCCTATATCGCGAGCCGGTAAGCAGCCATGCGCCTTCGCCCTCTCGCTCCAAGGCCCTTGCCGTGACCGCCGCCGCGTTCGACCGTTTGCTTGCGCTGGTGCAGGCCAAGGGCGAACGCGGCGACGCGCGGGCGCTCGCGGAACTGGCCGAAGCGCTCGCGGCGAGCGACAGCGCCAAGGCGGCTGCCCAAGCGGCGAACGAGGCCAAGACGCGGTTTCTCGCCAGCCTCGCCCACGAAATCCGCTCACCGCTCAATGCGATCTATGGCTATGCCCAATTGCTGGAGCGCAATGACGGCAAGGACGCGGTTCGCGCCGCCCGCGTGATCCGGCGCAGCAGCGAACACCTCGCGCATCTGGTCGAGGGACTGCTCGACATCTCGCAGATCGAAGGCGGCGCGCTGACCCTCAGCCGCGACATGATCCGCTTCCCCGCATTCCTCGATCAGCTGATCGACATGCTCGCACCGCAGGCGGCGGCCAAGGGCATTGCGCTGGTGCTGGACCACCCGCCCGGCCTGCCTGAATTCGTGCGCGGCGATGAGAAGCGCGTGCGTCAGGTGCTGATCAACCTCGTCACCAACGCGATCAAGTTCACTGACGAGGGGCAGGTGACGCTCAAGGTGCAATATCGTAACGAGCTGGCGCATTTCACGGTGATCGACACCGGGATCGGGATCGCCGCCGATGATCTGGCGCGCATCTTTACGCCGTTCGAGCGCGGAGGAGGCGCTGCGTCAGAGCGACCCGGTATCGGGCTGGGTCTGGCGATCACGCAGGCGCTGGTGCGGATCATGGGCGGGGACATCGCGGTCGAAAGCGTGCCGGGCGAGGGGTCGCGCTTCACCGTCAAACTGATGCTGTCGCAGCCGCTCACCCAGCCGGTTGAGCCGACGACCCTCGGCAGGGTAAGTGGCTATAGTGGTCCACGGCGCACGTTGGTGCTGATCGACGATGATCCGGCCCATCTGGCGATGCTGCGCGCTTTTCTGGAACCGCTCGGGTTTGCGGTGCACACGGCGGGCACCGGTGCGGCGGGGATCGCATTGGCACAACAAGTGCAGCCCGATCTGGTGTTTCTCGATGTTGCGATGCCAGGCCTCTCAGGCTGGGAGGTCGCGGCGCTGCTGCGCGAGCGGCACGGTCCGCGCTTGCGCATCGTGATGCTGACCGGGGAGGCGCCGCAGTCGGCTGGCCGGTCAGATGCTGGCCCGGCGAATAACCAATTCCTGATGAAACCCTTTGCCTTCGGTCCCTTGCTCGATGTGTTGGCGTCGCAACTAGGGCTGACGTGGCAGCGCAACGCTGTCGATGCTGCAAGGAGTGGACCTGCTGCTCCGCCGCCGCTGATGTCCATCCTCGAAGATCAAGCGCGGTCGCACTTCGCCGCTATCGAACAGCTGGTTCGCATCGGCCATGTGCGCGGGATCGAGGCCGAGATCGACGCCATCGCCGCGCTTGCGCCCGAAGCAGCGACGCTAGCCGAGCGCTTGCGGGCCATGCTTGACAGCTTCGATCTCAAGGGTCTTTCCAACCTGGCAAGGGCGGGGCAGCGTAATGAACACTAGGGACACGATCCTTGTCGTCGATGACAACCCGGAATCGCTCCGGTTTCTGGTCGACACGCTCGAGGCCGAGGGCATGACCGTGCTGATTGCGCGCAGCGGTGAGGCGACGATCGAACTGCTCGGGCACGCCAAGCCTGATCTCATCCTGATGGACGCGATGCTACCCGGCATCAGCGGGCTGGAGGCCACGCGCGAGATCAAGCGCGATCCGGCGACGACGCATATTCCCGTGATCTTCATCACGGGGCTTGGCGAGCCTGATCACGTGGTCGCCGCGCTTCAGACCGGCGGGGTCGATTATGTGCGCAAGCCGATCGTGATCGACGAGCTGCTCGCGCGTATCCGGGTGCATCTGGCCAATGCGCGCACGACCTACCGCTCGCGGCTGGCGCTGGGGCTGGCCGGTCGCAGTCTGGTGGCGCTGGGTGCCGGGGAGACGATCATCTGGTGCACACCCCAAGCCGAAACCCTGTTTGCACAGGTCGATCCGGAATGGCAGCCTGACCGCAGCACCTTGCCTGCCGCGCTGGTAGCCCCGGTGCGGCAGTTAATGGCCGATCCGTCACAACCCCTCACCACCAGTCGCACCGAGGTGAACGGGCTCGAGATCGAATTCGCTGTGCTCGACTCTGACCGTCCCGGCGAAACGCTGATCCGGCTCACGGAAGTGCGCGAAGACGGCAAGATTGCTGTGCTCCAGAAGCATAATGGCCTGACCCGGCGTGAAGCTGAAGTATTACTGTGGGTTAGCTATGGAAAAACAAATAAGACAATCAGCGAGATTCTTGATATAAGCCCGCGAACGGTCAACAAGCACTTAGAACAGGTGTTCAGAAAATTGGGTGTGGAAACCCGCGCAGCCGCGACAGCGATTGCAGTGCGTTATCTTTCGGACTGAAATTGCACTGATTTTTGTGCAGTGCAAAATTTCTACGTCATTTGCCCACTTCCTCTGACGCATGAGGTCGCCATGGGTACGGGTATGCAACGGAAGACCGGAGCGCTGCGCGCGGCGGTTTCCGTTGAGAAAAGGTGAACGGCAAGCACGACGCGCACAAGCAGCAGGGGTGAAGTTCGCAATGGCCGGAGTACAGGTGGGCAATCGGATCATTGGTGCGGATGCGCCGGTGACAGTCGGCTGGGAAAACATCGGCCGGGTCGAAGGCGGCCCGTTCAAGCAGCTGTTCTTCTCGTGGTTCCAGCCCGCAGTGCTCTTCGGTTTGATCCTGTTCTGGTACTATGCGCCCAATGAGTGGGCGCTGGCCTCGATTGGCCTCGCGCTCGGCCTTGCTTTCAAGGTCCTGTTGCTCGGGCTCGAATGGGTGAACCCGCGCTATCGCAGCTGGCAGCTGACCTGGAAGGAATTCGCCACCGACGTGTTCTATGTCGGGCTTGGCTACACGATCCTGCGCATGGTCGACGCCTATATCGGCGATGGCGTGATCATCGAAGCCGTGCGCGGCGCGTTTGATTGGGACAAGTTTGCCTGGTTCACCGGCCTGCCGCTGCTGGTACAGGCGCTGCTGATCTCGATGATCTTCGATTTCGGGCAATACTGGATGCACCGCGGGATGCATAACTGGTATCCGCTGTGGCTGACCCACGCGCCGCACCACTACATCACCCAGCTCAACATCAACAAGGGGGCGGTCGGCAATCCGGTTGAGCTCTTCCTGATCGGTCTTGGGATCGGCGGCTTCTTCGACTTCCTGCCGCGCGCCTTCCTGCTCGCAGGCGCGATCGGGATGTCGGTGTCGGTCTATCAGCACATCAATGTGCGTTTCAACACGCCGCGCTGGTGGCGTTACATCTTCAACACCGTCGAACATCACAGCGTCCACCACTCGCAGGATTACGAGGCGACCCGCAGCAATTATTCGGGCACGTGGATCATCTGGGACCGCATTTTCGGCACCTGCGTCGATGGCGAGGCGGAGCTTCTCGGCATGGAAGGCGGGCGGCGCATGGATATTGGCGAGACCATGATCTATCCGTTCCGTGAAGGCTATCGCAGCATCAAGGCGTCCATGGCCAAGCGGCGCGGTGCTGCCGTGCAGCCCGGGCCGCAGCTGGAACCGGCGGAGTGACGGATCGAGCAGGCTGGGCGATGAGCGTCGGCAGGGCACCGGTTCTCGCCCGATGAACCTTCCCTATATCGACCGGATCTGGCGCACTCGGGGCGAAATCCCGCTTGGTCAACCGCTGTCCGCCGATAGTGTGTTCGAGCGCCTCGACCCGCTGTTCCAAACGCCTGGCACCGAGATCGCGCGCGAAGGCGACACGCTCTCCTATCGCAAGCGCAATCCCGCCGCGCAGGACAAGCTCGCCACGTTCACCCGCGGAAACCTGCGGGTCGATGCGCGCGACAACGGCGAGGCCGTGCTGCGGTTCGATCTGTTCAGCACCGCGCTCTTGCTGTGCTTCCTTGCCCCGCTGCTGTTCATCGGCTTCGGCCAACTCGCCGAGCTTGCCAACAGCTGGGAGAAAGCGGCGGTCGAAGCTTCGCCGGAGAAGGATAAGGAAAAGGACAAGGACAAGCCCGTTCCCAAGCTCAATCCGATCGATGAAATGCTGGGCGCGCCTGCTCCGGAAGATCCGAACAAGAAGAAGGACAAGGATAAAGACAAGGACAAAGACGAAGGCCCGCATTCGCCCACGCCCGCCTATGTCCTCGCCGGCCTGTTCCTGGCGATTTATCTGGTTGGGCGGGTGCTTGAACCGTGGCTGGTCAAGCGCACCTTTCTCAAAGCCATTGCCCAAAGCGACTCGGCGACCGACCCTGCTATCGATGGTGCCATAAGTTCAGAGGGCTAACCGCCCCAACCGCTAACGCAGCCCCGGGGTTTGTGGCGAAGTGGCTAAAAATTCATCTGAAATAACAGTATTTTCAGGCAAAATACTGATTAAGAAAAAGCGACCATCCGGTCAGCGTACTTTCGCACCTCAATTGCGCCGTATAAGTCAAATGGCCCATGGTTAAGTCGTCAAGCTGGCTTAATCCTTTCGTCTTGAGTGCACTGCCCGGGTAGGCGTGTACCAAGCGGGGAGACTGGTGCGCGAAACGACACTGGCCCACCGAAATTCAGGGGAGGATCAACTTCACCCAAGATTTCGGGGGCAAGTATGATCATTGTAAGCACGCGTTCCAATCGGCAGATACTGCTTTCCACCACATTGCTTTCAGGTCTCGCTTTTGCGTTCCTGCCGGCCACCGCTGCAGCGCAGTCTGCAACCGCTGTTGTCGCGAGCGAAGCCGCGGCCGATGCGGTTGATGGCGCTGAACCGGAAGAATCGATCCTTGTCACAGGATCGCGGCTGCGGCGCGATTCCAACCTTGAATCCCCCTCTCCGATTGTCAGCATCACCGCTGAAAGTTTCCGCGGCGAACAGGAAGTGGCGGACGCGCTGCGCACCATTCCGGCCCTTTCGGCCTCAGTCACTTCGGCCCAATCGGTCGCGCCGAGCGAAACCGGCGGTGGCGGCGCGGTCGGCGCGGCCACGCTCAACCTGCGCGGGCTTGGCGCTGAGCGCACGCTGGTGCTGGTCAATGGCCGCCGCCATGTGGCGGGCGTCGCTGAAACGTCGGTGGTCGATATCAACTCGATCCCATCCTCGCTGATCAAGCAGGTCGAAGTGCTCACCGGCGGCGCCTCGGCGGTCTATGGCGCGGATGCTGTCACCGGCGTCGTCAACTTCGTGCTCGACCGCGAATTTGACGGGCTTGAACTCGGCCTCACCGGCGGGATTTCCGACAACAGCGATGCCGGCAACATCGATGCCTATGTGAAGTTCGGCAAGAACTTCGCGGAAGGGCGCGGCAATGTCACCATTGTTGGCGATTACAGCCGCGACGATGGGTTGCGCTTTGGTGACCGCGCGCAGTTCCGCGATGGGAACATTGCTGATGACGGCCCCAACCCCGCCCTGCGCTTCCAGCGCGGCGATCTGGGTGCCGGAACGCCCAATTTCAGCAATTTCTTCAGCCTCTCGCGCGGGTTCTACCCCTATGGCTTCACCATCCCGCTGCCGGGCACATCGCGCTACCGTTCGATCTTCCCGACCGGTACGACACCGACCGCCGCCGAGCAGGCGCTGATCGACCGCGCGCTGAATGCCCCGACCCGCGCGATCGGATCGCAATACGGTTTCCAGATCACCTCGGCCGGCGGGGTGATTATTCCGGCCGACTTTGCCGATCCCAATTCCGATATCGACCGCGATGGCCGCAGCGACTGCACCGAGAGCTTCACTGGCTTCAACGGGCTGTTCGATTACAACGGGTTCGGCGCCTTGGGCGGCTGCTACATTGCTACCGCCGATGGGATCGAAGTGCTCGACGAGGACGGCCTTATCGCGGGCAACTTCAACGCCTTTGGCGGTGAGGGCAACATCTTCGACAATAACGGCTTCCTGATCCCACAGACCGAGCGCTACGGGATCAACCTGTTGACCGATTTCGACGTCACCGACCGGATCAATGCCTATTTCGAGGGCAAGTTCTTCCGCCAGGAGACCGTGTTCGGCACCAATCAGAACTCGTTCTACGATCTGCTGACCGTGGCGCCGGACAACCCCTTCATCCCGGCAGTGCTGCGGCCGATCTCGGACGCGGCGGGCGGGTTGTTCATCACCCGCGACCCGACCGATCTCGGACCCAATATCGATACGAACATCTCGGAAACCTACCGCTTTGTCGGTGGCGTCAAAGGCAGCCTCACGGACGAGATCGAGTTTGACGTCTCGGCCAACTGGGGCCGCTATGATCTCAAGGCGATCAACAACAACAATGTGCTCTATGACCGCTTCCTCGCCGCGATTGACGTGACGAGCGATGCGCGGGGCAACCCGGTGTGTCGTAGCGAGCTTGATCCGACGGTGCGCTCGCCAGCAACCGTGTTCGACATCCCGACCGGCAACTTCGGCTATCTCACCTTCGTGCCGGGACAGGGCCAGTGCAAGCCTGCCAACCTGTTCGGGGTGGGTGCGATCAGCCAGGAGGCGGTCGACTTCATCACCACCACCACCATCAACAAGTTCCGCACCGAACAGCTTGAGCTGCAGGCGCTGGTGAGCGGCGATACCTCGGGCTTCTTCAACCTGCCGTATGACAGCATCCAGTTCGCGCTGGGCGCCCAGTACCGCGAGGAAAAGAGCCGGTCGCAATTCGATGCGCTGGTGCGCGGGATCCTTCCTGTGACCACCGTTGATGGCACGGCGGGCCAATTCGTGGGCGATGCCCCGGGCTTTGACGGCAACGGCTTTGCGCAGACTTCGCTCGCCACGCCGCCCGATGGGTTCTTCCAGGATTCGGGTGGCCGGTATGATGTGATTGAGCTCTTCGGCGAACTCGGCACGACGCTGATCGAGGATGTGCCCTTCATTCAGGAGCTGCGGCTCGAACTGGCGGGCCGTTATTCGGACTACAGCACGGTCGGCGGGGTGTTCACCTACGCGATCAACGGCTTCTGGTCGCCAATCGATGATCTGCGGCTGCGCGGCACCTATTCGCGCGCGGTCCGAGCGCCCAACATCTCCGAGCTTTTCGCACCGCCGCAGGCCGCTTTCTTCCGGCCCTTCGATCCGTGCGACCAGGCGGAAATCGATGCGCTCGTCGCGGACGGCGATCCCAACGTTCAGAACCGCATCAACAACTGCCGCGCGGACGGCATTCCCGCAGGGTTCGCCGATCCGCTCAGCGCCCGCTTTGCCGGGACCATCGCAGGCAATCCCGATCTGCGTGAGGAGACCGCCGATACCTATACCGTCGGGGTTGTGTTCCAGCCGCGCTTCATCCCCGGCCTCGCACTCACGGCGGACTACTACAACATCCAGATCGACGACGCGATCAGCACGGTTGCGGCGCAGGATGTGGTCGACAACTGCTATGACAGCACCACATTCCCCAACGACTTCTGCAACAGCTTCACCCGCAACCGCGATCCCTCGTCGGCGCAGTTCCTCGGGTTCACCTCGCTCAACCTGACGACGATCAACTTCGTCCGGATCGAGACCGCCGGGGTTGATGCCACGCTGTCCTACAACACCAGCATCGGCGATCACCGTCTCGGCCTCACCGCGACGGCTTCGTGGGTCGACAAGATCGATTTCTTCTTCGATCCGACCGACCTGACCCGCATTGATCCCGAGCTGACCGAGTTGCAGCGCCCCGAATGGTCGGGCCGGGCGACCGCGAGCTATGGCTATGGCGGCTTCAACCTGGATTACACCGTCACCTATCTCGGCGAGATGGCGCTGCGCGGGGTCGAGATCGAGACGATCGACGCTCAGTTCGGCCCGGCGGGCCTCACGGGCGAAACCTGGATGCACAATGTCAGCGCGTCCTATGAGATCCCTGACATGGGCATGCAGGTGTTCGGCGGGGTCACCAACCTCTCGGACGTGAAGCCCTACATCACTGAGCGCGCCTATCCGGCGAGCCCGGTCGGGCGGTCGTTCTTCATCGGCGCGCGCTGGACGATGTGACCCGCAAGCAAGGGGGGGCGTCGGTGTCGGCGCCCCCCCTCGCGTTTTACCAAAGCCTTGCAAAATTGGCCGCCCCCGGCGAAGCGCGGCGCGGTTCGGCGGGGGCGGGTTCCGACGGCGGTTTAGGTGGGTTCCGGCCAATCTTGCCGATGGCATCCATCACTGCTGCGTGCTGTTTATCCGCGACCGAATAATAGACCAGCTTGGCTTGTTTTCGGGTGTCGACCAGTCCTGCCTTGCGCAGCACCCCAAGCTGCTGCGACAGACCCGGCTGGCCGATCCCGGTAGCCTGCTCGATCTCGCCGACATTGCGCTCGCCTGTTGCGAGCGTGGTCAGGATCCGCCAGCGCAGCGGGTGGGCGAGGGCTTTGAGGGCTTCGATCAGGTCATCCTCAGCCATCAGGCGCTCCCTTCGGAATCGCGCAGGAACCAGCCGGTCAGGTCGGGCGCTGCGAAGACCTCATCAAGATCATGGGTCGGCTGGGCCAGCAGGGGCTCGCCCTGCTGCCAGTTTGCCGGGGCCAGCGCGCCGTGGGCGTCAATCGCCTGCAAGCCATCGAGAATGCGCAGCATCTCGGGCACCGAACGGCCGAGGTTGGCGGGATAGCAAGTCATCGCCCGGATCACGCCCTTGGGATCGATGAAGAAGGTGGTGCGCACGGCGGCGCTGTCGCTGTCGTGTGCGGAGACCATGCCAAACGCGCGGCCGATCACCAGCGTCGGGTCTTCGACAATCGGGAAGCGCACTTCCACGCCGAAGCGGTCGCGGATCATGCGCAGCCAGGCGAAATGCGAGAACAGACTGTCGACCGAAAGCGCCATCAATGCGCAGTCGCGCGCTGTGAAAGCGGGGGCTACATGGGCGAGCGCCACGAATTCGGTGGTGCAAACGGGCGTGAAATCGGCCGGGTGCGATAACAGCACCAGCCAGCGCCCGCGATAGGCCGACAGGCGCACCGGACCAGTGGTGCTGCGAGCTTCGAAGTCCGGGGCAAAGTCACCGATCCTGAGGCCGCCGCAGGGAGGGAGGGTGGTGCTGTGCTCGCTCATGGGGATCCTTGTAGCACTTGACACCGACATTGCAATACATATACACGATTTATGAAAAGGAATGGAAAAATGTGATGTCCACAAATGATCCGGTCCTGCAAGCCGCCACGGATCAGGTGCTGCGCGCTGCCAATGACGCTGCGCTCCGTCCGGAAATTGCGAGCTTTTTCGACCCCGCGACCTATACTGTGACCTACGTCGTGTCCGATCCGGCGACCGGCGAGGCGGCAGTGATCGACTCCGTGCTCGACTTCGACCCCGCCTCGGGCCGCACCGCGACCGGCTCCGCTGATGCGGTCATCGATTACGTCACTAGGCATAATCTGAAAGTGACAGGGCTGCTGGAAACCCACGCCCATGCCGATCACTTCTCGGCCGCGCCTTACCTTCAGGAAAAGCTCGGCGGGAAGATTGCCATCGGGGAGGCGATCACCATGGTGCAGCAGGTGTTCGGCAAGCTGTTCAACGCGGGCACCGAATTTGCGCGTGACGGCTCGCAGTTCGACGTGCTGTTCAAGGATGGCGACACCTTCACCATCGGCAGCTTGCCGGTCACGGTGATGCATGTCCCCGGCCACACCCCGGCCTGCATCGCCTATGTCGTGGGCGAGGCGGTGTTTGTGGGCGATACCATGTTCATGCCCGATTACGGCACGGCCCGCGCAGACTTTCCCGGCGGGGATGCGCGCACGCTGTTCCGCTCGCTGCGCCGCATCCTTGCGCTCCCGCCTGAAACCCGGCTGTTCATGTGCCATGACTACCTGCCCAAGGGCCGCAGCGAATATGTGTGGGAGACCACCGTTGCCGCTGAGCGCGAGGGCAATATTCACGCGCATGACGGCATCACCGAGGATGAATTCGTCGCCATGCGCGAGGCGCGCGATGCGACGCTGGACATGCCGCGCCTGATCCTGCCGAGCGTGCAGGTCAACATGCGCGCGGGCCATCTGCCACCGCCGGATGACAATGGCATCATTTACCTCAAACTCCCGGTCAACGCTGTATGACCTTGCCGGGATTTCCTGATGCCGCCCCGCTCGCCGGTTTGGCGGGCGGGGTGATGATCGGGCTGGCGGCGGCGCTGATGCTGCTGGGGGCAGGGCGGATTGCCGGGGTCTCGGGCATCGCTGCGCGCGCCTTTGGCATTGCCAGCGGTTCGCAGCCCCGCGCCGGGGCATGGGCCTTTATCATCGGCCTGCCACTCGGCGCGCTGGTGGTGGCGAGCCTGACCGGCGCCGCTGCCCCGTCCTTTGCCAGCCCGGTAACGCTGATTGTGGCCGGGGTGATCGTCGGGATCGGCACCCGGCTTGGGAGCGGTTGCACCAGTGGGCACGGCGTATGCGGCATGAGCCGCCTGTCGCCGCGTTCACTGGTCGCCACTGCCATCTTCATGGCGACCGGCTTTGCCACGGTCGCCGCGATGAATGCGCTCGGAATGAAGGTGCTGCCATGATCCGCGATACGCTGGTTCCTCTCGCTTCCGGCACGATCTTCGGCGCGGGGCTGACGCTGGGCGGGATGACCGATCCGGCAAGGGTGCGCGGCTTTCTCGACCTGCTGGGCGCATGGGACCCGACGCTCGCCTTTGTCATGGGCGGGGCGGTGATGGTGATGGCGCTGGCCTGGATGGTGCAGCGTAAGATGCTGCGGCCCTTCTTCGCGGAGGGCTTTTCCCTACCCGATCGCAATGATCTCACCCCGCGGTTGATCGGCGGCTCGGCGCTGTTCGGGATCGGCTGGGGGATTGCCGGGCTGTGCCCCGGTCCCGGCTTTGCCGCGCTGGCGATCGCGCCCGCTTCAGCGACGATCTTCGTCGTCGCCATGCTCGCTGGCATGCTCGCTGGCATGCTGCTGGTACGCCTTGTGGAAGGCAAGGGGTGATCGCCCGCTACCTTCCCATCCTCGCATGGGGCCGCACCTATGATCGCCCTGCGCTGACCAGCGATCTGATGGCGGGGGTGATCGTCACCATCATGCTGATCCCGCAGAGCCTTGCCTATGCGATGCTCGCCGGTTTGCCGCCCGTTGTCGGCCTCTATGCCTCGATCATGCCGCTCATCGCCTATGCCTTGTTCGGCACCAGCCGGACGCTGGCGGTGGGACCGGTGGCGGTGGTGTCCTTGATGACGGCAAGCGCGGTGGGCGCGGTGGCGGCACCGGGGACGGCGGAATATTGGGAGGCGGCGGTGACGCTGGCCGCGCTTTCGGGCGTGATGCTGGCTGTGCTCGGCCTGCTGCGGCTGGGGTTCCTCGCGAACCTGCTGTCGCATCCGGTGATCAGCGGGTTTATCAGCGCGTCTGGTGTGCTGATCGCCACCAGCCAGCTGAAGCATATCCTCGGCGTCAAAGCCGGGGGCGAGACCTGGCCCGAGATGCTGGCGGGGATTGCGGGCGCGGTGGGGGAGACCAACCTTTACACCCTCGCGATCGGTGTGCCTGCCACGCTGTTCCTGTTCTGGGTGCGCCGGGGCCTCAAGCCCGCGCTGCAAAAGCTCGGCCTCTCCCCCCGCGCCGCCGATATGAGCGCCAAGGCCGGGCCGGTGGTGGCGGTGGCGGTCACGATCCTTGCGGTCCTCGGCTTCGGGCTGGAGGGGCAGGGCGTTTCAGTGGTCGGCGCGATCCCGCAGGGTCTGCCGCCCTTCGCGCTACCTTCGACTGACGTCAGCCTGCTCAAAGCCCTGTGGGTGCCCGCGCTGCTGATCTCGGTGATCGGATTCGTCGAAAGCGTCTCGGTCGCGCAGACGCTCGCGGCCAAGCGTCGCCAGCGGATCGTGCCAGATCAGGAATTGATCGGTCTTGGCGCGAGCAACATCGCCTCGGCGTTGTCGGGCGGCTATCCGGTGACGGGCGGCTTCGCGCGCTCGGTGGTGAACTTTGATGCAGGCGCGCAGACCCCGGCTGCGGGCGCGTTCACCGCCGTTGGCATCGCGCTGGCGAGCCTGTTCCTCACCCCTCTCCTGTTCCACCTGCCTAACGCGACACTGGCCGCGACCATCATTGTGGCCGTCCTCAGCCTCGTCGATTTCAAGACCCCGCGCCGGCTGTGGGCCTATTCCAAGGCCGATTTCGCCGCCCACACCGCGACCATCGCTGTCACCCTGGTCGCAGGCGTGGAAATGGGGGTGATCGCCGGGGTCGCCGTCGGACTGCTGCTGTACCTGTGGCGCGCCAGCCGGCCCCATGCGGCGATTGTCGGCCGGTTGCCGGGAACCGAGCATTTCCGCAATGTCGAGCGCCACAAGGTGCTGACCCTGCCGCACCTGCTCACCATCCGCATCGATGAAAGCCTGACCTACCTCAACGCCCGCTGGCTGGAGGAATACATCCTCGAACAGGTCGCCGAGCGTCGCGCCTTGCGTCACCTCATCCTCATGTGCAGCGCGGTGAATGCCATTGATGCCTCGGGGCTGGAAAGCCTGGAGGCGATCAACCACCGGCTCGGCGATGGCGGGGTCAAGCTGCACCTTTCAGAGGTGAAGGGCCCGGTGATGGACCGGTTGCAGCGTGCCCATTTTCTCGACGAGCTGACCGGCCGGGTGTTCCTCTCGCAGGACAAGGCCTTTGCCGAGTTGGCACTGGATACGGGCGAGGAACCGGGGCCTGCCGATCCTGATGCGGCGATGGGGATGATCTGAAATCCGGCATCTCTCGTTCTTGCAACCCTTTTGCCGTCAAACCGTATCTTCCGTGCAGCCAACGCAATTGATCGGTGCCGCCCAGGGAATTAGCTTCTGACCATGCTGGAAAACCTCGACGCCCTGCTGCTGGCCCGCATCCAGTTCGCCTTTACGGTGAGCTTCCACTTTTTCTTCCCGGCCTTTTCAATCGGGCTGGCGAGTTACCTTGCGGTGCTCGAAGGGCTGTGGCTCAAGACGGGCAAATCGGTCTATCTCGACCTGTTCAAGTACTGGCTCAAGATCTTTGCCATTGCCTTTGCCATGGGCGTCGTTTCGGGCATCGTCATGTCCTACCAGTTCGGCACCAATTGGGCGGTGTTTTCGGACAAGGCGGGGCCCGTGATCGGGCCGTTGATGGCCTATGAAGTGCTGACCGCCTTCTTCCTCGAAGCAGGCTTCCTTGGCGTGATGCTGTTCGGGATGGAGAAGGTCGGCAAGAAACTGCATTTCGGCGCGACGCTGATGGTGGCGCTGGGAACCTTCGTCTCGGCCTTCTGGATTCTCAGCGTCAACAGCTGGATGCAGACGCCAACGGGCTACGAGATCGGCGCGAACGGCCAGTTCCTGCCCGGCCCCAGCTGGTGGACCATCGTATTCAACCCGAGCTTTCCCTATCGCCTCGTGCATACGGTGATGGCGGCCTACCTCACCACTGCCTTTGTAGTCGGCGCGGTGGGGGCGTGGCACCTGCTGAAAGACCGCACCAATCCGCACGCGCGGGTGATGTTCTCGATGGCGATGTGGATGGCGGCAATTGTCACGCCTTTGCAGATTTTCGCGGGCGACATGCACGGGCTCAACACGCTCGAGCATCAGCCCGCCAAGGTCATGGCGATGGAGGGACACTACCAGAGCCACCCCGAAGGCGCGCCGCTGATCCTGTTCGGCATTCCCGACAGCGAGGCCAAGACCGTGCGCTATGCCATCGAAATCCCCAAGGCCTCGTCCTTCATCCTCAAGCACGATTGGAACGCGCCGCTCGCTGGGCTCGACACCATCCCTGATGATCAGGAGCCTCCGGTGCCGATGGTGTTCTGGAGCTTCCGGGTGATGGTCGGCATTGGCTTTGCGATGCTGGGGATCGGGCTGTGGAGCCTGTGGGGCCGGGTGCGTGGGCGGCTCTTTGACATGTCATTGCTGCATCGTGCCGTGGTCGTCATGGGGCCGTCGGGCTTTGCGGCGGTGCTCGCCGGATGGATCACCACCGAAGTCGGCCGCCAGCCCTTTGTGATCTACGGCGTGCTGCGCACCGCCGATGCGGCGAGCCCTCTCGATGCGCCAGCGGTCGCCGCCTCGCTGCTGGCGTTCATCGTGGTCTATTTCACCGTCTTCAGCATCGGCGTCTGGTACATCCTCAAGCTGATGGGCAAGGCCCCGCATGCTGGCGAATACGGGGTCAAGCGCGGCGATGTTGGCCCGATCCGCACTGCCGGGATCACCCCGGGGCCGACGCAGAACCCGCTCGGCGATGAGCCGCTGCCCTCGGCCGCGCCCGAGAAGGAACCGGTGTGATGGACCTCACCGTCATCTGGGCCTTCATCATCGCCTTTGCGGTCTTCGCCTATGTCGTGATGGACGGGTTTGACCTTGGCATCGGCATCCTCTTCCCCACCTTCCGCGTCGGCCAAGGCCGCAACCGGGCGATGAATTCGATCGCGCCGGTGTGGGACGGGAACGAGACCTGGCTGGTGCTCGGCGGCGGCGGGCTGCTTGCCGCCTTTCCGCTGGCCTATTCGGTGATCCTGCCAGCGACCTATCCGCTGGTGATCGCAATGCTGCTCGGCCTCGTGTTCCGCGGCGTCGCGTTTGAATACCGCTGGCGCGATCCGGCGCACCAGAGCTTCTGGGACATGGCGTTTTTCGGCGGATCGCTGGTCGCGGCGATGTCGCAAGGGATGATCCTCGGCGCGCTGCTGCAGGGGATCGAGGTTGAGGGCCGCGCCTATGCCGGGTCGTGGTGGGATTGGCTGACGCCTTACACCTTCCTCACCGGCCTGGGCACCGTGGCAGGCTATGCGTTGCTGGGGAGCACCTGGCTGATCTGGAAGCTCGACGGCGGGGTGCAGGCCCATGCCCGCTTCGTCGCCTTTCGCGCCGGGATTGCGACCATCGTGCTGATGGGGGCGGTGAGCCTCTACAACATCACCCTGAACGCCGAATATGCCGCGCATTGGCTTGTCGCCCCTCAGATCTACTGGGTCGCGCCTGTGCCGCTGGTAACGGCGATCATCGCGGTCTCGATGCTGCGCGCGATTACGCGGGACCGCAATTCCAAGCCGTTCTGGCTGGCGCTGGCGTTGTTCTTTCTCGGCATGAGCGGCCTCGGCGTCACGATCTGGCCCTATGTCGTGCCGCCCGGCCTCACCATCTGGGACGCCGCCGCGCCCGAGCGCAGCCAGATCTTCATGCTCGTGGGCGTGGCGATCACCATGCCGCTGATCATCGGCTACACCGCGTGGGCCTATTGGGTGTTCCGCGGCAAGGTAGGCGACGAGGGGTATCACTGATGTTGGCACCTCCGGAGCGCAAGCCGGAAGCGCCGTTGTGGCAGCGCCTGCTGTGGATGGCGGGCATCTGGGCGGCGAGTGTCGCGGTGCTGGGGGCGGTGGCTTACATCATCCGCCTGTGGATCGCGCCCTGATGGTGAAGGTGTGGTTCGACGGCGCTTGCCCGCTCTGCCTGCGCGAAATTGCGCTGATGCGGCGGCTCGACAAACGCGGGGCGATCACCTTCATCGATGTCGCTGCCAGGGCCGACCCGTCCTGCCCCATCGACCGCGCCGCGCTCCTTGCCCGCTTCCATGCCGAGGAGGACGGAGTTGTGCATTCGGGTGCAGCCGCCTTTGCCGCCATGTGGCGCGCCATCCCAATGCTGCGCCCGTTGGGGCTGACGGCGCGCTGGCGGCCGGTGCTGGTGGTGCTGGAGGCGGCCTATATCCAGTTCCTCAAAGTGCGCCCACGCCTGCAACGCTTCTTCGCCTAGAAAGCGCTTGCCCCGACGCGCCCCATCGGCTGATCTACCCCGCATAAACGGGAGAGACAGCCGCCATGACCAATTACGGCGCGATGCAGAACGAGATTTACAACGCCGGCCTCAAGGGCATTCTGCCCACCTATCCGGTCGACTTCGCTACGCTCGAAAAACGCGCGCACGAGGCGCTCGGGCCGAGCCTCACCAATTATGTCGCGGGCGGCTGCGGGGACGAGCATACGCAGGATCAGAACGCCGCCGCCTTCCACCACTGGGGTATGGTGCCGCGGATGATGGTCGATTGCACCACCCGCGATCTCAGCATCGAATTATTCGGCCACCGCTATCCCACCCCGCTGTTCATGGCCCCGATCGGCCTCAACGGTGAAGCCTCGCAGGACCGCCACGGCGACCTTGCCGCTGCCCGCGCTTCAGCGCTGACGGGCGTGCCGTTCTGCGCGTCGACCTTGGCGAACGATCCGCTCGAAGATGTGAAGGCTGCCTGCGGGGATACGCCTGCGTGGTTCCAGCTCTACACCCCCCGCAACAAGGAACTCGCCACCAGCCTGATCCGCCGCGCCGAAGACGCCGGGTACACAGCGCTGGTGGTGACGCTCGACACCTGGGTGACCGGCTGGCGCCCACGCGATCTCAACGCCTCGAACTTCCCGCAGCTCCGCGGCAAGGTGCTCCAGAACTACTTTACCGACCCCGTCTTCCGCTCGCTGCTGGCGAGGCCCCCCGAGGAAGACCCGGCAGCGGCGATCTTCACCTGGGCGGCGACCTTCGGGCAAGTGCTGACCTGGGAGGATATGGCGTGGTTCAAGTCGGTGACCAAGCTGCCGATCGTCTTGAAGGGCATCTGCCACCCCGATGACGCACGCCGCGCGGTCGATACCGGGGCGGATGCGATCTATTGTTCGAACCACGGCGGGCGGCAGGCCAATGGCGGGATCGCGACCATCGACCTGCTGGCAGACGTTGTTGCCGCCGCGGGCGATACGCCGGTGCTGTTTGACAGCGGAATCCGCTCCGGCTCGGATGCGGTCAAAGCCCTTGCGCTCGGCGCGCGCGCGGTCGGGGTGGGGCGGCCCTATACCTATGGCCTGGCGCTGGGCGGGGCGGAAGGAGCGGCGTGGGTCTTGCGCGCGATCCTCGCTGAGGCCGACCTGCTGATGGCGGTCAATGGCTACCCCACACTGGCCGATGTCCGCGCCGCCGGAGCGCGACGGACTGACCGTTAGACAAAATTAATCGCCGCCGGGAACCATTCCGTATTATTGCGCATCTCACTCTTGACACCCGAGCAAGGAAATTCGCGCGGGCGTCCAAATGGACTCGTTTTATCCACAGCTTTGGTGTTAGCTCACGCGCAACAAAAGAGCGCGATTCGGGGATGCGACACATGGAACGACCAACCATCTGGTCCAGCCGGCCAGATCCCATGCGGCGAACGGTTTGCATTCATGACGAGTCGCTGCGGCGCGCGCGCTATGGCCGTCTCCGCCCGATGGAATCGCGCCAAACCCTGCTCCAGCGCATCGCCAGCCTGATAGCGATCGCCTGACGCGCGCGGCGGTTCAGCCGCCCGCTTTGGCCAGCGTGACCAGCTTGGTGTCGGTGAAGGCGAGATAGCCTTCCTCGCCACCTTCGGATCCGAACCCGCTATCGCCGATCCCTCCGAACGGGGTTTCGGGCGAGGCGACGATCAGCTGGTTGATCGCCACCATGCCTGCGCGCAGGCTCCGACCCAGTTGATGGGCTTCGTCGAGATCACCACTGAAGGCATAGGCCGCGAGGCCATAGCGCAGGGAATTGGCGATACCGACGGCTTCGGCGATGTCGTCATAGGGAACGATCCCAGCGATGGGGCCGAACGGCTCCTCGGTCATGAAGCGGCTGTCGGGCGCGGGATTGGCGATCACGGTGGGCTGGAAGAAGAACCCGCTGCCGGGCAGGGCCGCGCCTCCCGTCACCACCTCGCCGCGATTGCCGCCGGCATCGGCCACCACCTCGGCCATCGCCGCGATCCGGCGGCCATGGGCGAGCGGCCCCATCTCGACGCTGTCATCCGCGCCCGGATCACCGACCTTGATCCGGCCCGCGCGCGCGGCGAATTCGGCGACGAAGCGGTCATAGATCGACCGGTCGACCAGAAAGCGGGTGGGCGATACGCAGACCTGTCCGGCATTGCGGAACTTGGTGGTCGCGCACTGCGCCACCGCGCGCTCGAAATCGGCGTGCTTGCTGACGATTACCGGGGCATGGCCGCCAAGCTCGGGGGTAAAGCGCTTCATGTGCCGCGCCGCCAGCGCACCCAGATGCCTGCCCACCGCGGTCGATCCGGTGAAGCTGACCTTGCGGGTGACAGGCGAGGCGATCAGGTGCTCTGACACCGGGCCGGGGTCGCCATAGACAAGGTTCAGCACCCCGGCAGGTACGCCCGCGTCAACGAAGCACTCGACCAGCAATTGCGCCGAGGCCGGGGTGTTCTCCGCCGGTTTCAGGATCGCCGTGCAGCCCGCTGCCAGCGCGCCGCCGATCTTTTTCGCAGGCAGATTGACCGGGAAGTTCCAGGGGGTGAGCAGCACGCTTGGCCCCACCGGTTCATGGGTCACGATTTGCGCGATCAGATGGTGCCCGCGGTTCGGCACCAGTCGCCCGCCGCGCCGCTTGGCTTCCTCGCCAAGAAAGTCGATCACATCGGCGGCCGAGGTGATCTCGCCCACCGCCTGCGCGCGCGGCTTGCCCATTTCGGCGGTGACGACGCGGGCGATGGCAGGCGCGCGCTCGCGCATCAGATCAGCGGCGCGGCGCAGGATCGCGTGACGCTCGGCCCCGGGGGTGTTGCTCCACGCCGGGAAGGCCGCATCGGCGGCGGCCAAGGCCGCGTCAAGCTGCGCCGAGGACGCCTTGGGGCATTGCCCAATGACTTGGCCAGTGGCGGGGTTGATGACGTCCATCGCACCAGCCTCGCCAGCGGCGATCCACGCGCCGTTGATGAACATCTTGACGGTCGGGTAAGCGGTCATCGAGCAGCTCCTTTTTGCGCTAAAGCCTTGATTCGACCTTGCGCGATCTTGTAATTTTGTTGCGCCCCGTTTAGCGCCAATTCCGCGTCATCGCGAGGAGAGAATCATGCTGGTCGGCGTTCCCAAGGAAATCAAGCCAAGCGAGTTCCGCGTCGGCCTCACCCCCGAAGCTGTGCGCGAATATGTGTCCGCCGGCCACGGTGTGATCGTGGAGACCGGGGCCGGACTTGGCATCGACAAGGATGACGACATCTATCGCAAGGCCGGGGCCGAGGTGGTCGATACCGCGGCCGAAGTCTTCGCCCGCGCTGAGATGGTGGTGAAGGTCAAGGAGCCGCAGCCGTCCGAATGGGTGCAGCTGCGCGAGGGGCAGATCCTCTTCACCTATCTCCACCTCGCTCCCGATCCCGAGCAGGCCAAGGGGCTGATGGCCTCGGGCGTTTCGGCCATCGCCTATGAAACCGTAACCGCGCCGGGCGGCGCGCTGCCCTTGCTGGCACCGATGAGCGAAGTCGCCGGGAGGCTGGCGATTGAGGCCGGAGCACTGGCTTTGCGGGCGAGCACCGGCGGGCGCGGCACGCTGATGGGCGGGGTGCCCGGCGTGCTGCCTGCGCGGGTCGTGATCCTTGGCGGCGGCGTGGTCGGCACGCAGGCCGCGCGCATGGCGGTGGGGCTGGGCGCGACGGTCGAAATCTTCGACCGCTCCCTCCCGCGTTTGCGGCAGCTTGACGAGATGTTCCAGGGCCGTGCGATCACCCGCTTCTCGACCGCTGGCACGATTGAGCAGGCGGTGAGCCAAGCCGATGTCGTGATCGGCGCCGTGCTGATCCCGGGCGCGAGCGCGCCGCACCTCGTGACCCGCGCGATGTTGCCGACGATGAAGCGCCGTGCGGTGCTGGTCGATGTCGCGATTGATCAGGGCGGGTGCTTTGAAACCTCGCATCCGACCACGCATGAGAACCCGACCTATGAGGTCGACGGGATCATCCACTACTGCGTCGCCAATATGCCGGGGGCGGTGCCGCTGACGTCGAGCTATGCGCTGAACAACGCCACGCTGCCCTTCGGGCTGGCGCTGGCGGCCAAGGGGCTCAAGGCCTGCGAGGATGATCCGCACCTCGCGCCGGGGCTCAATGTCCATCTGGGCAAGATTGTGAATTCTGCAGTCGCTGAGAGCCTCGGCTTCTGATGCTTGCGCGGCGCGCAACACCGCGCGCTGCGAATTCACCCCTCTGAGGGCGGTTTGGCGGGATACCCAGCGACCGGCGGGCGTTATCTTATTAACGCAATTGCAACCCGTGAGTTCGCCCCGATGAAGCCCTTTCATGCCAAGCCGCTGATCCGTCAGACCAACCCTGACGTGAGAATCGAGACCCACGTCGCCCCGCATTCGCGCAGCGACCGGGTGGCGTTTGCCTTCGTCAAGCTGCTGCGCTTCTTCGCCGACCGCTTTTTCAACAAGCGCTACGGCCACCGCGCGGTGGTGCTGGAGACGGTGGCGGCAGTGCCGGGCATGGTCGGCGGGCTGTGGCAGCATCTCAACGCGCTGCGCTCGATGCGCGATGACGAGGGCTGGATCCGCACCCTGCTCGATGAGGCCGAGAATGAGCGGATGCACCTGATGACCTTCATCGAGATCGCGAAGCCCAATGCCTTTGAACGCTTTCTTGTGATCGCGGCGCAGCTGATCTTCTACAATTTCTACTTCTTCCTCTACCTCCTCGCCCCGCGCACCGCGCACCGGGTGGTGGCCTATTTCGAGGAAGAGGCGGTGTTCAGCTACACCCAGTACCTCGCCGAGGTTGATGCCGGGCGGCTGGAGAATGTCCCCGCCCCGCAGATCGCGATCGACTATTGGCAACTGCCGCAAGACGCGCGGCTGCGCGATGTGATCATCGCGGTGCGGGCGGACGAGGCCGAGCACCGCGATGTGAACCACTATTTCGTCAGTGCGATCGACGAGCGGCGTATTTCACACGTGGAACACCCGCAAGCTGTGGCCGATAGCGAGATGGAGCGGGCCTAAGCCCGGTCTGGATCGACCTAAGCTGGGCCTAGACCGCCACCACCTGCTGCTCGATCGCGCCAAAGATCGAGTGGTTGTGGGTATCGCGCA
>LSKF01000168.1 GCA_001556995.1 Erythrobacteraceae bacterium CCH12-C2
GACGGGATGCTGGTGGTGGTCTCGAAAGACCTCACCCGCTGCTGCGCCGCTGGCTATATCGCCCCCACGCTGCAATTCGCGCTCGACAATTGGGAGCGGGTTGCGCCGGAACTGGAGGTGCTCGCGCGCGATGTCGAGCATGAGGCGGTGCCGTGCGAGCGTTTCCATGAACGTCAGGCCCACTCCCCCCTGCCGCGCGCCTATCAATGGGCTGATGGCAGCGCCTATATCAACCATGTCGAACTGGTGCGCCGCGCCCGCGGGGCCGAAGTCCCGGCGAGCTTCTACACCGATCCGCTGATGTATCAGGGCGGATCGGACGCCTTCCTCCCCCCGCGCGCCAGCATTCCGCTGCGCGATCCGGCCTGGGGCTGCGACATGGAGGGCGAGATTGCGTGCATCACCGATGATGTGCCGATGGGGGTCTCGGTGGAGGAAGCCGCGGGGCATATCAAGCTGCTGATGCTGGTGAATGATGTGTCCTTGCGCGGGTTGATCCCGGCGGAGCTGGAGAAAGGCTTTGGCTTCTTCCAGTCGAAGCCCGCCAGCGCGTTTTCGCCGGTCGCGGTGACGCCCGATGAACTGGGCGAGGCTTGGGCGGACAGCCTCATTCATCTGCCGCTGATGGTGGATTTGAATGGCCAGCCCTTCGGCCGCGCGAATGCCGGGGTCGATGCGACCTTCAATCTGGCGCAGCTGGTGGCGCACGCCGCCAAGACCCGCAACCTTGGGGCAGGCACAATCATCGGCACCGGAACCGTGTCGAACAAGGGCGCCAACGGCGGGCCGGGGAAACCTGTCGCCGAGGGCGGCACGGGCTATTCATGCATCGCGGAAATCCGCATGATCGAGACCATCGCGGGCGGCGCGCCCAAGACGCCCTTCATGCAGCCCGGTGACACGGTGCGGATCGAGATGCGCGATACCCACAACCACTCGATCTTTGGCGCGATCGAGCAGCAGGTGGTGGC
>LSKF01000018.1 GCA_001556995.1 Erythrobacteraceae bacterium CCH12-C2
GCCAGCGCAGCGCAGAAATACCCTTGCCAACGGAGAGCCGTCCACACAGGGGTCGCTTCCTGAATGGCAGATTTTTTCAGCGAAGGCAGCTTCCTGCCGTTCGGCTTATGGTGACGGAACCTGCCAGCCAGCTTCTGCGCGTTTCTCGTCGGCAGCCGATATTCAGGAATCGACCCCAAAACGGCCACTTTTGAATGTGGGGTGTCTGCATCAAGTATTCCCCCCTAGGACGCCATGGAAACCCTAGCTCCAACAGATGGAACTAGACTGAGCCAGTCGCGCGGGGCAAGGCCACGCTCTTGACCCAAAAGCGATGCAATCGGTCCACCATGCGTGACGACGATCCCGCGTCCTTCAGGCAGGCTAGCCATAGCGGTAGCTATGCGCGCCGCGAGCTCGCAGGTGGTCTCCCCGCCGCCTGGGCGGAACTTATCAGGGGCCTCGATCATCCCGTCCATCGCATTGCCGCTTGCCCGGAAGATTGCGTTCCAGCTCTGGCCCTCCCAAGTCCCGAAATCGCGTTCGCGCCATGCCGGGTCGGCATGGATCGGGCAGCCAACATGTCGGGCGACTGCGACAGAAAGGCGGCGGGTGCGCGTTAAATCACTGTGGAGGATCCATTCTGGGCGCAAGGCAGCCAGTTCCTGCGCGAGCGGCCCGATCGCCGCCGCGCCCGTCCGGCTGAGGCCCACATCTGTGACCCCGTAGCAGCGACCGCGCCAACGCAGAGCAACTTCGGTATGGCGCACAAGCGTTATCTTATCCGCCATGACCGAGCGCCACCGCCGCCAACAGCAGGATCAACTGGCCAGTATAGGCCCCAAAGCCAAGGCAGTCGCCCGTGGTCCCGCCGATCCGACGTAGAAGCATGCCGCGAAGCCAGATGAGGAATATCCCGCCAGCAAGGACAGTAGCCAGAAGCGCACGCCCATCGAGAAAGGCGAAGGCCGCGAGCGCAGGAAAGGCAGTCATTGCGCCCATCACCACCGTGCGCGCAGTCACCGCGTTGCCGATATCCTTGGCGAGCCCGGTTCCGGCGGGCGCAGGGGCGATTAGCGCCATTGCCGCCACCACTAGCGCCCGTGCAAAGCAGGCCGAAGCGACAATCGCAGCGGCTGTAAGCAGTGGGTCGTCTGCCACTGGCAGGCTCATCAGCAGCACCGCACGCAGGGCGACAGCAAGGCCAAGGCCTAGCGCGCCATAGCTACCGATGCGGCTGTCCTTCATGATCCGGCGCACGTCTTCGGTCGTGTAGCCGCCACCGAAGGCATCGCAGAAATCAGCTACGGCGTCCTCATGGAACGCTCCGGTCAGCCGGGCCTCGATCATCAGCGCGATGATCACCGCGACCGCCAGCGGCAGGAACTGCGCAAGACCCAGCACTGCTCCCGCTGTCACCATTCCGATCAGCGTGCCCACCAGCGGAAACCAGCCCACGGCCCTGACGAGGCCCGCCTGCACCTGCGGCCCCTCGAGCCGATCGAGCACGGGCACCGGCACACGGGTGAGGAATTGCAGCGCCAGCAACGGCGGCGCCCATGGCGGGACAGGCGAAGGCGCCGGGTTCATCCCGTCACCTCGCTCAGCAAGGCGACCTTGCCGATCAGAGCTGCCGCGCTGTCGAGCAACGGCAGGGCGACCAGCGCTCCGCTGCCTTCGCCGAGCCGCATCTGCCAGTCGAGCAGCGGTGCAAGGCCAAGCTGCGCAAGTGCTGCCGCATGCCCCGGCTCTGCTGATTGGTGCGCGGCGATCATCATGGTTGCGGTGCCCGGGTAGAGCCGTTCTGCCACCAGCGCTGCGGCAGTTGCGACATAGCCATCGAGCAGCAAGGTCATGCGCCGGCGGGCACCTTCGGCGAAGCAGCCCGCCATGGCGATGATTTCGAAACCAGCCACCTCGGCAATTGCCGCACGGGGATCGGCGCCAAGCATCATGACGGCGCGCGCGGCGGCGGCGGTCACGATCGCCCGCTTGCGCGCCAGAATCTCGTCATCCGCACCCGCGCCGCGCCCGGTCGCCGTGTCGCTGTCGGCACCGGCGAGCAACATGGTGAGGCAAGCCGCAGTCGTCGTGTTTCCGATGCCCATCTCGCCCAGCAGCAGCACAGCGACACCAGCATCAGCCGCTCGCCGCGCCGCCTTCTCACCCAGATCCCATGCAGCGGCAAATTGCTCTGCGGTCATGGCAGGGCCGTGCGCCAGCGAGCGTGTTCCGCCTGCGAGTATCTGCTGCGGGGGAAGGGCGGCTCCCGCCGGGGGAAAGGCTGCCCCGGCATCGATCAGCTCAAGATCGCATTCATGCGCTGCCGCAAGCGCGCTGCTGGTCGCCTTGCCCGCAGCAATCGTCGCCATCATCGCCCCGGTAACAGCCTGCGGCCATGCGGAGACTCCATCGGCCACCACGCCGTGATCGGCTGCGAACAGGATCAGGCGGCGCGGGTGCGTGACCGGGTCAAGCCGCTGCTGAATGCGCGCCAGATCGGTCGCCAAGGCTTCCAACCGCCCCATGCTGCCCTGCGGCTTGGCAAGCGCATCAAGATGCGCGGCAATTGCCTGGTCGCTTAGCATTGTGTTGCCCTTGCTCCACTCACCGCTCGATCACCATGGCTTCTACGGCAAGTCGAGCTTGCCACCCCGTCGTGTGGAGCAGCGGCAGTTCGGCTTCGGTCTTCGGGTAACCGAGGCACAATATCCCGATAAAATGCCAATCAGCTGGAACGTCGAGCAGGACGGACACTGTCGCGGGATCGAGGATCGAGACCCAGCCTAGCCCAATCCCTTCGGCCCGCGCTGCCAGCCACAGCGTGTGGACGGCGCAGATGGTCGAATAGACCAACGCCTCGGGCATCGTCTGCCGGCCTAGACCCGCGCCTTCGGCGGGATCACGCACGCAGTAGATCGCGATGACCACCGGGCATTCGGCGAGGCCATGGAGTTTGAGCCGCTGATATTCAGCTCTTTCCGCAGCATCATATTTCTCGCCCGCGGCAATTTGCTCGGCTTCGACATGGGCGACGAGGGCGCGGCGGCGCTCGGCGGATCGGACCATCACGAAGCGCGAGGGCTGGCTGTTGCCGACCGAGGGCGCGCGGGCAGCCTGCGCGATCAGCTTGCCGAGCACCGTTTCGGGCAAAGGATCGCTGCGAAACGCGCGGACATCACGCCGCCAGGTCAGCAAATTGGCGAGCTGCGCGCGAAAGGCATCGTCGAAATCGGGCGCCGCAGTCATGTCAGCCCCGCGACCCGGGCCAGCGCGGCGATATCGAGATGCCGCTCCAGGGCTTCGGCCAATTCGTCGAGCGCTTCATCCACCCGCACCGCATGATCAACCGCGTCTGACCCTGCGCCAAGCCGCTCGAGCCAGACGGCGCGCTGCGCGGGATGATCGAACAGGCCGTGGACATAGCAGCCGGCAATCCGGCCGCAGGCGCTGACCGCGCCGTCGGTCCGTCCATCGTGCAGTCGCAGCAATGGCGGCGCCGTTCGGCCGGTTATGCCGCAATGGATTTCGTAGCCGCGGAAGGCCGCGCCTTCGGCAAGGCTGACGCCGGTGGCTTCGGCGAGGCGCTTGTGCGGGGCGAGGCAGGTGGTGACCGGCAAATAGCCAAGGCCCTCAACCTCGCCCGGCGGCCCTTCGATCCCGTCAGGATCGGCGATCTGCGTGCCCAGCATCTGATAGCCCCCGCAAATTCCCAGCACCTGCCCGCCGCGCCTGATATGACCGGCCAGGTCAATATCCCAGCCCTGCGCCCGCAAGAATGCAAGGTCGGCGATGGTGGCCTTGGTACCGGGCAAAATCACAAGGCGGGCTTCGGCAGGCAGGGGCTCGCCGGGAGGCACCATCACCAACCGCACTTCGGGTTCGGCCGCCAGCGCGTCGAAATCGTCGAAATTCGCGATGCGGGAGAGCATCGGCACCGCGATCACGATCGATCCGCCGCTCACCGCCTGCCGGTCCAACACTACGGCGTCTTCCGCCGGAAGCCGCTGCGCCGCATCGATCCAAGGTACCACCCCGAGCCCGCGCCAACCCGACAGCTGTTCCGTCATAAGGTAGCCGTCCTCGAATAGCGCCGGATCGCCGCGAAAGCGGTTGATGATGAACCCGTGGATCATCGCGGCATCATCGGAATCGAGCACCGCGCGCGTTCCCGCAATCGCGGCGATCACGCCGCCGCGATCAATGTCTCCCACCAGAACGACAGGCACATCGGCGGCGCGGGCAAAGCCCATGTTGGCAATGTCGCCGCGCCGCAGATTGATCTCGGCCGGGCTGCCCGCGCCTTCGATCAGCACCAGATCGGCCTGCGCAGCCAAACGCTGATAGCTGTCGAGTACGGCTTCCAGCCAGCGCGCTTTTTCTGCCTGATAGCCGCCAGCGCTACGGGTGCCCTGCATTTGGCCCTGAATGACAATCTGCGATGTCCGATCCGATTGCGGCTTGATGAGCACCGGGTTCATGTCGCTGTGCAGTGGCACGCGCGCGGCCAAGGCCTGCACGGCCTGCGCACGGCCAATCTCCCCGCCATCGCTGGTGACGGCTGCATTGTTCGACATGTTCTGCGGCTTGAACGGCATAACCGTGAGACCGCGATTGGCAAACAGACGGCAGAGCCCCGCGACCAGCACCGATTTACCGACATCAGAGCCGGTGCCTTGCAACATCAGCGCAGCCATAAAATTACTCCCGCTACGATGCCTGCCAAAGCCCACAACAGTCGGCAAGCACGCCGCCAGATCACGAGCGCGCGGGTAAGATCACGGGCATCGGGGCGCGGGCCATCTCCCATAGTTGCTCGCAGCACCGGTTCACCGTCATAGCTTACCGGCCCGCCCAATTGCCGCCCGAGCGCGCCGGCCATGGCCGCCTCGGGCCATCCCGCATTGGGCGAGGCATGGCCGCGCGCATCGCGCTGCATCACGTGCCAGCCCGTGCGCCAGCCCCGGCCCGCGGCCAGCACCAGCAGCGCGCCGGAAAGGCGCGCGGGAAGATAGTTGAGCGCATCGTCAGCCCGCGCGCTCGCCCATCCAAAATGGCGATGGCGCGCGTCGCGATGCCCGACCATCGAGTCTGCCGTGTTGATCGCCTTTGCCGCCGCCAGCCCGGGCAGGCCTGCCAGCGCAAGCCAGCAGGCCGGCGTCACGATCCCGTCGCCAAAGCTCTCGGCGAGGCTTTCGATCGCCGCGGTGGCGATCCCGGCCTCGTCCAGCCCGGCGACATCGCGCCCGACGATCATGCCGACGGCAATGCGCGCGGTCTCCAGATCACCGGCTGCGAGCGGCACGGCCACGGCCTCGACATGATCGGCGAGGCTGCGCTGGGCAAGGCCGGTGGTCGCCGCCAACACCAGCATCGGCCAAAGCCACATGGACTGGAGAAGCGCATGCTGAACCAATGCCGCCGTGCCAACGCTTACCGCAACCAACAGCGGAAGCATGGCAGCGCCCATGATCCGCTGGCGGCGCGGTGAACCGCGGTTCCAGCGGCGGTCCAGCGCGCCAATCAGCGCCCCCATCCACATCACCGGATGGCCGACCCGCGCCAGCATCCAGCGCGGGTAGCCCCAGGCCCATTCGGCCAGCAAAGCGGCAGGCAAAATCAGCGTACCGCTCATCAACATGGCCCGCTCAGCACCAGACCGGGCGAGCCATCGGCGAGGGTCACGGCGTGGCTCGCCACACCATAAACGGCGGCGATGCGCTCTGGCGTCAGCACGGTAGCGGGCTCGCCGTCGGCGACAATCCGCCCGCTGTCCATCATGACCACGCGGTCGGCTACTCGGATGGCATGAGCCAGATCATGCAGCACGAGCACCACGCCAGCGCCACTTGTCGTCACCCGGCGCATCAGCGCGAGGCTATCGAACTGGTGGCGCGGATCGAGGTTGGCGAGCGGCTCGTCCGCCAGCAAGAATTCGGGCTGCCCCGCCAGCACCCGCGCTAGCAGCGCCCGCGCTCGCTCACCGCCCGACAAGGTGCCCACTACACGCGAAGCGAATTGCGCCGTGTCGGTCGCTTCTAGTGCATCGGCCATCGCCGTAAGGTCGGCTGCGCTTTGCCCCCAGCGGCCCTGATGGGGCAGGCGGCCGAGACTGACGAGGGTGGCGACATCAATGTCCCAGTTTACCTCAGCAACCTGCGGCAGGAAGCCAATCCGCTGCCCGCGTTCGCGCGCCGAAACGCGGGTCAGCGAAACCTCGCCCAGCGTTATCGCGCCGCTATCCGGCGCGCGCAGTCCGGCGAGGCACGCGAGAAGCGTTGATTTGCCTGCTCCGTTGGGGCCGATGATTGCCGTGATCTCTCCACGTCGTAGCGCAAGACTTGCATTGCTCAGCACGGCTTTGCGCGCATTGGCTGCGCCGAGGGTGACAGACACATCACGCGCTTCGAGCACCGCTGTCATCCGATCTGCCGCCGCATCTTGAGGAGCAGCGCGAGGAAAAACGGCGCCCCCAGCAGCGACATGGCGATGCCAAGCCGCAATTCGCTCACCGTCGGGGCGGCGCGCACCGCGCTGTCTGCTACCAGCAGCAGCAAGGCTCCTGCCAAGGCCGAGGGCAGCAGCACCGCGCTTGGCCGCCGATTGGTGAGCGGGCGGATAAGGTGCGGCACGATCAGCCCGACAAAGCCGATGATCCCCGAAGCCGCAACGCTCGCGCCCACGACAAGCCCGATGCCGATGACGATCTGCGCTTGCAGCACAGCGGGCCGCATCCCCAGCGTGCGCGCTGCAGCCTCGCCAAGGGTGAGGGCATCAAGCGCGCGGCCTGCACTGGCAATCACCGCCATCCCCACCACGATCAACGGCGCAGCCAGCATTACATCGTCCCAGCTGCGATCGGTCAGAGCTCCCATCAACCAGTTTATGATTTGCCCGGTCGCAAAGGGTGTGGGGGCAAGGCTGATGACCAGCGCGGTCAGAGCCCCCGCCAGCGAGGAGATAACAACTCCGGCCAGCGTGAAAACGATCACGCTGCCGCTTTGCCCGGCGATGGCGGACAGCAGCAACACCGCCAGTGCCGCTCCCGCCAGTGCAAAGCCCGACAGGACCATCGGCGTCGCCGCAAGGCCGAAGAAGATCGAGATGACCGCGCCCAATGCCGCCGTCGCCGACACGCCAAAAAGCCCCGGGTCGGCGAGGGGATTGCGCAGATAGCCTTGCATGGCCGCACCCGCCATTCCGAGTCCGCAACCGATCAGCAGTGCGAGCACAACACGCGGCAGGCGCAATTCGACGATGATTGGCCAGCGATCGTCGCCTGCGAAGAGCTCGGCAGGAGCAATCCAAACCTTGCCCGCCAAGATTGACAGGCCGGAGACAAGCACAAGCGCGACCAACAGCGCGGGAATGAGCAAGGGCAACCGCTGCGCTTTCACAGGTTGGCCCTCACCTCTGAAAGGCGATTCAGCGCCCGAATCATCACCGGACCTGCACAGCTCAGCAGCCGCTCGTCGAACTGCGCGCGAACCATCCTGTCATCGAAACGGCGCAGCACCCTGTGACCGGTCATGCGGTCGCCCGCAATCCCATCGGTCAGCAGCAGGCGCGGAGGGCGGGCGGCAAGATGTTCCAGCGGGAGGACATCCCACCGCTTGAGGCCATATTGCGCGCTCATGTTGCGAAATCCGGCAATGCTGAGCAGTTCGTTAGCAAGCGTACTCTCGCCCGGCACCAGCCCGCTGCCTTGCCAGATCAGCGCAGGCACGGGAGCGCCGCGCCCTCGCGCGCTGGCCTGCGCGCGGGCCACAGCCTGCTCGATCCGCCGCACCAGAGCTTCGCCGCGCGCAGGCTGGCCCGCAGCGGCGGCAACGCCCCGAACCTGTGCGATGGACTCGGCGACGCTTTCAGGCACCGTGAAAGTCTGTACGGGCACCTTCAGGCGCTTGAGCGCCGCAAGTGTCGAGGGCGAGACATGCGCGCCCGCCAGCACGATATCGGGCCGTAAGGCGATGACTTCTTCGGCAGTTCCCGACGTCGCGGCAAAGCGGCGAGCCGTTGCCAACGGGATCGATGTTGCTCGCGCGTCTTGGGAATAATGACTGATCGCCAGAATCTGTTCCGGTCCCGCTACCTCGACCAGCACCGCATCAATGCAGGGGTTGATCGAGACAATCCGCCGAGGCGCAGCCGCCAGCGGATGGGCGACAAGCTGGCTGAGGGCCAGCGCCAAGGCAGCCCAAAGGCCGCAAAGGGCGCGCAGCCAGGTCAATATTCGACGCCTTTTTGCGCCTTGAAGCCGGCCTTGAAGGGATGCTTCACTTCGGCAAATTCGGTCACCAAATCGGCCAGCTCGAGCAATTCCGGTTTAGCGCTGCGCCCGGTGATGCAGATATGCGTGGTGAGCGGGCGGTCCTTGAGGAAGGCGATCACCTCGTCGGCGGGCAAGGTATCGTCGCGCATCACGATGTTGAGTTCATCAAGCACCACGAAATCATAGGCCGGATCGAGGATCAATTGCTTGGAGCGTTCCCATGCCGCGCGTGCGGCCGCGATGTCGAGTGCGCGGTCCTGCGTGTCCCAGGTAAAGCCTTCGCCCATCACCTCGTAGGTAACCAGATCGGGATTGGCCTCGAAGAAATTGCGCTCGCCGGTTTCCCACTTGCCTTTGACATATTGCACGATCCCCACCTTCATCCCCCAGCCAAGGCTGCGGACCACCATGCCGAAGGCAGAGCTCGACTTGCCCTTGCCGTTGCCGGTGTGGACGATCAGCAGCCCGCGTTCGAGCGTGCGGCGCGCCTGCATCCGCTCGCGCGCGGCCTGCACCCGCTTCATGCGTTCATTGTGGCGGGTATAGTCTGGGGTGTCGTCGGTCATGAGTTGCTCCAGTCGGCAAGCGCTCGTGCGAGGTGCCGGGTTGTGATCGCATCTTCAGGCAGTCCGATGCGAAGCCGCGCCGGATCATCAGCGAACGGGCGGGTCAGGATTGCGTGCTGAGCCAAATGGTCAAACAGGGCCCAACCGTTGGCGGCCACGCAAGTGCGGAAAAAAGGCGTGCTTGCGGTGATCGCCAGCCCGGCAGCGGAGAGCACACGATCAAGGCGCTCGCCGCCTTCAGCGAGCCGCCGCCGCTGCAAAGATTGCCACGAAGTGTTGCGGTAGAACGCAATCCCAGTTGCTACGGCCGGTCCCGAGATCGGCCAATCGCCCAAAAGGCGGCGCAAGTGTGCTGCGATAGCGGGCGGGGCAATAACAAAGCCCAACCGCAGACCGGCCAACCCGGCAAACTTTCCGAATGAACGCAAAATTATAAGGTTCGGCCATCCGCGCGCAGCAAGGCTGAGATCTGGATCAGCATCGGCAAAAGCCTCATCCACAATCAGCCAGCCTCGGCATGCAGCGAGCCTTTTGGCGATGCTCTGCAGTATGTGCTCGGCAATTATCTCTCCTCCAGGATTGCCGGGGCGGGCCAGCACCATCGCATCGCAACTTGCGGCTGCTGCTATCAGCTCGTCGGGATTGCTCGCCAGCGTCTGACAGGGGTTCGGCCACATCGCTGTGTGGCCGCTATAGCCGGGGACCACTGCTGCGGGGCGCTGCGCGTTCAGCATTTGACCGATCAGACGGAGACCGAGGTCGCTGCCGGGCACCGCCATCGTCGCTGCCGGATCACTGCCGAAGCACTCGGCTGCACGGGTCTCCAGCAGCGCCAAATCATCGGGTGAGGGGAGGCGGGTCAAGGCCTCCCGAGGAATATCGACCGGAAAGGCCCAAGGGCTGATGCCGGTCGACAGATCCAGCCAATCCGGGCCGCCGAACAGTGCGCGCGCCAAATCGATCCGTCCGCCATGGACAGCGAAGGGAGCAATCTTGGCGTGCAGCTGGTCGGTCATCGGCGGCTAGATCTTCAACCGCACGCCGACGAAGCCCGCGCGCGGCATCTGGCCGAAGCGCAGCACTGTTTCATATTGCTCGTCGAACAGATTTTCGATCCGCGCCGTAAGTTCGAGATTTTGTCCTATGGGCATCATTGCGCGCAAATCAGCAAGGACATAGCCGGGCAGGCGAGTGGAATTGGAAGCGTTGTCGAACGCCTCGCTTACGTTGGTGACGGTAAACCCCGTCTCGAGGCCGAACGGCCAGCGGTAATCGACCAGCAGGCTCGAAGAATTCTCTGGGCGGCGCGGCAGGCGGCGGTCGAAATTAGGCGAGCCAGCGGTGCGGTTGCGCGTATCGACATAACCATGGCTGAACTGCACCTGCAAGGCATCCACTGGTTTCAGTGTCACGGCAAATTCGGCGCCGCGCGCGGTGGCAAGGCCGATGTTATCGTAAGTGCCCGATGGGCGGTTGCTGCAGATGCCCGTGCGCGGCAGCGGGCATGAGATGAACAGGATGAGGTCCTTGCTGTCCCGCTCGAAATAGGTGGCAGACAGCGTCAATCGCCCATCCACCAATTCCTGCGTGATCCCGGCATCCCAGCCTTGCGAGCGTTCCGGGTCGAGACCCGTATTGCCGAAATCGCTCAGCAGCTGGAACAGCGATGGCACCTTGAATCCCTCGGCGTAGCTGGCGCGAAAGGTCGTGCCAGTCGCCGCCAGATTGTAAACTGCACTCGCTCCGAATGTGGTCGCCCCGCCGAACCGATCGTGGTCATCGTGGCGGATCCCGCCTGTGACGGTGAACCCCTCTGCGATCGTGCCAACGACCTGGGTATATCCGCTGTAAATCCGGGCGCGCCCAAGGCTGGCCGGCGCACCGAAACTGCTGGACGAGAAGGTTGAGATTTCCTGTTCAAGACCAAAGGTGGCCTGCCAGCCCTTGGTGATGTCGACGATCCCCTGATATTCAAGCCGCTCGTTGCGTCCTTCGCCGCGAAAGGTTTCTGCCGGGGTGCCATCCAGCGCGGTGTTGCGACGATCAGTGTCGGTCAGTGCAAAGCCGATACGGTTGCGAAACCGTCCGCCGAGCAGCAAAGCATTAAGCCCGGTGTAACCGACAAGTTCGCGGGTTTCGCTTTCCTCGTTCACGTCGGAAAAGGCAAAGCGTGGCGGCGGAAAGCCATCGATGTTAAACGTCCCGCGCGAATACCATCCGCGTGCATCCACCGAGATCGTATCGCTCAGTGCCAGATTGAAATTGGCATTGGCACCAATGTTCTCATAGCCATCGCGCTCGCGCCCGCCGCGGCTTTCGGCAAAGTTGGAGATGCCGTCTGACCGGAACCACCCTCCGCCCACGCTGGCCGAGAGCGGCCCGGCCTTGCCCGACGCATTCGCCACCAAATTCACCGTGTCGCGAAAACCATATTCGCCGCGAGCAATGACCTGCAATTCCTCGCTGGGTTGGCGGGTCACCATGTTGACTACGCCAGCGATTGCCTGGCTGCCCCACAGCACCGATTGCGAACCGCGAAGCACTTCGATGCGTTCAATGTTGCCGGTCAGGAGGTTGCCGAAATTGAACCCGCCACCGGGCGAGGACGGATCGTTCAGCTTGACCCCGTCGATCAATGCGACGGTCTGATCGCTCTCCGCGCCGCGTATGAACACCGAGGTGTTGCCGCCAATACTGCCGTTGCGCGCGATTGTGACGCCGGGCAGGGTACGCAGGATATCGGCCACGTTCTGAGTCTGCCGCCGCTCGATTTCGGCAAGGTCTATCACGCTGACGGATTGGCCAACCTTGTCGAGTGATGTCTCGGTTCGGTTGGCAGCCGTGACAATGATTTCCGGGGCAGGCTCGCCTGCGTCCTCGGAAAGGACGTCCTCCGCCGCCGCTGGCAAGGGAACTGCTGTCAAGCCCAATGCAGATCCAGCGAAAAGCAACGTTTTGGAAAAACGGAAAGAGTTCAAACGTGTCAATACTACCTCCTGTCGTCACACACAGAAGGCGGGCGCCGGCCAACACGGCGCGCCATGACGCGGGCCCGCAATCGGACCGACCCCACCTTCGCTCATGTCGTCACGCGGAGGCATTGCTCCGATCATGTGGATGGACCCGTCCACACAAAGGATCGACTGCAGCAGGCAGGTCTCCTGGCTCCCAGATCATCGTCTCCTGCTCCGCCTTCCCAGCCCGAATGATTGGACCAGTGGCATAGTGGGGCAGGAACTCCCCGGTCACAGTTGCGGGCACAGCCCCGGCCTGAATGTCGCTGCCGAAAGCGGCGTGCGACAATGTCCCGGGTTCCCTTTTAAGCCCCTTGCGGAGCACCAGTTGCAAGTGCGAGATGAACTTCGGGCCAGACTTTCGCAAGCAGGAAATTCCAAAAATGACAGTGGTTCTGGTTCTGGGTGGTGCGCGATCAGGCAAAAGCCGCATTGCGCAGGAGATGGCGGAAGCCGAGGCTGGCCCACTCACGTTTGTCGCCACAGCTGAAGTTTTTGACGCGGAAATGGCTGACCGCATCGCTCGGCACAAAGTCGATCGGGGCGAGCGCTGGACTCTGGTGGAAGCACCCATTGATCTGCCGCCGGTTTTGGCAACCGAGCAAACCCAAAACGCTACGACCCTTGTGGATTGCCTCACGATCTGGCTTGGCAATTTGATGCATTATGAACGCGATATCGACGCCGCAATCGATGACATTGCCGCTGTCTTGCAACAGCCGCGGCGGCACCCCTTGTACATCGTTAGCAACGAAGTGGGACAAGGCATCGTTCCCGATAACGCGACCGCGCGCTCTTTTCGCGATCATGCCGGACGGCTCAATCAACGAGTGGCGGGCGTTGCGCAAAAGGTAATTTTTGTGACCGCAGGCATTCCGCAAACCCTAAAATAGCCAACAGCGCCCGCGCGCGATTGGCCGGTCCGATAATGCTCAACTCCGGAGACGAAGAAAGCCTGCCATGCCGTACGCAACCCAGCTGCGGCCATGAGCGGGGTCGCGGCTTAATCCCGAAAGCCGCCTTGGCAGCTTCCGGCGGACGCAGACTTTCATTCCTCTGAGCGTGAACGACTGGGTTTGGGTCGAAGCCGGTCTGCTCGCGCTGCGAATGGTGACCGTCCCAGAATCGCGACCTCCAACCCTTACGGCATTCTGTCCTCTGATGAGCCGCGCCGTCCCACTCCGAAACATGCCACGCTGTTCACCCGCAGTGGTGAAAATGACTAACCCTGAGGCCTGCGTGAAACGCAGATCAGAAGGGGAGGGGGAGGGGATGTGTGCCCGGGTGATT
>LSKF01000019.1 GCA_001556995.1 Erythrobacteraceae bacterium CCH12-C2
GCGCGCCCTTCGACCACACTGCGCGCGCCTGTTCCGGCAGGCCCGATCATCGGCTTCGAAGCCAAGGATGCTGCTGCGAGCAGCGCGCTTGCCGAGCTCAGGTCCGGTCTCGACGAAAGCTGGCGCGCTGGCGAGGATGCAATGTCCCGCTTCGACCTGTTTCGGGCGCTGCCCGATGACAGCCGCGCGGCCTGGCTGGGATACGTCGTCGCCCGGTCGCTCGAGGCGAGCCTCAACATGTCCGGTGAGCGCCAGTTGCCGTTCCAGGATCATCTCGGAAGCCTGATCGGTATCGACATGGCGCAGTGGTGGCGCCCCACCGCATCCAACTACTTTGACCGGGTGTCGAAGCAGGTGATCCTCGACGC
>LSKF01000002.1 GCA_001556995.1 Erythrobacteraceae bacterium CCH12-C2
TCGACGTTGACGGGCAGCTGCTCGCGATCGACGCCGATGTGATCGACACCACGCGCCTGCTGGAAAAGGCGAACCGGCCGGCCGATAGCCATCTTGCCATGGTTCGGGCCGGCGAGCGCATTCTGCTGCAGCCGCGTCAGCTCATCAGGCTATCGGATGATGAAGTGCTATTCTTCGAAACCAACGCGTATACAAGGCCTTGGGTGGATTCGAGGATAGCGGCGTGAGTCCTGCAAGCGTCATTATCCCGCTTCGGAAACTGATAGATGTATTCGCGCGCCAGCGAGACAGGGCGATTGAGGAGTGACAGGAATTGGAATCGTTGAATCTCGTTATGCTTGGACTGGCCGCCGCCACGGTTGTGCTGGCGGGGGTGATCTTGTTCAAGGTCAGTCGCCCTGCCAGCATTCCGGAGGAGCTGTTGACCCGGATTGCGATAGTCGAGCAGATCGCAAAATCGCTGCCTGACACTTTCCGCGAGGAATCACGATTCGCGCGCGAAGAGCTGCGGACCATGTTCGCGGGCCACACCGATGCAACCGGCGCCCGCTTTCTTGCCGTGGAAACCAGGCTGACAGATTTCGGAAAAGCCCAGAATGATCAGCTTGTCGCGATGCGGCAGGAAGCTTCAGATGGCCGCGAGAAGCTTGATGAGGCGATCAAGCGGCATTCAGAAGGCTTTGCCAAGACCCAGTCTCAACGCCTCGGTGAAACCAACGAGGCAATGCGCGCCCTCTCAGAGCGCCTCATGGAGGCCCAAAGGGATAATCGCGAAGAGCAGCGCAAAGCTTTGGAGGCGGTGTCGTGGAAGGTTGGCCAGCTGACCGAAAGCAATGAAAAGCGACAAGATGCTCTCCGGCAGACACTAGAGGTGGGTCTCGAAAAACTGCGTAGCGACAATGCTGACAAGCTTGAGAAGATGCGGATGACCGTGGACGAGAAGCTCCAAGGCACGCTTGAGAAGCGGTTGGGCGAATCCTTCCAGCTCGTGAGCGAGCGTCTCGAAAAGGTCCACCAGGGTCTCGGCGAAATGCAGAACCTTGCTACCGGTGTGGGCGACCTCAAGCGTGTCCTGAGCAATGTCAAATCGCGGGGTGGCTGGGGTGAGGTCCAGCTTGGCATGCTTCTGGAAGACATGCTGACGCGAGACCAGTTCGCGAGCAACGTTCGTATCCGCCCCGACAGCGGCGAGATTGTCGAGTTCGCGGTTCGTTTGCCCGGCCGGACCGGGGAAGATGCCCCCTTGTGGCTGCCAATCGATGCGAAGTTCCCGCAGGAGGATTATGATCGTCTGCTCGCTTCGCAGGAGGGAGGCCTCGTCGATGAGGTCGAAAAGGCGGCGACAGCTCTGGAGCGTGCAATCAGGCTTCAGGCCAAGGCAATCTGCGACAAATATATCCATCCGCCGTTCTCGACGGACTTCGCCATTATGTACCTTCCGACCGAAGGACTATTTGCCGAAGTCATCCGTCGCCCTGGGCTCGTCGCCGAACTGCAGACGAGGCACCGAGTCATGGTTCAGGGACCAACGACGCTTTCGGCACTACTTAGCAGTCTCCAGATGGGATTCCGCACTCTCGCCATCGAGAAGCGCTCCAGCGAAGTCTGGCAGGTGCTCGGTGCGGCCAAGGCCGAGTTTACGAAGTACGGCGATGTCTGGGAAAAGCTCGGCAAACAGCTCGAGACTGCCAAACGCACAGTGGACGAAGCAGGTCGACGCACCCGTGCAGTTTCCCGTCGCCTCCGCGATGTAGAAACACTGGAAGGCCCGGAGCCGGCCTTGGGGCTGAATTTCATTAATCCCACCGCCGAGGAAGACGAGGAAGGACAAGAACAGTGAAGGCCTTAATCTTCGTCATTGGGTTCAGCCTTGCCGCTGCTGGTGACCCGCACGTCGATCGGAAGATTTCGTCCGTTCATAAACTATGAACGGGATTGAGCACGCGAGGCGATTTCCGGCTAAGAAGGGTTACAAATCGATCGTTAGTTCTGACGGTCTTCTGTCTCGAATGCTACGCTATAAGTAGTTGGAGTGAGGGTGATCTTTCCAGCAAACGGATATCGGATCTCACAACATTTGGGCGCGTTCGCTAATTGAGCAACTCTAAGAATTACGTACTGCTCACCCTTTGTATCTGCGCACGCCAATTCGGATGCGGATAAGAAAAATCTGGTTTCCATTGGGCCAAGCGTTCCTTTGACCTCAATATATCGGGGCGTGCCATCCAACTCGAATGACTCGATGTCATATCCGAGTGTGTCGTCTTCCTCCGACACATGCCTGAGCTTCTTCACCAATTCGGGTTTTTCACGCAATCGCCACCTCTCGTAGGCAATAGCGAATTCCTCTCCAAGCTTGCCAACCGCATCATTCGCATGAGCCTTCTGCTTGTGATCGACTTTTTTCGGCCCACCCCCTTTTCCGCCCCCGGACGGTTCGGCCTTTGGTCTCGGACGGTCAACAAGAACGGACGAAAAGTCGATCTCGGCTGGGAGAACCGGCGCAGGCTTCGGTAAAGGCGGTAGAGCTTCGTCCCCGCTAGCCCCTACCGCACCAGCGATGATCTCTAGGGTAGGCGGCTCTATGGACGCGCCATAATCAGCGAGAATCGCTTCAATCTTGGCCTTTTGAGTCTCGTTGAATGGCGACCATAGAGTGGGTTTTTTGGGGAAACCGAAATGATTGAGAATTGCAGGTGCGGACTGACCGTCACTTAAGACGATTTCCAAAGCCATGCAGAACGTGGCGCGATGGCGACCGCGTGGTACCTTCCCGCCGATTGCGTCTTCGATCCTCTCTCCGCCGCTAATTGCGGCTGCGCTTGCTCCGGTGTTTCGCGCGTACTCCGCAAGGTCGAATTCGATGTCAGCGACTTCGATGCTCTCGTCGCGGTATGCTAATCCGGGGGAGAAACCTTCTCTCTCGAAATCGAGGTAATTGATTTGATAGAGCGAATCCCAGTTATCGATTAGTTGGAGGGGATCGAAGTGCGTCCTTAGGTCCGACCAATATGCGAAGAATGAATCGAAGCCCTTGTCGCCAATCCGGCGCGCCTCGAGGGCCATCAGAAGAAGGCGGGCAAGTTCATCGGTCTTGGCATCAGAGTCGACACCGTATCGCTCCCAAGCGCCAAGAACCTCCGAGCCGAGGTCCGTAAGCGCCTCACCACCTGTCACCACGAGACCCGCATTTTTCAGGTCAGTTATGCGCTGTCGCGCGTCCGTTACCGCGGGCGGATTGCCCTTTCGGATCGCTTTTAGGTGCGCTGAAGCATCATCGAAATCGCGCATAGACGTGGCGAAGGGATCTAGGCGCCTGTCTTGCGCATATCGTGCCTCAGATGCAGCTTCGAGCCATTCGATTACACGGTCCCTAAGGCCGAGCCCTGTCCAATCCACTGCGCACTCCCGAGATCATCTACGTTCTCTGCAGGCTTACCCTTACGCGCTACGAAAAGGAATTCTTGGATTGGTTTTCCGCTATAACCCCCATAGCTCTGATAGTTCCGCCTCTCGACGGGAACGAAGTTATAGGAGCCCTCAACGAACAGGTCGCTGTGGAAGAATTGTTCCAGAAGTTTCTTACCCTCTGTTTCTGCACTCTCCGACTTGAAGTTCCCCCAATGGTTTGGGCCATCGAAATAGCTTAGGATCACGTAATCGGCGTCAGAGCGTTCAATCAGCGTTCGAAGTGATGGGATAAATTTATCTCGATTACAGAACGTTGACTTGAAGTCATCCTTCATATTTTGACCTCTAACATACTGTATGTTAGAAAAATATCCATCTAGATCTGCAATTTCCGCATAGCAAGAGAGAAGATTTAGCATAAAGTAATAAGAAGTATATTGCCGGAAATTATAAGGCGGGTCGAGATAAATTACACGATGGCGCGGAAGAAATTTTGCGAATTCGAGTGAGTCTTGAGCCTTGCCGATGTACCGGCTAGGTGGCCCCGAGAAGACTGCCGGGTCGGGCATCCGCAAAGAAATCGGCTTAAGGGCTCTGCTGTCTACGAATCCTCTCGGGAAGTCGTGATACGTCCCTTGAGTGTTGCTGACCTTTTCGACCGCACTGATGAGAGCGGCAGTAAGGATGCAACGTCCTTGTTCAGTTATCAGCCCCGTCTCATATCGGAATCGGATCCTACTTAGCGCGCGATCAATAGCGCAGGCGTTCGCTGCGGAGAAAAACTTACGACGGCCAGATGTACCTCGTTTGCTTACAAAGCCGCTCTTTTGACCTTCTTCACAGTAGTGATCGAAGATGTCCGTCCGCCTGTAGCGAGTGGGGACATCGCTCACATCTTCTTCGGTGAGCCGTTCGAGTTCCTCTTGCCAGTAGGCCCAAGACACAGCGGGACTCATCGGTGTGAGGCCCGGCGGATCAGGTAGCTCGCCAGCTGAAAAGTAGGCTTTCGCGAACAGCCAAGAAAAATGATTGATATCGTTTGGAGCAACTTCGAAACCGGCGGAGCGCAGGGCCGTTGATACGGCGAGCGACCCAGAGAATGCATCGAATATCAAGTCCCCCGGCGAGGCTATTCCCTTAACAAGATCGACGATCGTGTCGGCCAGGAGCGACTTATTGCCAAGATAGCGCTGAATCAACGTCGTTTGCATGTAATCAAAATCTCAGGGTCATCACGCTTGGCGTTGGACGCTGAAGCGCTGTTAAATTGACGATAACGGTGACTTAGCTGAATGCACTCGACGTTCGAGCGCCCATATTCGCCGAAACAGATATCAAGCAACTGCTCGAGGGAAATCATTCGTGCGTTGCCACGCGAACTAGCAGAGGATTGAGAGTAGCTTATCACCAGGGCCGCGCCACTTGTATTGGCCGCATTTATAATCGCTTGGAATGCCAAAGGCGCCTTTCGTTTAGAGGAAAAAGACGATTTGTAACGTTCAGTTGGGTACAATCCAGTGGTCAAATGCCCGTTCTCGAAAAGTTTCGGATAATCATAGGTGCAAATGGTCTCTAAAACATGATAAAATCTCGAGTATTGCTGCGCGGTGTAGGGGGGATCTAAATAATACAGATCAGCCCTTTTTCCATCTATGGCATATATTTCAGCGGGCCCCCGCCAAGCTTCATGGTCGCAATCAATTCGGTTCGCGTGATTGTTGATTGCCTCACAGGCTTCTGCGAACCCTCGTTCGATATTTATGCGACGGTCCTGCAAAAGGCGAGCGGCTAGAAATCGTTCGTTTCGTGAACTGCCAGCGTTGAGCGGCTGGGCGAAATGCTTGCCTGCCGTGTGAGCAGCAGCGGAGGCTGCTGACATGATTGCAGTTAGCGAGGCGGAGTACTGCCAATCCGTGATACGGCCTGCCGAGCGAGCCAATTGCACGTTGTGCCTCAATTCGTCTAAGGCGAGTGCTTGCCGGACCCCAAAGTATGAGCCTGCATATATGTTGGTGAGCAGCATGGACTCTTCTAGCGCAGAGCGTCTCTCCCCGGCCTCGACGCGAGCGCGAAGGGCATGATTTGGTGTTCTCCAAATCAGCGGTAGGCTAGAGTAAATCTCTTCCAATGCCAGCGCATCTCCCCGACGAATTGCTTCGTCTTCGCTGACTAAATAAGGCGTCCATTCATCACCAAGATTGATGTTCGATGCAGTTAGTCCAGCCGCTGCAAGCGTGGCGAAGCTACATGACTCGCGAGGTCCTTTGCCGATCCCCAACATAGCTTTCGCAAAGATTACCGCGTACCTCTGCGTATCGACGGCGCTGACTTGATACCCACGTCGCGCGAACGCCTGCGCTACCACTGTTGTTCCTGTAAACAGGTCTGCAACCCGGCCATGAGACCCAATTAAAGCTTCAGTGGCGTCCAATATTTCCGGAAGGGCGCGGAGCTTGTTGCCGAGATACTGTATTGGGCGAAAGGGCAGGTCGCTCGAGCTAGTTTCAGGGAGATGCGTAGCATCACCTCGAGCGCCATAAACCTCAGCATCAATAAGTGTCACCAGACTTGCCTTCCCGTTGTTGCAACGGTCGCACAACGACCCAGCCCAATGGCGATGCCGTTACGCGAGGGCACTGCTCTTCAGCATGATAGTCACCAGCCTGCACGCCTGCAACCAGCTTGCGGTGCCATGAGGCTGTCAGGTGGGTAGCATACGAGCATTTTAGCTGAGACTGTTTATCGTCAATGGCACCGCTATGCCGCCTCGTGCCACTCGTCGCCCATGCGCGTGAACATTTCTGCCCGAAACTGGGCCAGCGGCGCTTCATGGGCTTCGGCGACGACTTTGTTCCGCAGGCACCAGTCGGCGATGTTGTGGAGGGCGGCGACCTGATCGATGTCGATCAGGTCATTGGCTCTCCAGTAAGCCAGCGCGATCATGGCGGTGAGGATGCAGTCGGTGCCGACCCGATGGCGCATCGCCTTCCATTCCTCGCCATTCTGCGGTTCGGCGATATCCGCCTTGCCTGCGAACAACTCGACAGGAAGGCCCAACCTCAGGCCGACCTCTGTCATGTGCGACCAGTCGCGCCCATTGCCCTTCATCTGCAAGGCAAGGTCGATATGGGGGCGCCATGAACTGCTCCGGGCAGCATACAACATGTTCGCCCGGAGTTGAGGCGGCAGCACGAGGCGGTGCTCGATCGCGGCAAGAGTAAGGAGCGGCAAATCGGCCGCGAGCCCGCTCCAGGTCACGGCGTGGGTGTCCGGGCGCTGGCGGAGATGTTCGAACAGCCTGCTTACCACCTCCAGCTCGTCACCATATTGATGCTCATCCCACGCGCGGAGTCCTCCGATCGCAATCGCGCCGTTGTCCAGCACTTCGATATCGAAGGCTGCGGCGGCGATAACGCGCCGGCAGGCGAGACGGTGGCGGATATTGCCATGGCGATCGGTATTCCTGTCGCCTTTCGGATCGATCGCGAGATAGGCCTCGTGGAGCTGTGGATCCCAGAGGGACTCGATGTCGATGAACGTGAACTTGGGCATTTCCTTTTTCCTTTCATGGGTTGATCCCAACCCACGCCCTTCCCCCTTCCTTTCGTTGCTCTTCCGGCTGTGCCGCTGTTGCCCGGGCTATTGCGCCTATGGTGTGCGGCGATCTCGTTCCCTGACGCCATTACGCATTGGCGTCAGAACGGGAGCGGCTTTGCCCGCTCGATCGCTTGCCAGGCATAGAATGCGGCAATCAGCGTCCGTGCTTCTGCCGGGCGACAGAACGCATTGGTGTAGAGTCCCCACAAGGCCATGGCTTCCAGCGGTGCCCGGCGCCGACGTTTGATCGGCGTAGAAGATCGCAGCGCCATATCGAGGCCAAGCTGCTGTCCGGCTGCGATCAGCCTGCTGTTTGGAACGGTGAATGGCATTGGCCGGAGACCGGGCACTCGGCGCAAAATCAGCTGCGTGTCATTGGGTGGGCGGACATCACCTTCTGCGCCAGTTCGGCGTAGCGCCTCGAATGCACGTGGTGGATGGCGAACCAGCAGGGTTGAACCGGCCGGGATGAGCTCGGCCAAGCCATCGATGATGGCGGCTCTGGTATCGTCCCGGCTCCACACCCGATGGACAATGTCGAACCGGGCTTCGTGTTTGCCGACCTTGTTCACCGTGAACAGGGCGTAGGACGATATCGCAGAACGCGGGGTGTATTCCGGGCGGCTGCGGATAATGATGAGCGAGCACAGCGTCAGAGGGTGGCGCGATCCCGACCCCGGGAGGGCACCGTCATCATCATCGCCGGTATCGTCATCATGCATGCAGTCTTCTTTCAGATACAGAAAAGGGCAGCGTTCCTGAGGAGCGCCGCCCTTTCGCGGTGGTTGGGGATGACGGCCCGTCAGCGGGGCCGTGCTTCCTGAACCGGGACAACAGCGATCCAGCTGCCGAACCGGAACTCGCCTGCTTCGGTGGTCACCGCCAACATGCGGCGGGTGAGATCGGCCCATGCCCGCTCAATGCCCTTCTTGAGCTTTCCCGCGGAAGGCACGGCACGCTCCACCAGACGGCCAGCCGCATCCAGTTCGAAAGCTTGCATTCGGTCGGCGCTTACCAGGAGCATCGGTTTGCCAACCCGGGTAAGGCACGGCTCGACCAGGCAAACATGCAGCTGTCCGTGGAAAGGACGCATCAGCAAAAGCCCGCGCAACTGCGTCGACACTTCATCGGCGAAGGTGGCCGCCAGCCACGGCCGCCGCTTGTCGATGGCCACGCCGGACAGGACCTGAATGCACTCAGCATATGTGCCGTTGACGGCGAATACCCCGAGGTCGCAGTCGCCCAATGCAACATCGACCGGTGCGGTCGGATGCAGCATGGCCCGGGCAATGGCGTGCGTGATCGGCCGGCGGGGGCAGGCCCCGCCGAGGTTGAGATTTCTCATTGTTTGGTAGTTCCTTGTTAGTGTGACGCTCCCCCGCGCATGGGGGAACGAAGCCTTTTCCTTTCCCGGATCCAGCTCACCCACACCGCCCTCAGGCGGTAATCTTCGCCTTGCGTTCGACCGGCTTCCACGACCGATCATGGCGATACCTTTCGGTCGCCGGCAGCGGGATGACCGAGGGCTCATGGCCAATGACGCTCAGGTGCCAGTCCCATTCCGACTGATACTGATCAGCGCGGATATGCTTGTGCCAGACGCCGCTTCGGCCTTCCGCTCGCCAGCGATAGCGCCGGTCCCGCAGCAGATCCCGCTGGTGGTAACTCGCCCACGTAGCCTCGAACCGCCACGCCGGCGCATCGATCGCATCCAGAACCTTGGCCATGATGCTCGCCCCGTCGGCGCAGACATGATCCAGCAGGGCGATCAGCGAAAGCACATCGTCCTTGGCGCGGTGTGCCCCGGCGGCGAACCTGCCCGCTTGCATCAGCAGGTAGTTCTGGGGGCCTGGCTCGAAGGCAAGCTTGCGCCAAGGGATATCGGCCATGACGCAGCCCCAGCGCATGGCGGGCAGATCTGGCAGCAAGGCCTCGACGAAAGGCCGGTCGAACCCCGCATTGAAGGCCAGCACCGCCTCGCACGATGCGAGAAAGGCGCCGAGCTCATTGCGGTCGATTTCCCGGTTGGCGACCATGGCATCGGTCAAACCAGTCAGTTCCACGATCTCCGGCGGCAGAGGGTGACCGGGATCGTTCAGCCCCGAACCGAGGGAGGGGATGGCCGCGATCCGCCCCGCGTCATCGACGAGGACGGCGGCTGCCGCGACCTCGATGACGGAATGCCGGGCCCAGTCCAGACCCGTCGTTTCCGTGTCGATGATGGCGATCCGCCGTAGCGGTCGATCTTCGGCAGGCTGTTTTGGCCATTCGCTCCGGGTTCGGACCGGCAGCAGCACGCGTTGCTGCAACCCGTTCAGATGTGTGGCATTGTTTGGGGCGCCCGCGCTGCCGGACGCGCCCTTGTCGGAGTTGGTATTCATGCTTCACCTCGTCGTTACGAGGTCAGCCCGAAGGGCAACTTTTCCCCTCTACCTGCTGACCTCCAACAGAGGCTCAGCCGAGGGACTTTTCCCAAATGAGCGGCATGGGTGAGCCATAAGCTGAAGCTTGCCTGTGCGCCGATGAAATTGACGAGTTCAGCCGCCCATTCCTGGCCCGCCTCGATCCGGGAATGGCCATGGCGGTCTTGTGGGCGCCGCCCTCTGGGACTGCTCAGCTTTTTTGTCATGAGTGTCGGCCACCTCGTTCTGGTCAAAGATCAGGCTGAGCAGGCGAGCTTGCCGCTCTTCCAAGATCGAAGTGCTGGCCTTTGATGCGGGGGCCATCGATGCGAGCTCGCCGAAGGCCTTTTGAGCGCGCGGATCGGCGCGCCACATGTGCATTATCCGTCGGAGCCGTTCCGGCGCGCTGGTTGTAAGGCGCCAGCCATTCTCTGATTGTACAAGCCAGTCTTGTGGAGCCCCAGCGATGAAGGTGGCCACTTGCCGAAGCTCTTCGACTTGCTTGGCGTTCTCCTTCGCGAGAACACGTTGCATCCCGTCGCTGTCGATCTGTTCGAGCGTCAAACCCGCTTCCCGTAAAAGACCGGCTTCCAACGTCCAAAGCCCGCGCTTGTCTTTCCGGATCGACCAGCGACGTTCTTCGAGCATCGCGATCAAGAGCCACGGAGAGGTGGATGGCTTGAGGCTGACGCTGGCCCGGACGTCCTTGTTTGATTCCTGTCTGACGTCTGCAACATTATCCGCATCTTCGCTCATCAGCGCACGCGCTCTTGCCAATGTGAGTTCGAGTTCGGCCGCTGCGGCCCTGCCTGCCGCTGCGGCGGGAACCGAAAGATCCGCGGCGGGCACGACGAAATATGGCGGCGCATAGGGCGTTGCTGGCGGTGGCGTCTTGACATGGCGTGTACGCAGGACCTGAGGGACTGGAGCTATTGGCGGTACAGTGACGCCGGCCATCATGTTCCCGTAGCGTACGATCATAGCGGGCAACTTGGGAACATCACCGATGGCCTTGGCGGCGCGAAGGATAAACTTCGACATGGGTGGTGCCTTGAAGGGCTTGACCTCAAATAGCGGCAAGGATGGCGGTGGCGCCGGCTTTCGCCGCATCGCCAGCGTGTGTGGCAGCTTTCCGCCGACCGGTGGAGACCAAGCCAAGAACACCTCAAATCTGGTGGGTGGTCTGGGTATCACAGGTTGTTTTGCCGGTGCGGGCGGTGCGATGACCGGGTTCGGAATGGCAAACTTGCCAGCAATGAACGCCTTTGAGGGCACAATTGGCGCCAATGGCACATTCGCGCGCGCTGGGAGGGCCGCATGCGGCACCTGCGCGGCGAAGGGTTGCGTTGAATACAGCCGTGCGGTGGGCGGTGCCGGAACAACGCCAATTCGCAAATTTGCGAATTTCCTGTCTGAGATGATGGTGCGGACTGCATCGATACCCTTGCCGATGGTGACTGGGTTGACCGAGGGCCCCATTGCCGGCGGGGCCTGACAGGCCGGCTCGGCCAAGACAATTGACCGCCATTTATCGACTGCGGCAGTTGGGCTGGGCACCGAGAATTTGGACACTGCATAGGTGAAGGCAGGTCGAACCGGGAGCTTTACCAGCCTTGCAATGCCTGCTGCGACTTTACGTGCCAGTTCCAGTTCCACGGCAAGGCGCTCATCTTCACGTCGCAGATCATCATCAATCAGCGCTGCCTTGGAGCGCATCACGCGTTCATGGTTTTCCTCGTTATCCGCGACAAACTCGCCCGCTCGCGCCCGGCGAGTCTTGGCTTCGCCCAGTTTCTTTTGCGGTTCGACAGGGAGTCCGCGAGCAGCATGCGATAGAGCGGTGTAGACGTCGCAGTCGCCTCGTTCGAAGGACATCAGCGTCGAAATTCCGGCGAAGCGCTCCCGCAGGACCCACATGCCGCGAGCGCCGTCGAGATCACTGCGGAGGCCCTCGCCGACCAGCCATTCGTGGTCACCGACCCGTCTGAGCGGCCGCCAACTCCAGACGACATGCATGTGCCAGTTGCGATCATCCCCTTCAGGCGGTGGCGGGTGCAGCGAAATCGCGAAGGGCAAACCGTATTGTCCAAACCTTTCCCGCGCCCAGCGCTCGCCAACATCCAGCATTTGCTCCGGTGTCCAGCGATGATCCATGGCCAGAACGGCGTGATTGATCACCTTCGCGTTTTTCTGGCTGGACCGGTTGATCAGTTCGATGTGGTCGAACCCGCACACCGCCTCGTCGATCGTCTCTCCGACATTGGTCCGCCACATCACATTTCCATCGGCGTCCACATGTGCACCGTGGAAAATGTATTTGACCACCCGTGATGCAACACCGGGCTTTGCGGTCTTGCTGGAGTAGTAGCGGCTGTCGAAGAACACTCCGAGCCGTCCGCGCCGATCGCGCAGCGGGGCATCATATTTGGGTAGTGCGACCTTGGAGGCCGGTGGAATGTCGGACTTCGGTTTTGGTGGCTTGTGCTCGATCTTCCGAACTGGGCGGACTTTCGTGGACAGCCACCGGCTGTATATGCGCGCCAAGGCAATATCGGCCTCGCGCTCCTGTCGGCGCAGCTTTTGAATGGCACGAGCTGTTTCGCGGTCGGATTCGATGATCGCCTTTTCCATGGCCAGGTTCGCTCTGCGCTCCATGGCGCGGGAGGCAGCATCCAGCTTCTTCTTGCTGAACGACTTTGCCGCGTCGGAGGTCAGCGCGCGTTCGCGGCCGTAATCATCCCTGAAAACGGCGGGTACGAAGCTGTGCACCTTGGGTTGGGGGGTGTTCCGAACCGCAGTGCGGGAGGAAGTTGGTTTCGGCATCGCTGAAACATTTCTCGCGCCAATTAACCCCCCAACCCTACCCCTCCTTAAAGCCTGAAAATCCTCGCAGAATTTAGTCAGATATCCCTCTGCTGACGCTTCGATGGGGAGCGAACGTGCTGACACCTGCAGGTCGAACGACTTTTGCGAGGATTATTCCAATGCGCATCTCGGCATTGCTCCTGTGAAAGGAGAACCCCGATGAATTCGCAAATTTACGAACCCGACGATGAGCCCCGGAAAACCGAGCCGACAATTGCGGCTGCCGATCGCCGGATCGAGGAAATCAACGCGCAGCGAGATGCGATCGCCGAGCGTCGCCGGACGCTTATGGAACCTGTCGAGAAGTTGGTCGTCGCCAATCCAACCTCGATGCATCACAAAATCACCTTGGGTGGTGTAATGGTCAACGCAGGCTTCCAAGCTGCGGATGCTGACGCGCTGGCTGGACTTCTGGACTTAAAGGCTACTGCGCTGGCTGCGCGCATTCATGAGGCGGCAGCAGGACAGACGGCAAAAAATGCTGCTGGCGTGATCGCCGATCTTCTCGACACTGGCCATCGAGAGCTGGCTGCGCGGGGCCTTTTCCTGACGTGGCGGAAAAGGCGGGCCCTCTATCTTGAGGATCGCGCCGAGTGGCTCGCGCGCGACAAAGAATTCCGACTCCATGGCGAGTGGCGAAACGCCGAAATGACGCCTGACCAAAGATGGTTGATCCGGGTGACGTGTCGCATCCTGCGCATGGCTATGCCAGGCCATCTGCTGCGCGGTCAGGCTGCGGATTGGCTCGACGCGCATGGCGCGAATCTGTCCTTCGGAGACTTCCGATGACTATGTTCATTTGGACCGACCGCCGCGGAGCGGTTCACAATCTCGATACGCCGGAGGCAATCGACGATGAGGCCGAGCAGATCGCCGCCGAAATCGATGCGTGTCTGAAGAGAGCACGTGAGGGATCGCCGGACGAAGTCAGGCAAATGCGCGTCCGGATCAGGCTGTTGATGGCAAGGTATGCGCAAATCGCAGAAGATGCGAAGCGCTGGAATGAGTTCGCGCTCAATAAGGCGAGGGACGAGGCACGTCGGATCTCCATCGCTATTTCCGAGTTTATCGAGGCTGTGCCGCCGGTTGTTTGCCCCGCAGCGCTCCACGAAGAGACCGTGGAGGAACTCGCCGACCCATCGACGCGTGCTCAGCTCCTGAGCGGTCCAATGACAGAATGGCAGCAGTGGGCGATAGAGTTTTCGCATCTCGAGCCAAAGCCATCACTGGATGCGACCCGCGGTGAGGCGTTGGAGTGGCTGAACAATGATCCTATGTTCTCTCGACCGCTGAGCGATGAGGGAGGCTGGTTTGAATGGAGCGACGCGGACGGGGTAACTCAGAGGCTTGCGAGCCCCCTGAAAATAGAGGCTGAGATCGGAAGGCTGGCTGAGTCTTTAGATGCCATCGAAACAAAACTGACTGATGAATTTTTGCTAAGAGCAAGTTTGGAGGAGGTCAGGTCAGAGCTTGAACGTGTCAATATTTTGTTTGCACGACTTGCTATTCTACAATGTGACTTGGAGCGCTTTGCGCAGGAACAGTCAGAACGGGAAGAGCAAGAGTGGGCACGTTTCGAGAACCAGTGGGAATACCTGAAGAAGCCGACGAAATGACTGGCGGCAGTAAGATGAACGCTGAGCAGCTGGACGATTGGAGCGGGCTGCTTGCTGGATGCGGCGGCCTCCAATGGGCCGCTGAAGCTGCCGCTGCGAAGATGTCCCAGTTGCGGCCAATCATAATCGGCGGGATACGCCTCGACAGCGAAGTTGCGGGCAAGCTTCCGGGCTGGGCGCCCTTTCAGCAAATCGAGGAGGAGCTCTCGGGCTATTCTTCGAACGCCGCACTGGGCGCCTATGGCAACCGGCTCGCTGGGATGCGGTTGCCGTGGACTCCGGGTGACCCGGAAGTATTGCGATTTAAGAAAGAACTCGTGCGATCCGCTACACCTATTGCGCGCCCTGACCAAGCTCTGCTCGAAGCACTTGGCTCGCTCGGCAAGATCGAGCAATTCGGGAACCTGGTAACCTGCGACGGGATTCCCATTCCCGTAGGCGAAGGGCAGATAAAGCAGTTCGTTGCAGCAAGATGGCCTTACGTAGGCGAGAACCTCCTCGTAAATGCAAGCAATCGCAAGGATCTTGCCATCAGCCACGATTGCCATGAGGGGCTGCTGGCCTACAGCCCCCGGATTCACTGCGAGAATCTGATCCAGCTACAGAAGCATCATCCAGCCCTGTTCTGGGCTGTCTGGCGGCGGGATTTCAAGGCAATCAGGCGCATCTTGTGGAAGGTGAAACGGGCACAACTCCAAGGATGGCTTGTTTCAGCCGAGAACCTGAAACGCAGAGACCGGCAAGGCCAGCGGCCGATTAACGAGAAACGTATCAGGGAAGTTTTGAGCGACCCTGCCATGCGCCTGATGTGCGGCACCGCAGTCCTGAGCGAGCTTGAGCGGCTCTGCGAGATTCTTGCCTGCCTCAATCGTTACAAGACCATCACGCGAGAGGGCATCAAAAGGTGCCTCAAAGAAAGTACCTCGATCAAAGAGATCATCGAAAGCGACAAACCTGGTGCGATTTACCTCGCAGGTGCTGTGGCGCAGATCCGGGGTTCGCACCCCTCTATGAACAAGTTTGAGGCAAGGGGGCACGGGGACCCCAAGCTCAGGACTATCGACCAGATCGTGAAGAACACAACGGCCTATGGGTCAGACAAGCCGCGCCTGAGCACGCCATTCGGAAAGAAACCGGCGCTGTATTTCATAGGCGTAGAGCAGGAGCTCATCCCGCTTGTGGCGATCATCATGCTTGTCGATAATCTCAAAGGACTGGAGGGAAGCTTTCGGCACAGAAGAGAAAAGGGCTCCACCAGCGAAGTCGCAATTGAGAATGATGTCGTTAGATTCGCGGCTGTAATTGCCGCTCACGTGCATACGCGCTGGGCTCGGGCTTTGCTGAACTCACTCAGCGAAGCCGAAAATAATAGGGAATGGCTGGAAGCAGGTATGCCTGGGAAACTCAAAAAAACACACACTCAGGAGGATAAACCCAGGAAGCTCGAAGCGATCGAACGCCCATTCGTCGGTGATCGCAATCACACGAGACTGTATGGACGAGCCCGAGAGCGCATCGAGCAGTTGCCGAAAGTGTTTGAGCCGGGCTGGACCCGCGGCTTTTTCTTCCAGGCTTGGATGCAATCCAGTCCCGAGGCGTCATTCCTCAAGAAGTGTGCGACTTTGCAAAGCTTCAGCAGGAAAGGGCTGACTGCACACAAAGCGCGAATGAAAAAGACGATGGCGGATCCCATCCCTAAGTTCACAGGCTCAGCAAAGACAACGTGGACCGGCCTACCGACAGAAAATCCGGTCGAGACACAGCACAACCGGATGAGGCCTTTTATCGAGCAGCTTCAGGGCCCCGACAAGATCGATCCCCGCTTTCGAAAACATTTTTTCAGGGAGCGAGATATCATCGTGTCCGAGGTCGGAATGCTGTTCGCAGCAGTGACACCCTTCACGCTTGATCCGTGCCTCCATGAGCAAATCACAACCAAGATTGAGGACAATGTAGCGCGATTCGCCGTCGAGGCGGCGTGGTATACGACCTTCCGCTCACCTTCACGCGGACGGCAGTTCTCGAAACCTTCCAAAGCGTCTGGGGCCATACGCTCCTTTGGGCGTGGCACGACACAGAGTCGCAAAAGGCTGGGCGGCCACTGAGCCGCGCAGCCTGAGCTTCAGAAACCATCGAGTTCTGCGAGGATTATTCAGACCGAGGCACTGCGAAAAGCGAATCGCGAAAACAGGAGTGGCCTGTTTACTGCGAGGAGTAATGACATGGTGTCTAAAAATGAACACATTTCGGAAACCGAGAACGAAACGCTTGATGAAGGCGTGGATGCAGAACCTTGGCCGAACTATGATTCTATCGAGAGCGACGAGGATTCAATCGAGAGCGACGAGGAAGATATTCCTTCAGTCGACGAAGATGCCGCTGTGGAGCCTCAGGTTACTTCCGCCGAAGGTGAAGAATTCGACGCGGAAGATGATGTGAATCCGAACAAGGGCTTGCCCTTCTCTGTGCCGTCCCCAGTGCCTGGCGAGGAGAAGGTGCCGTATAGAGATCTGGTTCTGTGGGAACATCATCCCTCTAACGGGTCACGGCTTAAGGCGACCAACTTCGATGCCTTGTGCGCCAGCGCCAGTGACCCGGCCAACCTGCCGCCCTTGACGGTTCTCCGCACCAACAAGGGCATCATGATCATCGATGGCAGGCTGCGGCATTATGCCATCGGTGCAGTCCATGGCGAAGACAGCGACGTGAGTGTGCGGTGCGTTTTCTTCTCCGGCACCGAGGAAGAAGCGGTCCAGGCCGTGGCCGATTCTGCTCTGGGCGGCACACCGCGGAGCCAGATTGAGATGGCCCGTGCCATCCTCAATCTGCAGCGGGTTGCAGGCATAAGCCAAAAGGCGATCGGAGAACGCTACCCTATCCTCAAGAAAGATCAGGTCAGCCGCATGACGATAGCGGCGCGGACTGTGGAGCGCTTCCCCATCGTGTTCGAGCTTCTGGCCGAGCCCGACAGGGTGCCGATCGACACCTGCGTCAAATTTGCTCAGTTCATGAAGGCCGCCACCGATATGGAGCGCGCCCAAGTGCTCGAGAGCGCCGAAGTTCGCATGAGCGAAGGTGTGATGCTCAAGCCTGGCGACCTCTTCGATGCCCTTGGGATTGAAACGGAGGGCAGCGGCGGAAAAGCGAAGCCATCGGCTGCGCAAGATCCTTCGGACGTGCTTGAGACCGTGGATGTGCTGGGCTTCGACGATCAGCCAGTCGGCAAGATCGAGAAACTGGATGAACGTGTAATGCGCTTCCAGCTACCTGATCCGGCCACGATGACGCCTGATGAGCGCGAAGTGGCGGCACGGGCGTTCATCGCGGAAATCTGTGCTTACTTCGGACTTAAGGTCGCCGGGTAAGGCCGCGAGAAGAGGCTTCCGTGCCTTTGCCTCCAGCCTCACAGGTCAAGAACGGCGTCCCTTCCTCTTCTAGAGGACGGGGCGCCGTTCGCCGTTTGCCAATTTACAGTGACCTGCCTTTGGACTTGCCAATCACCGCGCAGGAGATTCAAATGGTCGCCGAGGCGCTTGGCGAGGAAATCGCAGCGCTATTCACCGGAGATGAATGATGCGCGCAAAGCCCGCAGCGTGCCAGGCGGCACAGAAAGCCTATTTGTATCTGCGCTTGTCCGTCGATGACGAAGGCGGAAAGGCGCTTTCGATTGAGGCTCAGCGTTACGCTGGACACCAGTATGCTGAGCGCAACGGGATCGACATTATCGGTGAGTATGTCGACAGCGGGCTGAGTGGCACGCTCAGTAAGCGGCCACAGTTCAACCGCATGATTGCTGATGCTACCGGGCCCGACCGACCAGTCCAGATCGTCCTCATCTACCGTCAGGCGCGCTTTGCTCGTAACATGCGCCTGTTCATTAACACGATCCATACTCTGGCCGAAGCCGGCGTCGAGATGGTCAGCGTGACCGAGAACTTCGGCGAGGGCCGCACCAAGCGGATGGGGCAGACCATCACCGCTATGGTCGATGAACAGCGCGCGATTGATGATGCGATTTATACTCGCAAGAGTCGGCGCGCGAACGCCCGCAACGGGTTCTGGAACGGTGGGCCCGTGCCCTTTGGCTTTAAAACATATGTCGCTCATACCGATGGTAAGAAGCAGCGGATGAAGCTTGAAATCGTGCCGTCCGAAGCGGCGGTCTTGCGGCAGATCTTCGATTGGGCGGAGCAGGGGCGCGGTGGCCGCTGGATCGTCAAAACGCTTAATGATCGCCGGGTAACGCTTCGTGGCGCGCGGTTCACAAACGGGAACTTAGCGGGCATTCTCTGCCGCGAGATATACACGGGGCTCTATTACGACAGAACAGCCGATGACGACGGCAATGTGCCCGATCGCGAAGATTGGATCCCGGTGGAGTGCCCCGCGATTATTACGCGCGAGCAATTCGAGAGAGTTGCGGCGCTGAGATCCTCAAGGGCACCGACACAAATGGCTCCCCACGTTGCCGCGGGGACAACGTTGCTGACGGGCATAGCAAGATGCGGCATGCCAGGCTGCGGATCCGGCATGACAATCGGCAGCGGCACGTCGAGGACCAAGGTCAAATACTACTATTACAAGTGCAATGAGCGGACGAACATTGGGCAAAGGTGTCGGTGTCCGAACGTTCGACGGGAGAAGCTCGATGAGGCGGTTCTCGGCGCTGTCGAGAAGCGCATCCTTGGCAAAGGGCGCCTTGAGCTCTTGCTCAAGGATGTGCTCGAACTGACCGACCAGAAGCGTCAACTGCTTGAGCAGGAACTCTCTCAGGCAAGCGCGGAGCGAACACGGCGGCGTACCGCGATCGACCGGCTCCTCGTTCTGATCGAAGATGGCGTGATGAAGGCGAGTGATCCAGAATTCGCCAATCGCCTGACGGAGAATCGTGAGGCCGTGGCCGCGCTCACCTCAAGGATTGAGGTGCTTGAAAGTCAGCTAGCCAGAGGCTCCCGGAAAATCACGCCTGAGGCTCTGCGGAAGTTTGCCGATCAACTGCGCGAGAAGCTTCACGATGAGGACAGCACCTTGCGCACCGCCTACCTGCGAATGTTCGTCTCGCGGGTAGAAGTTTCCGACAAACAGATCGTTATCAGCGGACCCAAGTCCGTGCTGGAGCGGGGCGTTGCAAAGGGTTTGCCGCGTCTTGAGGGGAGTGTTCCCATCTTTGACCAGCGTTGGTGCCCAGAAGAGGACTCGAACCTCCACGCCCTTGCGAGCGCCGCCACCTGAAGACGGTGCGTCTACCAATTCCGCCATCTGGGCACGGGCCTGACGGTCAAATGCACCGCAGGCTGGGTAGGCGCGGGCCATTAGCTAAGGGGAAGGGGTGCTGTCAACGCAAACCTTGCCACGGCGCAAAAGTGCCGTTTTGGGTCGGACCAGGTGTGGTCTTCGCGAGAAGTCTGCAGTGCCCTTCCACATTTTTCCCTGACCGATGGTCTAGGCGGCTCCATAGGCTTCGCAAGGAGCGCTACCCGCGTACCTTACTGAAAAGATTAGCACGCTTGATGAACAATCTGCGCGGGGAGGTTCACGACACGATTGCGGGCATGTCGATGCGGTCCAGCCGCTGATCGGCGATAAGGGCAATTCGCTGTCTGCCGCGCAGCGCCAGCCCATCCTTCTGGCGCGTTAAATGTACCGTGAACCCGATGTACTGTTCTTCGATGAGGGCCCCGCCAACTTCGATGTCGTGAACGAGGCTGCGATCGCCGTCATGTTCGCCACCCTGGCGATGACGGTCACAGCGCAAAGTGGGGTTCCATGAAGGGCTCCAAGTAGGGGTGGAGCGGCAAGGATTGCGGGGGCGCTCGCGTCAGCTGTTATTGATGGTAAGCTGATCCACAGCTTTCACGGACCGAGGCGCGGGAAACCGCGCATCGTTTCGCGTCTCCCCGTTTTGTTTGAGCTCATCAAACGTTCGGCGGTAGGCCGGCTCTAACACCGACCTGGGTCAAGACGCCGCAACACCTCCATCATCAAGCGCAAGTGACAGCAATTGCCTAATGCAGTGAATTAAGTCTAGAGATCTCCCGAGAGGGAAGGCTTATGATGAAGCGAATCGGCATCGGGTTCCTGGTGATTGTCGCGCTCGTCGCGGCGGCGGCCCTCGTGTTCCAAAAGCGGATTGGTGAGGCCGTCTTTCAGCGCGCGGCTCAGGCGTTGGCCGGGCGCGATCAGCTGGACAGCCTCGACGATGGCCTTCATGTCGGACTGTGCGGCACGGGTTCGCCCATGCCCAACCCCCAGCGCGCGGGCCCCTGCAATGTCGTTATCGCGGGCGATCAGGTGTTCGTGGTCGACATGGGCGAGAACGGCAATCGCAACCTCAACATGATGGGCATCAGCGCCGCCAAGGTGAAGGCGCTGCTGCTCACTCATTTCCATTCGGACCATATCGACGGCATCGGCCCCTTGATGCTGTACCATTGGACCCGCGGCGCGAGCACCGCGCCGCTGCCGATCTACGGACCGGAAGGGGTTGAACAGGTCGTGGCGGGCTTCAACGCCGCCTATGCGCTCGATCACACCTACCGGATCGCGCATCACGGCGAGAAGGTCGTGCCACGCAGTGGCGGCGGGGCAGAGGCACGGCCCTTTGCCTTCGCGGGCAAGAGCGCGGTCATCCTGCAAGGCGGAGGCCTTACCGTGACGGCGTTCACCGTCGATCACGACCCGATCAGGCCCGCAGTCGGCTATCGCTTCGACTACAAGGGGCGCAGCCTTTGCATCAGCGGCGACGCTGCCAAATCGGCCAACCTGATCGCCACCTGCAAGGGCGCCGACCTGATAATCCATGATGCTTTGCAGCCGCGCATGGTCAAAGACATTGAGGCGGCCTTTGCGGCGCAGGGCAATGCCAACACCGCCAAGATCTTCCACGACATCCAGGATTACCACGCCACGCCCGAACAAGCTGCGGAAAGCGCGCGAGACGCGGGCGCGAAGATGCTGGTGCTCTCGCACCTCGTGCCGCCGCTGCCATACGCCTATCTCTACCCTGCCTTCCTCGGCGATGCGCCGCAGCGGTTCGATGGTGCAATCGTGGTGGGGGAGGATGGGATGCTATTCTCGCTCCCACCGCAGAGCGAGGAAATTGAGCGCCGCAAACTCTTGTGAGGTGGGCTTACCGCAGCGCCATCATTGGCCGGGCACGGGAATACCCCGCCTTTCATGACATTGACCGGCTGGTCTGCCGCATCCATTGACACCAGAGACATCAAAAATATACTACATTAATTGGGGGCGGGAGAGCTTGGCGTGAAAATCGGTCGATCGGTGCTGCTGGGGCTTGTCACCCTCATTGTGCTCCTCATGGCTGGCAATGCGGCGCTGTGGCTGTTTGTCCCGGCCCGCGCTGCCGAGGCGTTGAAGATGCCGCTGCTGACTGGCCCGGCGCTGAGCAGCCAGATGGACATCGGCGCGTTCTTTCTTGCCGCTGCCTGCTTCATTGGACTTGCGTTAATCACCCGCGAGCGCCCGTGGTTCATCGCTGCCGCCGTGCCGCTGCTGGGCGCGGCCGCTTATCGCACCGCCGCATTCCTGTTCCACGGCGCTCCGTTCCTTGCTGACATGGTGACGAACGAGGTGGTGATGGGCGCGATCCTGATCATCGCCAGCCGCGTGCTCGGGCGCGAGAGCAGCGGCTAGGCCGTGCCGGTGTTCCGCGCCAAGTTGCTGCTGCCGCTCCTCGCCATCGCGGTTCTGGTGGGCGGAGCGGCGCCAAAGGACGCGCCGGACAAGCGCCCGAACGTTGTTATTATCCTCGCTGACGATGTCGCGCTGATGGATTTCGGCGCCTATGGCGGCGAGGCCCGCACGCCCAATATCGACGCGCTGGCGGGGCGCGGGGCGCTGTTCACCCAATACCGCGCTTCGCCGCTGTGTTCGCCCTCGCGCGCGATGCTGCTGACGGGGATCGACGCGCACCTCACCGGGGTCGCCACCATTCCCGAGGTCCTGCCCAAGGAGCAGAAGGGTAAGCCCGGCTATGGCATGGCGCTGGAGCCTGGGGTGCTGACGCTGGCCGACCGGCTGCGGGCGCAGGGCTATCGCACGATCATGTCGGGCAAGTGGCATCTGGGAGAAGCGCCGGGCGAGATGCCGCAGGCCCACGGCTTTGACCGCAGCTTTGCGCTGGCGGCATCGGGCGCGGACAATTGGGACGACCGCTCCTACATGCCCTATTACAAGGACGCGCCGTGGTTCGAAGACGGGGCCGAGACGAGCCTGCCGGAGGATTTCTATTCCTCGCGCTTCATCGTCGACACCGCGATCAAATATTTGGCCGAGACCGATCCGGCCAAGCCGTTCTTCGCCTATCTGCCGTTTCAGGCGATCCACATCCCGGTGCAGGCGCCGCGAGAGTTTATCGATCGCTACAAGGGCCGCTATGATCAAGGCTGGGAGGCCTTGCGCAAGGAACGCCACCAACGGGCGCAGGCACTAGGCCTGATCCCGCAAGGCGCGCCGCTCGCCGACCTGCCGCCCGATTTTCGCGCCTGGGACAGCCTCTCGGCCGAGGATCGCGCGCTTTATGCCGCGCGGATGGAGGTGAACGCGGCGATGCTGGAGGCGATGGATTTCCACATCGGGCGGCTGATCGCGCACCTGAAGGCGAAGGGCGAATACGACAACACGATCTTCATCGTCTCGTCCGACAACGGCCCGGAGCCTTCGCGCGGGGACGACACTGCAACCCTCAGCTTCTATCACTGGCTGACGGGCTACAGCATCGGGGCCGATAACATGGGCGGCCCGGGGTCGTGGGGATTCATCGGCCCCGAATGGGCGGCGGCGGCGGCCACGCCGGGCTCGTGGTTCAAGTTCTATGCCACCGAGGGCGGGATCAGGGTGCCGCTGATCATGGCCGGCCCCGGCATCGCCCCGCAGCAGGTCACCAGCCCGGCGATGGTCACCGATGTTGCCCCGACCGTGCTCGATTGGCTCGATGTCGATCCCAAGTCGAGCGCGGGCAAGCCGATGACCGGGCGCAGCCTGCTCCCGGTGCTCGAAGGCACGGCGGCAAGCGCCTATGGCCCCGACGAGGCCCGCGCGGTCGAGGTTTCAGGCAACTCCGCGCTCTATCTCGGTGATTACAAGATCACCCGCAGCGTGCCCCCGGTCGGCGATGGCCAGTGGCGGCTCTACAACCTCGCGCGTGATCCGGGCGAGACCACCGATCTCAGCGCTAGCGAACCTGCGGTCAAGGCACGGCTGCTCGCGGCGTATGACGCCTATGCCGAGCGGGTCGGCGTGCTGCCGATGCCGGAAGGTTATGATTCCGCAGCGCAAATCGCGCGCAATATCGGCGCGCGACTGCTTAGCAACTATCCGTGGCTTTACGCTGTGCTGGGCGTTGTGCTTCTGCTGTTCGCTGCGGGAATCTGGCTGGGCCTGCGCGGGATGCTTGCGCTGACGCGCCGCCCGAACAGCGCTCAATAGGCGCGGGTGGCGATCACGCGGGTGCGCTTCAGCCCTGCATCGCGCTCGGCCAGCGCGCGGCGGTAGAACGGGAATTGCTCCATGGCGAAGATGGCGGTGGGGTCAGGATAGATCATCGCCGCCAGGTCGTCCCACGGCACTTGCCAGTCAGGGCTGCGGGGCTGGACCAGCACGGCGGTGATGGTCCCTGCAAACAGGAACTGCCCGCCCACAGCATGCACCGCCTTGAAGGCTTGACGGCCATAGCGAAGATAGGCCGCGCGCCCATCCGCCGCGTCACCCTTGGCGATGGCGGGATATTCTAGAAAGTTCATCATCGCCAAGGACATGTCCTCAGGCAGGGCTTGAGCCTCGGCGATCGCGTCCATGGTTGGAAGTACATCGCGCCGCCCTTCGATGTGATCGAGCGCGGTCGGTAACGGCGCTGCAGGCCTGCGGGTGAGGCCGAGCAAGTGCCGCAACCGAAGCAGGCCGAGGACCAACAGAGGGACCGGCGTGAGGGCGATTTCAGCCACGAAAGCGTCCGACACCCCCGGCTGGGACGTCAGCTCTGCCACATCAACGGTGCTGGTGGGGAGGATCAGGTAATCGGTCCAGTAGGGATCGCCCTCACCGATTAGCGTGAAGAGGGCCGTGGATGTCCATAGCACATCTCCGGTACTCAGCCGCGCGCCGGGTTGCTCCTGACGCAGCGCGGCAAAGATAGCGGTGCGGTTCCGATGAATGCGGCGCGATGGCTGGCGCATCCCGATGACTATGGCCAAGGTGAGGGTAAGCGCAATCAACCCGCCGATGACCGCCAAACCCGCAAGTGCGATGTTCATTCTGGCCGACCCCTCAATTGGGCCACATGATATATTCATCGCCCTTGGCCACGGCCTGATCGAGGGTCTTGTCGATCGCGATCGGGCTGATCAGGCTGTGCGGCCAAAGCGAGGGGACGGCGTTGGCGTGATGCGCGGCGAGTAGGGCCTTCAGTTCCTTGACCTTTTGCGGCTGCTTGGTTGCCAGATTGGTCTTCTCGGTCGGATCGGCGGCGAGATTGAACAGCCACAGTTTGTTCTGATAGCCATCGACCTGCAGCTTCCAGTCGCCCGCGCGCACCACGCGGTAATTGCCCGATTGCCAGAAGATTGCATCATCCTTGCGCTGCAATGGCCCGGTGCCGAAGGCGGGCGGCATGAAGTTGACACCGTCAATCACCCGGTCCGATGGCAGCGCCACACCGGCGGCTGAGGCGAGACTGGGGAAGAGGTCGATATGCGCCACCGGCGTGTCGACCACCGTTCCCGGGGCGATACGCTGCGGCCACTTGACGAACATCGGTACGCGGATGCCGCCCTCGAACAGCGTGATCTTCCAGCCCCTGAACGGCGCATTGACCTCGGGGAGGCCGATGTAACCCGGCGCACCATTGTCGCTGCTCAGCACCACGATAGTGTTGTCGGCCAGACCCTCGGCCTCGAGCTTGTCTATCACGCGCCCGACGCTGCGATCCACCGCGCGGATCATGGCGGCATAGACCCGCTCGCGATGCGTCGGGAATTCGCCGACCGCGTCGAAATCGGCCTTGGTGGCTTGGAGCGGCGTGTGCGGCGCCCAGTGGGCGAGGTGGAGGAAGAACGGGCGGTTGCGGTTGGCCTCAATCACGCGCAGCGTTTCGTCAGTCCACCAGTCGGTGAGATAGCCGCCGGGCTTGAACGGCTCGCCGCCATTGTATGACGCGGCAAAGCTGAAGGCGGCCCACAGGAATTGGTCGATCGGATCGAAATCGATCTTGGCGTTGACGACGTTAGGGTCATCGTCAGGCAGGTACAGTCCGCTGTGCATCAGCAGGCTTTCATCAAAGCCTTGGGCATTGGGCAGGAACTGCGGGCTGTTGCCCAAGTGCCATTTGCCGATGTGGACGGTGTGGTAATCGCGGCTCTTGAGCAGTTCGGCAATCGTGATCTCCGATTGCGGCAGGCCCTTGTTGCGGAACGGCAGGTCATCGTCATTCACCGCAGCGTTGACCTCAAGCAGAGGCAGGTAGGGTTGCTCGCGGCCTGCGGCGAAGGCGGCGATCACATTGGTCATGCCATCGGGCGTGGGCGTGAATTCAAACCCGGTGCGGGTGGGATAGCGCCCGGTCATCAGCATCGCGCGGGACGGCGCGCAGGTGCCGGTCCCCGAATAGGCCTGACTAAAGATCGCCCCCTGCGCCGCCAGCTTGTCGATATTGGGCGTGGGCACGCGGCCCCCGGCAATACCGCCGCCGAAGGTGGTGATGTCGTTGTAACCGAGGTCGTCGAGCAGGATGAAGACGATGTTGGGCGGCCGGTCAGTGAGCGGCGCGGCCGCTTGGGCAGGGCCCTGTTCCCACGGCACGGTCTGCGTCGGACCGGCCTCGATCCGGTTCGCCTTCGCCCGGTTGAGCGCGATCGCCTGAATGATGGCCACGCGGTTGATCCATCCCAGCGCACCGATCAGCAGCACGGCGACAAGCGCGCCGATCCCGATCTTCTTCAGCAATTCGGTTCCCCTCTTCTGCCGCGTGGTGGTGCTTGCACACCGTTCTTGGACGAGAATTAATGGAAGCAATTAGGAAATGCAATCCTACGCTGTGCCGCTTGATCGGCGTACCGAATGGGGTTATCGGACAAATAATGCTATACATTAATGAGGTGCACTGGCAGGCAAGGGAGGCTCAAGCGTGGCGATGAATTGGCTGATCGGGATCGGCATCGTGGCAGTCCTCGCGCTCGTGGGCGTGATGTGGATGACCCGCGACGGTTCGATGGTGGCACCCAAGGGGGCGGGCACGGTTTCAACCGCTTCGGGCACCTTCGAAGCCTTACCCCTGCCAGACTATGCCGCCGCGGTCCTGCCCGAAGGCTACAAGAGCTACCTCGTCGAGGTCGCGCCGGGGATCAAAATCCACGTGTTGGAGGCTGGGACGGGCATCCCGGTCTATCTCCAGCATGGCAACCCCACCAATGGCCTCCTTTACCGTAAAGTCTGGCAGGAACTGCCGACCGATCAGATGCGGCTGATCCTACCGACCATGGTGGGCCTGGGCTTCTCCTCCAAGATCCCGGCGAGCCAGCACACGCTCGAAAATCATATCCGTTGGATGAATGCTGCGCTGCGCCAGCTCGATCTGGGAGAGGTGGTTTATGTCGGGCAGGATTGGGGCGGGGCGGTGGGGCTGGGCGCACTGATGCGCTCGCCCGAACTGCTCAAGGGCATGGTCATTCTCAACACCGGCTGGAGCGCACCCAAGGAGAAGTTCGCGCTCTCCCGCCCGCACGCCATCGCCGCCACGCCGATCATCGGCGAACTCCTGCTGGAAAACGTCGTCTCGGTGTTCGATCGGATCCATGAGGCGCAGGGTGATCCGGCATCGATCCCACCGGCAGTCGCGGCGCTTTATGCCCGCCCGGTGCGCGAGAGTGGCAACATCAAGGGTCCGCTGGCATTGATGCGGATGGTGCCGACCGGGCCCCAACACCCGACCTCCAAGCCGATGAGCGAAGTCGAGGTCTATGCCAGAACGCTCAATGTACCCACCGAGATCGTGTGGGGAATGCGCGACCCGATCCTCGCGCGCATCTTGCCGAATATGACTGCGATGTACCCCCACGCGCGGGTGACCGAGACGCAGGCGGGGCACTTCCTTCAGGAAGAGGTGCCGGCGGAGATCGCCGAGGCGATCAAACGCGTGGTCGCGGCGGTGGAGGCGAAGTAACCGCCGCGCGCCGTAATCGGCCAGCCCCCGTTCGTCTCATGCAGATTCGCCCATGACCACAAGTGCGCTTCGGGCCTTTTCGGCCTCGCAGCCGCTGATGCCGAAGTGTGGGGCGTCGACCTGCACGCAGCTTCAGGAACCTTCCCCAAGCCGCCGGCAACAGGAGTAGCCGCAATGGAGCCCGCCTGTCCCGGTGTTGAGGGTAAGGGCCAACCCGATGTTATTTGTGCCGAGGTCGCGTTCCTGAATCTGGCGTGCGGCAGCGCAGTATTCGGGGCTCTACGGTGTGATGGCGGGTGTGGCGGTACTTGGCTGGGACGTCGTCTGGGGCCCTTTCAGAGCGCTGTACCGGCTTTGTCGCCGATCCGGCCCGTTGATATCGCCGCTGCGGCAAGTTCGAGGCCGAACCGGCCTCTCGTCGGCCCGAAACCCATACGATTTTTAACCGTCCTTGATCTCTCGTTAATGCATGGTATTAGTTTCTCGCGTTATCGGCGGGCCAACTCTTGCGGACTACCTCGATGGAAGGAGCCTTATTGTGACCTGGTTCAAACGTATCGGCTTGGCGGCACTCGCTCTCGTTATCATCGGGGCCGGAGCTGCCTACGCGTTTCAGGCGCGAATCGGCATGTGGCTGTTTGAGCGCGGCACGGCGCAGCGAATGGTCGTCGACAATGTTGCTGCGCTGGATGACGGTCTACACGTCGGGCTGTGCGGCACGGGCTCTCCCATGCCAAACCTCGATCGGGCGGGGCCGTGCAACGTCGTGATCGCCGGCAAGCAGATGTACTTGGTGGATATCGGCGAGGGCGGCGGCGAGACGCTGAATGTGATGGGTATCAGCTCCGGCAGGGCCGACGGACTGCTGCTGACCCATTTCCATTCCGACCACATCGACGGTCTCGGCCCGCTGATGCTGTTCCACTGGACCCGCGGATCGAGCACGGCACCGCTGCCGGTCTATGGCCCGAAGGGCGTCGAAGCGATCGTGGCCGGTTTCAACGCTGGTTATGCCACCGACAACACCTATCGCATCGCGCATCACGGGGCCGAGGTGGTCCCACCAAGCGGCGCTGGCGGCATCGCACGCCCGTTCGACATGGCTGGCTTGGCGACAGTGGTGCTCGAACGAGACGGCCTCAGGATTACCGCCTTCAAGGTCGACCACGAACCCATCGAGCCTGCCGTCGGCTACCGCTTCGACTACAAGGGACGCTCGCTGTGCATCAGCGGTGACACCAAGAAATCGCCCAATCTCGAAGCCGTCTGCAAGGGCGTTGACATTCTTGTGCACGAGGCCTTGGACCCCGAATTGCTCCAGACAATGGAAGCCAGCGCGGCGACAAATGGGCAGGTCGGCGCGGCGAAGATCTTCCACGACATACGAGATTACCATACGACCCCGGAAGAAGCGGCCGAAAGTGCGCAGACCGTCGGCGCCGGAATGCTGGTTCTCAGCCATCTTGTGCCGCCCCTGCCCAGCCGATGGCTTTACGCCGCATTTCTCGGCGATGCGGAAAGCCGCTTCTCTGGCTCGATCGTAGTCGGCGAGGATGGCATGATGTTCTCGCTGCCCGCCGGCAGCAAGACGATCGACCGGACACGGTTGATGTAAGGCGGCGGCCCGTCCGCCGTTGCCTGTGGGCTTACCTCGCCCCCTCCCTGCCACCCCCTACCCCCCCTTAGAAGGAAAATGACTGATGAAGACGATATTCCCCATTGCCGCCGTCATGGCGGTTACGCTGGCCCTTACCCCTGCGGCCCACGCCCAATCCTATGACATGGCGCTGTCGCAGCTGACGGCCAAGTTCAAGGCGTCCGACAAGAACGGCGACGGCAAGCTTACCTTACAGGAAGCCAAGGACGGCGGCATGACCCGCGTGGTCGCCAACTTCAAGACGATCGACACCGACAAGGACGGTTTCGTGACCTTTGCCCAGCTCAAGGCGCAGCTGGATGCGCGCTACAAATAATTGCTGAAATTCGAGACGCGCCGGAAAGAGATCCGGCGCGTCCTGTCGTCAAGAGTGTCTCTGTTCCCGACTCCGGGTCGCACGGGGGCAGAGATGATCAAAGCGTCGGCAGATCGGCGAGCATGATGATGCCGTCCTCGTCCTGATCGATCAGGGCGAAGATATCGCGTTCGGGCTGATCCCATTCGGCGCGGGACAGCAATCCGTCACCGTTCTTGTCAGCCATCGCCAGAATCTGTTCCAGCTTTTCGGTGAACTTTTTCCTGGCAATCCTGATCTTCGGGGCGTCTTCCTCGCTTGCCACGCCGTTGCCATTGCGATCGAGCTTGGCGAACATGTCGGCACGATGCGCGTCATATTCTCGGCGCGCAACCCTTCCGTCGCCGTTGGCATCGGATTCGATGAGGATGTCGCGCAGCTTTTCGATTTGCTCGGCCGAGAGCTGGGCCACTGCCGGAAAACAAGCGCAGGCCAGAGCGGCAGCGGCTAGGATGCGGGAGGTGTGTTTCATCATCGTCTTGCTCCGTTGGTTGTGCCACGGCGTTCGCCGCGCGAAAATGTCGGCTGATGCCCTGTATTAATGCGTTCTATTACATGCGCAAGACGTGGCATCTTAGCTGATGACTGCAAGTCACCGGGGAGAGGCTGAACGGGGTCGGGCGCGCGGCGGCTCGACGGACTGCGCAGTTTCGGGATTTTAGCCATTGCCCGGCGCGTCGTAATGTCACATATTAATTGTCGGGGCCCCGATCGGGCGCAGGCGCATAGAATTGGAAGTGCGATGGCGAAAATTCTGGGCTTGGCGGTGCGCGTGCCGCCCTTTCTGCTGGCAATCCTGTTCGGGTTCCTCGGGATCAGGTCGATGACCAACCCCGACCGGGCAGCGGCGTTTTTCGGCTACGCGTTCCCCGAAAACGGGCTTGGAGTCAGCTCACTTGCCGGACACTCGGCCAGTTGGGCGCTGACGATCGCGGTCTGCTTAGCTCTCGGTCTGGTCCGCAAGGAACGCGTCTGGTTTTACCCGGCGATGATGCTGTTCGGGTTTTTCGCGCTGGGCCGGATTGCGGCGACACTATTTCATGGCGCGGCGGTTTATCCAGAGCGGCTCATACCGGAACTTGTATTTGTCGCCCTGCTCTATCTCGCAGCGCGGCAAATGACCGAAACCAGCCGGTGAGCGCGGGGGCGGCGCAGGGTCGAATGGATTGAAGGGGAGCAAGGCATGGTTGAGACAATCCTGATCGGCGCGGGTGCGCTGGGCGCGGCAGCGGCAGCGGGCGCATTCGCGATCACCCGGGACGGGTCGATCGTCACCCCTCAGGGGTTAGGCAAGGTCACCACGGCCTCGGGCACCTTCGAGGGCTTCCCGCTTCCCGGCTATGCGCAGAAGTTCGTGACCGACGGCTACAAGAGCTATTTCATCGAGGTCGAGCCGGGCATCAAGGTGCACATGCTCGAAGTCGGCGAAGGCTATCCGGTTTTTATGCAGCACGGCAATCCGACCTCGGGCTTTCTATACCGCAAGGTGGTCGAACAATTGCCGCTCGACCGGGTGCGGGTGATCATGCCGACTCTGGTCGGACTCGGTTTTTCCTCGAAGGTGCCGGTCAGCATGCACACGGCGGCGAATCACAATCGCTGGATCAACGCGGCGCTGAAGCAGCTCGGGCTCGAACATGTGATCTATGTCGGGCAGGATTGGGGCGGCCCGATCGGCATCGGCGCGCTGTCGCTGTCGCCCGGGATGGTCAGGGGCATCGTCATCATGAACACCGCGATCCGCGTGACCGAGGTCAAGACCCGCCTGTCCAAGATCCATGACCTGATGAAGACCCCGATTGTCGGCGAATTTCTTGGCAATGTCCGCAACGCGATCTTCAGGGGCTTGCATCGCCCGCAGCACGATCCCGCCTCGATGCCGCAGCCAGTCAAGGATCTCTACGCCCGCCCGGTGCGCGAAAGCGGCAACCACAAGGCACCGCTGGCGATGATGCGGATGGTGCCCGACGGGCCCGATCACCCGAGTACGCCGGTGATGCGCGAGCTTGTCCCGTTTGTGCGCGGGCTCGATGTTCCGGTCGAGATCGTATGGGGGATCAACGATCCGATCCTCGGCGGCGCGGTGCCCGCGATGCTCGAGAATTTTCCTAACGCCCGGGTAACCGAGACACCGGCCGGACACTTCCTGCAGGAAGAGGTCCCCGAGGTGATCGCGGAGGCGGTGCTGCGCGTGTTCGACCATATTCGCCAGGCCGGACCGCAAACAACGGCAGCATCTGCGGGGTAGCGCCGCGGCGTCTGGCGCTGACGGGACGGACAGCGCCAGACATAAAGCGCTTGCCCCCACCGCGTGCAGCCGCTAATTAATGCAATATATTAGACAGTGACGACATGGGTCGGCGCGCCTCATCTATGGGCGCGTTGCCGGGTGCCGCTTGTCGCGATTAACAAACGAGAGGCAACTGTATGACCACCGTGCTGGACAAGGAAGCCATCCGGCAGAAATACGCAGCCGAACGCGCCAAGCGCCTGCGGCCGGAAGGCAACGAACAATACCAGCGCCTCTCGGGCAAGTTCGCCGATTTCGCTGTCGATCCTCACACGCCCTTCGTGCCCCGCGATCCCGTAACCGATCATGTCTCCTTCGCCTTCATCGGCGCGGGCATGTCCGGACTCGTCACCGCTGCGCGTCTCAAGGAGGCGGGGATCGAAAGTGTCCGGCTGATCGACAAGGCCGGCGGGGTCGGCGGCACCTGGTACTGGAACCGCTATCCCGGCGTGCGCTGCGATACGGCGGCGATGATCTACCTGCCGTTGCTCGAGGAAACCGGCTACATGCCGAGCCAGAAATACGTGCCCGGTCACGAAATTCTCGGCCATTGCGAGCGGATCGCGAAGCATTACGGCCTCTATGACAAGGCCCTGTTCCATACCGAAATCGGTTCGGTGGAATGGCAGGAAGATGCACGGGTGTGGCGCATCACCACCAATCGCGGAGACGATTTCACCGCCAAATACCTCGGCATGGGAACCGGCCCGCTGCACGTCGCCAAGCTGCCGGGAATCCCCGGTATCGAGACTTTCAAGGGCAAGCAGTTCCACACCAGCCGGTGGGATTACGACTACACCGGTGGCGATGCGCTCGGCGCACCGATGGACAGGCTTACGGACAAGCGGGTGGCGGTGATCGGCACCGGCGCGACCGGGGTTCAGTGCATTCCGCAGGTCGCCAAGACTGCCGGCCAGCTGTTCGTTTTCCAACGCACACCATCTTCGGTCGATGTGCGCGGCAATCACCCGATCGATCCGCAGTGGTTCGCTCAGATTGCCACACCGGGCTGGCAGAAGCGCTGGATGGACAATTTCGTCGACAATGTCGGGCGCGGTCTGCCGTCCGAAGATCTGATCAACGATGGCTGGACCGCGATCTCGCGGCGCATCCGGGAGAAGGTTCTTGATGGTCGGCCGATGTGGTTGGCAAGGCTGGCCACGCGGATAGCGGGCGCGCTGGGGCGTCCCCCGCGCCAGATGAGCCCGGAGAAGATCCTGGCAGCGATCGAGGATGCCGATATCGAGAAGATGGAGGAAATCCGCGCCCGGGTAGATGCGGTCGTCAAGGACCGGGACACCGCCGAGCATCTCAAGGCGTGGTATTCGCAGCTCTGCAAGCGCCCCTGCTTCAGCGACGAATATCTCGATTCTTTCAATTCGCCCAACACGACGCTGGTGGACACCGACGGCAAGGGCGTTGAGCGGATCACCGAAACCGGACTGGTGGTGGGCGGCGAGCATTACGAGGTCGATTGCATCGTCTATGCATCGGGCTTCGAGTTCGGGGCCAACTTCCAGATGAAGACTGGGTTCGATATCAAGGGGCGCGGTGGCCAGCTCTTGTCGGAATATTGGGCCGAGGGGCTGCGCACTCTGCACGGCCTGCATGTCCCCGGGTTCCCGAATGCGTTCATGGTGCAGATGAACCAGGCCGCCAACATGGTGACCAACATCCCTCACAACATTGTCGATCACGCGGCAACCGTCGCGCAGGTGATCGCCCATGCCGAGCGCGAAGGTTATGCTGAGGTCGAGCCGACCGAGGAGGCGGTCTCTCAATGGGTCGAGTTGATCCTGACCGGCCAAGGCTCGCTGATCGCCTCGACAGACTGCACACCCGGCTTCTGGAACAATGAAGGCCAGGGCTGGAGCAAGGAATTCCGGCAATCGCAGGGCCATCCGGGCGGCGCGGAAGGGTACTTCAATCATATCAACGCGTGGCGCCGATCGGGCACTTACGAAGGGCTGGTCTTCAAGAAATGAGACCGCGCTGGGCGGGCCCTTGATCGCCTTCTCGTCTTGCACCAGTTAATTCATCGCATTAGAGCTTGGTGGTGACTGCGACTGCGATTGGGGAAAGTGATGCTGAGAAAGATCCTGGTTGCAGTTGTCGGGCTGGTCATCCTTGCCGGGGCCATCGGCTGGTTCAACCGCAATGCGATAATGACCGCGCTGCTGATGCTTCGGATCGAGGCGACCAAGGAACATGTCGATCCCCCTCGAGACATCGTATGGGATCAGGGGCCAGCCACTGTCGACACGACCGTCTCGCAGCGGCCGCCCAACGTGGTGTTCATCCTGTTCGACGATTTCGGCTACAATGATCTCACCACATTTGGCGGCGGCGTGGCGGGCGGCAGGGTGCCCACCCCGAACATCGACAAGTTCGCTGGTCAGGGCGCGATCTTCAATCAGGCCTATTCCGGCACATCGACCTGCGCGCCGTCGCGGGCGATGCTAATGACTGGGCGCTATCCGACCCGCACGGGTTTCGAATTCACGCCGATCCCCGATGGCATGGCAAAGGCGCTACCGATCTTCGCGGCAGGAATGGATCGCGGTGAGATGCCGCCGACCGTGTTCAATCCCGAGTTCGACGAAGAGAAGATGCCCTTCAAAAATCAGGGGCTCCGCGGCTCGGAAGTCACCATCGCGGAACTGCTCAAGACCAAGGGCTACCACACTGTCCACATCGGCAAGTGGCACCTTGGCGAGGCGGACGAGTTCAAGGCCAATGCGCAAGGCTTCGACGAGAGCCTGAACATGCACAATGGGATGTATCTCCCTGAAGACGATCCCAACGTCGTCAACGCCAAGCTCGATTTCGACCCGATCGACAAGTTCTTCTGGGCCAAGCTGCAATTCGCCGCGACCTTTAACGGGAGCAAGCCCTTCGAACCGGGCGGCTACATCACCGATTGGTGGACCGACCAGTCACTCAAGGTCATCGAGGCCAACCGCAACCGGCCGTTCTTTCTCTACATGGCCCATTGGGGCGTGCACACGCCGCTTCAAGCGACACGGGAGGACTTTGAGGCGGTGGGCGACATAAGGCCTCACCGCCTGCGGGTATATGCCGCGATGGTGCGCGCGCTGGACCGCAGCGTCGGACGGATCATGGCGAAGCTCGACGAGGAAGGCCTCGCCGATAACACCATCGTCGTGCTCAGCAGCGATAATGGCGGGGCGGGCTATGTCGGCTTACCCGACATCAATGCCCCCTATCGCGGCTGGAAGATCACGCTGTTCGAAGGCGGCATTCGCGTGCCGATGTTCGTGCGCTGGCCGAAAGCCATTACCCCCGGCACGCGGATCGACACCCCAGTTGCGCATATCGATCTCCTGCCGACCCTCGCATCGGCTGCCGGCGTGCCGCTGCCCAAGGACAGAATCATCGACGGACGCAATATCCTCCCGCTCGCAACCGGGACCGGCGCCTTCTCACGCCCCAATAATGCAATTTTCTGGCAATCGGGCGCCTATCAGGTGGTGCGGGCGGGCGACTGGAAGCTCCAGATCGATGGCACGCGCAAGAAGACATGGCTGTTCGACCTTGCTGCGGATCCCACTGAGCAGAACAACCTCGCCGCAAAGCAACCGGGCAAAGTCTCCGAACTCACGCAATTGCTGGCCGACCACCGCAAAGGCGCGGTGAAGCCGCTCTACCCCTTCAAGCTCGCCAGCCCGGTCTTGATCGACAAGACCGAAGGCCAGAAGGCCGTCCGCGGTGACGAATACGTGATCTGGCCGAACTAGCCCGAGAACGGGCGGGCCGGAATGGGCCGATCGTCCGCAAGGCAGCTTGCCAAAACAGAGCTTTGACGAACCCCTTGTCTCTTCAGCATAGCCGTCCGCCCCGGCGACGCGGTGCGCATGCAATTCCCCCTTGCGAAACCGCGCATAATATTTAACATTAATGCTTCGCAGTAGAGCGGGCCGGAACCCGACGCTGCCCGATGGAGGGGAAACATGGTCAAGGTAACTCGTCAGCGTCTCGCACAGCGGCGCAAGGTGGCGTTGTTCGCGGGTACGGCGCTGCCGGTTCTGTTGCTGGGATTGGCCGCACCCGCATCGGCGCAGGATCAGGCTGATCCCGATCAGAGCGACCCGGCATCGGCCGCGCCGCGCGTGCCGACCATCGTGGTGACCGCAAACAAGCGCGAGGAGACGCTGCAGGACACACCGATCGCGGTCTCGGTGGTTCAAGCCGAGGAGATCGAACAGGCTGAGATCCAGGACCTGCTTGACCTCCAGACGCTGGTTCCCTCGCTCGCCATCCGGCAGGGCCAGACTTCGGGTAATACCAATTTCTTCATCCGCGGCTTCGGCAACGGCCAGAACGCGATCGGGCTCGAGCCGTCGGTCGGGGTGTTCATCGACGGGGTCTATCGCTCGCGCTCGGCTGCTTCGATCTCCGACCTGCCGAACCTTGAGCGGGTCGAGGTCCTGCGCGGCCCCCAATCGACCCTGTTCGGCAAGAACGCGTCGGTGGGCGTGATTTCGGTGACTACGCGCAAGCCGCAGTTCGAGCTGGGCGGCCATGTCGAAGCCAGCGTTGGCAACTATGGTCTGCACCGCTTGGAAGCGTATATTACAGGTCCGATTAACGATACGCTGGCGGTTGCCTTGGGTGGCAATGTCAACCTGCGTGACGGCTATGTCGAGGATCTCGGCACCGGAGGCGACTACAACGAACGCGACCGTTCGGGCATCCGCGGCGATATCCTGTGGGAGCCCTCGCTCGATGTCAGCTTCCGCCTGATCGCCGACTATGACGAGATCGACGAGAATTGCTGCATCCTTACCAATCTCGTCGAAGGCCCGACCGGCGCCAGCATCCGCGCGCTGGGCGGGCAATTCGTCTCGGAAGACCCGTTCTCGTACAACGTGTTCTACGATATCGTGCCGAGCAACCGGATCGAGAACTACGGCGTATCCCTTGAGGGCGATTTCGACTTCGACTTCGCGACGTTGACCAGCATCACTGCCTATCGCCGCAACGACGTCGAGTCCCAGTTCGATCCCGATGCGACCAGCCTCCGATTGTTTGCAACAAACTCAGGCCAATCGGAAATCGAGACCTTCACGCAGGAAGTCCGGTTGCAATCCAACGGCGCGGGCAAGCTGTTGGACTGGATGATCGGGGGCTTCTACTTCGATGAGCGGCTCCAGTCCGGCAACGACCTCTTCTATGGCGCGGACTACCGGCGCTATCTGGGCGCGCTGCTGGGCAACCCCACGCAGGTTGCCACATTCGAGGCCGCTGCCGGGGTGCCGGCCGGCACCTTTGCCGCACCCGGACAAGGCATTTCCGAGAGGAGCGAGCAGGACAACACCGCCTGGTCGATCTTCGGCAATGTCGATTTGCATCTGACCGACCGTCTGACCGCCACTTTCGGGATCAGCCACACCGAAGATCGCAAGGACGTTTCAGTCACCGCGCTCAGCACCGATGCGCTGGCAGCGGTCAATCTCGACCAGCTCGGCTACAACACCACGCTCAGGAACCTGCTGGCTGCGCGCGGCGTGAATTTGCAGAATCCGGCGTCGGTGGGGCCGTTCGTCGCAGCCAATCCGGGCATCTACGCGCAACTCCAGCAGCAGTCCCTGACGACCGCGCTTGGCACCGGCAACCCCTTCAATGCACTTCGTGCGCTGCAGTTCTTCCCACCCTTCGTCAATCTCCCCAACGCAGTGGAAGACGGACAATCGCGCGACAACAGCACCGACTTCACGATCCGCCTCGCTTATGAGCTGACTGACCAGATCAGCGTCTATGCGTCCTATGCGACGGGCTTCAAGGCGAGTTCGTGGAACCTGTCGCGGCAGAGCAGGCCGCCGGCCGCGATCCTCGTCCCCGGCAATCCGGTGGTCGATCCGGTCACCCGCCAGGTTGTCCGAGCGACGCCTGCCTCGCCTGTCACAAGCGCGGGCCTTTACTCGACAAATCTCCTGCCTGGGACACGCCTTGCCTCGCCCGAGGACGCCGAGGTCTATGAGTTGGGAATCAAGGGCACATTCGATAATTTCGCCTTCACTCTCACGGTGTTCGATCAGACACTGAAGAACTTCCAGACCACTGTCTTCACGCAGAACGGCTTCGTATTTGCCAACGCCGCCGAGCAATCGACATTTGGCGTGGAGGCCGACTTCCGCTGGAGCCCGCTCGACGGGCTGTTCTTGATCGGGGGCGCTACATTCCTCGACCCAGTCTATGACAGCTTCCCCAATTTCGGGCCGGGCATCGACATCTCCGGGCAACAGCCGCAGGGCGTTGCCGAGACGCAGTTCACGCTCGGCTCGAACTACAATTTCACCATCGGCAACCTCGACGCTTTCGTTCGGGCGGATTGGCAGTATATCGGCAATTCGCCGTTCCTCGATGATCCGAACGAGGCGGCCCGGCTGGTGGGCAGCGGCTTTTCGCGCGAGCAGAACCTCGTGAACATGTCGGTCGGGATCAGGACCTCCGGCGATTTTGCGATGTCCTTGTGGGCGCGCAACCTGCTCGACGATGAGCATATCGTTTTCGCCACGCCCGCCCTGGCACAGGCCGGCACGATCAACGGCGCGCCCAATCAGCCGCGCACGTACGGGGTGACGATCCGCAAGTCGTTCTAACCGCTACGCCGAAACCAACTCGGCTTCGACCTCGCGAAAACCTCAGGAGCCCAGCTTCCTGAGGTTTTCCTCGTGGGTGGCCCGATCGATCCGGTAGGTCGAGATGACCCCTATCATCGCGATCCAGAGCGCCAGCACGAGCGGCACGTAATAGGCCCCCATCCGCCAGACGGCATCGGCACTGACTTCCTCCGGCTTGGCACCTGGCGAGACGCCGGCGAGCGTCAGGATCGTCGTTGCAGCCATCACCCCGATGCCGCGCACGGCCTTGTCGATGAAGGTCTCGGCAGCAATGAAGACGCCTTCGGATCGTCGGCCGGTCTGCAGTTCGCTGTCCTCCACCAGATCGGCGAGCATCGATGCGAACAGGATCTGGAAGCAGATGATCAGCCCGATATCGAGGATGTTGGTGATGGTCACGAACCAGAAGATGAAAGGCGTCCCGTTGGGCGGCAGCAGGTTGAGCAGCCGCAGAATGATCGGTACGGGCGCGCCGACGAAGGCTGCCAACCCGACAAGGATGGCGCCGCGCTTCTTGCCCAGTTTGCGCGAGACGAAAGGTGCCAGAACCAGCCCGATGCCCGCAGCAACAAAGGTACCGATGAAGATCGCGCCTGTCTGGCGCTCGTCGAAGCCCCAGAAATAGGTGAGGAAATAGAGCGAAAGACCCGCGGCAAGCCCACCTGCGATGGCCGCCAGCGTCGCCGCGATGAACAGCGAAAGGAAGGAGCGGTTGGAAAGCGTCTCGATCAGCTCGACGAAGATGAGCCCGATCGTCAGCCTGCGTGGCGGAGGAGCGGACTTCAGGTAGGGAATACGCGAATGGGTGCCGGCCGCGCTAACGATGACTGACAGCAGGATGGCCACCGCCCCCACCAGGCCGTAGACAGGGTAGGCATCGCGGTTGAACCGCCCGTCGGAAATGGCGGCGGTCACGAACGTCGGGAACAAAACCGCGAACATCCAGACCGATATCGCGTTGCCTCCCACCCAGGCGAGAAAATACCTCAGGCTGTAGAGCGCTGTGCGCTCGTGATAGTCCGGCGTGAGTTCGGGCACGAGTGCACTGGCCGGGGTGCGGTAGAAGGTGATCGCGGTCCGCACGATCACCGCCATCGTCATAAGGTACCAGAACAGCACTGTCTGGCTGGCGTTTGCGGGCGGGGTCCACAGGAAATAGAAGCTCGCCGCCAGCGGGATAGCCGAGGCATAGAGAAACGGGTGGCGCCTGCCCCAGCGCGAATGCAGATTATCGGACCAATAGCCGACCACCGGATCGCTGATCGCATCGCAAACCAGCGAGATCAGGATCGCCAATCCGACCAGCCGCGCATCGAGGCCGACAACCTGACTGTAGAAGATCAGCAGAAAGAAATCGAAAGCCGCCGCGGTTATTCCTGGACCGATCGCACCAATCCCGAATGCGAGCTTGGTGGGCCTCGAAAGCGGCTGCTGAGCACCATCGCGCTTTGCAGGAAAAGTTGGTTGAGGTAGATGGGATGAGCACCCAGGTGCTGGGGTATCAGATTGATTGGACACGCATTCGTTCCCCTCGCGGGCCATTTTGCGATTGCCAGCCGGACGCGCGATCTTCTTTCCTTGGCACTCAGTCGGAGAGTGTGGTATCCCATGGACTGCATTAATGTGCAATATTAGACATGAGACTTATGCGCCAACCGCCACCCCAAGACACCCGTACAGCTCTGCTCCAGTCCGCACAGCGTCTCATCGCCGAGCGAGGCTTCGCGACCGTCTCCGTTAAGGACATTACCAGCGCCGCTGGGGCGCGGAATCCGAGCGCGGTGCATTACCACTTCGGCAATGTGGAAGAGCTATTCAAGGAGGTGTTCATCCACCGCTTCAGAGCGATCGAGCAGGAGCGCGCCCTACGTCTCGCCAAGGTCGATGAAGCGGATCCCGCGCGACGCGTCGTTGCACTGATGGCGGCGGCGATTGCTCCCTTCATGGAGACCTGCCTTGACGAGGAGGGACGGCTTTATGTCAGGTTCTGCCTCCAGTTCTCGTCCGACCCGCGCTTCAACTTGCTCGAATTGGTCACCGAATACGGCATGCCCAGCCTCATTTCGCTGCGCGCCCAGATGGTCAATTGTTTGCCGGATTTGCCCGAAGATGTTCTGAACAGGCGTCTTCGCCAGGCCTTTTCGATCTCTCTCGCGCAAGCAGCGGGCTATGCTAGTCAGTTGGAAGCGGGATTGCAGATCACAGCTGAATCCGCGGTCAGCGAAGCCTCCGTGACTCTGGCGAGCTATATCGCTGCACAAATCCAGTAAGCGCGGCAAGCACCTGAGTAGCGCTTGTCCGCTTGGCGGTTTTCAGCCCAGCGACTGAAGAGAGGCGTCCGGTTTTTGGCGAGAATCCTGCCGACAGACACCTTGCTGCGGAATGACCGCAAAGTCCCAAACTCGGACATCCAGGCCGATTGGAAGCCTAGTCCGCTTTCAGGCGATCGGTACGCGAGCTGCAATGTCCCACATGGGGGCGCAAAGCGGCCATCATGCCACCGTCTATCGATGTGCTTAGCTTAAATCTGGAAAGCCCTTTCATTTTGGATAGTCGCGAGAATTTTCAGGGCAAAATTTCTGGGAGCGACCTCGAAGCCCCCCACGTCTTAGTGGAAATTCATCCCCCACGGGGCCGCCCAAGGAAAAAAGGATTCTTTTTTCTACCGCTTACCGGTCCCTTCGTAGCACGGTAATCGGTTGCATGTGCCGCGCCGCACAAAGGAGCGTGTGCACTGCCAACGGATTAACCCGCTTTCCCACTGGGCACGCGGGCAGACTAAGCAGCGGGTAATCATCGCAGTTCTAATGAGGCGGGCGGGAACTCGTTGCGCTGCCCCAATTCCCCTCGAACCTACCCATGACCTACCCAGATTTTAATCTAGACCTTCATGCGCTGGGTAAGTCTTTGTAAAACATGGCGCACCCGACAGGATTCGAACCTGTGACCTCTGCCTTCGGAGGGCAGCACTCTATCCAGCTGAGCTACGGGTGCATCGGGCCGTGCTTTGCACGATCCGCAGCGCGCGCTTAGCAAGGCCGCGCCCGCTGCGCCAGATATTTGTGCTGGCCTTCGCGGCGCGCCCCACGGGCCCCGCCCGTCGCACCCCGCCCTTCGCGCCCCCCAATGTCGCCGGAGAAGCCGCTTAACCAATCGGCAAGGACGCAGGCCTAGGCTTCCCCCATGGCAACGCTTCCGCCCGAGACGATTCTTCCCCGCGATTGCGCCGATCACATCGGCGTGGAGTCGGATGATGCGCGGGCGATCGCTGAGGCCAATGCGGTGCTCACGGAGGGATGGATCACGCTCCATGCGCAGGCGGCTCGCCTTGCCCTGCTCGCCCGGATCAATCCTGAGCCCGAGCGGGCGCAGGATGGTTTTGCCGCGCTGCTCTCGCTTGCACGGCCATGGCAGCGGACGCTGGTGGCGCAGGGCATCGACGACATCGCTGCGATGCTCGGCAGTGGTCTTGCCGCGCTAGCGACCCTGTCTGGCCGCGCACAGGACACGGCCGCTCCGGCTCTGGCGTTGTGGCGCGAATTCCATGCGGCGCGGGCCGCGCTCTTGGATGTCTTGAAAGCGGAATCGGTCAGCTAGGCGGTGACGCCAGCCAAACTGGCAATCTTGACTAAGTTCGCCTTATGTTCCATCCATCGGGGATGGCCGATCATCGCCCTCTCACCTCGGATATGGCTGTCACCGGTGCGCCCACTGCGGCTGACGTCGCGCGCGGGATCGGGCGGCTTTTTGCCCGCAACGACATCTGGTGCCTACCAGAAGTGCCGCTGCGCAATGGCCGCCGCGCCGATCTGATGGGGATCGATGCGCGCGGACAGGTGGTGATTGTCGAAATCAAAGTCGCACGCGGCGATTTGCTGGGCGATGCGAAGTGGCCTGATTACCTCGATTTTTGCGACCGTTTCTATTGGGGCCTGCCGCCCGGCCTGGATCGCACTCCGCTCGAAAGCGAGGCCTTCCGCCCGGATACCTGCGGGCTGATCGTGGCGGATGGTTATGATGCCGAAATCCTGCGCCCCGCCGCGCTTGCCCCGCTGGCTGCGGCGCGCCGCAAGGCTGAGGTTGAGCGGCTGGCCCGGATCGCGATGCGGCGGCACACGGCGCTGATCGACCCGCTGTGCGCGGCGCTCGATACGCTGCCCTGATTGCGCACGGCAATTCCGGCTGTCCCGGAGGCGCATTTTGCGTCATAGGCTGAAGCGATGCTGCCGCCCGATCTGCCCGTCCCGCTTGCCCTGCTGATTGTCAGCATCGCGGTGACGCTGATCGTGGCGCTGCGTTATGCGCTGACCAGCGGGCTGTTCGCGCTCGCCACCGCGCGGATGCGGCCGGGGCTTTATGCGGGGCGGCGCGAACAGATTGCGCGCGAAATCCGCTGGTCGCTGGCGTCTGCCGCGATTTATGGCACCCCGGCAGGCATCGTGCTATGGGGCTGGAAGCATCACGGCTGGACCATGCTCAGCGCCGATCTTGCCGCCCTTCCGTGGTGGTATCATCCGCTCAGCGTGCTGATCTACCTGTTCGTGCAGGACACCTGTTTCTACTGGAGCCACCGCTGGATGCATCAGCCCAAGTGGTTCCGCATTGCCCATGCCGTCCACCATCAGAGCAAGCCGCCGACCGCTTGGACCGCGATGAGCTTTCACCCGATCGAGGCTGTGACGGGCGCCATAGTGGTGCCGGTGCTGGTGTTTTTCGTGCCGATCAATATCGCCATGCTTGGCGTGGTATTGACCGTAGCGACGGTGATGGGCGTCACCAATCACATGGGCTGGGAGATGTTCCCGCGCTGGCTTGTTCACTCGCCGTTGGGGAACTGGCTGATAACCGCCAGTCATCACGAGCGTCACCACGAGGAATACAAATGCAATTACGGGCTCTATTTCCGCATCTGGGATCGGCTCTGCGGAACCGACAAGGGCCTGTCGCGGCGGATCGTGGCCGAAGCCGGGCACGCAATTCCGATCGCGGCATCTTGAGGCTCGGGGTGCTCGCGCTGGCGGGGTTGGCTGCTGCTTTGCCTGCCGCCCCGGTGCTGGCGGGCGATGTGGTGATCACTGTCACCGATCTCAGATCAAGCAAGGGCGTGGTGCGCGCCTGCATGACGATGAAAGACAACATATTCCCCAAATGCATCAAGGATCCGAGCGCCCACCGCACCGTGGTGCCTGCGGGCGAAAGGATCGAAATCCGCTTCACTGGCGTGAAGCCCGGCAACTACGCGATCGCGCTGCTGCATGACGAGAACGACAACGGCAAGGCCGACCGGGCGATGGGGATGATGCCCAAGGAAGGCTATGGCTTTTCGCGCGATGCCCCGGTCAAAATGGCGCCGCCCAAGTTCACCGATGCGGTGTTCGCGGTCGGCGACGGCTTGCAGCGGGTCACGATCAAGATGCGCTATTTCCTGTAATCCGCGCACCTCAAGAACTTCGCGCCCTGTTTAACGTGATGTTTACCACGCCGCGCCAATACGGACGGGTATTTGTTCACAAAGGGGCGGACCACAGCCATGGACACTCTGCGCGGCACTTTTGATGCTGGCGACTCGGCGGATCGGGGCTGGTCAGCGCCCGAGGAAGAAAGCGCCGAACCGGCAAGCCGCCGCGATCTTCCCCCTCATGCCATCGGCCAGGATGAACGGCGGATGCAGGTGCGGGCCTATAATCACTGGGCCAGCCTGCTCGGCGACCGGTTGTTCCCTCATATCGAGGACCTCGATCCGGCCAATCTGCCCGATTTCGGCCCGCACAGCGTGTTGCTCGATTTCTCGTTCGGGCTTGAAAATCCGGCGGTGCGGTTTCTGGGTGAGAAGCTTGCGCGTGAATGTAGCTCGAATGGGGTGATTACCCGTCTTTCGGACGTTCCGCCGCGCTCGCTGCTCAGCCGCATCACCGATCATTACATGCAGATTCTCGCCAATCAGGCGCCGATCGGGTTTGAGGCCGAATTCGTCAATCAGCGCGGCGTAACGGTGCTCTATCGCGGCATCCTGCTGCCCTATTCCAGCGACGACGAGACGATCGATTTCATCTTTGGCGTGATCAACTGGAAGGAAATGGCCGACCAGCTGACCGCCGATGAGCTGCTGCTGGAAATCGATCAGGCGCTCGACCTCAATGTCGACGACATGGTGGAAGAGCCGGTCTCACTGCGCTCGGCCGACCCGATGACGGATTGGGCCGACTCCCCGGCAAGCGAAGTCGCCGACAGCACGATCCCGTCGCAAGACGCGCCGGTCGCGCCTGCATTCGGTTCGTCGCTTGACGATGATTTCGGCAATGTCACCCCGCTCGATGGCGCGCAGCCCGCGGCGGCAGGCTCGTATGATCTGCCGATGCCTGATTTCGGCCGCTTCAGCCTCGACGATGATGACGAGGAATATGACGAGGACGAAGGCGAGGGCGAGAGCGCTGGCTACAACTTCGCCTCGCTTGCCGATTACATCGAGGCCCCGGCCAAGAAAGCGATCGATCCGGCTGAATTTGCGCTGGAACCTTACGCGCCCGGCGATGACCAGCAAGAATTCGCGCCCTACGCCGATGAGGATGCCGAAGCGTTCGTCGATGAATTGCCCGCGGATGCGGGGCTTTACGATTACCTCGCCTCGGCCCGCGAACTCGCGCGCGCGGCGGACAGCACCGAAGATCGCAGCCGCAGTGCGCTTTATGCGGCGGTCAGCCGGGCTTACGATTTCTCGCTCGCCGCCTTGGCCCAGCCTGATGACTACGCCGAGCTGATCGCCGAAAACGGCCTTGCGGTGCAGGATCGCGCGCCGATGACGCCGGTGGTAAAGCTCGTTTTTGGCGCGGACTACGATAAGACCCGGTTGACCGAATACGCCGCAGTTCTGACTCACGCCCACCGGCTGCAACTGCCGCACGGTAGCCTCGTGGACTTCCTCGCGGAAACCGAAGGTGGCCTCAAGGCGGTGGTCAAGGCTGAACGCCGGCTGAGGCGTGAGGAACAGGGCAAGCCGGTTGAAGATCCCGCAGCCGTGCGTGAGGCGCTGGCCGAGCAGCTACGTGCGCTCGAAGCGATCTCGCTCGAAGCGCTCGATGGGGCCGGGCCGGAATTTGCGCTGGTGCTGATCCGCCGTGACGAAATCGGCTGCGCGGAAATCCTCGCCGAATTGCCGGAAGACATCGGCCAGATCGAACGCGCGGCGCGTAAGCTGTTGGGGTAATTATTGGCCCTCGCGGGGGCCACGCGGCGCGCGCTTCAGTTTGAGTTCAGATCGAATCGCGGTAGGGGTAAGGCGATGATCCGCCGCCGCTCTCCCTTCGCCTATGCACTGGCTTTGCTGCTGAGCGGGCTGGTCGCAGTTCAGCCGATCGCTGCGCAATCCATCTTGCGCGATGCCGAGACCGAGCAGCTCTTGCTCGATATGGCTGCGCCGCTGATCGAAGCGAGCGAGCTGGAACCCGGCAATGTCGAGCTGGTGCTAATCAATGACGGCTCGATCAACGCCTTTGTTGCCGGGGGGCAGGCGATCTATGTTCACAGCGGGCTTTTGAACGAGGCGGGGTCTGCCAACGAGGTTCAGGGCGTCCTCGCGCACGAGCTGGGGCATATCACCGCGGGGCATGCGGTGCGCTTCAACGAACGCACCAAAGTGGCCAACAATATCTCCATCTTGTCGCTTTTGCTCGGCGTTGGCGCGGCGCTGGCGGGAGCAGGGGAGGCGGCCATGGGCGTGATTGCGGCGGGCCAGCAGGCCGCGCTGGGCAGCTTTCTTTCCTTCAACCGCGATCAGGAGGCGTCGACCGATCTGGCCGGGGCGCGCTATCTCTCCGGCGCGGGGATCAGCGGGCAGGGGATGCTCAAGTTTTTCGAGCGGCTGCGCAATTTCGAGATCCGGCGCGGGTATAGTCAGGCCGATGAAGCCGCATACGCGCGCACCCACCCGCTATCGGGCGACCGCATCGAGACCTTGCGCGGCCTGCTGGAGCAGGACCCGGCCTGGAACAGACCGCTCGATCCCGATCTTGAAGAGCGGTTCCAGCGCGCCAAGGCCAAGCTTTACGGCTACCTTGCCGAGCCGCGCCGCACGTTTGCCCTTTTCCCGCCGAGCAACACCAGCATTCCCGCGCGCTATGCCCGGGCCTATGCCTATCACAAGGATGCGCGGGTTGATCTGGCGCTGGCCGAGGCCGATGCGCTGCTCGACGAGGAGCCCGACAACCCCTATTTCCTTGAGCTGAAGGGCCAGGTGCTGCTCGAATCCGGACGCCCGCAAGAGGCTCTGGCGCCGCTGCGCCGCGCGACCGAACTGACCCGTGCGCACCCATTGATCACTGGGATCCTCGGCCACGCACTGATCGCGACCGAGAAGCCTGACAATTTCGCCGAGGCGGAGAGTGTGCTGCGCGCCTCGGTCCAGCGCGACCGCTACAATCCCTTTGCATGGTATCAGCTCGGCGTGGTTTATGCCGCGCGCGGCGATATTCCGCGGGCCCGGCTCGCCAGTGCCGAGCAGCAGGTGATGAACCGTCGCTATCCCGAAGCGCTTCAGAACGCGCAGGCAGCCGAGGCGTATCTGCCCTATGGCTCGGCCGACTGGATCCGCGCGCAGGATATTGCTCTTCAGGCGCGCGCCGAACTGGAACGCGTTCGCGACCAGCGCTAGGTTGCGCCTGCTCTGATCTGCTGCTGACGGAACCCCGATGCCAACCACCCCGCCCGAACCCGCGCCCTCAACTCTGCGCCACACGCTGCTGACAGCGCTCATCGCGCTGGTGTTCGGCTTTCTGGGAGCGGCGCTGTGGTCTTACACGGGCCTTGCCGACAATCGCACGCGGGCGTTCCTGCTCGGCAATCCCGAGATGCTGCCGCAAATGGTCGAAGCCTACGAGGCGCAGGAGGCCGAAAAGCGGCTGGCGGGGATGGGCGAGGAGGTCTTCACCCCCTTCCCCGGCGCCGTGCTCGGCAATCCGGCGGGCAGCAAGGTTCTGGTCGAATTCACCGACTACAATTGCCCCTATTGCGAGGCGAGCCTCAAGGATGTCGCCCGGCTGGTGGCCGAAGACCCTGATCTCAAGGTGGTAATCCGCGAATGGCCGATCTTCGAAGGCAGCGATGCCGCTTCGCGCATGGCGCTCGCGGCGGGTCTTCAGGGCAAGTACCGCGCGTTTCACGAAGCGATGTTCCGCACCGGCGATGTTGCGGTTGCGGCACGGGCGGCGGGGCTCGATATGGCGCGGGCCGAGGCTGATGCTGCCTCGGATGCGGTCTCGGTAGAGATCGCGCGCAACCTCGATCTGGCCCGCTCGCTTGGCTTTACCGGCACCCCGGCATGGATCGCGGGCAAGAAACCGATTGGTGGGGCGGTGGGGTACGACAAGCTCAAGGCAGCCTTGGCGGGCGGCGAGCCGGGGTAATGCGCCGGGCTTGGATCGCGGCCACCGCGGGGTTGTTGCTTGCCGCTCCGCTCGCTGCCCAACCCATCGACTACGTGGCCGAGCGTGCCGCCATCGCGCGGTTTCAGGATGCTGACCAGCGCTTGCAGGATGTGGGCTGGCAGTTGGCGCGCGGCAATGTGCGGTTTTGCCCCAAGGTGGTGCCCGCGATCGGGCTGCAATTGCAGGACATGGCGAGTTACGGCGTCCCGGCGATTGCCCGCAAGGCGCTGGGGCTGACCCGTGACTTTGCCGTGGAGTCCGCCGCGCGCGGATCGCCAGCGGCCGCCAGCGGCGCGTTGACCCGCAACCGCGAGATCGTGGCGCTCGAACGGTTCGACCCCAACCAATGGCCTGCCGCCGCCAAGATGGACTGGCAGCGGCTGGTCCGGGCGCATGACCATATCGAGGCGATGCTGACCGAGCACGGCGGGATCGCGGTGAGCTTTGCCGATGGCAGCACTGTGAGGCTTCAGCCAGTCGAGGTGTGCGCCAGCCGGTTTGAGCTGATGGGCGAAGGCACCAAGGCCGTGGCAGACGGCAACCGAGTGGTGATCGGGGTGGACTTCCCCGCCTTCGCCTATGACGAGCCGCTATTCGCGGCGCTGGTCGCGCATGAGCTGGCGCATAATGTGCTGGAGCACGATGCATGGCTCGACCGCAATCGGCGCAGCCGCAAGCACGTCCGCCGGACCGAGCGCGAGGCTGACCGCCTTATTCCGTGGTTGCTCGCCAATGCGGGTTATGACCCGGCGGCCGGGGTGAACTTCATGCGGCAATGGGGATCGAAGCATGATGCGGGCCTGATGCTGCTGCGCAAGCACGATGGCTGGGATGAGCGGGCTGATTTCATCGCGGCTGAACTGCCGATCATCGCCGACCTGATGGCACGCGAGGGGCGGGCGGATTGGAGCCGCCATTTCCGCCGCGAAATCGATCCGAATGGCGGCCTGATGCCGGAGCGCAAGCGGTGAGAGGTGCGCCGAGCCGAGGCGATGCTGCGCCGATTGACGCGAATTGCGGTGCGATGCCCCGCGAAATCGGTTAGACCCCTGTAGCTATGGCCGTGCTCCAGATCCAGGCAGCGCCGTTCTTCGCGAGCAAGAACCGGGCGTTCTGGAACCTCCAATTGGCGGGGTGGATGGGTGCGTTCCTGTACCGCGGGGTGGTGGCAGTCTCCAATGATCAGCCGCTGAAACTGCTGGCGCTGGTCCTGATCACCACCATCACGGGCTTTTCGATCAGCCTGATCCTGTCAGTGATCTACCGCTACCTGATCCGCCAGCGACCGCTTGTGACCTGGGGTGTCACCGCGCTCGTCCTGATCATCGCAGTGATAATCCACACCTCGATCGATACTTGGGTGCAGGGCATTTATTACGGTGTCAGCCGCGACACCACCTTTGCCCAGCGGTTTGTGGGCCTGTCCTATATCCCCATGGCTCTGCTGGGCGGGTGGAGCGCGCTGTATTACGCGATCAATTTCTTTCTGACAGTGGAGCAGCAGGCCGACCGGCTCGAGCGCCTTGAAGCGCAGGCGACCGCGGCGCAACTCGCCATGCTGCGGTATCAGCTCAACCCGCACTTCCTGTTCAACACCCTGAATTCGATCAGCACGCTCGTGCTGCTGAAACAGACCGAGCCTGCCAATGCCATGCTCACCCGCCTGTCGGGCTTCTTGCGCCACACGCTGATCACCGAGCCCGGCAGTCAGGTCAGCCTCGCGCAGGAGATTGAAACCCTGCAGCTCTATCTCGACATTGAACGGATGCGGTTTGAGGAACGCCTGCGCACCCATTTCGAAATCGAGGATGCCGCGCTTGAAGCCCAGCTTCCCGCGATGCTGCTGCAACCGCTGGTCGAGAATGCGATCAAATACGCCGTCAGCCCGCAGGAGGAAGGCGCGCGCATTTCGCTGACCGCGAGGGTGATCGGCGATCGGCTGCGGCTGATGGTTGAGGATACCGGACCGGGGGTCGATGATGCACGGCGGCTCCAGACCCGCGATGCCGCCGATTTCAATGCCTCGCCGGTGCCGGCCAGGCCCATCTCGACCGGGGTGGGTCTCGCCAATATCCGTAACCGGCTGATGCAGGCCTATGGTGACAGCCAGATGTTCGAAACCCGATCGGAGCCGGGCGGCGGCTTCACCGTGCTGATCGAAATACCCTATACCCGCGCTGACGCTCCAGCGGCGTCCGTCACGCCGCCGCACGCGCCGGCAGCCGCGGCAGACAACGTCGTTCCCCTACCCCCCCCGCAACGAACCATCGGAACCCCCGCATGACGATCAGAACTATCCTCGTCGACGACGAGAAGCTTGCCATTCAGGGCCTGCAATTGCGGCTGGCCCCGTTCGAGGACGTCGAAATCATCGACACCTGCGCCAACGGGCGCGAGGCGATCCGCAAGATCAAGACCGAAAAGCCCGATCTGGTGTTCCTCGACATCCAGATGCCCGGCTTCGACGGCTTCAGCGTGGTCAAGGGCGTGATGGATATCGAGCCGCCGCTGTTCGTCTTCGTCACCGCTTATGAAGAACACGCGATCCGCGCGTTTGAGGCCAATGCCGTCAATTACCTGATGAAGCCGGTCGACGAACAGAAGCTTGCCGACACCATCGAGCGCGTGCGTCAGCGTCTGGCGGAGAAGAAATCGGCCGAGGATGCCGGGCAATTGCTCGACGTGCTGGCCGAAGTCGCCCCCGAACGCGCGGCGGATTTCGTCGAGACTGTCACCCCCGCCGCTGACAGCGCCGACCGCTTCGAAAAGCTCATCAACATCAAGGATCGCGGCCAGATTTTTCGGGTCGAGGTCGACACCATCGAGCATATCGAGGCCGCAGGCGATTACATGATCATCTCCACCGGCGACAATTCGCTGGTGCTGCGCGAGACGATGAAGGATCTGGAACGCCGCCTTGATCCCCGCAAGTTCCAGCGGGTGCACCGCAGCACCATCGTCAACCTCGATCTGGTCCGGCAAGTGCGCCCGCACACCAACGGCGAATGCTTCCTGGTGCTGGAGAGCGGCGCTGAGGTGAAGGTGAGCCGCAGCTACAGGGACGTGGTGGCGCGGTTCGTGCACTAAGCTCTAATCCGTTCGTGCTGAGCTTGTCGAAGCACTGCTTTTCCCTCTACCAAAGAAAAGTGCAGCCCTTCGACAAGCTCGGGGCGAACGGAGTTTGTTGTGACTTTCACCCTCCCCGGCTTTGATCTCGCCAAATTCATCCGCGAAACCCTCGCCGAGGATCTCGGGGAAGGGCTCCCCGGCGGCGGTCGGGATGTGACCAGTGAGAGCGTCATCCCCGCCGATGCGCGCTTCACCGGGGTGATGGACAGCCGCGATGCCATCGTGGTCGCGGGCCTACCGCTGGCCGAGGCGTTCTTCCGCCACCTCGATCCCGACTGCACCATCGAAGCACTGGTGCAGGATGGCGACAAGATCGCACCCGGCACTGATTTGATGCGGATCGAAGGCAAGGCCCGCGCGCTTCTGACAGCGGAGCGCAGCGCGCTCAACATCGTGCAGCACCTGTCGGGCATCGCCACGATGACGCAGGCCTATGTCACCGCGATGCGAGGGCCGGGGGGTAATCCTGCCTGCACCCTGCTCGACACGCGCAAGACCATTCCCGGCCTCAGGTTCCTCGAGAAATACGCCACCCGGATGGGCGGTGCGCAGAACCACCGGATGGGCCTGTGGGACGCGGCGATGATCAAGGACAATCATGTCGCAGTCGCGGGCAGCGTTGGCGAGGCGGTGCGGCGCGCGCGCGATGCGGGCGTCACCCGGATCATCTGCGAGGTCGACACGCTCGATCAGATCGAGCCTGCGCTGGCCGCCGGGGCGCATCACCTGCTGCTCGATAACATGGACCCGGCCAACCTTGCCGAGGCCGTGGCGCTCGTCGCTGGCCGGGTACCGACCGAGGCGAGCGGGGGCGTCAACCTCGAGACCATCGCCGCCAAGGCGGCAAGCGGGGTCGATTACATCTCCGTCGGCCGCCTTACCCAAAGCGCGCCTGCCGCTGACATCGGGCTGGATTTCACCCCCGCATGATCCCGCTGTCCCGCACCCGCCCACTCACCATCAACGTCTTTGCTGCGGCCTTTTTGACCGCGGCACTGATCGCCTTTCTCGATGGTTTGCGGGATATTCCCGATATGCAGGCGCTGCTCAGCGCCAACGTCCCCGGCATCGATTGGAGCCGCGATGCGGTGATCGTGACGCTGAGCGCGCGACTGTCGATCGCGCTGATCCCGATTGCGATGGTGTGGTTGTCGGCGGTGCGCTTTGCGCGCTGGATGGTGACGGCGCTGGGGCTGGGCAAGCTGCTCAACCTGCCAGAAGGCCTCCGTCTGATTGCCGACGGCGCGCCGCTGGATACAGCGTGGCTGACCTCTATGGTGCTCGGTGTTTTTGCGATTGCGATGCTGTTCACCCCCGCCAGCAATCGCTGGTTCGCGCGCTCGCAGGAGGCGGACCCTGCGGTGTTCGAGTAGCCTGACTGCCACGCTACTGCTGCTGGCGCTGACCACCCCCGGCGTGGCCCATGCGCAGGCCTATCAATGCCGCGCGCCGCTTGTGGCGAATGTCCCGAAGATTACCCCCGATGGCCCGCGCCGGGTGCTGCCGGTGACCGGCTATACCCTCGCGCTGAGCTGGTCGCCGGAGTTCTGCAAGCCGCGCAAGGAGGATCGCGCGTACGCGGTGCAGTGCTCCGGTAAGAACGGCAGCTTTGGGCTGGTGGTGCATGGGCTGTGGCCCGAAAGCGGGCAGAGCTGGCCGCAATGGTGCGCAGCGGGCGCGGCGCTCACCCCCAGCGACATTCGCGGGGCGATGTGCATCTCGCCCTCGCAGCGCCTGATCGCCCGGCAATGGGCCAAGCACGGCAGCTGCATGGTGAAGCGCCCCGCCCAATACCTCAAGGTCACCCGCATTCTGTGGGAGGGTCTGCGGATCCCCGATTACGACCGAATCAGCCGCGAGGAGGCGCTGACCGCCGGCCGCATCCGCGCCGCCTTTGCCGATGCCAATCCCGGCTGGCCCGAAAGCGCGATCGGGGTGAAGCTGAACAAGCGCGGCTGGCTTGAGGAAATCCGCCTCTGCTATGCCAAGACCTTCCGTCCGGCGCGGTGCTCGGCTGCGCGGTGGGGAGCGAAGGATGGGACGGCAGCGAAGATCTGGCGGGGGTTGTAGCATGCGCTACGCGCATTATCTGACCGCATAGGCACTCAGTTGATTACAAGGCATGCCCGATGGCGTTCACGCTTGATCACCTCACCATTCTCTCGCGCTCAACCGAGCAAGCCGAGGTGTTCTACGGCTTTCTGCTTCCCCGGCTGGGCTTTGTGCAGAAGAAGCCGCGCATCTGGGCCAATGACGAAGGGCTGCACATCCAATTCGGCAAGGCCAAGGAAGGCACTGGTGACTATGGCCGCTATGCCCCCGGCCTCAACCATTTTGGCTTTAACGCGCCCAGTCCGGAAGCCGTGCGGGCGCTGGCGGCGGAACTCGAAGCGGCGGGCATTGAGGCGCGGCTCCAGACCTTCGAGCCGGGGATCACAGCGCTGTTCGTGCCCGATCCAGACGGGTTGCGGGTGGAGATCAGCTACTACCCGCCGGGCGTCCCGCCGGTTGATTGATGGGACGGGGGGAGGCCGGCGTCGTGCGGCAGCCTCCGCAGGCCCGCCTCAATACATGTGCTGGCCGCCGTTGATGCTCATGGTGGAGCCCGTCATGAAGCCGCCGTTTTCGCTGGTCAGGAACGCCACGCCGCGGGCGATTTCCTCCGCCATGCCGAGCCGGCCGACGGGGATTTTGGCGACGATCTTTTCGAGCACCGCAGGCGGGACGGCGGCGACCATGTCGGTGTCGATATAGCCGGGCGCGATCGCGTTCACGGTCACCCCGAACTTCGCGCCTTCCTGCGCCAAGGCCTTGGTAAAGCCGTGAATTCCGCTCTTGGCGGCGGCATAGTTGACCTGCCCGTATTGCCCCGCCTGCCCGTTGATCGAGCCGATGTTGACGATCCGCCCCCACCCGCGTTCGCGCATCCCGGGAAAGGTCGCCTTGGCCATGTTGAAGCACCCGCCAAGATTGATGCGCATCACATCGTTCCAGTCTTCAAAGCTCATCTTGTGGAGCGTGCCGTCGCGGGTGATACCGGCGTTGTTCACGACGATGTCGACCGGGCCGTACTGCGCTTCTACCTTCGCACAGCCCTCGAGCGTCGCTTCGTGATCGCCGACATCCCAGCACATCGAGGGGATACCGGTCTTCTCGGTGAAGACGCGGGCCTTTTCGTCGTTGCAGGCGTAGTTGGCGATGACGATGTGGCCTTGCCGCTGGAGCCGCTTGCAGATCGCCTCGCCGATCCCGCGCGTGCCCCCGGTGACGATTGCTACCCGGCCCATATCTCTCTCCCTTTTGATGCTGTCATGGCAACCTAGCGGTGCCGTAGCGTCAGGGAAAGATGGGAATAGCTATGCGCGTGCGCACCACGTGAGGCGACAATGATGATGCAATGACCCGTGAATGACCGCGCTACGACCCGCCTACGCGCAGCCGTTGAACGCAGGGATCAGAACTTGATCTGCGTGCCGACGTAAACCGCCTGGCTATCCTGCACCGAATTGGTGAGCGGGTTCAGGCGTTCGCGCTCTTGCGAATAGCGCACCCCCGCGGTCACCTTGAGGTTGGGCGAAAGCCGGAAGCTGCCGCCCAGGTCCACCGTCTGTGCGGCAATCGAATCGAGGGTATTGGGCGAACGCCCGGCGATTTCGCGGTCTTCCAGCTCGATCCGGGGTTGCAGGCGGCTGGGCTTATCCTCGGCGATCGGGCGTGAGGGTTCGAACTGCGCGAGATCGGGCAGGCTCAAACGGCGGACTTCGGACGGCAATTCCACCGGCACCGGGCGGGCGAAGCTTTTGTAGCCGCGCGCTGCGCCAAGTTGGAAACGGCTGGCGTCAAGCCCGGCAAGGCCGACCCCGCGACCGGGGGCCTGTTCCACCATCTTGCGCACCGAAATCGCCCGCGCTGTATCATCATCCACGCGAACCGCGACCGTGACCGTGCGTTCGCCGGACACCGCCATGGCGCGTGCCGGGGTAAAGCGGATGCCGCGCGCCCGGGCTTTGTCAGCAACGCGGGCGGCAAGAGCCGGATCGACCGAAGCGGGGGTGAAGAGATCCAGCCCGCTTTTGGCGAAAGAGATCGCACCGCGGCTCGGCGCAGAATCGGCCAGCGCAAGGCCCGTGCTTGGCAAGGCGAGTGCCAGCGCGCCGCACAGGGCAAAGGGCAGCCAGCGATGCTGCGCTCCTGCGATCCTGTTCGGCTGCGGTGCCATACCCGTGATCCGTATCCTATCTCTTGCCCGGCATTCGCTCTGCCAAAGCATTGACAACCTTAACCCACCATGAGTCGTCGGTCTTTTCACAAATATGGTGATAAGCGCCGCGCAATCGGTTGCAATGCTCTTACGCAAGACCCCGGAGCGTTCCTGTTAGACCTGTGGCACCATGCACACAGGCGGGGACACAGGCAGGGGCACAGGCACAGGCCGTTCACGGCAGGGTCAGGCTGCACGCTGTCTAGCCACCGGGTCACCATGGTCCGGCGGCGGATGATGCTTGCCGCGCGGCCCGTCGCGGTTATAGAGCATCGGCACATTTGATGATAAGGATTACCCGGCAGTGACACGCGCCAACTCCGCCAATGCCCGCCCGGCTTCTAGCCGCACCATGCGTATTGCCTTTATTGGCGGTGCGCTCGGCCTGCTGGCAGCCTGCAGTGGCTCCGAGCGTCCGCGCACCGAGCTGGCGGCGGCGCAGCTCAACACCATCGGGGTCAATGCCTATCTCTGGCGCGCGGCGCTGGACACGGTGAGCTTTGCCCCGCTGTTGCAGGCGGACAGCGCGGGCGGGGTGATCGTGACCGATTGGTACGCCAATCCCTCCAACCCCAATGAGCGGGTCAAGCTGACCGTGACGATCCTCGATCAGGATCTGCGCGCCGATGCGCTGCGAGTCGCGGCGAGCCGTCAGGTGAGCGAGGGCGGCAACTGGGTTGAAGCCCCGGTGCAGGCAGCCACGGTGCAGAAGCTTGAGGATATTATCCTCACCAAGGCTCGCGATCTGCGCCGCCAAGCCCTCGCTTCGTGACACCGCTGGCGTCCTGAGGCGCTTCCAGAGTTTCCATCCGCACGGATAACACCGCATGACCGATACCCGTTTCGATCCGTCCACGGCTGACGGGCGCTGGCAGCGCGCGTGGGAAGCAGCGGGCACCTTCACCGCTGACAGCGACAGCACCAAGCCCAAGAGCTACATTCTCGAGATGTTCCCCTATCCCTCGGGGCGCATCCACATGGGGCATGTGCGCAACTACACGATGGGCGACGTGCTGGCGCGCTACCAGAAGATGCGCGGGTTCGAGGTGTTGCACCCAATGGGCTGGGACGCCTTCGGGATGCCGGCCGAAAATGCGGCGATGGAAAAGGGCGTCCACCCCGGCGGCTGGACCCGCCAGAACATCGCGCAGATGAAGGCGCAGTTGCAGCGCATCGGCTTCGCGCTCGACTGGACCCGCGAATTCGCCACCTGCGATCCCGAATATTACGGCCACGAACAGGCGCTGTTCTGCGATCTGTATGAGGCCGGGCTGGTCTATCGCAAGGAGAGCACGGTCAACTGGGACCCGGTCGACATGACCGTGCTCGCCAACGAGCAGGTGATCGACGGCAAGGGCTGGCGTTCGGGCGCAGAGGTCGAGAAGTGCAAGCTGAACCAGTGGTTCCTAAAGATCACCGATTTTGCCGATGATCTGCTGGAGGGGCTGGGGAGCCTTGAGGACTGGCCCGAGAAGGTGCGCCTGATGCAGGAGAACTGGATCGGCAAGTCGCAGGGGCTCGAATTCAGCTTTGACCTTTCGGACGGCGGCAAGCTGGCGGTCTATTCGACGCGGCCCGATACGATCTTTGGCGCGAGTTTCTGCGCCTTCGCAGCCGATCACCCGATTGCACAAGGGCTGGCAGGCGACCCCGAGGTCGCGGCCTTCATCGAGCAGTGCAAGAAGGGCGCGACCACCGCCGCAGCGCTCGAAACGGCGGAAAAGCTGGGCTATCGCACCCCGATCACGGCCAAGCATCCGTTCACCGGGGCGGACCTGCCGGTCTTCATCGCCAACTTCGTGCTGATGGAATACGGCACCGGCGCGGTGATGGGCGTGCCGGGGCACGACCAGCGCGACTTCGAATTTGCGACCAAGTACGAGCTGCCGATCCTGCGCGTGGTCGCCAGTGATCCCGCGCGCGCCGACGAGTCCTTCAAGGGCGAGGCCGAGGCGGGGGACGGGGTGATCGTCAACTCCGACTTCCTTAATGGCATGAGCGTCGAGGACGCCAAGGCCGCCGTCATCGCCCGCGCCGAAAGCGGCGGCTGGGGTGAGGGGCGCACCGTGTGGCGCCTGCGCGACTGGGGCGTTTCGCGTCAGCGTTACTGGGGGACGCCGATCCCCTTTATTCATTGCGACATCTGCGGCGTTGTGCCGGTGCCCAAGGACCAGCTCCCCGTGACCCTGCCCGAGGATGTCAGCTTCGACATCCCCGGCAACCCGCTCGAACGTCACCCGACTTGGAAGCATGTCGATTGCCCCAAGTGCGGCAAACCGGCGCGGCGCGAGACTGATACGCTCGACACCTTCGTCGACAGCTCGTGGTACTTCCTGCGCTTCGCCAGCCAGCCTGCGGATCATCCCTTCGACCCGGAGGAAGTCGCCAAGTGGATGCCGGTGCAGCACTATATCGGCGGCATCGAGCACGCGATCCTGCACCTGCTCTATGCGCGGTTCTGGACGCGGGCGCTGGCGCATACGGGCAAGATCACCGTGCAGGAGCCGTTTGCGGCGCTGTTCACGCAAGGTATGGTAACGCACGAAACCTATAGCCGGATCGATGCTGCGCGCGGCGTGCCGGTGTTCTTCGGCCCCGAAGAGGTCGACCGTGCCTCGGACGGCGCGACATTGCTGGCGGACGGGCATCCTGTGGATGTCGGCCGCGTCATCAAGATGTCGAAGTCGAAGAAGAACGTCGTCGATCCCGATGCCATCATCGCCCGCCACGGGGCGGATGCGGTGCGGTGGTTCATGCTCTCGGACAGCCCGCCTGAGCGCGACCTGCCGTGGTCCGACGCCGGGATCGAGGGCTGCGCGCGCTTCGTCCAGCGGTTGTGGCGGCTGTTCAGCGCCTATGATGGCGGGGCGAACGGCGAGGACAAGGGCCTCGACCGCAAGACCCACCAGACCATCGCGGCGGTCGCTTCCGACATCGAAGCGCTCAGCTTCAACAAGGCGGTAGCGCGCATTTACGAGCTGACCGGCGCGACCGAGAAAGCCGCGCCTTCGGCGAGCCGTAGCGCCGCCATCCGTGCGCTCGTCCACCTCGCTGCGCCGATGATGCCGCACCTCGCCGAAGAAGCGTGGGCCGCGATGGGCAACACCACGCTCATCGCCGATGCGCCTTGGCCCGCTGTCGATCCCGCGCTGCTGGTCGATGACGAGGTCACCATCGCGATCCAGCACATGGGCAAGCTGCGCGACACCGTCACCGCGCCCAAGGGGGCTTCCAAGGAAGACCTCGAAGCGCTGGCGCTGGCATCCGCCAACCTGCAGCGCTCGGTTGATGGCGCGGCGGTGCGCAAGGTCATTGTCGTGCCCGACCGATTGGTGAATATCGTCACCTGATGCGCGCCCTTCTCGCCCTCCTCGTTTGCTTTGCGCTCGCCGCTTGCGGCCTGTCGCCGATGTATGCTGGCGGCAGTCCAGCGGCGACCGCGCAGGGGCTCGCTGCAGTTGATGTGCCGGCCATTCAGGGGCGCGGCGGCTGGCTGGTCAAAAACGCGCTCGACGCCCGGCTGGGGGTCGGCGGGCAGGTGACACCGCAATATCGGCTTGATGTGCGCCTCGACGATTCGCTCGAAGCGCTGGGTGTGCTCAACGACGACACCATCAGCCGCGAACGGCGCATACTGCGCGCCCGGTATCAGCTGATCGACCTCGCCACCGGGGCGGTGTTGCTCGATGCCACAGCCGGATCGGACGCCGGGATTGATGTGGTCTCTTCCGAATATGCCACCATCGCTGCGGAACAGACCGCGCTCGAAAACCTCGCCCGCGATGTTGCCGACCGGATCGTGACGCAGGTTTCGCTGACGATGCGCAACCACATGGCCGGGACGCCGTGAAGGCGACCCAGAAGGATTTCGCCCGCGGCCTGCCCGCAGGCGCAACCAGCTTGCGCATCTTTTTCTTCTGCGGCCCGGACGAGGCGGGTGCCAGTGCTGCTGCCAATCGCCTTGCCGCCGCATTTCCCGACGCGGGCGAGCGGGTGGAGCTCGCCGGAGCCGACTGCAAGCGCGATCCCGCTCTCCTTGGTGATGAAGCGCGCTCGACCTCGCTGTTCGGCGGCGCGCGCCATATCTGGGTGCGCGCCAGCGGCGATGAGGCGCATGATGCGCTGCAATTCCTGATCGAAACCGCCGAGGCGGGCGCGGGCGAAGCGGCCCCGGTCATCGTTATCGCCACCAGCGCCACAGACAAATCGCGCACGGCCAAACTGCTGGAAAAGCGCAAGGATGCGCTCGTGGCAATGTTCCACCCGCCTGACCTCGCATCCGTCGCCAGCGCGGTGCGGGCCATGGCGGATGCCGCGGGCCTCAGGCTCGGCGGCGATCTGGCGGAGCGCATCGCGCGCGGTGCGGGGCTCGATGTGCGGCTGGCGCAGTCCGAGATCGACAAGCTCGCGCTTTATTGCGATGCCGATCCCCAATCGCCCAAGTCCGCCACGCCGGAAGATCACGCCGCCATCGGCGCGGCGACCGAGGAGGACGGCCTGGCCCCGCTGGTCAATGCCGTGCTGGGCGGTGAAATGGGCCGGGTCGGCGGCGAGGTCAGGCGGATGCGCGAGCTGGGGCTGAACCCGGTGGGCATTGCGTTGGCACTGGAGCGTCGGGCGGCGCAGCTGGCGCAGATCGCGGCGCGGATCGGGCCGGGCGGCAAGATCCAGTCCTTGGGGCCGGGTGACAAGATGCAGCTGGGCATTTTCTTCCGCGAAGAACGCGCGATCATCCATCAATTCGAGCGCTGGACGGCCCCCGCCAGCCGAGGATCGCAGACAACCCGGCTCGACCGGCTGGTCGGGCGACTTGTTACGCTGCACCGCAACCTGCTGGCAAACAGCCAGACGGCTGAATTGCTGCTGGCGCAGGAATTGACGGAAATTGCCCGGTTTGCGGCGAAGCGAGCGTGAAACAAGGCGGATCGGACTTCGCAGTCGCACAATTTATCGCGGCCCATGTTTATACAGCTTAATCTGCAACAGAGGTTCCCAATAAGAGCGAATTGCGGACTAAGGGGCGTATGAAACGCATGAACCTCGCGCCGGTAAGACTGTCCGAGCCTGGGCTCGCGGCAGGTTCCAAGGGACTTGCCCCGTCGCTCGAGCGGCGGCGGCTGCGCGCCTATATGCTGATGCTGCTTTTTGACGGCGTCCTTCTCAATTTCAGCTTCTCGATTGCAGGCTTGGCGTGGGAAGGGCGCTGGTGGGAGCCGCGCTCCATGCTGGCTGCCCAGGCGATGTTGCCAGTGTTCTTCACGATTGCATTCTACAATGCCTCATATGGTTTGAAGGCGCTGGCGGATTGGCAATTTGGTGCACGCCAGGTGGTGATCGCGCTGGTCATATCGGCCGGCCTGATCAATTTCGTCGGCTTCTACACCAAGACCAATGAGGATTTCTCGCGCGGGGCCGTGACCCTCGGCCTGTTGTTTACAGCGATAGCCTTGGTGGCCATACGGCGGGTGCAGGCCATGGTGATCGAGCGGCGCTGGGGCGGGCGGATCGCCAATCGGCTGGTGATTGACGATGGGGGCGGCGGCTTCCCTGATGCCGAGGCTGATTTGGTGATCGCGGCAGACCTTAATCTTGATCCTTCAAGCCATGATCCCTTCATGCTGGATCGCTTGGGCAGGGTGTTGCGCAATCAGGACAAGGTGATTGTCAGCTGCCCTCCCGAACGGCGCGATGACTGGGGATTTTTGCTCAAGTCGGCCGGGGTGTATGGCGAGATCGTGAGCCCTCAGGCGCATAAGCTCGGTGCGCTCAGCGTGCATCGCTACGATGATCTCGGTCGCACCACGCTGGTGGTGTCCACCGGACCGCTGAACCTGCGCGCACGCATCCTGAAGCGAGCCTTCGATATTGTCGGGGCCCTGGCAGGCCTCCTCGTGCTGTCACCGCTGTTCCTTGTCGTTGCCGTGATGATCAAGCTGGAAGATGGCGGCCCTGTGCTGTTCATTCAGCGCCGGATGGGGCGCGGCAACCAGTTCTTCAACATGTTCAAGTTCCGATCGATGCGCGAGGAAAAGCTCGATCACGATGGCAACCGCTCGGCCTCGCGCGATGATGACCGGATCACCCGCATCGGTGCCTTTATCCGCCGCACCAGCATTGATGAACTGCCGCAACTCATCAACGTATTGCAAGGTGACATGTCGATCGTCGGCCCGCGACCGCATGCGATTGGATCACGGGCCAACAACAAGTATTTCTGGGACATCGACCGCAAATACTGGCAGCGCCACAGCCTCAAGCCCGGGTTGACGGGCCTGGCCCAGGTGCGTGGGCACTGCGGCGCGACCGAGAAGGAGCAGGATCTGACCGACCGCTTGCAGTCCGATTTGGAATATATCGCCGGATGGACGCTGTTGCGCGACATCGTGATCGTGCTGCGCACCGTGATGGTGCTGCGGCACGACAATGCTTATTGAGGGTTGGGCTTACTGAGGCTTGTCGTCGCGGCCCTGCGGCACAGTAAAGGTGCCGGTGACCCGGCCCGGCCGCGCCCCGGTTGAATTGCCGCCGCCGCCTGCGGCGCTGCCATCGACACTCGCAAGCCCGCTTTCGAGATCAATCACCAGGCGCCCGCCGTTCAATGTGTCACTGGCGCGGCGCAGGCTCACATTGCCGGCCATGGTGATGATCCGGCGGTTGAAATCATAAACCGCATTGTCCCCGCTCGCGCGCTCATTGCCGCGGGTCACCACCACGCCGCCGGTCGCGGTGATACGCTGGATGCTGAGCTTGTCGGTGTCGTCGTAATTCAATAGCGTGCGCGCCGAACGCAGCGTCAGCCCGGCCTGTTCGATCACCACATCGCCCGACAGGATGACGCGGTTCTCGCGGTCTTGCAGCTCGATCCGATCAGCATCGAAGGTCACAGGGGCGCGCGAATTGTGCGCAGCGATGGTCTGGGCATGGGCGTGCATCCCGCCAACCAGGGCTGCGGTGAGCGCGAACCCGCCGATCCCCCAACCAAGGGCGATGCGTGACAGGGTGGTGCGGGGAGAATTGGGACTCATTGCGGCATCCTCAGCTGACCGGGGACCATGGAAAGGCGGGCATTGCCTTTCAGCACCAGCGTGCGGGTGGCAAGATCGGCGCGCAGGGTATCGGCGGAGAAGGTGCCCGCCGGGACTTCGCCCGACACGCCCTCATCCCCGCGCATCACCCGCGCCTTGAGATCAAGCGAGACCCCGCGCGCCACCATCGCGTAGCCATCGCTGGCGGCAAGCCGCAAGGGACCATCGACCGTTACTGACTCGGCATCGATATCGTAAGCCCCGCCCGCAGCACTCAGCCGGGCCGGGCCTTCTGCGAGCAGCAGCTGCGCCACCAATTCGCGCATCCGCACCACACCTTCGACGCTGGAAGCCTGCACCGCCTCGCCTGCCAGCAGCGAGAACGGGCGGCCCTGATTGTCGCGCCCGCGATACATCGCATTGTCGACCCGCAGCCGCTCATCGATCAGCGCGACCTTGTTGCGATCGAGCAGAAAGCTCACCTCGCCGCGCGGCGAGAGCGGCGAAATCACCATCATTGCGGCTACCACGCCGATGGCCATCGGCAAGGCGCGGGCGAGGAAGCCGATCAACCGGTCATGCGATCCGCCGGGCGCTGCAAACCGCTGGCGGCGGCTGCGCAGCGCGCGCGCTTCGGACGTTTCGATGCTCGGTTCGATGAGGGCCATGGTGCAACCGCTAACGCGCGCGTCCTTACATGTGGCTGAAGATATCGCTTTCGGCCCAGCCAGCGATATCGAGCAGCGCGCGGGTGGGGAGGAAGTCGAAACAGGCCTGCGCAAGCGCCGTGCGCCCTTCGCGTTCGAGCCGCGCGGTCAGCTCATCGCGCAACCGGTGGAGATAGCGCACATCGCTCGCGGCGTAATCGCGCTGCGCTTCGGAGAGGACCGGCCCGCCCCAGTCCGAGCTTTGCTGCTGCTTGGAGATACTCTCGCCCAGCAGTTCCTCGACGAGGTTCTTGAGGCCGTGGCGGTCGGTATAGGTGCGGGTCAGCTTGCTGGCGATCTTCGTGCAGAACACCGGGCCTGCCATAACGCCCAGATAGTGGTGGATCGCCGCGAGATCAAAGCGCGCGAAGTGGTAGATCTTGACCCGATTGGGGTCACCCAACACCGCCTTCAAGTTCGGCGCGTCGTAAGCGCTGCCGGGGCCAAAGCGCACCAGATGTTCGGTGCCGCTGCCATCGGACAGTTGCACCACGCACAGCCGGTCGCGGGTGGTGACGAGGCCCATGGTCTCGGTATCGACCGCAATCGCGCTGTCGCCCGCAAGCACGCCGGGGGGGAGGTCTTCTTCGTGAAAATGCACTGTCATGGCGCCCGCCCTACGCCGATTGGGGAAAGAGGGAAAGCGCAGAGTAGCGCCCGCGCGGTGGGCGTGTAGGTTCGCGCGCCATGGGACACGAAACCATCCCCGAAAGCTGGCGGGCTGTGCTGGAAACAGTGCTGGCCACACCCGAGGCGCGGCGCTTGGGCGGGTGGCTCAAGGCTGAGGAAGCGGCGGGCAAGCTGGTCTATCCGCCGCAGGGGACACGGCTGGCGGCGCTGGCGCTGACCCCGCTCGATCAGGTGCGCTGCGTGATCCTGGGGCAGGATCCCTACCACGGTGCGGGGCAGGCGCATGGGCTGGCTTTCTCGGTGCAGGACGGCGTGCGCCCGCCGCCCTCGCTGGTCAATATCTTCAAGGAGCTGGAGAGTGACCTCGGCCTGCCGCGCCCGCAGACCGGCGATCTGTCGCGCTGGGCGCAGCAGGGCGTGCTGCTGCTCAACAACACGCTGACGGTTGAGGCTGGGCAGGCGGGCAGCCATGCGGGGCGCGGGTGGGATGCCGTCACCGATGCCTGCGTTGCTGCGGTGGCTGCGCAGGCGGAGCCGACCGTATTCATCCTGTGGGGTAGCCACGCGCGCAAGAAGGCGAGCCGCGTGCCGGCGCTGGCCCGCGCGCTCCAACACGCGGGCCATCATTTAGTGCTGACCTCGGCGCACCCCAGCCCGCTTTCGGCCCATAACGGCTTCTTCGGCTCAAGGCCGTTCAGCCAGACCAATATTTTCCTTGAAAGCCACGGGCGCGGGGCGATCGATTGGCGTTTGTGATAGCAGGTGCCCCCGCGCTCACTCCGTCCCCAGTCTGCTGACCCGGTAATCCGCCAGCGACATCCAATAGGCCGCCCGCCAGCGCAGCCGCGCAAAGAACGTCGCCTTCTCCGCATACCATGCGCGCGTCACCGGCTGGCTCGCGGCTTCAAGATGGTCGATCATCTCGCGCAGCGCCGCCGCCAGCCCGGCATCCTCCACCCGCACCATCAGCTCAACATTGACCCGGAAAGACCGCTTGTCGAGGTTCGCGCTGCCGACATAGCTCGCATCGTCGACCACCAGCAGCTTCATGTGCAGTTTGCACGGCTGAAACTCGAACAGCCTCGCCCCGGCCCTCAGCAACGGCTTGTATTGCAGCCGCGCCATGTCGATTGCAGCGCCGATATCGGATTTGCCCGCCATCACCATGCGCGCCTCGCCGCGCCGCGCCACCTGCGCGATCTGACGGCGGAAGCTCCGCGGCGGGGAGTAATAGGCCGAGACCGTATCGAGACGCCGCGCGCTCACCAGATCGCGCCGCAGCACCCAGGCCCAGTGGCCGCGCCGCACCAGCGGCCCGCCGACCAGCAACCGCACCGGGCCATCGCCTCCGTCCCACTCCCTGACGATATCGCGCAGTTGCCGCAGCCGCGCCACCCGGCCCTTGGCATCGCTGTCGACCCAGGCGCTCAGCAGCCGCCACCAGCGCACAAACTGCGCCACCACCGCGCCCTCGATCAGCACCGATAGATCGCACCAGCCATTATCGGCGGGGGGCTTGAAGTAATGATCGGAGACATTCGCGCCGCCCGTCATAACCCGCGCTTCATCGGCAATCGCGAATTTCTGATGGTTGCGCACCAGATAGCGGGTGCCCCATTTGGGCGAGAAGATTGCGAACTGGCCCCCGGCCTCGGTCAGCGGGACAAAGAAAGCCGCGCCTGCATCATTGCCGAAATCGTCGATGATCAGGCTAACCTTCACGCCGCGCGCCGCCGCTGCAACGAGTGCGTCGCGCACGGCAGTGCCGGAGGTGTCGCTGTCGAACAAGTAGTAGAACACCAGCAGCGTCTCACGCGCGCCCTCGATCAGCGCCAGCAGAGCCGCCAGCCGATCCGCTCCGTGCGGGTAAAAGGTGAAGCTGTGCCCCTGCGCAGCGACGTGGAAGGGTTCCGGGTCGCGGTACAGCAGGGCTGGCTCTGCAGGCGGGTCCGGGCTGAGGTCAGGGTCCATTACGCCTTCTTAGCGCCAGAGACAGCGAATGGGACACCCCTTTGCGGTGAAGCGCACTTGCCAGACTGGCCGAGACGGCAGACAAGCATTTTGGCCACTGCCAATACGCCTGAAGGAGCACCGCATCCGTGACCTCTGCCAGCGCTCATCCCGATGATCCGCACTACGTCCACCGCACGGGTTGGCTCCGGGCCGCTGTGCTGGGCGGGAATGATGGGGTTATTTCGGTCTCCTCGCTGATTATCGGGGTGGCCGCGGCGACCCCGGAACCGGCAGCGATCATGGTCGCCGGGGTCGCGGCGCTGATGGCGGGGGCAATGTCGATGGCGGCGGGCGAGTATATCTCGGTCTCCTCGCAGTCCGATTCCGAACAGGCCGATATTCGCCGCGAACGGGAAGCCTTGGCACAAACGCCTGCGGCCGAAGAAGCCGAGCTTGCGGCGATCTATCGCAGTCGCGGCCTGAGCAGTGAGACGGCCGCCGCGGTCGCCCGCGAGCTGACCGCGCTCGATCCGCTGGCCGCGCATGTGCGCGACGAGCTTGGCCTGTCCGAAAATCTGGCCGCGCGCCCGTTGCAGGCCGCGCTGGCATCCGGCGCGACCTTTAGCGCGGCGGCGGCGGTGCCGCTGGTGGCGGCCTGGCTCGCACCGCCCGGCAGCGTGATCGCGGTGGTGGTGACGGTTTCGATCCTGGCGCTCGGAGTGCTCGGCGCGCTGGGAGCGAAGGCCGGGGCTGCGCCGCTGCTCCCGGCGATCTTGCGGGTGGTGGGCTGGGGGGTCTTTGCGATGGCCACCACGGCAGCGGTGGGCCGGCTGTTCGGCGTGAGCGTCTGAGAGCCGCCATTGGGCTGACTCCCGTTTTTCTTGACTTTGCGCCCCCCCGTGCCTAGCTGCGCGCTTCCCTTTCCCAAGCGAATCCGAAAAGGCCGTCCATGGCACGCGTTACCGTTGAAGATTGCGTCGACAAGGTTCCCAACCGGTTTGACCTCGTCCTGCTGGCCGCCCAGCGTGCGCGCGAGATTTCGGGTGGCAGCGAACTGACCATTGATCGTGATCGTGACAAGAACCCGGTCGTGGCGCTGCGCGAAATCGCCGAGGAAACCATCCGCCCGCGCGATCTGCACGAAGGGCTGGTCGTCAGCCTGCAGAAGATCCTTCCCGACGATGAAGATGAAGCCGATGAAATCGGCTCTCTCAGCCAGTCGGCCGAAGCCCTGCGGATCACCGCATCGGCCCCGGCGCGCACCTCGTCGCTCGGCGGCGATTACGACGGGTAATCTTCGCGTTTCTCAGCCGCTTGGCTGAGGTCCGACGCGCCTCCAGTCTGTTTCAGGCTTCTGCAATCCCCTGCTTGACCGGTTCGTGACCCGGGCCTGATGGCGCTTGCCATCGCGGCTTGCTGCGCTATTTCTGAGCGTTGTAATCGAACTGTAACATCAGGGACGCGCGGCAAGCATGTCATCCATCGCAGTCTACAGCGTCAAGGGCGGGGTCGGCAAAACCACGCTGGCGGTGAACCTTGCGTGGTGCGCAGCGAGCATCTCGCGCCGCAAGACGCTGCTGTGGGACTTGGATGCGGCCAATGGCGCAGGGTTCCTGCTGGGGGTCGATCCTAAGAAAAAGCGTAGCGCCGACAGTGTGTTCGCCGATGGCAGCGATCCGGCCAAACTGATCCAGCCGACCGCCTATCCGGGGCTCGACCTGCTCCCCGCCGATGAAAGCATTCGCGCGCTTGACCGCCAGCTCGACCGGCTGGGCAAGAAGCGCCGCCTCGCCAAGCTGGTTGAGGGGCTGAGCAAGGAATATGACCGGGTGGTGTTCGATTGTCCGCCGGTTCTCAATGAGTTGAGCGCGCAGGTGATCCGCGCGGCCGACCTGATCATCGTCCCCCTGCCGCCCTCGCCGCTCTCGGCCCGGGCCTTCGACGTGGTGGTTGAGGAAGTGCGGGGGCAAGGCAAAGGCCATCCGCCGATCCTTCCCGTCTTGTCGATGATCGATCTTCGCCGCACCCTTCACCGCGAGGCGCGCGAGGCCAATCCCAAATGGCCCGCGATCCCGCTGGCGAGCGCGGTTGAGCAATGCGCGGTGGAGCGCAAGCCCGTCGGCGCCTTCGCTCCGCGCTCCCCCGCCGCGCGCGCCATCGCACAGCTATGGACCGCGATCGAGCGCAAGCTGGCGAGCAAGTAACCCGCTCTATTCGCCGCCGAACATCGCCGCTTTTGCGCCTGCGAAGAATCTGCCTATAGTGTCGTATTCTCAGCCACGGGGGCGAAGGCGATGAACGGCGTGGGCGACAGCATCGGCACGATGATCGAAGGCGGATTGCTCGGCCGCGCGGTCGAACCGGCCGCGGGTGAGGCGCATGGACACGCCGAAGGCCCCACTACCTGCGCCAATTGCCAGACCCGCTTTACCGGCCATTTCTGCCCCCAATGCGGCCAGAAAGCCCACATCCATCGCAGCCTTGCCGCGATCGGACACGACATCATGCATGGGGTGCTGCACCTCGATGGCAAGCTGTGGCACACCCTGCCGCTGCTGACCCTGAAGCCCGGCGAGCTGACCCGCCGCTATATCGCGGGCGAGCGGGCCAAATTCGTCAGTCCGATGTCGATGTTCCTGTTCACCGTCTTCGCGATGTTCGCGGTGTTCCAAATAGTAGGCATCTCGGCGCCCACAGATCTTCCAACCAACATGTTTGCAGAGGGGCAAAAGGACCCTTTCGTGTCGGAGGTCGCTGGGCAGATTGCCGCGCTCGAACAGGAGCAGGAGAAGCTGCCCAAGAACAGCGCGCGGCGTGAGGAAATCGCTGATGAGTTGAAGGGGCTTGAGCGTGTGCTCGAGAAGAACGCGCCAAGCATCGATGCCGCAGGCGGCGCGATAAAGATGTCGTCCGGGACTGGCATCGCCTGGCTTGATGAGGCGCTGATCAAGAAGTGGAAGAAGAACCCTGGCCTGATGCTCTACAAGCTCCAGGCTAATGGCTACAAATTCAGCTGGCTGCTGATTCCCTTGTCGGTTCCGTTTCTGTGGCTGATGTTCCTGTGGCGGCGGCAGTACAAGGCCTATGACCATGCCATCTTCGTCACCTATTCGCTCAGCTTCATGTCGTTGCTGTTTATCGCCATGTCGATCCTCAGCACGATCCCCGGTGGCGGCGAATGGGCGGTCCTGCTGTTCGTGATCGGCGCGCCGCTGCACCTCTACAAGCAGCTGCGCTATGCCTATGGGCTGTCACGTTTTTCCGCGCTGTGGCGGTTTTTGGTGCTCCAGATTTGCGTCCAGATTGTGCTGGTGACGTTCCTGCTGATCCTGGGAGTGCTTGGCGCGTTCTGAGTGATCAGGGGCAAGGGAACCGGTGGGCCAGAAATCCTGCCATCACTTGATCCAGCGTCGTGCCGTATTCGCTCGGCGGGCGGCTGTAGAACCACTTTCCGATCTCGCCTGAGTCCAGCTCGGCCGTGCCCGGCGCCGGCAGGCATGTGGCGCTCTTCTGACCGGCGGCAGCCTTGGCATCCTCGGCCATCCGCACCGCCTTCACCGCCGCGATGATGTCGGCATGCAAGGTTGCCCCTGCAGCGTCGCGTTCGGGAGACTCGGGCATGCGCCCCACGGCCTGATCGCGCTCGATCCATTCCAACTGATGTCGTGGACGGCTCTCCACCCCGCGGGGTAATTTCTGCGGATCAGTC
>LSKF01000020.1 GCA_001556995.1 Erythrobacteraceae bacterium CCH12-C2
GACGATGGTGTTGATCGTGTCGTGACGCATGTCGACCACCACATCATCGACCGCTTCGCTATCCATGATCTCGGCGCGCTGTTCATAAACCACCTTGCGCTGGTCGTTCATCACGTCGTCGTATTGGACCACCTGCTTGCGGGTGTCGTAATTCCGCGCCTCGACCTTCTTCTGCGCGGTCTCGATTGCCTTGGAGAGCCACTTGGAGCCAATCGCCTCACCATCGGCGAGGTTCGAATTCATCATCTTGGCGAACAGCGTGTCGGGACCGAAGATGCGAAGCAAATCGTCCTCAAGGCAGAGGTAGAAGCGCGAGAGGCCCGGGTCACCCTGACGGCCCGAACGGCCGCGCAGCTGGTTGTCGATCCGGCGCGATTCGTGCCGTTCGGTGCCGAGCACAAACAACCCGCCGGCGGCGATCACCTTCTGCTTTTCCTCGACCACTTCGGCTCGGATGCGCGCGACGGCAGCATCGCGCTCGGGGCCTTCGGGCATGTCGGCGAGTTCATCGCGGATCCGGTATTCGATATTGCCGCCGAGCTGAATGTCCGTCCCGCGACCGGCCATGTTGGTTGCGATGGTCACCGCGCCAAGCCGCCCGGCCTGTGCCACGATCCGCGCTTCCTGTTCGTGGAAACGGGCGTTGAGCACCGCGTGCTTGACCCCTTCCTTGTCGAGGAACTGGCTCAGCAATTCGGACTTCTCGATGGAGACCGTGCCGACCAGCACCGGCTGGCCGATCTCATTCTTCTCCTTGATCGCCCTCGCAATCGCGCCGAATTTGTCGAGCGTGTTCTTGTAGAACTCGTCTTCCTCGTCAATCCGCGCGACCGGCAGGTTGGTCGGGATTTCAACCACGCCGACCTTGTAGATGTCCCAGAATTCCGCCGCTTCGGTCGCGGCCGTGCCGGTCATGCCGGCAAGCTTGGGATACATGCGGAAATAGTTCTGGAAGGTGATCGAGGCCATGGTCTGGTTTTCCGGCTCGATCCGCACGCCTTCCTTGGCCTCGACCGCCTGGTGCAACCCGTTCGACCAGCGGCGGCCATCCATCATGCGCCCGGTAAACTCGTCGATGATGATGATCTTGCCATCCTTGACGATGTAATCCGTGTCGCGCTTGCGGGCGAAATTAGCGACCAGCGCCTGATCGAGGTGGTGGACGACCTGCGTGTTCTCGACGTCGTAAAGGTTGCTGGTGGCGAGCAGGCCCTTTTCGATCAGGATCTTTTCGACCTCTTCCAACCCCTCTTCGGTCAGCTGGACGCGCTTTACCTTTTCGTCGATGTCGAGCCATTCGACCGGGATCTCGCGCGCCACTTCATCAAGCGCGATGTAGAGATCGGACTTGTCATCGGTCGGGCCGGAGATGATCAGCGGTGTGCGCGCTTCGTCGATGAGAATAGAGTCCACCTCGTCGACAATCGCGAAATTGAACGGGCGCTGCGCCATCTGGCTGCGCTCGTGCTTCATGTTGTCGCGCAGGTAATCAAAGCCGAATTCATTATTGGTGCCGTAGGTGATGTCGGCGTGATAGGCGTCGCGCTTGGTGTCCTCGGGCATGCCCGGTACGATCACACCGACGCTGAGGCCGAGCCAGTTATAGAGCTGGCCCATCTCCGCCGCATCGCGACGGGCCAAGTAATCGTTCACGGTGACAACGTGGACGCCCTTGCCCTCGATCGCGTTGAGATAAACTGCGAGGGTCGCCATCAGCGTCTTGCCTTCGCCGGTGCGCATTTCCGCGATCTCGCCGCGGTGGAGCACGATCCCGCCGATCAGCTGCACATCGAAATGGCGCATCCCGAAGACGCGGACCGAGGCTTCGCGCACGGTGGCGAAGGCTTCGGGCAGGATGTCATCGAGCTTGGCACCGTTGTCGATCAGCCCGCGCAGCTTGGCGGTCTGACCCTGCAGTTCGGTGTCGCTGAGCGCCTGCATCTGCGGCTCCAGCGCGTTGATCTGATCAACGATCTTGCGCAGCGATTTGACATAGCGGTCATTGGCTGAGCCGAAGACCGATTTGATGAGGGTGTTGAACATGGTGCAACAAGCCTTTTAAGGGGTGCCGCCCGACGTGCGGGCGTGAAACGTGTCTGTGTTGGGTCAGCGCCAGCCGCCAGGCCGCGCGCCGAGAGGCGATGAGGATATGCGAAGCAGCGCCTATTCGTAGGCGCGCTCAATCCCCATCATGACCGGCGGGCGGAGGGCTGCGGGCAGAGGCGCGCGGCGCTCGGGCAGTTCGACCTTGCGGCTTTCGCGCGGGGTCTTGGGTGCGGGCCGGTCAGGCGCCGTTTCGCTGCCCGGATCCTCTAGACCAGCGGCAGCCGTGATGCTCGAATCGCATGCCAGAACCTCAGCCAGCGACGCCTGCGCCGGGCTGCCAAGCGCAGCAAGGCCAGTCAGCAGGGCCAAAAGGGCGAAGAAATGCCGGGTCATCGGACAGTTAGATAAGCAAAGATGCGCGCTTCGTCCACCGCCATTCGCCGATTTACTGTCAGCCCTCCCCCGCCTAGAGGCTTGGCGCCATGGATATCGCCGTCTCTCCCCTCGCCCGCCCCTTCCCCGAATTGCCTGCAATTGCCGGCGTCACGCTGCGCGTGGCGCGCGCGCACTACAAGACATGGGACCGCTGCGACCTGACCTTGGCTGAGCTGGCTGAAGGCACCAGCGTGGCGGGCGTGTTCACCAAAAGCGCCTGTGCTTCCACCGAGGTCGAACTGGGCCGCGCCAATGTGGTGCAGGGCCGCGCGCGAGCTTTTGTTGTCAACGCGGGCAACGCCAATGCCTTCACCGGCTATCGCGGACGCGAAGCGGTGGAACAGATCATGGATCAGGTTGCCGGGCATCTTGGCTGCCCGAGGCAGGAAGTGTTCGTCTCCTCCACCGGCGTGATCGGCGTGCCCCTCCCGAAAGACAAGGCGCGCGCCGGGGTGGCGGCCGCGCTGGCGGCGAACCCATGCAGCTGGGAGGATGCGGCGAACGCCATCGGCACCACTGATACTTTTGCCAAGGGCGCAGGCGCTTCGGCCATGATCGGCGGCACGCGGGTGGAGCTAGCCGGGATCATCAAGGGCAGCGGCATGATCGCGCCCGACATGGCGACGATGCTCGGCTATATCTTCACCGATGCCGATGTTGCCCCGGCTTTCCTGCAAGAGGCCTTGAACCGCGCGAATGCCGCCACTTTCAGCTGCATCACCGTCGACGGCGACACCTCGACCAGTGACACGGTGATGGTGTTTGCCACCGCCAAGGCTGGAAACGCCCGGATTGAAAGCTGGGACAGTCCCGGTGCGGATGCCTTCGCCGCTTCTTTGATGCAGGTGTGCCGCGATCTCGCGCAACTGGTGGTGCGCGATGGTGAAGGCGCGCGCAAATTCATCACCATCCGCGTTAGCGGCGCGGTGAGCGATGCGAGCGCGCGGGCCGTCGGCCTCAGCATTGCCAACTCGCCCCTCGTCAAAACCGCGATTGCCGGGGAGGATGCCAATTGGGGCCGCGTGGTGATGGCGGTCGGCAAGGCGGGCGAACCGGCTGACCGCGACCGGCTGTCGATCGCATTCGGCGGTGTGTGGGCCGCGCGCGATGGTCTGCCCGTCGCGGATTATGACGAGGCTCCGGTCGCGGCGCACCTCAAGGGGGAAGAGATCGACATCGCGGTGGACCTCGGACTCGGGGAAGGCCGCGCTACCGTGTGGACCTGCGACCTCACCCACGGCTACATCGCGATCAACGCGGATTACCGCTCGTGAGCCTCTCGGCGCTCGATGCGGAAATCCGCGATCTGATGCGCTTTGCCGCCGAGCGTTCGATGCTACCGCGCTTCCGCCAACTCGCGGCGCACGAAGTCGAGATGAAGGGCGCCGATGATCCGGTCACCATCGTTGACCGTGAGGTTGAGGCCTTCCTGACTGAGGCCCTCACTCGGCTTGCCCCGGGTGTGGCTGTCGTGGGCGAGGAAGCGGTCCATGCCGATAAGGCGGTGCTGGATCACCTTGCGGCGCAGTGCTGGATCATCGATCCGCTCGATGGCACCGCCAATTTTGCGGAAGGGAAAGAACCGTTCGGGATCATCATCGCGCTGGCGGATGCCGGCCGCGCCGTAGGCGGCTGGATTTACGACCCGAACAAGGACCGCTTCTGCCACGCTCGTGCGGGCGAAGGGGCGTTTGTGAACGGCGAACGCACAACCGCCCGCACCACCGGCCGCGAGCCGCCGGTCACCGCTGTCAGCCGCCTGTTCCTCTCGCCTGAGGAATCCGCGATGGTCGATTGGAAGCTCGCCCCACACTACACACTCGTCGACATCCCGCGCTGCGCCGCCGAACAATACCCGCGCCTTGCGCTGGGCGAGAACGACATCTCGACCTTCCAGCGCACGCTGGCCTGGGATCACGCAGCGGGCGTGCTGTGGCTCAATGAGGCTGGCGGCAAGGCCGCGCGGCTCGATGGCAGCGATTACCGGGTGGACGAGGCCGACAAGAGCGGTCTCGTCGGCGCGTCCAGCCCGGCGATCTGGGACGAATTTGCCCGGCGCCTGAACGCCTGAAGCGTCAGAGCTCGCTCTCGAGCCAAGCCTTGAGCTGGCTCTTGGGCGCCGCGCCAAGCTTGCGGGCAACCGCTTCACCGTTCTTGTAGAGCACCATCAGCGGGATCGACTGCACGCCCATCTGCGCCGCGACATCGGTGTTTTCCATGATGTCGATCTTGGCAATCTTGACCTTGCCCGAAAGTTCCTCGCTGATTTCCTCAAGCGCGGGCGCGATCATCTTGCACGGACCGCACCAATCGGCCCAGAAATCGACCAGAACGGGGGTGTCGCTCTCCAGCACATCGGCCTGAAAGCTCGCATCGGTGACATTGACGGTGGCCATGATCGCATTCTCCTGTTTGACGGCCAGCATAGAGGCGACCGACACATGATTGCAATCTAGTGCGCCGCGCGCATCACTCAATAACCGGGGGCAGATAGCTTTGCTGCGCGTCCTGCAACGCGCGCTTGTGCGGAGCGAGGGTTTCGGGCGGCAGGTCGAACAGCACCGGGGCATAGGTGTAGAGCACGCCGGCGCGCACCTCGCGCCCCGGATAGATCGCTTCGAGCGCGGCGACATAGGCGGCCATCTGGCGCAGGGTCGCGCGCGGGATCTCGGCCACGCTGACTGGCGGGCGGCGGGTGGTCTTGAAGTCGACCACCGTGATGAGAGTCTCCTCGATCAGCAGCCGGTCAGCCGTGCCCGCCACCACCACGCCATCGACTGTCGCTGCGAGCGGCACTTCTGCGAGGGCTTGGGGAGAGAAGATCAGGGCGAAATCGGGGTGGTCGATTACCGCCATGGCTGCGGCGAGCATCTCGCCGCGCAGATCATCGCCCAGATCACCCGCCTGCCGCGCAAGCCAGCGCGCGGCCGCGGCGGCGCGCTCGGGCTCCGGCACATCGGGCAGGCGTTCGAGGAGGCGATGGATCAGGCTCCCGCGCCGTGCGGCATGGCGCATGGCATCGGGCGGCAGTGGCGGTTCGGCCCCGGCTTCCTCGCCCGCAGCAGACGGCGCGAGCGGGCGCGGCGGACGCGGCTCGGGGCCGATGGGGGTGGCCATCCAGCGCGGCAGCTCTGGTGCGTCTGTGCTCTGCGCGCCCAAGGAATCATCGGGCACTAGCGGGTCTGCGCGGTAGCCCCATTCCTTGCGCCAGTGCCACAAGGGATCATCGACCGGTGCTCCTTCGAACAACGGCGCGAGGCGGGCATACCAGCTATCCTCATGCGGCAGGCCCTTCTTCGCTTCGTTCTTGTTGAGCGATCCGCCGATGAACAGGGCTTCCTCGGCGCGCGTGAGGGCGACATAGAGCAGCCGCCAATGCTCCTGCATCGCGGCCACCTTTGCAGCGGCCTCCACCTCGGCGATCGGGCCCTTGCGCTCGTCCTTGGACAGCGGTGGCAGCGGCACCTTGCGCGCCCGTTCCAACGCGTCGCCAAGCCCAAGCGGGTCGTCGACAAGCGCCAAATCGCCCGGATCACCCGGCGCGCCGGTGGCATCGGCCAAGATCACGATCGGCGCCTGCAACCCCTTGGAGCCATGCACGGTCATGACCCGGACCTGGCCCATCGCACTATCCGAATCGCGCTTCAAATCGCCGGTGCCCGCATCGAACCAGCCGAGAAAGCCCGACAGGCTCGGCCAGTGTTCGGCCTCATAGGCGAAGGCGGTGTTGACCAGCTCGTCGAGCGGATCATTGGCCTCCGCCCCCAGCCTTGCCACCAGCCGCTCCCGTCCCTGCCACGGGCCGGTGAGGAGCCAGCTGATCAGCGCCTGCGGGGTCTGGTAATCGGCGAGCCGCAAGAGTTCGCGCAGGCGCTCGGCGGTCTCAGCCACGAATGGCGGCGCATTGGAGCGTCTGATGTGATCCCACAGGCGCACCTTTTCAGGACGCGGCACATGGGCGAGCAGATCATCCTGCGTCCACCCGATCAGCGGCGACGCGAGCAGGTTCGCCAAGCTGAGATCATCGAGCGGCTGCGCGGCAAAGCGCAGCGCCGCGAGCACGTCCTTCACCGCCAGCGGCGCGCCCAGCCGGAGCCGGTCCACCCCGGCAACCGGCACGCCGCGGGCGTAAAGCTTGGCCACGATCTGTGCCGCGAGTTCTTTGCGGCTGCGCACCAGCACCATGATGTCGCCCGCCTGCGCAAGGCGACGCCCGCCTTTCTCAAGCACGAAGGGCTCTTCCCGGCTGACCACCCACCGCCGCACCTGCTCGGCGATACGTTCGGCCAGAAGTGTGTCATGGCGCGGCAGCCAGTCCGGGCTATCGCTGTCCTCTTCCTCGTCCTCGTCCTCGGTTTCGGCCTTTTCCGGCACCACCGGAGGCCACAGGGTGACGAGGCCGGGGCGCGTGTCTCCTTTGTGGGGCTCAGGCGCGCGGCTGAGCCCAAACTCGGCGAAGCCCAGCAGATCGATCATGCGGTTGACGAAATCGAGCACCACGTTGGCGGTGCGGAACGATTGGCCCAGATCCAAATCGCGCCAGCCCGGCTCGCGGCGATTGACCCGGCCCGCGCGGATGCCATCGCGGGCCTGCGCGATTGCCTTTTCGACCTTGTCCTTCGCGCGGGCGAAGTTTTCCGGGCTGGTGCCCTGAAACCCGAAAATCGCCTGCTTATAATCGCCCACGGTGAAGATGGTGCGCAGCTTGTCACCGCGCGCGCCTTCGCCGCTGAAGAAATCGTCGATCAGGGCAAAGACGATGTCCCACTGGCTGGCATTGGTGTCCTGCGCCTCATCGACGAGGATGTGATCAAACTGCCGGTCGAGCTTGTAGCGGATCCAGTCCGAGGCGGCGCGGTCACCGAGCAGGCTTGCGGCCTTGCGGATGAGGTCGGAAAAATCGAGCAGGCCCTCCCGCGCCTTGCGGGCCTCCCACGCGAGGGCAAAGGCGCGGCCGATCTCGAGCGCGGCGGTGACGATTTCGGCCGTGGCGAGGCGTGCGCGGCGGTCCTCGGTGAGCCGGATGGCGCCAGCGACTTCGGCCTGCCGCTCGGCGAAGCGTGGGTCGGCTTTCTCGGCGCCCCCCATCTGGCGCGGCTCGCCGTCGGCCTTGAGCAGCGTCTTGCGAAACTGCCCGACCATTTGCACCCGCGCGGCAAGGTCAAGCGTCAGCCATTGACGGATGAAAGCGGCGGCTTCCTGCCCGGTCTTGGCCTTCCAAGCGTCCAGCGCGGGGAGCATCGCGATAAGGTGATGATCGGGAAAGATATCGGGATCGAGCGGCTCATTCGCCCATGCCTCCCCCGCATCGGACGGCATGCCCAGCATCTGACGCACCCGCGCGTCCATCGGCGTTTGCCAGCCGCCCGGCCCTTCCCACAGATCATGGGCATCGGCCGCGCGCATAAGCCATTTCTGCAGCGCGCCCGGTTCCTTGGCGGTGGTGAACAGCGTGATTGCGGACAGGAGCCGATTATCGCCGCTAGCCTCAGCCGCCTCAATCACATCGGCCAGCACTTCGCGCGCGAGTTGTTCGCGGCTGCGATCATCCATCACCCGGGTCCCGGGGGCGAGCCCCGCTTCCTCGGGGAAATTGCCGATCAAGAACTGCGCAAAGGCGTGGATCGTGTCGATCCTGAGCCCGCCGCCGGGGCAATCGAGCACCTCAGCAAACAGGCTGCGGGCGCGGTCGAGCGCGGCGGGACCGAAATCCGCGCCGAGATCCCGGAGCTCCTTTGCCAGCACCCCCTCGGGCAAACGGACCCAGCGGGCGAGGACGGCGTTGATACGGTTCGCCATTTCGGCCGCGCCCGCCTTGGTGAAAGTGAGGCACAGGATCTGTGAGGGGTGCACATCCTCACGCAACAGCAACCGCAGCACGCGGGCAGACAGCACCTGAGTCTTCCCCGTCCCCGCCGAGGCGGAGAGCCAGACATTGTCGAGCGGATTGGCGGCAAGCAGCTGGTTGCCCGCGAGCGGAAAGACCTTGCCGCTCATCCCGCCGCCCCTTGATCGGTGAGGCGAACGAACCATTCCTCCAGCCGCATCAGCTGGTCGTATTCATTATAGCCCTTGTAGTCCGGGGCCTCGCGTGCAGTGAAGGGATCGCGCCCGTGAATGAAGCGAGCAATAGCGAGGCGCAACTTAGCCTCATGGTGGGGCAGGAACTCCTCGGGCAAGAGGCCCTTTTCTCGCGGAGACCTCTTGAGCGGGCTCTGAAGCTTGCCGAAATCGCCATCCACATTGGCAAAGGTCCAGTATTCGAAGCCAGTGGGCGTCCGTGCGGGTACGCCTCCCTGCGAGAAGCCTCCCGCACGGGCTATCAGCCCAAGCAGGCCGAGTTGCAGCGCAAAACCGGCCGCGACCTCTTTCTTGCTCGGCACGCGACCGGTCTTGTAATCGACCACCGCTAGCGTGCCATCAGCCAGCCGGTCGATCCGGTCGGCGCGGCCCATGACCTTGACCCCGTCAAAAATCATCTCGCCCGAAATCTCGCTCGCCAGCACCACCCTGCCCTCGGCGGCGGCGGAGTCGATCCATGCCTCGAACCGTTCGAGCGCTGCGATGAGGCGCGGTTGCCACAGCGCGCGAAACAGAGGGTGAACCTGCTCGGCGGCAAAATGCGCTTCGGCGAAGGGCGCGATGGCGACTGAGGGATCAGCGCGTCGGGCGATGTGCCACTTGTCGAGGAGGTCATGCACCAACGTCCCGCGCAGTGCCGGATCACTGAAGGGATCGACGGCGAGCGGTTCCAGCTTGCGCAGGTCGAGGATCGCCTGCGCATAGAACTGGTAAGGATCGCCCAAGAGCCGATCGAGCGCGGTCACCTTGATCGGCACATCGCGCAGTGCAGGCCTCGGGTCCGGCGCCGGGCGTGGATAGGGGGGCGCTGGCGGGCGTTCCCGGTCAAGATGGGGCAGCAGCGCCGGGATCGCGGTCTCGCGGTGCTCCTTCGCCAGATCCTCGCCCAGCAGCGCCTCGACCCGGAGCAGGAAGCGCGAGGGTAGCGTCGGTCCATCGGCATCACGCAAGGCCCGGCTGAGGACCACCTCAGGCGCGCCCAGCGCCCCGGCAAGATCATGCGCGGCAAGGCCAATGCGGAACTCCGCCCCCGGCACGCCCAATGCCCGCAAAATCGCCGGTGCCAGCAGCGCGTCAGCCCCCGGAGATTGCGGCCAACTGCCTTCGTTCAGCCCGCCGCAAATCACCAGATCGGCCCGCGCCATGCGCGCTTCGAGCAGGCCGTAGATCGCCACGCGCGGATGCCCGCCATAGCCGGGGCGCACCGCGACCTCGTCCATAGAATCGCGCAAGATCCCACCGATGTCGGCCGCCTCGATGAGGGTGCCGAGCGCCTCGGCATGGCCGCGCAGGTCCTCGATCTGGGTGCCGAGCGCGCGGCCATCCTCGCGCTCCCAGACGGCGGCTCCGGCGAAGGCCTCGGCGGCTTCAGTGAGCGTCGTGAGCGCCTCGGCAAGGCTGAGCTGTGCGGGCCAGTCCGCAAGCGGCGCGATCAACGCCTCGGCCTCGTCCCACCAATCTGTGACCTTCGCCTTGGCTGCCGCCTTGCGCAGTGGGGCGAGGCCCGGGGCTGGTGCGGGACCACGCAATTGGCGATCAAAGGCCCGCACTCCGGCAAGCCACGCCCGCCGTTCGTCGGCGTCCTCGCCGCGCACCATGGGGTGGCTGAAGGTGGCGACCAGATTGGCAGGGTCCGGGCCATGCGCGGCGATTTCCGCCAGCAGCCCGAGCACCCGGCCTGCCGGGGTCAGCGAGAGCGGCCGCCCCGCGCTGTCATCCGCCGCAATGTTCCAGCGCGCCAGATGCTGCGCCACGCGGCGCGCAAGGCCGCGATCGGCGGTGACCACGGCGATGCGTTTCTCCGGCTGCTCCAGCGCCTCGCGCACCAGCAGGGCAATCGCCTGAGCTTCGACCTCGACCGAGCCGCTCGTCATCAGCCGCACTCCGGCCAGGCGGCGGTAATCGGGGCCGAGCTCCGCCCATGATCGGCTCGCCTGTGGCGGCAGGAACAGCGCCGAGATCGTGCGGCTGCGCGCAGGCGGCGCAGCGGCGGTCCCGCGGCGGTGCCATTGCTGCACTTCCGCGCGGTTGATCCCCATGCGGTTCAGCAGCAGCTTCAAGTGATATTGCGGGTGGGCGAGCGCATCTTCGGCTTCGAACACCGCCCCGCCCGGCTCCTCCGCTGCCCCGGCGCGGCCCAGCTCGTCCCAGGCCTCGTCAGACATCGCCAGATCAAGGTCCGGTAGGATCACCGCCCCATCGGGCACATCGGCAATCACCCGGAGCAGCCGTGCAAGTGCGGGTGCGGCGCTGGTGACTCCGGCGGCGATGATAGGGTGCGGCGGCGGCGCATCTCGCCAGCGGCGGGCCGCGCGATCAAACAGCAGGTTGCGGCGGGTTGCAGCATCGACTTCACCGCGCTCGGCGAGCTCGGCCTGCCAGCGCAGATTGACCCGCGCAAACAGCCGGATGGAATGCTGCCAGTGATGGGCAAGATTGCCCAGCTGATCGAGCACCGCAGGCGCGAGCAGGTCTTCAGGCGCCTTTTCTTCCACCAGCAGCCGATCCATGGTGCGCGCCATCTCGCGCGCCAGCCGCAGCCGCGCGCGGCCGGGGAGCGCGTCCATGCCCTCGCCCGCGCGCTCCTCGGCGATCAGGCGGTCGAGCGCGAGCCAGCGCCGCATCGGATCACACGCGGGCGGAATATCCTCAGCGCCCAGCGGATCGAGCGCTGCGCCGAGCTTCTCATCAAGGTCGAGATCGCCCACAGTGATCATGCGCGGCATCAGGAGCCCGCCCTCGCCCGTGGCCCCGGCGTGGCGGATGAAGGCCTCGGACAGCGTGCGCGCAGCGCGGCTTGAAGGCACCAGCAGAGTGAGGCGCGCTAGGCCTAAACCGGGTTCACGGTAGCGCGGCACCAGCCCGGCCACCAGCGCATCAGCAAAGCCACGGTGTGCGGCGATGGAATAGACGCGCGGGCCGGAGCGGCGCGGCTCAGACACTCTGGAGCGCCTCCTCAGTCGGGCGGATGGCCTGCGGCGTGCCGACCTCGAACCACTGGCCGGTGAAAGAGAGACCGTAAAGCCGCCCTTCGGCCATGGACCGGTTCCAGAGCATGTTGGTCGAGAACGGCCCTTGGGGTGCCTCGCGCATCAGGCGGTGGCTGACCAGCTGGATGCCGGTGTAGATGAAGGGCGCAATCCGACCGTCGCGGCGGCGTGAGAGGCGGCCGAGCGGGTCCATGTGGAAATCACCAGGGCCGTTGAAATTGGCCGCGCGCGCATGGGGCACGACCAGCAGTAGCGCGTCCATCGCCTCCGGGTCCCAGCGGCGCGACAAATCGTGAAACGCGTTCTTGGGCCCGTCGAGCCAGATATTGTCGGCATTGAGCGCAAAGAACGGATCGGGCAGCAGCGGCAGCGCCTTGGCCATCCCGCCGCCGGTTTCGAGCAGCAGCGCGCGCTCGTCCGAAACGGTGACGGAGGGCGTCCTGCGGGCTAGCACATGGGCCTCAAGCGCATCGGCGAGGTAGTGGACATTGACCACCGCCTTGGCGATGCCCGCCTCGGCCAAGCGGTCGAGCGCATGGTCGATCAGCGCCTTGCCCGCCACCCGCACCAGCGGCTTAGGCTGCGCGGCAGTGAGTGGGCGCATCCGCTTGCCGAGGCCTGCGGCGAGGATCATCGCGGTATCTGAGGCGAGCTGAGCGCTCATGCGGGAAAGGCCCCATGCGCCGCGCGCAAATCGGCCGGGATGTTCGCATCGAACCAGTCCGCCACCGGAGCCAATGCCGGGTGGGCCAGATCGCGTTCGAGTGCTGCCCAGACCCGGGGGATCATCGCAAGGTATTTTGCTTTGCCGTCGCGGCGATCAAGGCGGGTAAAGATGCCGACGATCTTGGCATTGCGCTGCGCCCCGAGCGTCGCGTAATCCGCCAGAAAGTCATCCCCGACGCCGCCCATCGCCCCGGCATAATGCACCAGCATGGCGGTTTCGAGATCAACGGGCACATCGCGCCGCGCGTCCTGCAACAGTGAGACCAGATCATAGGCCGGGTGGCCCACCAGCGCGTCCTGAAAGTCGATCAGCCCCTGCGGTGCGGTCGCCTTGCCACCCAGCAACATGATGTTTTCGGCATGGTAATCGCGCAGCACCGCAACACCGGGCTGCTGGCGCGCGATGAGCGGGGTCAGCACCGCTTCCCACGCTGCAGCATAGCCTTTGGCATCCACGGCCAGCCCTTGCGCCGGGCAATACCACTCGGTCAGCAGCGCCGCTTCGCGCAGATAGGTGGCCATGTCATAGGCCGGAAACGGTCCCGGCGGCAGACGGTGGAGCGCCGCGAGCGCATCAATCGCCGCCTCGTAAGCTGCGTGTTCATCGCCCGGGTTGGCATCGAGCCAATCGCGCATCCGGTCGTTGCCGAAATCCTCGGTCAGCACCCAGCCCGCGCCCGCCTCCTCAGCAAGGATAGCAGGCGCATGCAGGCCCTGACCCGTCAGCCAGCGGGCGACGTGGAGGAAAGGCGCAGGGTCTTCATGCGGCGGGGGGGCGTGCATCAGCATCGCGGTTTCGTCCCCGCGCCGCAGCCGGAAATAGCGTCGGAACGAAGCATCGCCGGGCAGCGGCTCGACCTTAGCCCCGCCCCATCCGGCAGCAGCGACGAATTCGGCAAGGCCTTCGGGGAGCGCGGTCATGGCATGCGCCCTAGCCAATCAGCCCCGCCGCGGGCAATCGCAATCCGCCCGCCGGAACCGCTTTCCCCCACCATTTCGATTGCGATAGAAAGGCAAGTCGGCTCATGCGCAAAGCCGCCCGCGTGATCGGGCCACTCGGCCAGCAGCACAGCGCCCTCGCGATAATCATCAAGGCCAATCTCGCGGGCTTCATCCGGGTGCTTAAGCCGGTAGAAATCGGCATGCACCACGGGCAGCCGCAAAGGCGGCGCGTCGTAGGTTTCGATAATGGTAAAGGTCGGCGATGGCACTTCGCCCTCGTGCCCCAATGCAATGAGGATCGCGCGCGCCAGCGTGGTCTTGCCCGCCCCCAGCCCGCCTTCGAGCGCCACCACATCCCCGGCCCTTAGCCGCGCGGCAATGCGCGCGCCGTAATCGGCCATCGCGGCCAAATCGGGCAAGGCGGTACGGGCCTCACTCACGGCAGCAGGATCGTCGCGGTGGTGCCCGCGCCTTTGCGGCTCGCAATCTCGAGCGTGCCGTCATGCGCCTCGATCAACTGCCGCGCGAGCGGAATGCCAAGCCCGGTGCGGCGCTCAGGCGTGCCGACCTTGCCCGGCACTGCGCCGCCTTGTGCTCGGGCAAGCTCCTGCGCGGTCATGCCGCGGCCATTATCGGCGATGACCACCTCGACCGCCATGCCGGACTCTTCCGGCGCCTTGCGCAGCTCGATCACGATCCGCCCGCCCTCGGGCGTTCCGGTGATCGCATTGTCCAGCAGATTGGCCATGGCGCGGGTCAGCTGGCGCGGATCGGCGTGGATGACCCGGCCACGGCGGCCCTTCAGGTCAAGGCTCAGCCCCGCCGCGATGATGGCCTCTTCGCGGTCACGCACCAGCTTGGTGAGGAAATCGAGGAGGTCGAGCTTCTCCTTGCGGATCGGCAGCAACCCAGCCTCGCTCTGGGACAGATCGAGCACGTTCTCGACCTGCTCGGTCAGCCGTTCGACCGCACTGAGGATCGCATCGACATATTCTTCCGCCTGCGCAGGATCAGCCGCCACGCCGCTTTTCAGCAGTTCGGCATAGCCTCCGATGGTGGTGAGCGGCGTGCGGAATTCATACGACATGTTGGCAAGGAAGCGCGCCTTGACCGCATCGGCCTCCTCCAGCGCGGCGGCCCGCTCGCGCAGCGCCTGTTCGGCCTTCTGCGAGGCGGTGATGTCGAGCACGGTCAGCAGTCCATTGCCATCAGGCAGCGGAATCCCGGCGAAGCGCAAGGTGCGCCCATCGGCCAGATCGACCTGCCCGCCCTTCTCGCGCCGGTCGAGCGTCGCCGAACGCACCGCCGCCCCGATCAGCGCCGCCTCTTCTGGCCGCATCAGATTGCGCCCGATTGCGCCGAGCAGTTCATCGGCGCTGGGGTGTTGATCGAGCAGTTCCGGGGTCAGGCCCCAGGTCCCGGCAAAGCTGCGATTCCACAGCTGCACCGAGCCATCGGGCGCAAAGATCGCCAGCGCCTCGAACAGGCTGTCGAGCGTCGCCGTGCGGGTGCGTAGCAAGGTGTCGCGCACGGCCGAAAGGGCAAGGCTTTCGGTCCGATCCTCGGTGATCAGCACCAACCCGCCATCGGGCATGGGCTGGGCCACCACCCGCAAGTGGGTGCCGCCGGGCAGCGGCCAGGCTTCCTCCTGCGCGCTGCTCATTTCGAACCAGCCCGCCCGCTCGCGCCGCCATTCGGGGAAGTCGCGCACTTCAGGCGTGCGCCCACGCTCACGGGATTCGGCGAGGAACCGCTCGAACGGGAGCTGGGCCTCGATCGCATCTTCGGACAGGGCGAACAGCCGCCGGAAGGGCTGATTGGCAAAGGTCAGCCGTTCCTCGGCATCGAACAGCGCCACCCCGACCGAAAGCTGATCGAGCAGCGCGCGCTGGGCTTCGCGGAAGGCACGGAACTCGCGGGCGACCTGCTGCTGCTCCTCGATGTCGATGGCATAGCCTGCAACCCCCTCGGTCCCCAGAGGCAGATCGCTGACCCGCATGGTGCGCCGCGCGCCGTGGATCGTGGCCGCCACGATGCGCTCGGACTTGTCCTGTTGTTCGAGGGTAGTGCGGGCAATTTCGGCGGGGGATTGACCATTCTCGTGCTCGAGCAACTCGATCTGGCCATCAACCACCTCGGCGGCCGATTGCGCACCGACGGCATCAACATAGGCCTGGTTGACAAGTTGCAGGCTGAGATCGCTTCCCCGAAACCACATCGGCATAGGCGCGGCCTCGATCAGCCCGACCAGTGCTGCAAAATCGCCGGTTGCCCGTGCGGCCGCAGCGCGCAGACGCGCCATTTCGGCATGGCTGTCGGTGAAGTCGAACACCCACACCAGCGCTGCGCCGCCCGGCGACACCTGCGGGTCAGCCAGCGTGCCATAGAGCGCAAGGCTGCGCTGCGATCCGGCAAGATTGATCGCCATCCGGAACGGCGCTGCGGTCTTTTGCGTCGTCTGGATCTTCGCCCACAGCTGATCAAGCTGTTCGCGGGTGAGGCTCCCGGCCGCCTTGCCAGGCTCGGCTGGGCCAAGTTCGGAGAGGTAGCGCGGCATAGATGAAAGGCCGAACATCCGGGCGAGCTTGTCCGACGCCTCGATCCGCCCATCGACCCGCACCAGCAGCGGCAGCGCGGGCGCCACATCCAGCAGCGTCTGCATCCGTCGCACGCTAGCCTTGAGCGCCTTGGCGCGCTTCACCCCGCGATTGGCGCGCAGAATGACGAACGCCGCCCCGGCCGTCCATGCGGCGAGCACCAGCGCAATCAGTACAAGCGTAAGGGGCGAGGCTTCCATCGCTTCCTCGCTATGCGCGTGGGCGCGGCAGTGCAACGGGTTGCTGGCAGAAAGCCCCCATAACGCAATAAGCGCCCCCGCGTGGGCGGGAGCGCTTATACGTAACGTTACTGCCTTATGCCGACCCTGCGGCAGGTGGCCTGATCAATAGCGGTAGTGATCGGGCTTGAACGGGCCGGCCTGCGGCACACCAATGTAGCTCGCCTGCTTCTGGCTGAGTTGAGTCAGCTGCACACCCAGTTTGGCGAGATGCAGCGCGGCGACCTTTTCGTCGAGGTGCTTGGGCAGCACGTAGACGTCGTTGTCGTATTCGTCCGCCTTGGTGAACAGCTCGATCTGGGCCAGCGTCTGGTTGGTGAAGCTCGCGCTCATCACAAAGCTCGGGTGGCCGGTGGCGCAGCCGAGGTTCACCAGACGGCCCTTGGCGAGCACGATGATCGACTTGCCATCAGGGAAGGTGACGATGTCGGTGCCTTCCTTGATTTCCTTCCACTCGTAGTTCGAGAGGGCCGAAATCTGGATCTCGCTGTCGAAGTGGCCGATGTTGCATACGATGGCCATGGGCTTCATGTTCATCATGTGCTCAGCGGTGATCACGTCTTCATTGCCGGTGGCGGTGACGAAGATGTCGGCGCGCTTGACTGCGTCTTCCATGGTGACGACTTCAAATCCGTCCATCGCGGCCTGAAGCGCGCAGATCGGATCGATCTCGGTCACCATCACGCGCGCGCCGCCGTCACGCAGCGAGGCGGCCGAGCCCTTGCCGACATCGCCGTAACCAGCAACACAGGCGACCTTGCCGGCGAGCATCACGTCGGTCGCGCGGCGGATCGCGTCGACCAGCGATTCCTTGCAGCCGTAGAGGTTGTCGAACTTCGACTTGGTCACGCTGTCATTTACGTTGATTGCCGGGAACGGCAGCTTGCCCTGCTTTGCGATCTGGTAGAGGCGCATCACGCCGGTGGTGGTCTCTTCCGAAACGCCCTTGATCGCCTTAACCGTCTTCGTGAGGTAGCCCGGACGCGCCGCGACAAAAGCCTTCAAGGCGCGCTGGAACTCGATTTCCTCGGCATTGGTCGGCGCGCCCATCTCTTCCCCGGCCTCAAGGCGTGCGCCCCACAACGCGAACATGGTGGCATCGCCGCCATCGTCGAGGATCATGTTGCAGGTGAGATCGGGGTCTTCCTCGGTCGCCCAGTCGAAGATGCGGCCGACATAGTCCCAGTATTCGCCCAGCGTCTCGCCCTTGATCGCAAACACGGGAATGCCGCGCGCGGCGATGGCGGCGGCGGCGTGGTCCTGGGTCGAGAAGATGTTGCAGGTTGCCCAGCGCACTTCCGCGCCCAGCGCGACGAGGGTCTCGATCAGCACTGCGGTCTGGATCGTCATGTGGAGCGAGCCAGTGATGCGCGCGCCCTTCAAGGGCTGCGCCGCGCCATATTCCTCGCGCAGCGCCATCAGGCCGGGCATTTCGGTCTCGGCGATCATGATCTCGTCGCGGCCGAACTGGGCGAGCGCGATGTCCTTGATGACATATTCGTGGGTCGGTGCGGGAGCGAGGGTGGCCATTGCGTTTTCTCCTGCGCAGCACGTGCGCTTGGGCGGGTAAGTTGATGAAACACGCCCCTAGCGGCACGGCCATCAAGAGGCAAATATAAAGTTATCTTTATATGTCTATTTGTTGCCCGATCCGCATTCGCCGCTATAGGGAAAGGCGAAATTCCCCGCAGGCAAGGATGCACACAACATGACGATTTCCGTTGGCGACAAACTCCCCGAAGTCACACTGGTCAAGGCCACCGCCGAAGGCCCGCAGGCGGTCAAGTCCTCCGAATATTTCGCGGGCAAGCGCGTGGCGCTGTTCTCGGTGCCGGGGGCCTTCACCCCGACGTGCTCGGCCAAACACCTCCCCGGCTTCGTCGAAAAGGCCGATGAATTGAAGGCCAAGGGCGTCGACGAGATCGTCGGCACCGCTGTCAATGATGCCTTCGTCATGGGCGCTTGGAACAATGCCGCGGGCAGCGAGGACATCACCATGCTGGCCGATGGCAATGCCGAGTTCGTCGAAGCCATCGGCCTCACCATGGACGGTTCGGGCTTTGGCATGGGCAAGCGCGGGCAACGCTTCTCGATGGTGATCAACGACGGCGTGGTCGAACAGCTGAACGTCGAAGCGCCAGGCGATTTCAAGGTTTCCAGCGCGGAGCACATGCTCGGCCAGCTCTAAGGCATGACATTCCTCCCCATTGCGACAGCATTGGGGAGGAATTCTCACGTCAACGGCGGCGCGCCAAAAGCAACCCACAGCGCGAACCCTGCCGCCAGCCCCACCGCGAGCACAGCGCGCGTCCATGGCATTGGCCCGATCCCGGTCACACCCTCAATCGGGGGCCGATCACCGCCAACCATCGGACCGAGCAGGTTCTGGCCGCGCACCGCATAGAAGGTGATCGCGCTAAGGTGCAGACCGACTAGCCCGACGACCACCCAAAAAAAGGTCTCGTGCCATTCGGTGATCATGTCAGCCAGCGCCGTACCCACCAGCGGATTGAGCGGTCCGGTCAACCCGTCATAGGGATCGCCCGCAAACAGCCCCATGCTGACCTGCGCCAACATCGCTCCCAGCAGTGCCACGGTGCTCCACCCGCCCACGGGCGAGTGGCCGATATGCTGCGCCGCGCCCTCGAGCTGCCCGCGCAGATAGGCCAGCACCGCGCCCGGCCCCTTCACGAACTGGGCAAAGCGCGCGGTATCCGGCCCGAGGAAGCCCCACAGCAGCCGGAACACCAGCAGGCCGAGCAACACGAGCCCGATCCTGCGGTGCAGCGCCCACTTGGAGTTCTCCGCCGTCCACCACATCGCCGGAATCAGCAGCGCAAAGCTCCAGTGGGTGAGCCGCAGCAGCGGGTCCCATACGCGGATATCAGGCGCGCCAACCCCGTTCGGCGCGGCGACCGGCGGGCCAAGCGGGTCGCTCATCAGATTACTTCTCGTCGTCGAGCCGGAACTTGTCGTGACAGCCCTTGCACGCGCCGCCCATCGCCATCGCCTGTGCGCCAACGGCCGCCTTGTCGCCGCCAGCGGCCAGCTCGGTCAGCTTGGCGCTTTCATCGACCAGCTTCTTGGCCGCGGCGCTGAACTCGGCGGGCTTCGCCCAGATCGCCGGCAGAGCCTCGGTCTTGATGCCATCATCGACGCTGGTGCCGGCCGGGAAGTAGCCTTCGATCTTCATGGCGCGGGTATTGATGTCGGTCGCGCTGGCGGCGATCAGAGTGAAGTCCGGCGCGTCCTTTTCCAGCTCGCCGCGCACCGCCTTGAACGCCTTGCCGATGGCTTCGAAATTGTCCCGCCGCTCCTTGATCACCGCCGCCGGGTCGAGGGCCGCCCCATCAGCGGGCGCAGTCGCCGCAGCATCGGTGGGGGCTTCGGCCGGAGCGTCAGCGGGGGCCTTGTTCGAACAGGCGGCGAGCGAGCCAGCCAGCGCGGCGGTCAGGATCAGGCGAGAGGTGAGATTGCGAACCATCGTGACGCTCCTTCAAAAAGCCGAGCGACAGGCCCCATCACGGGCCTGTCGGTACGCCGGGCATAACACAGACTTGGCCTCATCCCTTGCCGATTCGCCACAAAAAACGGTTGTCCCTGCGGAACGCCCCCCGGCGGAATTTTTGTGCCAAACCGGCGAACAGATCAATAGCCCATCAGGCTCATGACTTCCTTGCGGCTGCGATCATCTTCCAGGAAGCAGCCCAGCACACGGCTGGTGATCATGCCGACCCCCGGAGTCTTCACCCCGCGTCCGGTCATGCAACCATGCTGCGCCTCGATCACCACGGCCACACCGTGCGGTTCGAGATGGTCCCAGATGCAGGCCGCGACCTCTGCGGTCAGGCGCTCTTGAATCTGAAGTCGCCGGGCATAACCGTGCAGCACTCGGGCAAGCTTGGAGATGCCCACGACCTTCTTGTTCGGCAAATAGGCGATTGCGGCCTTGCCGATAATCGGGGCCATGTGGTGTTCGCAATGCGACTGGAACGGAATGTCCTTGAGCAGGACGATCTCGTCATAGCCGCCCACTTCCTCGAAGATGCGCGAGAGGTGGATCGCCGGGTCTTCCTTGTAACCCTCGCAGTATTCGAGCCACGCGCGGCCCACGCGCTTGGGCGTATCGCGCAGACCCTCACGGTCGGGATCATCACCGGCCCATTCGATCAGAGTGCGAATGGCGGCCTGTACATGCTCGGGCACCTCGGGCTTGCCGAGCGGGTTTTCCGGATCGAAGTCGTCATCGTGATCATGGGCGGCAGTGACGTAATTCATCGTAGTGTGTCTTTCATCGCAATGCACCCGGCCTGTTCGGCCTGTGTGCCGGTCGAACCGGAACCCTCACAACCCCCCGGCCCGCCGGACGTTCCGCAAGATGAAGCGGAAGCCTGACGACGCGGGGGCCCCGGTGATGAATAGATAGGATGCCTACGGGCCAATTCACCCCCCTTGACGGTCCTGCACCACTGGCGGCGCGGGTGATGGGCGATCTCCAATGCCTTGCGCGGCATCTCGGCAACATAGGCGCCAGAACCAACAAGGCCCGCCCCTCTTTGCGAGGAGCGGGCCTTGTTGGCGCACCCGGAACGATTCGAACGTCCGACCCTCAGATTCGTAGTCTGATGCTCTATCCAGCTGAGCTACGGGTGCGCGTTGGAGCGCGGCACATAAGGGGGTCGGTACAGCTTGGCAAGGGGACTTTTGCCGCTGGTTGGCGATTATCCCAGCAGAGCGCCAGCGAGCTGAACGTCGAGCGGCGGCTTTGCCAAGGCCCGGACCTCGGCGGGCGTGAACCAGCCGATCGCGCCTCCCTCCAGCGCGGCGGGCTCTCCCTGCCATCCGGTCACAGTGTAAAGCAGGATGACAATCGCGGGGTGGCCATCATGCCCCCCACTCTCGGCGAAGGAAATCGGCTGGCACTGCGAGCGATCACATTCGATCCCCAGCTCCTCTCGCAGCTCTCGAACGAGAGATTCGATAGGCATTTCATTATGTTCGACCTTCCCACCGGGAAATTCCCAGAGGCCACCATGGTGCTTCCCCAAAGGGCGCTGATGCATCAACCAGCAACCATCGCCGCGTGACAATGCGCCTGCGACCACGGGAACCCACGTTTTGGTCATGACGGAATTTTTTCCATCTGGGCGCGCCTCATCAACCTTTTCTTAACGCGTTGGGCGGATTTTAAGTCCATCAGGACAAGCAAGTTAGGTGGTCTCCCGATGTTAAAGGCACAATTGAAAAGAATTGTCGCTGATACGAGCGGTGCCACTGCAATCGAGTATGGCCTGATCGTGAGCCTCGTCGTCTTGGCCATGGTAGGTGCACTGCAAGGCGTTGCAAATGCTACTATCGATATGTGGACTGACGTTGAGGCTAGAACGACCGAAGCTATTGGAAATTAAATTGGGGGCGAACCCGGATTAGTAAATTTTCAAGCTTTGCCAACTACACAAAGAATTGTCCGCCGGAGCCAAGCGGGGGGCAAGGGTAACGAAGACCAACCAGGAGACTACACATGACCTTTTTCAAGAACCTCATCCGTGACGAACAGGGTGCCACCGCCATCGAATACGGCCTGATCGCCGCTTTGATCGCTGTTGCTGCCATCGGCGCCATGAGCGCGCTGGGCACCACCCTCAGCGACACCTTCCAGGAAGTGAACGACGAAATGGCTCCCACTCCGTAACAGTTAGGGTATACCTAAAATTGGAGCGGTGGGGAGAAATCCCCGCCGTTTTTGTCTGCGGGCCATAAATGTGTTAGCCCCCAAGGCGCAGCGGGTTTGCTAAGTCACGCGTCAGCGCGATCACATCCTAGCGCGATCGCACCACGATCTTGACCTTTTGCCCCGGCGTTACCTGCGCTCCGGACGATAGCGCATTGAGCACCCGGAAGCGTTCCTCCTGCGCGGATGGGTAGGCCATCCGCTGCGCAAGGCTTGCGACAGTGTCCCCGCGCGCAACCGTCACCACCTGCACCTTTTTGGGCACAACATTGTTCGCCTCGGCCTGCGTGACCCGCCGCATGGACTGGAACATCGCATTGAAGGTCGCCGCCCGGCCTGCCGGTGCTATCGCCACAAAGTGATACGCCCGGTCCCGCGCGAATTCGTAGGCGAACACCACCAGATCGACCTGGCTTCCGCCATTATTGACCCGCGCCGTGCCGTAGGCTGCGGGAAGGCCGTTCACCGTGGTGCGCTGCAATTGCGCCGGGGCCAGCGTGCTATTCTGCCCGCCAAGCGTCGTGAACTGCTGGCGCACGTAGGTGTCCAGATTGCCGGAATAAGGCGCCAAGGTCATCTGCGCCTGCCCGCCCTGCCCCTGAATACTCACCGCACGGGCACCGTTGACCATATAGAAGCCTTGCGGGGCGGTGAAGGCCAACCGCAGCTCGGGGTGGATGAAGGTGCTTCCCTCGATCAGCCCCTGCGCGGGATCATCGCCATAAAGCAACCCGTCGATCCGCGCGAGGAAGGTGTCGCGATTCGTGACACCGCCACCCGCCGCTCCGGCCTTGGCCAGCGCACTCTGCACCCGGCTGGCGGGATCGGGGTGGGTCGAAGCCCATTCGGGCACGCTGGCGTTCCGGCCCTGGAGCCGCGCATCGAGCGCATTTTGCGCAGCCAGGCTCGCCAGCACCGTCCCCATCGCCCGGCGATCATACCCAGCCCGCGCAAGATACTGGATGCCCAGATCATCCGCCTCAAGCTCCTGCTTGCGCGAGAATTTGAGCGTGAAGAACTGCGAGGTTCCCAGCGCCAGTTGCTGCCCCAGCCGCCCCAACTCGCTGTTCCCGAGCAAGAGCGCGCTGCCGACCGCGCCCAGCATACCGAGAATCGAATTGCGCTGCGCGGCTTTCTGACGCCGCTGCGAATGGCGCGCGGCGACATGGCCAACCTCGTGGCCCATCACCGCAGCCAGCTCCGCCTCATTGTTCATCAGCGTCACCAGCTGGCGGGTGGTATAGACATAACCCCCCGGCACCGCGAAGGCATTGTGAACCGGCGAGTTGAGCAAGCTGACGGTAAAGCTCTCCCGCGCATTGCTGAGGCCCGATTGCACCGCGATATTCTTGCCCACCTGTTCGACATAGGCAGCATGCGGCCCGCTCATCGCACCGCCGAATTCCGCGAGGAACTGCGGATGATACTGCGCGCCCATCTGCGCTTCGGCGGGCGTAATCGGGGTCGATGCAGAAGGGATCTGGGCCGCCGCTCCCACGCACCCCACCAAGGCCACAGGCGCTATGCCGAGTGCCAAAATCCTGCGCGTTAATCGTGTCATGCCCTGCTCTCCCGCCAATCTTTTCGTCTTCAACCTATCGGCAAAGACCCATGGCGCAAAGCCTAAGGCTTGCCCGATGAACCCCCGATGGCGAGGAAGCGTTCTTCGCGCGCGGCGATCAGCGCCTTGGGGCTTTGGCCCACCAGCTGATCAAGCTCCTCGGTCAGGGCCTGCCCGAGCAGTTTGGCCCCGCCTGCCGGATCACGGTGCGCGCCGCCGACCGGCTCCTTGACGATGCGATCGATCACGCCGTCGCGCTTCAAGTGCTGCGCTGTGACTTTCATCGCCTGCGCGGCATCGGCGGCCTTGTCCGAGGTGCGCCACAGGATCGAAGCGCAGCCTTCGGGCGAGATCACCGAATAGACCGCATGCTCCATCATCAGCACCCGGTTCGCTGAAGCCAGCGCCACCGCGCCGCCCGAACCACCTTCGCCCACGATGACCGCCACCATCGGCACCGGCAGATCAAGACACGCCTCGGTCGAACGGGCAATCGCCTCGGCCTGCCCGCGCTCTTCCGCCTCAATCCCCGGAAACGCGCCCGAAGTATCCACCAGCGTCACCACCGGCAGACCGAATCGCCCGGCCATTTCCATCAGCCGGATCGCCTTGCGATAGCCTTCGGGCTTGCCCATGCCGAAATTGTGGCGAATGCGGCTTTGCGTGTCGTGGCCCTTTTCATGGCCGATCAGCATCACCCTGCGCCCATCGAGCCGGGCAAACCCGCCCATGATCGCCTGATCATCGCCGTAAAGCCGATCCCCGCCCAGGGGGATGAACTCGCTGAAAGCGTGGGCGACATAATCGCGGAAATGTGGCCTCTGCGGATGGCGGGCCACTTGCGTCTTCTGCCACGGGGTGAGCGAGGCGTAGGTGCTGGCGAGCAGATCGGCGCTCTTTGCCTCCAGCCGGGCGATCTCGCTCGCCACGTCGACATCATGCAGCGCATTGACGCCGCGCAGCTGAGCAATGCGCTCTTCCAGCGCGGCAATCGGCTTTTCGAAATCCAGGGTCGAAATCATTGCGCGGCGCTAGTCCGATGCGCGGCGCGTGGCAAGCGGGTGACGGGAATTGACCAGCGCCACGAGGCGCGCGGCGTCCACATGGGTGTAAATCTGCGTGGTGGCGATGTCGGCATGGCCGAGCAGCATTTGCAGCACCCTGAGGTCCGCCCCGCCCTCCAGCAGATGCGTGGCAAAGGCGTGGCGCAAGACGTGCGGGCTGATCGCTGAAGGATCGAGCCCGGCGCGCGCAGCGAGCGCTTTGAGCAGCTGGAACAGCCGCACCCGGCTGAGATGCTGGCCCTTGCCCGAAGGGAACAGGTAGCGCGAGGCAGGGATCTCTGGCCGGAGGTCCCGCCAGCGCCCCACCGCCTCCAGCGCCCGCGCGCCAACTGGCACCAGCCGCGTGGTGCCGCCCTTGCCCGTCACGGTCAGGAAGGGCGCATCGCGCGGCACGGCGGACAGCGGCAGCGCCACCAGCTCGGTCGCGCGTAGCCCTGAACCGTAGAGCAGCTCGATCAGCGCCAGCAGCCGAACCGCCTTGGGATCATCACCGACGGCTTCCTCTTCGGCGCGGGCGAAGAGCTTGGCGATCTGGTCGTGGCCCAGCACCTTGGGCAGCGGGCGGCGCAGACGCGGCGCCGGGAGCGCCCCCGAAGGATCATCGCGCCGCCAGCCCTCGTCCAGCGCAAACCCGAAGAACTGCCGCAACGCCGATGCCTTGCGCGCGATGCTGGCGGGCGCAAGGCTGGCCCACTCGCCCGCTAGACTGGCGACGGCGTCGCGCGGCGCGCTGGCGAGATCGCCGATCGCTTCCTCGGCCCCAGCAAGGTCGCGGGCATAGGCGGCCAGCGTGTTGGCAGCAGCACCGCGCTCGGCAGCGAGCATCGCGAGGAAAGCCTCGGTCGACGCGGACATTATCCGCGCGCGACCGCCTCGGCGGCGATCATCCGGGCCTCGGCCTCGAGCCCCACGCGGCGCAGCGCGCCGGTGATGTGATAGAGGTGCAGCGGAGTCATCTGCTCCCAGCTCGCCCCCTGCATCCCGAGCCCGGCGAGCACGGCCACCAGCGCCGGGTTGTTCACCTCCGCCGCGCGGGCAATCGCCCGGGTCCAGCGGGTCTGGCGGGCAAGGTCAAAGCCCAGATCATCGGCAAGCGCACTGGCATCGCCTTCATCGAGGCGGCCCAGCCCGGCGAGCCCGGCAACCAGAAACGCCGACTTGCGCGAGCCCTCACTGCCATCACCGCCGATAAAGCCGTTAACGGCCCCCTGCCCCACACCGTTGGAGCGCGGCGCGGCGAGCACGATAAGCGCCCAGCCCAGCGATCCTTCCTCAACCACCTCGCGCCATGCCAGCGCGTCGCGATCAAGCCCGGCGGCCAGCATCGCCGCGATCAGATCCCCTGCCGCATCAGCCTGCGCCGCTTCGGCCGGAATTCGCGCCGCCGCATAGGCGGTCAGCACGCGCGCGCCGTAACCATCGCCGCCGCCCAGCGTCGCGCCTGCCGCCCACAAGCGCTGCATCGCGGCAATCCGTGCCGCCGGATCGGCCGCCACATAGGCCTCGCGCAAAGCCGCCGCATGGTCCTGCGGTTCCCCCGTCACCCCGGTCTCGGCATAGACCTCGCTGTACAGATCAACCATCGCATCGGCGGAGAGAATGCCCTCGCGCGCGGCCCGCCCGGCAAAGGGCGCGCGCTGGCTGGCAGGCAGCATGGGCAGCAGCGCCCCGGCGCGGGCGTAATAGGCCCCGCCCCGCGCGGTCAGCGCGCTATCGAGCAGCCCCTCGGGCACAGGCTCACCCAGCGCGGTCGCCAAGCCGAAGCGCCATGGGTTGAGTTCTTCGACCCCCTGCCACTCGATTTGCACCGCACGCTGTCCGCGCCCTGCCGCCCCCGCAAAGCGCCGTGCCAGCAGCACATCGATCCGCGGTGCAACGCCCCGAAACAAGGCGCGGTCGAGCTGCGAGGCGGCGAGTGCTGTCTCCCCGGCATAGGCATTGCAGATCGCCTGCCACATCTGCCACTCGCCATCATCGCGCGCCGATCCTTGCAGGCGCACCGCAGGGCAAGCCCCGGTGATGTCGCCGCTCGCGAGATAGGCCGTCAGCGCCTCAGCGGTCAGCGCGGTCGACCAATTGGCCGAATCAACATCCTGCACCACCGCACGGGCCACGCCATATTCGCCAATCCGGTTGAGGAGGCCGACCCGCAGCGCAGCGAATTCGACCGGGTCCATGCCCAGCGGCGCAGCGAGCCGGCTCGCCAAGGCACGGCGCAACAGGATATGCCCCCAGCGCGACACCATCGGCCCCTTTGTCCCGCTCAGGGCCGCACGCACCAGCTTCTCGGGCTGGTTGGCGAGCGCCATCGGCGGCAGCCCGCCTTCGTCCACCGCCAGCACGCCTACGCGGGTCAGCCCACGACGGGCACCGGGAGGAATATCGGACTTGGGCTTCAATCCAAGCAGCTGGTCAAGCTCTTCCGTGGAGAGGCTCTCCAACTCGTCAAGGCTCGGCAGGCGCGCCAGTTCATCGCGGGTGATCGCTGGCAGAGGCGGCAGGTTGGCGGGATCCACGCCGACCGGAGCGGCTCCGGGGACGACCGATGGCAGCGGCGCTGCGGGCGCGGCTGCGCCAGACGCAGCCGGTGCAGGCGTCGGGGTCGGGCTCGGACGGGGCGGTTCGGGATCGTCAAACCCCGGCGGCAGGAGCGATTCGGGTTTTTGCTGCGCCACGGCGAGCCCTGCCGCACTGGCCCCGGCAAGGGCTCCGGCAACTCCCAGCGCCAGCCAGCTTGCCGCCGGAGCCTTGCGCAAACGGATCATTGCCCCTGCTCCGGCAAGGCAACGGGAGCGGCAATCGGACGCAGCGCCTGCTCTCCGCCGTCGATATAGGCGAGCACGATAAGCCCCAGCACGGCGGCGGCCATAAGCAGCGGCCCACGCCTGCGCCACAGCGGCGGCGGCGATGGCGGCGCAGACAGGCCGGACGGTGGAGTGATCAAGCGACGCGGGTTTGCCATATTGCGCGTGCCCTAGCCCATCTATAGGCCATGCGGCAATGACCCGAGCGCCCGCTTTAACCGATCAGACTGTCGCGACCATTGCCGCGCGCATCACCCGCCCGGTGGTGCTGGTGGGGCTGATGGGCGCGGGCAAGTCGACCGTCGGGCGCAGGCTCGCGGCCCTGTTGAAGCGCGATTTCGTCGATGCCGATGATGCCATCGCCGAGGCGGCCGGACGCTCGATCCCCGAGATTTTCGAGAGCTTCGGCGAGGCCTATTTCCGCGACGGCGAACGCCGCGTGATCGCCCGGCTGATGGACGAGGCGCACGGCGTGATCGCCACCGGTGGCGGCGCCTTCGTCGATCCGGCTACCCGCGCGCTGATCCTCGACCGCGGCATTGCGGTGTGGATCGATTGCGCAGTCGAAACGCTGGTGGAACGCACGGCCAAGCGCACTAATCGGCCACTGCTACGTAATGGCGATCCAAAGGAAATTCTCACCCGGCTGGCGCGCGAGCGGACCCCCTTCTATGCCGAAGCGCCCATCCGGGTGCTCAGCGAAAACGGCCCCCATGCCGACACCGCCCGCGCCATACTTGAGGCAATTGACCAATGGCTGTGATTGACGTTGCGCTGGCCGGACGCGCCTATGATGTGGTGATTGCGCCCGGCCTTTTGGGCAGGATCACCGACGCCGCCGCTCCGTTTCTGGCGGGCTATGCTGATGGTCGCACGGTACCGTTCGTTGCTGACACCAACACCCACCATCTCTATGCCGAGACGATCGCGGCCAACCTTGCAGCGCGGGGCTTTGCTCCTGAATGGTTCGTGGTCGCACCGGGCGAGGAAGCCAAATCCTGGCGCGTGCTGGAAGAATTGTGCGACTGGCTGTTGGCGCAAGGCGTGACGCGCAAGGATCACGTCTTTGCCCTCGGCGGCGGGGTGGTGGGCGATCTCGTGGGCTTTGCCTGTTCGGTGGTGAAGCGCGGCGTCGGCTTCGTTCAGCTTCCCACAACGCTGCTCGCCCAGGTCGACAGCTCAGTCGGCGGCAAGACCGCGATCAATACCGCAGCCGGCAAAAACCTTATCGGCGCGTTTCATCAGCCCGCGCTGGTCCTGATCGACCCGGATGTGCTTGCCACCCTGCCGGATCGCGAGATGCGGGCCGGGTTTGCCGAAGTGCTGAAGTATGGCCTTCTCGGCGATACGGCGTTCTTTGCATGGCTCGAAGCCAACGGCGAGGCTGTGCTGGCGCGCGATCTAGCCGCGCTCGAACACGCCATTGCCACCAGCGTGGCGATGAAGGCCCGGATCGTCGCCGCCGACGAGCGCGAGACGCAGGACCTGCGCGCGCTGCTCAATCTGGGCCACACTTTCGGCCACGCACTCGAGGCCGAAACGGGTTTTTCCGACCGCCTGCTCCACGGTGAGGCCGTCGCGCTCGGCATGGTGCTGGCGGCGCGCTATTCGGCGCGGCGGGCGGAACTTTCCGACGCCGATGCGGCGCGGGCCGGGCGCGCGATTGGCGCGGCAGGCCTGCCAGCCAGCCTTGGGGCGCTGGGCCTCACCTGTAACGGCGCGGCGCTGGTCGATCACATGCGCCACGACAAGAAAGCCGAGGGTACGACCCTGCCCTTCCTCCTGCTGCGCGCGCTGGGCGAGGCTTATGTCGCGCGCGACGTTGATCTGGCAGATATTGCCGCGTTTCTGGATGAAGAGCTGGCGCGGTGATCATCGCCCCAGCAAACCTTGACGACCCTCAGGTCCAAGACCTGATCGCCTTCCATCAACGCACAATGCAGGAAGGCTCGCCGCCGGGGATGAGTTTCGCGCTGGATCTCAGCGGATTGCGCGTTGAAGGCGTCAGAGTTTGGGCCGTTCATGTCGACACCCATTTGGCAGCCATTGGCGCACTCAAGCGACTCGATGAACAACGCGGCGAAATCAAATCGATGCGGACGCATCCTGCATTTCTGCGCCAAGGCTTGGCCGCAGCCCTACTCGAAACCATCATCGCTGCCGCCCGCGCGGACGGCTTGTCTGTGCTCAGCCTTGAAACGGGCACCGGCCCTTCGTTCGAACCGGCGCTGGCGCTCTATCGGCGGCGCGGTTTTATGGACGGTCCAGCCTTTGGCAACTATGCGCTGACCGACTTCAATCAGTGCCTGCACCTGACACTGGACTGACGTCGAAGGATCAAACCGCCGGACGGCTCGGCAGTTTGGCGACATTGCCCATAGCATCACCGCCGCGCGCCGCCTTCATCGCCGCTTCTTCCTCGAGCATCTGGTCATGTTCAGCGAACAGCCGCTCGATATCGCTGCGACGTTCGAGCAGCATGTAAGCGATGCCCGGCGCGAGGCTCTCGCCCTCGCCGATCTGGCCCAGCAACCCCGCCAGATCGCTCACTGTCGCATCACGTGCGGTTTTGAAAAAATTGCCCTTGCGGTCGAAAAACCCCGTTCCTGTATGCGCCACGATCAAATCCTCCCACGCAGATTCAATCCCGGTCGCGCGACATACCGCGACTCGGCAATAGCAATTCTCTCGCAGAAGGGGGCGCTAGCCAAATCGGCGCTGGCGGTTGACGCCATATATCAACTGTCTTGCGCGAATATACAAAATGACAGCAAGATTATTGCATCAGGTAGACGCAATCTTTTCGGTTGACGCAGCAGGGTAACAAGCGCGCGATCAGTCAATAAAGGTCTTTCCTCCGGGCCGCGCGCCTTGCTCCTTCCCAGACCATACCCAATGCATTCAGAATAGGCGCGATCCATCCGGAACTTTGACATCCGGCGTAAACAGCACCACCTCACCCGCCGCATCTGCAAAGCCGAGCGTGAGCACCTCGGACATGGCCGGGCCGATCTGGCGCGGCGGGAAATTGACCACCGCGGCCACCTGTCGCCCGATAAGCTCATCGGGGTGATAATTGGCGGCAATCTGTGCGCAGCTTTTCTTTTCGCCAATCACCGCCCCGAAATCGATGCGCAGGCGGTAGCTCGGCTTGCGCGCTTCGGGGAATTCCTCCGCCGCCACGATGGTCCCGATGCGGATGTCGACCTTGAGGAAATCCTCAAAGCTGATCGTCTCGCTGGCCGGCGCATCGGGATCGTGGCGGACGTGCATTATTCGAGCTCTAGGATCACCGCATCGACCGCGAGGCTCTCGCCCTCGGCAGCGTTGATCTTGGCAATCACGCCTTCCTTTTCGGCGCGCAGGATGTTTTCCATCTTCATCGCTTCGACCGTGGCGAGCGGCTGTCCCGGCTGCACCTTCTCGCCCGCCGCCACGTGCAGCTTTACCAGCATCCCCGGCATCGGGCAGATCAGCAGACGCGAAAGATCGGGCGGCTCTTTCTCCAGCATCAGGCTTTCATGCCGCGCCAGCCGCTGCGGGATCACCAGCGCGGTGTGCTGCGCGCCGCGGGTGGTGATCATCCACTGATTTCCCTGCCGCTCGACAATCAGGCCAAGCTTGAGGCCCTGACCGTCTGTGGCTTCGGCCTGCACCATGCCGGGGAGCCAGTCGCAGGTGCCCTCGACTCTCACGCCGTCGACGATGGCGTGACCATCGCCAAGGGTCACAGCGAAGCGCTCGTCGCCGAGCTTCACCAGCCATTCGGTCGTGACCCGCAGCACGCCTTCGCGCCCGTCATCGCCATCGAGCTGGCCGGAGATGCGGCGCGCGCGGCTTTGCAGGGTGAACTCATTACCCGCGCAGACCGCAGCGAGCAGGCGCTTCACCTCATCGCTGGTCGCCGCGCCGTGGAAGCCTTCGGGATATTCCTCGGCGATGAAGCCTGTGGTCAGCTCGCCCGAGCGGAAGCGCGGGTGCTGCATGATCGCAGAGAGGAAATCGACATTGTGGCCGAGTCCCTTGATGCGGAAATGGTCGAGCGCCTCGATCTGCAAATCCGCCGCCTCGTCGCGGGTGGGGGCCCAGGTGATCAGCTTGGCGATCATCGGATCGTAGAAGCGCGAGACTTCGCCGCCTTCGTAGACCCCGTCATCGACACGCACCGAGCCAGTGCCGCGCGCGACCCCGCGCCGCGCCTTGCCCGCGACGGTCTCGTCCTCGCTCCAGCCGGGAAGCGGGGGGCTGTAGTGCACCAGCCGCCCGGTGCTCGGCAGGAAGCCGCGATAGGGGTCTTCAGCATAGACGCGGTTTTCAATCGCCCAGCCGTCGATCCCGATATCGTCCTGCTTCATGGCGAGCTTTTCACCCGCCGCCACGCGGATCATCTGCTCGACAAGGTCGATGCCGGTGATCGCTTCGGTGACAGGGTGTTCCACCTGCAGGCGGGTGTTCATTTCGAGGAAGTAGAAGCTCTCCCCCGTCGGGTCCGCGCCGCTGACGATCAGCTCGACCGTGCCTGCCGAGTAATACCCCACGGCCCGCGCCAGAGCGACGCATTGCTCGCCCATCGCCTTGCGCATCTTCGGCGTGACGAAGGGCGACGGCGCTTCCTCGACCACCTTCTGGTGGCGGCGCTGGATCGAGCATTCGCGCTCGTTCAAGTACAGGATATTGCCGTGCTGATCGCCGAGGATCTGGATCTCGATATGGCGCGGGTTGAGGATGAATTTCTCGATGAAGACGCGATCATCGCCGAAGGAGTTGAGACCCTCGCGCTTCACGCTTTCAAAGCCCTCACGCACGTCGGCTTCGGAGTAGGCAAGGCGCATCCCCTTGCCCCCGCCGCCGGCTGAGGCCTTCATCATCACCGGATAGCCGATCTCGTTGGAGATACGCACTGCGTGCTCGGTATCCTCGATCTCGCCGACAAAGCCGGGGACGACGTTGACGCCCGCCTGCTTGGCGAGCTTCTTGGATTCGATCTTGTCGCCCATCGCCGCAATCGCACCCACGGGCGGGCCAATGAAAGCAATGTTCTCTTTGGCGAGCGCCTCAGCAAAAGAAGTGCGCTCCGACAGGAAGCCATAGCCCGGATGCACGGCCTCAGCCCCGGTCTGTTTGCAGGCGGCGATGATCTTGTCCGCGATCAGGTAGGATTCCGCTGCGGGCGACGGCCCGATATGCACCGCCTCGTCCGCCATGGCCACAAACGGCGCGCGCGCATCGGCATCGGAATAGACCGCGACGGTCTTGATCCCCATTTTCCGCGCGGTGGTGATGACCCGGCAGGCGATCTCGCCGCGGTTGGCAATCAGGATTTTCGAGAACAAGCGCGGTCCCTCTCTCACACAGGCTTGGGCATTTGTGATTGCCGCTATGCCGAGCGAATGCGCGCGCTGCAAGCTAGCGGATTTGAGGCTTAGCCCTCGACTTCCACCAGCGCCTTGAGCTCCTCGGTGCGCATCCGGGTGAGGCGCGCTTTGCAGGTGGAAACCAGCAGCGGTTCAAGCGTGCCGCCGCGCGCGATATAGCCATCCACCCGGCAATGCGCATCGCGGTAACGCAGCCAGCCGCGCTGGGCCTCGAGCAGGCTGCGGGTATAGCCCGGTCGCGTATCGTTCGAGCCCACCTCGGCCCATTCGGCATCGCGCCGCTTCATCACTTCGCTTGTGATTTTCCATTGCGCATTCAACCGCTCGTCGGCGACCTCGTAATCACGCGCGGCGCACCAGTTCATTTCCTGCTGCGCAATCGGGTCATCGCAGTTCCAGCCGGGCACAGGGGGCTCGGCGGATTGCGTGAGGATTGCGAGGACGAGCGTGGCGATCATACAGGTCTCCGTCCGCGGTCCGCAATCTTCGGGCCTGCAAGGAACATCGGCGCATCCACCACGAAGTGCGCAATGATCGCCGCCCACAGCCCGCCTGTTATGAAGGCCGCAGTCATCAGCGCGCCCGCCACAGCAACGAACAGCAGGTGGACCGCGCCCCATGACGAGCGGTGTAGCACCACGAACACCGCCAGCGAAACGGCTATCGCCGCAAAGTGTGGCACCCCGGCGGCGATCAATCCACCGATCGCAACCGCGCGGAAAATCAGTTCTTCGCCAACGGCAGCGGTCACCAACAGAAACAGGCGCTGCGGCAAGGAAGCCGCCGACAGGCTCGCCAAAGCCTCGGCATTATGCGCCGTGCCGCCGAGCCTGGTGGCGACAACAATATAGAGCGGCACGCTAAGGATGCCGAGGACTCCAAAGAGGACGCCCAGCCCCACCTGTCGCCAGCCGAAGGTGAAAAAGCCGATCTGCGCTAGATTGTAGCCGGGCTGTTGCATTGCGAGCCAGAACCCGCCCGCCGCCACCAACCACAGCGCGGCGGCGCTGCGCAAGCGGGTTGGCAGGCCCGGCGACCCGAACGCGCCGCGCCCGCGCAAGCCCACCACCAATGCTGCCCCGCCCAGTGCGACAGTCGCTGCGATCATCCCCTCGCCCCCGTCAGATCAAGTACTTGACCTGTCTGCCAGATGCCTGGCTGCCACGCAATCAGGTGCGCGAGGCGGCATAGCCGATCAGACTGGCAGCATAGGCGGGTGCGCCTCGGCGGTCACCCTCACCGCTCACCAGCGTCTGCACCGCGCGGCCCAGCATGGCGATATTGGCGGGGGAGAGCGTGCCGAGCGGCGCGACATAGATGCCGATGGTGAACAGGATCGCGTTCGTCTGCGGCAGGCGGCGCAGTGTCTGGCGTTCGGAGCGCACGAACAAGGTCTCGCCTGCGTTTTCGGGAGTCACATGGGCGAAGGCCTCAGCAGGCGGCTTGTCGGGGAGCCAACGGCGCTCGCCGGTAGCTGCGATGAACCAGTTGCAGCGGCCATAGATCGGGCCGGGGCGCAGCGTTTCCAAGAAGCGGTCAACTCCGGTGGCGAGTTGCTCCTCATAGCCTGCAATCGGCGCGTGGAGCGCACGCAAGGGGAGACCGATTTTCTCGGCCGGGTGCCAATCGGAGGGCCATGCCACCGCCGCGCCGATCAGGCGGTAAACCTCCTCACCGGGACGCTGTGTGAGGAGGCACAGGTCTTCGTGGACGGCCAGAGCGGCCTCTGGCAGCGCGCCGTTCACGCCGAGCATCGCGGCAAGCTCGCGGCCCGGCTCCTCGACCTCCGGGGTGAGCTGCACCCCCTGCGGCCAATCGGCAAAGCCAGCCGCGCGCGCGGCCCAATCGGGCTGTGGATGGAGCCATTCATGCTCCTCCAGCTTGACCAGCCCCATGCGCAGCTGCCCGCCCCCGCGCGCCTTGGGCAGCAGGCTGTCGACGGAGAAGCCGAGGGTCATGCGTTACGCACTCCGTCATCCCAGCGAAAGCTGGGACCTAGAGCGGCACGCGCGACCCATTGCAGCCCTAGGCCCCAGCTTTCGCTGGGGTGACGATTGAAGGTCATAGGGCCCCGCCCCGTTTCTCGCACCGCAGCACCATGCCATATTCTTCCAGCCAATCCGCCTTGGTGGGCATCAGATATTGCAAGGCCTCGGGCAGCAGGCCGTGCAAGGCGGTGGCGTGGCGGAGTTCCTTGCGCCGGTCGGAAAAGCAGTAAGGCTGATCCTTGGGTAGCGCCCCCAGCAGCCGCATCATGCCGGTTTCGGTCGCCCCGCCCTCGTCGGCAAGGCTGAGGTAGAGCGGCGGGCGTTGCTGATTGCCTAGGGCGCGGCGGCTCAACGCCTCGAAATCCCATTGCAGGCTGGGACTGATCGCGGCGTATCCGGTGAACATCTGCGGCGCGGTCGCCCACGTCTCAACCACGAAATGCCCTGCCGCGCTCTCGCCCACGAGGAACGCGGTCCCATCGTGGCGATAGCGCGCCTCGATCAGCGGTTTGACGGTCTCCGCGATCCACTGGCGGAAGGCCGCGCTTTCCCCGGCTGTGGAATAGCGCTGGCGCTCGGCGGGGTCCTTGGTGGCGGGCAGAAGTTCGCGCTGGCGGTCGCGCGTCTCGATCCCCACCACGATCGCATCCGCGCTGCGCCCCCACAGCGCGCCCCAGCGCATCAGGCCGGTGCCCATCATCAGGTCCTGACGGATCGCGCCATCGAGCTGGTAAATGACCGGCCAGCGCTTGTCGGTCGCTGTGCCATAGTCGGGCGGCAGGACGATATTGACCTCGCGGCTCTGCCCGAGGACTTCGAGGGTGACGGTCTCGCCGATGGTGAGGGGTTGCGGCGCGGGTTCGGCGCGCACCATGGCGGCGGTTGCAACGAGCAGGAACAGGATAAGGCCGAGCCGCATCACCTCTCCGTCACCCCAGCAAAAGCTGGGGCCTAGGGCCGGATAAAGCAACGCTTGCCGCTCTGGGTCCCAGCTTTCGCTGGGATGACGGACGGGCCGGTTTCACTCCGCCGCCACCGCGCTCTTGCACGCCCGCGCCGGTTCCTCGCCCTTCAATGCAGTAAGCCCCAGCTTGGCAAACAGCGCGCCATCCTTATCGTCACCCGCATTGGGCGCGGTCAGCAGCTTGTCGCCGGTGAAGATGCTGTTTGCGCCCGCAAGGAAGCACAGTGCCTGCGTCGCCTCGGACATGGACTCGCGCCCCGCCGAGAGCCGCACCATCGAACGCGGCATGGTGATGCGGGCGACCGCGACCGTGCGGACGAACTCGATATCGTCGATTTTCGCCAGCGGCGTGTCGGCCAGCATGTTGCCCAGCACCGTCCCCTTGACCGGCACCAGCGCGTTGACCGGCACGCTTTCGGGGTGCTGCGGCAGGGTGGCAAGCGTGTGGATGAAGCCCACCCGGTCCTCGCGCGTCTCGCCCATGCCGACGATCCCGCCCGAGCACACATTGATCCCCGCCTTGCGCACGTGGTCGAGCGTGTCGAGCCGGCACTGGAAATCGCGGGTGCTGATCACCCGCTCGTAATACTCAGGGCTGCTGTCGATATTGTGGTTGTAGTAATCGAGCCCCGCCTCGGCGAGCTGTGCTGCCTGATGCGGTTCGAGCATCCCGAGCGTCATGCAGGTCTCCAGCCCCATGGCGCGCACGCCCTTCACGATTGCGACGATCGCCGGCATGTCGCGGTCCTTGGGATTGCGCCACGCCGCGCCCATGCAGAACCGCTGCGAGCCCGCATCCTTCGCCTGCGCCGCGCGCTGGAGCACGGCCTGCACGTCCATCAGCTTGGTGGCTTCGACGCCCGAATCCGCATGGACCGATTGCGAGCAATAGCCGCAATCCTCCGGACACCCGCCGGTCTTGATGCTGAGCAGGGTGCAGAGCTGGACTTCGGTCGCGGGGTGATAGGCGCGGTGGACTGAGGCCGCCTGAAACAGCAGCTCGGTGAAAGGGAGGTCGAACAGCCCTGCGATTTCAGGGCGGGTCCAGTCGGTTCGGAGGTGGGTCATTCGGTACTTTCTGATTCTATCGTAGGTTTCACGGGGTCGCCGTACATCAAAGCCCCGTTCCAGAACATGAGAGCGAAGATCGCAAGCGTTCCAAATATGCCAGCAATGATCGCGCGTCCGCTCATTTGGCCCAATCCTTCGTCATTGCGAGGAGCCGCAGGCGACGTGGCAATCCAGCTCCTCACATTAACCGTTCGGGCTGAGCTTGTCGAAGCCCTGTTCTTACTTCCGCACCGACGACGCTCAAGAAAAGCAGCCCTTCGACAGGCTCAGGGCGAACGGAGTTGGGGACACCCTACTCCGCCGCCTCGTCCAGCCCTTCACCCAGCGGCGGCATGTTGTGGCCGAGCAACACCAGAATATCCGCCGCGCATTCCACGACGTTCGAGCCCGGCCCATAGATCCCCTGCACTCCCGCCTCGCGCAGGTAGTCATAGTCCTGCGGGGGGATGACGCCGCCTGCGGTGACCTTGATATCGCCGCGACCGGCTTCCCGCAAAAGCCGGATCAGTTCGGGGATCAGCGTCTTGTGACCCGCCGCCAGCGAGGATGCGCCGACAACATCGACGTCCTTTTCCAGCGCCATCGCGGCGCTTTCCTCAGGCGTCTGGAACAAAGGCCCGCTGACCACCTCGAAGCCCATGTCGGAGAACGCAGACGCGATCACATTCGCGCCGCGATCGTGGCCGTCCTGACCCATCTTGGCGATCATGATGCGGGGCGCGCGGCCCAGGCGGCGGCCCACGGCTTCGACGCCGTCCGTCACCTGCGCCCAGCGGCGGTCGAATTCATAGGCGCTCTTGTAGACGCCCGTGACCGGTGCAGGCGTGGCATCGTGGCGGCCAAACACCTCTTCCATTGCCGAGGAAATCTCGCCCAGCGTCGCATCGTGCCGTGCGGCCTCGACCGCCAGCGCCAGCAGGTTCGCGCCGGACTTGCAGCCCTCGGTCAGTGCCGCAAGCGCCGCGCGGCAAGCGGCTTCATTGCGGCCTTCACGCACCTTGGCCAGGCGGGCGATCTGGCCTGCGCGCACCTTCTGGTTGTCGACCTCGAACGTCTCGAGCGCGTCTTCCGCGTCCTTGCGGTACTTGTTGACGCCGACGATCACCGTCTCGCCCTTGTCGACCTTGGTCTGCTTTTCCGCCGCCGCGCGTTCAATCGCCGCCTTGGGCGCGCCAGTGGCGACATAGGCGGTCATGCCGCCCGCTGCGTCCACTTCGGCCATCATCGCTTCGGCCTCGGCCACAAGGGTCGCCGTCAGCGCCTCAATGTAGTGCGAGCCGCCGAGCGGATCGACGACGTTACAGATCCCGCTTTCCTCTTGCAGCACCAGCTGGGTGTTGCGGGCAATCCGGGCGCTGAAATCGGTGGGGAGCGCGATGGCTTCATCAAGCGCGTTGGTGTGGAGCGACTGCGTGCCGCCCAGCACCGCCGCCATCGCCTCGACCGTGGTGCGGATGACGTTGTTGTAGGGGTCCTGCTCCTGCAAGCTGACGCCCGAAGTCTGGCAATGGGTGCGTAGCATCTTGGAGCGTTCGTCCTTCGCCCCGAGGCCGTCCATCACGCGGTACCACAGCGTGCGCGCGGCGCGCAGCTTGGCGATCTCCATGAAGAAGTTCATGCCGATGCCGAAGAAGAAGCTGAGGCGGCCCGCGAACGCATCAATATCCAGCCCCGCCGCCATCGCGCGGGTGGCATATTCCTTGCCGTCAGCGATGGTGAAGGCGAGCTCCTGCACCGCGGTCGCCCCGGCCTCGTGCATGTGATAGCCCGAGATCGAAATCGAATTGAATTTCGGCATGTTGGCCGAGGTATAGGCGATGATGTCGGAGATGATCCGCATCGAAGGCTCGGGCGGGTAGATATAGGTGTTGCGGACCATGAACTCCTTGAGGATGTCGTTCTGGATGGTCCCGTCGAGCTTGTCCTGCGACACGCCCTGACGCTCGGCGGCGACGATGAAGAAGGCCAGCACCGGGATCACCGCGCCGTTCATCGTCATCGACACGCTCATGGAGTCCAATGGGATCTGGTCGAACAGGATCTCCATGTCCGCGACCGTATCGATCGCCACCCCCGCCTTGCCGACATCGCCGACAACGCGCGGGTGATCAGAGTCATAGCCGCGGTGGGTGGCGAGGTCGAAGGCGACCGACAGACCCTTTTGCCCCATCGCCAGATTGCGGCGGTAGAATGCGTTGCTCTCCTCGGCGGTGGAAAAGCCCGCATATTGCCGGATCGTCCATGGGCGCCCCGCATACATGCTCGCCTTCACCCCGCGCGTGAAGGGCGCAAAGCCGGGGAGGCCCGGTTCAAACCCAGCGTGATCCTCAGCCGTATAAAGCGGCTTGATCGCGAACCCTTCGGGCGTGTGCCAGGTCAGGTCGCGGCCCTTCACTTCCTTGGCGGCGAGGGCGTTCCAGTCTTCTAGTGTGGGTTTTTGGGTCATCACAAAGCCTAATCCGTTCGGGCTGAGCTTGTCGAAGCCCTGCCCTTCTTCTTGAGCAACGCACTAGATAGCAAAACGGCCCTTCGACAAGCTCAGGGCGAGCGGTTTTCGGGAGGGTTACTCCCCCTTGAACTCGGCCTTGCGCTTCTGGAGGAAGGCCATCCCGCCCTCCATCGCGTCCTTGGTCGCGCCGGCGATCCGCTGGCCCTCGGCTTCGGCGAGCAGCACCATCTGGAGGTTCTGATCGAGCGCCGTCGCAATGTTGCGCTTCATGGTGGCGTAGGCAACCGTCGGGCCATTAGCGAGCTTTTCGGCCAGCGCGCGGGCCTCGGTCATCAGGTCGGCGTCCTCGACGCACTTGTAGATGAGGCCCCATTCCTCGGCTTGGCTCCCGCTGATCTTCTCGCCCAGCATCATCATCCGCGTCGCGCGCGCGCGGCCGATGGCGCGCGCCAAGAGCCATGTCGAGCCGCCGTCAGGCACCAGGCCGATATTGACGAAAGCCTGCAGGAAGTAGGCGCTCTTGGCCGCGATGGTGAAGTCCGCCGCCAGCGCGAGGCTGCATCCTACACCTGCCGCGGGGCCGTTGACCGCACAGATCACCGGTACGTTCGCGCGGATCAGCTGGCTGATGGCAGGGTTATAGTGATTGATCAGCGCCTCATGGCTCCCGCCCTTCGAGCCCAGCGCGCTCCCCGCCCCGCGCGCAGAAAGGTCAGCGCCCGAACAGAAGCCCTTGCCCTCGCCGGTGATCAGCACCGCGCGCGCATCGCCAAGGTCATAGAACGCCTGCCCAAGCTCGTCCGCCATCTGCGGCGGCATGGCGTTGAGCCGCTCGGGACGATTGAGGGTGATGGTCAGCAGCGGGCCCTCACGTTCGGCGCGGATGGTTTCGTAGGACATTCAGACAACTCCCGTTCGCCCTGAGCCTGTCGAAGGGCCGTTCTTCCTTCGGGCGCGGCGATAAAGTGAAGTGCGGGGCTTCGACAAGCTCAGCCCGAACGGCTCTTATTCAATTCGACCAGTGTGTGCCCTCTTTGGGCGTCTCCATGATCTCGGTCAGCATGCCGCCCATGTCCTTGGGATGGAGGAAAAAGATAGGGGTGCCATGCGCGCCGATGCGGGTGGGGCCGAGGATGCGCTTACCCATCGCCTCGAATTCGGAGCGGGCTTCGGCGATGTCGGGCACCTCGAAGCACAGGTGATGCTGCCCGCCCAAGGGGTTCTTGGCGAGGAAGCCTGCGAGGGTGGAGTTTTCCCCCAGCGGCTCGATCAGCTCGATTTGCGTGCCGTTCATCGCCCCGTCCGCACCGGGGGTGTCGACGAAGCAGACCTTCACGCCCTGCTCCTCAAGGTCGAAGGGCGTGTGAATCTTGGTCGCGCCCATGACGTCGCGGTAGAAGGCGATCGAGTCCGCGATGGAGGGCGTAGCGACCCCGATGTGGTTGAGACGGCCGAGTTTCATGTTTCTAACCTTTTCGTCATTCCGGCGCAGGCCGGAATCCAGCTTGCGACCTTGCAGTTCTGGACCCCGGCCTGCGCCGGGGTGACGCAATCACAGCGGAATATTGTCATGCTTCTTCCACGGGTTCTCGAGGCTCTTCGTCCGCAGCTTCCTTAGCCCCAAAGCGATCCGCTTGCGGGTCGAGTGGGGGTAGATCACCTCGTCGATATAGCCGCGCTGCGCCGCCACAAACGGGTTGGCGAAGCGGTCTTCGTATTCCTTGGTCCGCTCGGCGATCTTGGCAGGGTCATCCTTTTCCTGACGGAAGATAATCTCCACCGCGCCCTTCGCGCCCATCACTGCGATTTCCGCGGTGGGCCAGGCGTAGTTCAAATCGCCCCTCAGGTGCTTTGATGCCATCACGTCATAGGCCCCGCCGTAAGCCTTGCGGGTGATGACGGTGATCTTGGGCACGGTCGCCTCGGCATAGGCGAACAATAGCTTGGCGCCGTGTTTGATGATCCCGCCCATTTCTTGGCTCGTGCCGGGAAGGAAGCCGGGGACATCGACGAAGGTCAGGATCGGGATTTCAAACGCATCGCAGAACCGCACGAAACGCGCGGCTTTCTTCGAGGAATTGATGTCGAGACACCCCGCCAGCACCATCGGCTGGTTCGCCACCACACCGACGGTGCGGCCCTCGATGCGGCCGAAGCCGCAAAGGATATTGCCCGCATGGGCCGGCTGGATTTCGAAGAAATCGCCCTCGTCCAGCACCTTGGTGATCACCTCGTGCATGTCATAGGGCTGGTTGGCGTTGTCGGGGATCAGCGTGTCGAGGCTCATCTCCAGCCGGTCCCACGGATCGCTCACAGGGAGCACCGGGGGCTCCTCGCGGTTGGAGAGCGGCAGGAAATCGAAGAACCGCCGGGTCGCCAGCAGCGCCTCGATGTCGTTCTCGTAAGCGAGATCGGCAACCGAGGTCTTGGTGGTGTGGGTGATCGCCCCGCCTAGCTCTTCCTGCGTGACGACCTCGTTGGTGACGGTCTTCACCACCTCGGGGCCGGTGACGAACATGTAGCTCGAATCCTTCACCATGAAGATGAAGTCGGTCATGGCAGGCGAGTAGACTGCCCCACCTGCACACGGCCCCATGATGAGGCTGATCTGCGGCACAACGCCGCTGGCGAGCACGTTCCTTTGGAACACCTCGGCATAGCCGCCGAGGCTGGCAACGCCCTCCTGGATCCGCGCCCCGCCCGAATCGTTGAGGCCGATCACCGGTGCGCCGACCTTCATTGCGGTGTCCATCACCTTGCAGATCTTCTCGGCATGGCGCTTCGACAACGAGCCGCCGAAGACGGTGAAGTCTTGGCTGAACACGAACACCAACCGCCCATTGATGGTGCCGCTGCCGGTCACCACCCCATCGCCGGGGATGCGCTGGGTTTCCATGCCGAAATCGCTGCAATCGTGCTCGACATAGGCGTCGACTTCTTCGAACGAGCCTTCATCGAGCAGCACGTCGAGCCGTTCGCGCGCAGTGAGCTTGCCCTTGGCGTGCTGGGCTTCGATGCGCTTCGCCCCGCCCCCAATGCGGGCAGCTTCGCGGCGACGTTCCATTTCGGCGATATTGGCGGACAATGGACTTCCTCTCAGATTTGGCTTTATCCGATGCGTTGCCTCAGCGCGTCGCAAGCGTCAACGTGGCAAAAATGGCGGTCTCAAGCGAGGTGATGGTGCAGACGGCAGACGTGATCGTGGTGGGCGGCGGGATCGCCGGGCTTTCGCTGGCCGCGCGGCTGGCCGAGCACGCGCGCGTGGTGGTGCTGGAGGCTGAAAGCGCACCCGGATACCACGCATCGGGCCGCAGCGTGGCGTTTGCGCACTATGGCCTCGGCGAGACGCGGGTGCGCACCCTCACCGCGCTGAGCATGGGGGAATTGGCCGCGCATGGCAGCGTGCACCCGGCGCTCCACATTGCGCGCGCCGAGCAAATCGCAGCGCTCGATGCCCTCGAGGATGTGCACCGCCAATTCGAATGCAGTTATGAGCGCATCGGCGCTGAGGCTGCGCTTGCGCTGATGCCAGCCCTGAAGCCTGATGCCTGCGCCGCCGCGCTGGTGGATCATGGGTCGCTGAAGCTCGATACCCATGCGATGCTGCAAGCCCATGTGGCGTCTTTGCGCGCGGGCGGCGGGGTGCTGGTGACCGGCGCGCAAGTCAGCGCAATGGCGCGTGATAGCGTGGGCTGGCAAGTCACAGCGAGCGGCGAGACCTACACCGCACCCGTTCTCGTCAACGCCGCCGGGGCCTGGGCGGACGAAATCGCGCGCATGGCGGGCGTTACCCCGATCGGCCTTGAACCCCGCCGCCGCACGGTCATCAGTTTCGCCGCGCCCGATGGGGTGGATGTGAGCGGCTGGCCCTTTACCAAGACCGTGGTCGAAGGCTTTTACCTGCTGCCCGAGGGGCGCGGGGCGCTGCTGGCTTCGTCGATGGACCAGACCCCGTCCGCCCCTTGCGATGCCGCGCCCGAAGAACTCGACATCGCCATCGCCGCCGACCGCGTGGAGCAGGCGACCACCCTCCCCATCCGCCGCATCGCGCATAGTTGGGCTGGCCTTAGAAGCTTTGCCCCTGACGAATTGCCCGTGATCGGCCCCGCAGCAGACGCGCCCGGCTTTGTGTGGTGCGCGGGCCAAGGCGGCGCAGGGTTCCAGACTGCCCCCGCTTTGTCGCGCATCACGGCGGCGGCCGTCCTCGGCCTGCCCTTCCCCGACGATTGCGCCGCGGCCGGATTGAAACCGGAAGACTTCGCCCCAGCCCGGCTCGGGGCCTGAAACGCCTACTTGGCCAACCGCCCGCTGAATACCACGCGCCCGGCCATAAATGGTGCCAGCCGCGCAAGCGGACGCATCACCGCGCGTTCCAACCGCGCTGCCCACCTCAACCGGGTGGGATAAAGGCGGCCTTCAAGGATGTTGAACCAATCAGTCTCCACCTCGGCCAGCCGGGCGGTGACGAGCGCGAATTCATGCTCGTCGATCTTGTGTTCGTCCTCAGTGATATAGGGGGTCTCCCCGCCATAGATCCACCGGCGCATCAGCGGGTAAAGCAACCGCTGCACCGGCCCGCTTTCGCGGATGCGCTGGAGGTGGGAGTGGGTGTAAAGCTCGTCGCCGATCACGCGCGCGCCGGGCTTCAGCACCCGCGCGACTTCGGCCATGGTCGCCGCGATATCGACATGGTGGAGAATGTCGACGAACACGACGGCATCGAAGCTGTTGTCGGCATAGGTCATCGCTTCGGCCGGCATTGCATCGAAGGCGATCAACACCCCAGCACGGCGTGCGCGTTCACCCGCGATCGCGAGCGATTCGGGCGAAAGGTCGCAAGCCGACACCCGCGCGCCGAGCCGGGCGATGCGGATTGCATCGTCACCAAACCCGCAGCCCAGCACCAGCACCGCCTGCCCCGCCAGATCAGCCGTGAGCAGCCGATCATACATCGACCAATAGGCATTCCACGGCCGCCGTGCGGTGCTGACGATGATGTCGTCGGCCACCGGACGCAGCGCCGCCTCGGCATAGGTCGTCGCATGCTCGCGGTGATATTCGAGCTCGCGCTGCTGGCGGGCCGTGAGAGTGGCGATGTTCATTCACCTGCGATAGTCGAATGTGGTTGCCAAATCATTTGCAGGCGATGTCTTGACCACACTGAAATCAATAAACTAACTTCGCCCCACTTACGAATTCTCGAAGAAATCGTGGCCGCGTCCAACTGCGGACGCGCTTCAGACTTTCACCACCCCATGCGCGATCAGGCTTGTCCCGCATTCGGCGATGGTGTCCTCGACCGGGCGCATGGTCCAGCCGAGCCGTTCGTGTGCGTGGCTGGCATCGACATGACGGACCTTGCCAATCTCAGTCTTGATGCCGCGCACCTCGGGGTTGAATAGCGCGAGGATATTGACAAGCCAGTCGGGCATTGGCCGGGTCGGGGCCTTGCGCGCCTTCGGTCCGAGTTTCGCGCGCAGGACGGCAGCGACTTCAAGCGCGGTCAGAAACTTGCCCGCACCTAGGAACCGCTCACCCGCGATCCCCGGCGTCTCAATCGCCAAAACGTGGAGCGTCGCAATGTCGCGCACATCGACAATCGGGAAGCCAAGATTGGGTGCCATGGGCATCGCGCCCGAAAGCAGTTGCGACACCAGCTCGACCGAGGCAGAAAAGTCCGCGCTTGCCACAGGGCCGAGCACCATCCCGGGGTTGACCGAGACGAATTCCATATCGCCGCCCTCAGCCGCAATCCACGCGCGCGCGGCGCGCTCGGCGAGGGTCTTGGATTTGACGTAAGGGTAAGCGTCGGGGTGGTTGATATCGGTCCAGAAGCTCTCGTCGAAGGTGTATTCGCCGCGGTCGACGCCGTAGATCACCGCCGCCGTCGAGGAGGTCTGGACGAAACGGGTCACACCTGCCGCCTTGGCGAAACGCAGCGCACGAAGCGTGCCCTCGCGCGCGGGGACGATCAGCTCGTCCTCGTGCTTGGGGGCCTGGGCCGGAATCGGCGAGGCGACGTGGGCGACATGGGTGCAGCCTGCAACTGCCTCGGCCCAGCCTTTGTCTGACATCAGTTCTGCCTCGAAGAGGCGCAGCCGCCCCTCCGCCGGGTTGCCGAGACGCGCGCGCAAACTGGCCTCGCTCTTGGCGACATTGCGGACGGTGCCGTGTACCACCCAGCCCTTGGCCAACAATTGCCGGATCAGCTCCCCGGCGATGTAGCCGGTTGCCCCCGTCACCAGAACCGTCCCTGCCATGCGTCCCTCCTATTATGTAGCGATCGCTTCGATATAGCAGATGCGTTGCTGATCGCAACTTATTTAAACAACACCAATTCTTCAGCCATAGTCGGGTGGATTGCCACAGTGGCGTCGAAATCGGCCTTGGTCAGCTTGGCTTTCACGGCAATGGCAGCGGCCTGCATAATCTCGGGCGCTTCGGGGCCGATCATGTGGATGCCGACGATCCGGTCCGAGGCCGCATCAACGATCATCTTGTAAAGGCTGCGCTCGTTGCGCCCCGCCACCACGTTCTTCATCGGGCGGAAATCGGACTGATAGACCTTGATGTTGCCGAGCAGATTGCGTGCCTCGCTTTCGGTCATGCCCACAGAGGCAATCGGCGGATGGCTGAACACCGCGCTCGGCACGCAGGAATGATCGACTGCGTAAGGCTCGCCGGGGCCGAACACGCTGTCTGCAAAGGCCTGGCCTTCGCGGATCGCGACCGGTGTGAGCTGCACCCGGTCGGTCACATCGCCTACGGCATAGACATAATCGACATTGGTCTTGCTGAAGGCATCAACCAGGATTTCGCCGCGCTTCCCGGTGGCGACCCCGATGGTTTCCAGCCCCAGCCCTTCGATGTTGGGCACGCGGCCTGTGGCAACCATTACGGTGTCGAATTCGCGCGGCTCCTGCCCGGTCAGCTTGACCAGAAGCGTCCCGTCGTCCTGCTTCTGAACCCATTCGAACTCGGCCATGAACAGGAATTCGATGCCCTTGACCATCGATATCTGGAGCAGGCGATCACGCAGTGCGGTGTCATAGGAACGCAGGATCGTGTCCGAGCGATTGGCCACCGTCACCTTCGCGCCGAATTCGTTGAAGATGCCCGCGAACTCATTGGCAATGTAGCCCCCGCCCGCGATCAGGATGCGGCGCGGGATGGCGTCGAGGTGGAACGCCTCGTTCGAGGTGATGACATGTTCATTGCCCTGAAAATCAGGGACCAGCGGGCGTGCACCCGTGGCGATCAGGATATACTTGGCGGTGATCACCTTGCCGCTCGCCAGCGTCACTTCATGATCGCCGGTGATGGCGGCGCGTTCGTTAAACACTTTCACGTCGTGATTGCTGAGGGTCTGGCCATAGAGCCCCTCCAGCCGTGACACATCTGTCTGGACATGATCGCGCAGCTTGACCCAGTCAAAGCTCTTGCCCTCGATCGTCCAGCCGAACGCTCCTGCATCGACCAAGTCCTCGGCGAAATGGGCCCCATAGACGAGCATCTTCTTGGGCACGCAGCCGCGGATCACGCATGTGCCGCCGACGCGGTATTCCTCTGCCACTGCAACCCTTGCACCGTGACCCGCAGCGATGCGGCTGGCGCGCACCCCGCCGGAGCCTGCCCCAATGGTGAAGAGATCATAGTCGTATTCGTCGGCCATCGCGCGGTTCCTCTGGATCACGCGGGCCATATGGACGCGGGCACCGGCGGCGACAACCGATCTTGCGCGAATTGGAGCATTTCAGACAAGAAAACGGGGGCCTAAGCGCCCCCGTTTCCCGTGTTCTCAAATGCTCAGGCGTTGGCTGCGCGCGGACGATTGCCGCCGCCGCCGCCGGGGCGGCCTCGACCTCGACCGCCGCCGTTGCCAGCCCCGCGTCCGCCGCTGCCGGGCTGACGGCGATCACCGCCGCCACCGCCGCCGGGACGGCCCTGTCCCTGAGCCTGCCCGTGTGCCTGTTGCTGCTTGCGCTCACCATGAGGTGCCGGGCGACGCTCGCCCTGCGGTGCGGGGCGGCGTTCGCCTTCTGCACGGCGCGGTTCGCCTTGCTGCGGGCGACGCTCGCCGCGATTGTCACCCTGAGGCTTGCGATCCCCCTGCGGGCGCTGGCCGACCGGACGCGGTTGCACCCGCTTGACCGGCACGCGCGGGGCAGGCTTGGTCGGGCCCTCGCCCTCCACCACGGCGCGGAAATTGTCCGGCAGCGGCAAACGCTCAAGCTCGGCGCCTGTCACCTTGCGGATGTCCTTGAGGTAAGCGCGTTCGTCCTCGGCGCAGAACGCAATCGCGATCCCGCTCTTGCCTGCCCGCGCGGTGCGGCCGATGCGGTGGACATATTGTTCCGGCACGTTGGGCAGCTCGTAATTGATAACGTGGCTGACGCCCGGAATGTCGATCCCGCGCGCAGCCACATCGGTCGCGATCAGCACCGGCACGCGCGCCTTGCGGAACTCGTCAAGCGCGCGCTGGCGCTGGGGCTGCGACTTGTTGCCGTGGATGGCGTTCGATTCGATCCCGGCCTGCGACAGGCGCTTCACCACCCGGTCCGCGCCGTGCTTGGTGCGGGTGAAGATCAGCACGCGTTCAATCGCACCCGGCACCGTGTGACGGCCCTTGAGGATCATTTCGAGCAAGCTGAGCTTCTCGTCCTGCTGCACCATGAAAAGGTACTGGTCGATGCGTTCAGCGGTGGTGCTCTCAGGAGTAACCGAGACCTGCACCGGATTGTTGCAGAAGCCGCTCACCAGCTCCTTGATCGCCTTGGGCATGGTCGCGCTGAAGAACAGCGTCTGGCGATCCTTGGGCGCCAGTTCGCGGATCTTGCGCAGCGCGTGGATGAAGCCGAGGTCGAGCATCTGGTCCGCCTCGTCGAGCACCAGAATTTCGATGCCGGCGAGGTTCAGCGCCTTCTGGTCGATCAAGTCGAGCAGGCGGCCCGGCGTCGCGACGAGAATGTCGGTGCCGCGGTGCAGCTTGTTGCGGTCCTTGCCCACGCTGGTGCCGCCGACGATGCATTGCACCTTGAGCCCGGCGAGCGCGCCGTAATCCTTGGCGCTGTCGGCGATCTGCACCGCGAGTTCGCGGGTCGGGGCCAGCACCAGCATGCGGCAGGACTTGAAGGGGATCGGCTTGTCGGCCTCGCGCAGCCGGTCGATGCTGGGGAGCATGAAGGCGGCGGTCTTGCCGGTGCCGGTTTGAGCGATGCCGAGGAGGTCGCGACCCTTCAGCACGGCTGGGATCGCCTGTGCCTGAATCGGGGTCGGGATTGTGTAGCCCTTGAGGTCAAGGGCCTGGAGCACGGGCTGCGACAGCCCGAGGTCAGCAAAAGTCGTCATATTGGTATAAACTCGCAAAATATCTGCGACGCGCGCTGGCTTGCACAGTGGCAGCCACGCACGGCGCGGGGGTTGAAACCGCCCGCGTGAAAAGGGAAGTCGTGGGGTAGAACCGAGGCGCGGCCGGGGCGGATGATTTTGAGTTTTCCGCCGCTTCACGCGTGGCTAACGCGCTTCGATCAACCGCAAATGGGGCCTGAACCCCCAAATGTCAAAGAATTAAAGACTCGGCTGGAAAAAAGACGCGACTTCAATCCTGCTGACAAAGGTGCTCGCGACCGGATTTCCCTGCGCATCGCGGGCGGGCTCGAAGCTGTGCGACCGCGCGAATGCCCGGCAGAGCTCGCGCTGGGTGAATTCCATGCGGAATTGCCGCGAAAAGCTGCACCCGGTCACCTTGCCCTCGGGATCCACTGCCAATGTGTAATCGAGCACCTGCGAGAGTGTGCCGACCTGAATCAGGCGGCGATAGAGACGTTCGTATTTGAGTTCGGTGAGCAGGGGGCTCGCACCCGGATTATCTGCCATCGCGGTGGAAATGCTGTAAGCGGCTGCGACCGGGGGCTGCGCTTCGGCAGCGAGCGGTACGCAGACCGACAAGGCAACACCAGAGACTGCAAGCTTGAGCGAAGTCGAGGTCATGTCGGGGCCTTTCCATCTCTGCGAGGACAGAACGACCTTAAACACAACACGTTGTCAGGAAGATGTCAATCCTTCGTGCGCATTTCCAGAAAGTTCAGCCGCCCCTCATAGCTGCCCTCGATCTGCTTGCCTGAACCATCAACCGCCGGTTCGAAGCTGTGGTTGCGGATCAACACCTCGCACAGCTTGTCATTGACATAGTTCATGCGGAACTTTTCCGACAATTCGCAATTCGTCGCCGCCCCGGCTTCGTCCACCACCAGCGTATAGCCGACCTCGCCGCGCCATACTCTGAGACGCGAGGCCTCCTTGAGAAACTCGCGCTCACCCGTGAACGCGATCAGGCGCGCAGGCTTCACCTTGGACCGCGCTGTGCCGTCGCCGGGCCCCTTTTCCTGAGCCGTAGCGGGCACCGCGCCCGCTGCGAACACAAGGAGGGCGGCCGGGAGAAGCGCAAATTTCATGATGAATACTCTCTGGAGAGGGTCATGCCGCGGGGGTGCGTCATGTGTCTTCCAAGATACGCATTTGATCCGACAGCGCAATTCGAACCCGAAATGTCATGCAATTCGATGCGTTATGTCCGTTTGCGGCGACAAATCATTTCATAAGTTACACCACTGCGAAAAATTACAACTCGGTGACGCAGCAACTGCAATGGCCCACGCAATCGCCGTCAGGTGCTGTGGCGAATCCGCACCACGCCCCCTCAGGCCAAACCGGCCGCCGCCATCAGCGCCCGAGTGCTGGGATCGAACTGGCCCTCCCCCGATTCGATCTGCTTGGCGATGGCCTTGCCCAGCTCCACTCCGAACTGATCGAAGGGGTTGATCCCCATCAGCACTGCATTGGCGAAGGTGCGATGTTCGTGGAACGCGATCAAAGCGCCCAGAGCGGCCGCATCGCAATCATCGACGAGGAAGGTGGTCGAGGGCCGGTCCCCCGCATAGGCCCGCGCCGGATCATCGGAAGATTTCCCCGCCATCAGCGCGGCCCCCTGCGCGAGGCAATTCATCAACAGGATGCGATGATGCGCCGGATCGAGCTGATCGCCGGGCGCGATGCTGGCGATGAAATCGACCGGGATCAGCTGCGTCCCCTGATGCAGCAGTTGGAACACCGCGTGCTGTGCGTCGGTGCCCACCCCGCCCCAGGTGACTGGCGCGGTCGGCCCATCGACCGGCGAACCATCGACCATCACGCTTTTGCCGTTCGATTCCATTTCGAGCTGCTGGAGATAATCGGGCAGCAGCGCGAGCCGCTCGTCATAGGCGAAGACCGCGCGGGTCTGGCAGCCTTTGATGCGGGTGTAGAACTGGTCGGCAAAGGCCGCGAGCAAGGGCGCATTGGCGCGGCCCTCGGTGGCGCGGAAGTGATCGTCTACCGCCTTCGCGCCGGCGAGCATCGCGCGGAATTCCGCCATGCCGACCGCCAGCGCGACCGGAAAGCCGATCGAGGACCAAAGCGAATAACGCCCACCGACGCTTTCGGGGAACGGCAGAATGCGGGTTTCATCGACCCCCCACTCCACCGCCTTTTCGGGCGCTGCGGTCAGCGCCACGACCCGGCCACCCGGATCCTCCACCCCGTTCTGCGCCAGCCATGTCAGCGCGCCTGTCGCATTGGTGAGGGTCTCGATGGTGGTGAAGGTCTTGGACGCGACCGCGATCAGCGTCGTCGCCGGGTCGCAGGCAGCGAAAGCCTGTTCGAGCGCGAGGCCATCGATGTTCGAAACCACATGCACATCGACCAGCGCCAGATCGCGGGTCAGCGCGTCGATCGCCAGCGCCGGGCCGAGCGCCGAGCCGCCGATGCCGATGGCGATGCAATGGCGGATCTCGCCCAGTGCGCCTTCATGGATCGCCTCGATCAGCAATTCCATCCGCGCATGGAGCGCATCGGCTTCCTCAACCTGCGCGGGCGTTCCGCTGCCGCGCATCGCGCCGTGAGTGGCGGCGCGGCCTTCGGTCGGGTTGACGATCCCGCCGCCGAACAAGGCCTCGCGCGCGGCAGCAAAACCTGCCGCGTCGGCCAGCGCCTCGAATGCCGACAGGGCTTCGTTACTGAGGTGGGTTTTGGAAAAGTCGATGCGCATCCCGGCTTCGGCGGTGCTGCCCGGCTCGACTGGCCAGGTGATCCGGCGGGTCATCGCCTCGGGCCGCGCGGAATCGGCGGCGAACAGATCAGCGAGCGTCACCGGCGCCATCGCCCGCAAGCCTTCCCACGCCGCGGCCATCGACGCCTTGTTCTGAGCCCCACCCAATCCACTCATTACCGTTCCCCTTTGCGCACAAGTGCGGCTGCGAGTAAGGGGCTTGAGGATGGATGTTAAGACCCAATCTTTCGGGCAGGCGATGCCCGACCCCGCGAGCGACGCGGCGCGCGCTGGCGAAGGATGGGGTAGCTTCGTCTGGTTCCTGATCAAGCTGTTGCTGGCGGTGCTCGCCCTGCGAACGCTGGTGTTTGCGCCGTTCTCGATCCCGTCGGAAAGCATGTTGCCGCGGCTGATGAACGGCGATTACCTACTGGCGTCGAAGTGGCCCTATGGCTTTTCGCGCCACTCGCTGCCCTTCACCGTACCGCTGCACGAAGGACGCGTGCTGCCAGCCGCGCCTGCCCGGGGCGATGTGGTGATCTTCAAGCACCCGGTCGATGGTCGCGATTACATCAAGCGGGTGATCGCCCTTCCCGGTGACACCATCGCGGTGAACAGCGGAGAAGTCATCCTCAACGGCACCCCCGTCCCGCGCCGCCGGATCGCCGATGCGCTGATCCCGCTCTCGCCCAACACGGTTTGCGCTTGGGGCGGCGATGTGGTGCCGGGCGAGGACGGCGCGCAGGCCTGTCGCTATGCGCGGTTCCGCGAAACCCTGCCGGGTGGGCCAAGCTATGACGTGCTCGATTTCGGGCTGACCCCGGCGGATGGCTTTGCCCCGATCACCGTGCCCGCCGGAACGGTGTTTGTGATGGGCGACAACCGCGACAATTCGCGCGACAGCCGCTTTGCCGCCGTTGCAGGTGACGGGGTCGGGCTGGTCCCGCAAGACCTGCTGGTGGGCCGGGCCGAGATCATCGTCTGGTCGACCGATGGCAGCGCCGAGTGGCTCTTGCCGTGGACGTGGTTTTCCGCCGCGCGCTGGGACCGGATCGGGGACGCGCTGTGAGCGGGCTTGACCCGGCCACCCGCGATTGGCTCGCCTCGCACGGCTTTGAGGTTGTCAACGAGGCCCCATGGCTCGAGGCGCTGACCCATGGCAGCTTCAACGGTTCGGGCGCGGAGGTGGCGGATTACCAGCGGCTCGAGTTCCTCGGCGACCGGGTGCTCGGCCTCTCGGTCGCGGCATGGCTGTTCCGCGCGGGCAACGCACCCGAGGGCAAGCTTTCGCAGCGCTTGAATGCGCTCGTCAGCGGTATGACCTGCGCCCGGATCGCTCGCAAGATCGGCCTGCCCGCCCACGTCCGCCTCGGCAAGCAGGCGCGCGATGATGGCGGGGCGGATAGCGACAAGATCCTCGGCGACGCGATGGAGGCGCTGATCGGGGCCTGCTTTATCGAGCACGGCTTCGATACCGCCCGCGACATCATCTACCGCCTGTGGGCGCACGAGCTCGAAGGCGATATCGGCAAGGCCAAGCATCCCAAGAGCGCGCTGCAGGAATGGGCCGCAGGCAATCGCCGCGCGACCCCGGTCTATGAAGTCACCGACCGCAGCGGCCCCGATCATGCCGCGCGCTTCACTGTGCGCGTCACCATCCGCAATGTCGGCAGCGCCGAGGCCAGCGCAACCAGCAAGAGCGAAGCGGAGAAGCTGGCGGCCAAGGCGTTTCTGGAAAGCTTTGGGTAACCCTTCCTCCCCTCCCTCAAGGGAGGGGCTGGGGGTGGGTGCTCCACCTCACTTGAACGCGCGACATCCCGCCCAAAACATCAAAAAGAGAACAGCCCTTCGACAAGCTCAGGGCGAACGGATATTGTAACCTCATGACAGAAACCATCCCCACCCGCTGCGGCGTCATCGCCGTGATCGGCGCGCCCAATGCGGGCAAATCGACCCTTGTGAACCAGCTCGTCGGCCAGAAGGTCGCGATCACCAGCGCCAAGGCGCAGACCACCCGCGCCCGGATGCTGGGGATTGCGCTGCACGAGTTGGCGGGCACGCCGGTGCAGATGATTCTGGTCGACACCCCCGGCATTTTCGCCCCCAAGCGCCGCCTCGACCGCGCCATGGTGAGCGCGGCGTGGGAAGGTGCGGAGAGCGCCGATGCAGTGCTGCTGCTGGTCGACCCGATCAAGCAGCGCCGCCATGAATTGGAGCCGCTGCTGGAGGCGCTGGCGGGCCGCCCCGAACGCAAGATCCTCGTCCTCAACAAGGTCGACCGCGCCAAGAAGGAGCCGCTGCTGGCATTGGCGCAGGAACTCGGCGCCAAGGTCGATTTTGCCGAAATCTACTTCGTCTCGGCCCTGACCGGCGAAGGCGTGGGCGAGCTGAAGGACCACCTCGCGGGGATGATGCCCGAAGGCGAATGGATGTATCCCGAAGACCAGGTCTCCGACGCCTCCGAGCGCCTGCTCGCCGCCGAGATCACCCGCGAACAGCTGTATAAACAGCTCCACGAAGAACTGCCCTATGACAGCGCGGTGCGGCCCGAAAAATACGAGGTCCGCCCCGATGGCAGTGTGGAGATCCACCAGCAGATCGTCGTCACCCGCGACAACCAGCGCGCGATCGTGCTCGGCAAGGGCGGATCGAAGATCAAGGCGATCGGCGCCGCGGCGCGGGCAGAACTGGCCGAGGTGCTGGGCGTGAAGGTGCACCTGTTCCTGCACGTGAAGGTCCTCGAGAACTGGGCCGAGGACCGAGAGATTTTCGAGGAGATTGGGCTGGATTGGGTGCGGTGATGCGGATTGCGCTAACCGTATCGGCATCGGCTGCACTAGCTCTTGGTGCGGGATGCTCGCCATCGGATGCAGACACCTCGCGGAGCCCGGCTGGTGGCTCGGGAAATGCCACCCAGTACGTCGGGGCCGATGCCAGTGCGGCCTACCTAAGCGCAGAGGCATTGGAAGCGGGATGCTCTATCGCTGTGAGCTATGCCACGACGCAGTTCGACGAGGCTGACAAGCCTCTCGTCCTTGAAGACGCCACGGCATACCCGCCTCAGTTGACAGATGAGGATGCGGCGACGGCACTCGCATACCTTCTCGGAGGAGAGAAGGGCGATCCGGCGACCCCCGCCATCCGCGCGCGAGCACGCGCATTCGTCACGCTGGTCGGGAAAGACTTGTTCGCGAAATGCCCTGCGATTGCGGAAATCAGGACGAAGCGTGCATTCGCGCCGGACCCCGAACAGAAAGCACCTCCGGAGACCCCTGACGGTCTGTTCTACACCTACGAGACGCTCGCAATTTCTCTGCCGCTGGTCGACCTCGAGCAAGGGCAAGCCTTCATGTGGACTGGGGGGAGCTGCGGGCCGCTTTGCGGCGGAACGGGAATCGTGATGTTCACTAGGCAGCCCGACGGATCGTGGTCGCGCTCCAATTACGCGGGCCTCACCGTGAGCTAGCCAAGCCCCGTGTCGAGCACGGGGCGACGAGGAGGGTTTGTTCACCCCCGCCCCAGCTTCTCCAGCTTGGCGCGCAGGGCCGCCTCGTCGAACGGCTTGACGATGTAATCATCCGCGCCTGCGGCGATGCCATCGTGAATATCCTTGGCCTCGCCGTTCGAGGTGCAGAACACCACGATCGGCTCCTTGGGCGTGGGGATCGCGCGCAGGTTCTGGACGAAGGCGATGCCGTCCATTTCGGGCATGTTCCAGTCGGTCAGCACCAGATCGGGCATGGACTGCTTGCAGCGCGCGAGCGCTTCGTGGCCGTCCTGCGCCTCGATCGGGACGTAACCGAGGCTCAGCGCGATCTTGCTGGAGACCTTGCGGATCACTCGGCTGTCATCGACGATCAGGCAGGTCTTGGCCGCGGCAGCGGGAGCCTCGTTAGCCGCATAGCGATCGCGCATGGCCTTGGCCGCTGCAACGATAGCGTCGGTATCAGAGCTAGGGGCTTCGGACACAACAGGCGCATGGGCCGCCGCCACCGTACCTGCGGAACGCTCAGCCTCGCCCTGCGCGAGCTTTTCCGCCAGCGTCTTGCCTTCCATGCCTGAGCGACGGTGCGGGCCGGAATTGCGCTTGATCAGATTCTGCACGGCTCTGCCCCCCCATCAAATGTCGCATAAGCCGCGTCATAGGCGCGTGCGGCGTAATCATCCGAATAGACGTCCTCGTCCGGCACGCCGACACCTTCGCCCGGGGTCATGCGGATGTGCAGGTAGGGCATCCAGACGTCGCCGAATTCGGCCTTCTGGTACCACACGTCGAGCACGTCATAGCTCGCCCACATGCCGTCAGGTTCACGCAGGCGAATGCCTTCGCCAATGCGCGGCACGGCGGCGAAGCGGATGCGCGCCTGGGTTTGATGGGTTTCGTTCTGGACTTCGATTTCGATCACGGTTCAGCCCTTGGTCTGGGGCCTTTGTGATAGCCGGGTAATGCTTTAAGATTTACCAACACGCATGAAAGGCAAGCAGCGGCCTTACCGCCGCTCGCCTTATTTTGCCGTTGAGGCTTTCTTTTTTGCCGGGGCTTTTTTGGCGGTCGGCTTTTTAACTGCGGCCTTTTTTGCGAGGGCCTTCTTGGCCGGCGCCTTCTTTTTCGCCTTCCCCTTGGCCGGGCCCTTGGCAATGCGCGCATCGATCAGCTCGATCGCAGCGACAAGGGTCACGTCCTCGGGCTTGGCGTCGCGCGGGATCGTGGCGTTGGTGGTGCCATCGGTCACGTAGGGGCCGAAGCGGCCCGGCATCACCTTGATCTCACCCCCGCTGACTGGGTGCACGCCCAGCGTTGCGATCGGCTCAGACTTGCCGCGCGCCGCGCCGCCGCGCATCGCCGCCTGCGCGAGGATATCGACCGCCCGGTTCATCCCCACCTCGAACACCTCACGGGTGTTGGTGAGCTTGCCGTACTTGCCATCGTGGCGGAGATAGGGGCCGTAACGCCCGATATTCGCTTCGATTTCGAGGCCCGTATCGGGATGCGCGCCGATGATGCGGGGGAGATCGAGCAGCTTGACCGCCCAGTCGAGATCGAAGTCGTCCAAGTCCTTGGGGATGCTCGCGCGCTTGGCCTCCTTGCCCTCGCCCATTTCGACATAGGGGCCAAAGCGGCCGGTCTTGCGCGTGATGTTCTCGCCGGTTTCGGGGTGCTGACCGATGACGCCGTCCTCGGCCCCGCCCTCACCCTCGCCGCCCGGCTGGGCGAAGCGGCGGGTGTATTTGCACTCGGGGTAATTGGCGCAGGCGACAAAGGCGCCGAAGCGTCCGCCCCTCAGGCTCAGCCGCCCGTTGGCACGGCCCTCGCTGGCGCAGAGCGGGCAGGCGCGCGGGTCCGAGCCGTCTTCGCGCGGGGGAAAGAGGAAATCGCCGAGATATTCATCGAGCGCCTCGGTCACTTCCGAGGGCATCTTCTCCATCACCTCATCGGCCTTGGGCTTGAAGTCCTTCCAGAACCGCGCGAGCAGCAGCTTGTAATCCTCGCGCCCGTCGGAGACGACATCGAGTTCGTCCTCCATCCCGGCGGTGAAGTCGTAGGCGACATAGGTGGGGAAGAAGCGTTCGAGGAAGGCGGTCAGCAACCGGCCTGATTCCTCGGCGAAGAAGCGGTTCTTCTCCATCCGCACATAGGCCCGGTCGCGCAGGGTCTGAATGGTCGAGGCATAGGTCGAAGGCCGGCCGATGCCGAGTTCCTCGAGCCGCTTGACGAGCGATGCTTCCGAGAAGCGCGGCGGCGGCTGGGTGAAGTGCTGGGTGGCATCGACGCCGAGTTTCGCCAGGCAATCGCCCATACGCATCACCGGAAGCAGGCCGCCGTCCTCATCCTCGCTATCGTCAAAGCCTTCCTGATAGACCGCGAGGAAGCCCGGGAACTTCACCACCTGCCCGGTGGCGCGCAGCTCATGTTGACCGGTGGCATCGCGGAACGTGACCGTGGTGCGTTCCAGCTGCGCGGTGGCCATCTGGCTCGCCATCGCGCGCTTGAAGATGAGGTCGTAAAGCTTGGCCTCGTCACCGCTGCCCACGCGGTCGCGGGTGAAATCGGTGGGGCGGATCGCCTCGTGGGCTTCCTGCGCGTTCTTGGCCTTGGTGCTGTAGAAGCGCGGCTTTTCGGGCAAGTACGCCTTGTCATATCGGGCCGCGATGGCATCGCGCAGCGCCATGATCGCGCCCGGGTCCATCTGCACCCCGTCGGTCCGCATATAGGTGATCGCGCCCGCCTCATACAGCGATTGCGCCAGCCGCATGGTATGCTGCGCTGAATAGCCAAGCTTGCGTGCAGCCTCCTGTTGCAAGGTCGAGGTGGTGAACGGCGGTGCAGGGTTGCGCTTGACCGGCTTGGTCTCGACGCCTTCAACGGTGAAGCGTCCGGCCTCGACCGCGGCCTTAGCCTTCATGGCGATGCCCTGCTCGCCGAGGCTGAGCTTGTCGAGCTTCTCGCCGCCGAACTTTACCAGCCTTGCGATAAATTCGGTGCCATCGTGCTGCATCCGCGCGGCGACCGACCAGTACTCGACCGCCCGAAACGCCTCGATCTCGCGCTCGCGCTCGACGATCAGGCGCAGCGCGACCGATTGCACGCGCCCCGCGCTCTTGGCCCCCGGGAGCTTCCTCCACAGCACCGGCGAGAGGGTGAAGCCGAAGAGGTAATCGAGCGCGCGGCGCGCCAGATAGGCGTCGATCAGCGGCTGATCGAGCTCGCGCGGCTTGGCCATGGCGGCGGTCACCGCAGGCTTGGTGATGGCGTTGAAGGTGACCCGGTCGACCAGCGCGGGCACCGACTTCTTCTTCTTCAGCAGCTCCAGCACGTGCCAGCTGATCGCCTCGCCCTCGCGGTCAGGGTCGGTCGCGAGCACGAGGCGCGAGGCTCCCTTGGCAGCGTCGGCGATTTCCTTGAAGCGGCTCTGCTTGTCGCGGTAGAGTTCCCACTCCATCGCAAAATCCGCCTCGGGATCAACGCTGCCATCCTTGGGCGGCAAATCGCGGACATGGCCATAGGAGGCGAGGACCTTGAAGTCCTTGCCGAGATATTTCTCGATGGTTTTTGCCTTGGCGGGGGATTCGACGATGACGAGTTGCATAATGCCTTGGGGGTGTCCCTTACGTGTGTACGCGCGAGGGTGGGACGGCGGCGCTTACAGCGTCAAGAGGGAAGTGCCTAGCCTGCGCGGCGTACCGTGCCGTCAGCCTCGCGTACCAGATCGCCTGAAAGCTCGAGTTCAAGCAGCGCCATGTGGACTTCGGCCGCGCTCGCGCCGGACTGTCGGATCAGTTCATCGACGCTGACCGGCGCGTTGGTGAGCAGGCTGGCCATATCGCCGCTCAAATCGGCGCGCGCCTCGCCCCAATCGAGCTTGGCAAGCTCGGCATAGTCGAAATCCGCCGTCCCCTCGGCCACCCGGAAGCGCGAACGGGCTTCGCCGGTGAAGCTTTGGAGGAGTTCCACTACCTCATCGGGCGTCTGCACCAGCACCGCGCCTTCGCGGATCAGCTGATTGCAGCCCGAGGCGCGGGCATCGAGCGGGGAGCCGGGGATCGCCATGACCTCGCGCCCCGCCTCGCCCGCCAGCCGCGCGGTGATGAGGCTGCCCGATTGCGGCGCGGCCTCGACCACCAGCGTGCCCAAAGCGAGGCCAGCGATGATGCGGTTGCGCGAGGGAAAATGCCGCCCGCGCGGTTCAGTGCCGGGGGGCTGTTCGGCGATCAGCAGCGCTTCGGCTGCGATCCGCTCCTGCAATTTGGCGTGCTTCGGCGGATAGGCGATGTCGATGCCGCTGGCGATGACACCGATGGTAGCCGGGAAGGCGCCCTCATGCGCCGCGCCGTCGATGCCGCGCGCCAGCCCTGAAACAACGGTAATCCCCTCCTCGGCCAGCGCCGCAGCGAAGTCGCGCGCCAGCTTGACCGCCGCAGCACTGGCATTGCGCGCGCCGACGAGGGCGACGCACGGGGAGGAGGCAAGCGCCAGCCTGCCCCGGCAGGTAACAATCGGGGGAGCGCTGTCGAGTTCGGCCAGCAAGGCCGGATAATCCGCCTGATCGTGAAACAGGTAGCGCGCGCCTGATTTGCGCACCGCGAGGATTTCCCGCTCGATCCGCTCCGCAGGCGCAGGGCGATAGGGCTCGCGTCCGCGCCGCGCGAGATCGGGGAGCGCATCCAGCGCCGCCTCTGCCGAGCCGAAGCGCGCCATCAATTGGCGATAGCTCACCGGGCCAATGTTGGGCGAGCGCAGCAAGCGGATGCGCGCGAAAGCTTCGGTCTGGGTGAGTGTGAGTGCGACCTCGTCCATTTCCGTCATCCCAGCAAAAGCTGGGACCTCGAGCGGCAAGCACTGCGCCCGGAAGCCCTGGGCCCCAGCCTTCGCTGGGGTGACGATGGAAAGAAAGAACTCACGGTGCCCTGCCCGATGCCCCCACCTTCGGCTCCTCTCCGCGAATCAAGCGGCCGATATTGGCGCGGTGCTGAACGATCACGATCGCGGCAATCACGATAAGCGCCGGGATCACGTGCGGAAACCCCATGCCCCACGCGACCAGCGGCGCGGCAATCACGCTCACCAGCGAAGAGACGCTCGAAATCCGGCTGATGGCGAGCGTCGCGACCCAGATCATGGCGCACACGAAAAATGCCGGGAAGGCCAGCGCGCCGAGCGCGCCCGCAGCGCTGGCAAAGCCCTTGCCACCCTTGAAGGCAAGCCACGGTGTAAAGCAATGCCCGGCGACCGCAGCGACGCCCGCGATGCCTTCAGTTCCCGGCCACACGGCCCCGGCCACCAGCACCGACGCCACGGCCTTGCCAGCATCCAGCAGCACCGTGGCCGCCGCCAATCCCTTGTTGCCGGTACGCAGCACATTGGTCGCCCCGATGCTCCCACTTCCGATTGCACGCACATCCCCCAGCCCCGCCGCGCGGGTGAGGATTAGGCCGAAGGGGATCGAGCCGAGGGCAAAGCCAAGAACAGCGGCGAAAACAAATTCCAAGACACTCTCCGTTCGCCCCGAGCTTGTCGAAGGGCTGCACTTCTTTCTAGCGCCCAGCGTTCCAAAAGAAAGACAAGGGTTGGCCTTAGGCCCACTTCGTGTCCGACAAGCTCAGCCCGAACGGAGGTTTTCTAAACGTCAAAGCCCCATTGGCCCGCTTTACGGATCCCTCAGTGGCGGTGCTACGGTCCAACCATACTTTCGCGCGCTTCGGCCAGCCGCTAGGTTGACAGCCATGGACGCGAACCACCCGATCAACCGCCTGACCGAGCGCGAGAAAGAGGTGCTGCGCGCATGGCTGGGTCACAAGTCGGCCAAGGAGATCGCGCTCGATCTCGGCATAACGCATCACGCGGTCGAAAAACGGCTCAAGATGGCGCGGACCAAGCTTGATGCCGGGTCGTCGCTCGAAGCGGCGCGGATGCTGGCAGAGGCCGAAGGGGCTGCCGCAGGGTACGGTCAGGCCGTAACCGCTGCGCCGGACCTAGCCCCACCCCCTCAGCTGCGTTCATCGCGGCGATACCGACCCATCGCAATTGGAGGTATCGCCATGTCGCTTGCCATTGTTCTCATCCTTGCCCTCACGACCGGAGGACAACCCTCCGCCGCCGATTCAATGGCATCGGCGAAGGTTGAAACAATCAAAATCGACCGCAATCTCGAGCCGATCTTTGACCAGCTCGACGAGAACCGGAGCGGATTTCTGGAAAACCCGGAATCTCCCTTTGTCACGCTCGCCTTCATCAACCCGGACCAACCCGACGACGCCCCTGGGACTGCCGTGCTTGGTGACGGACGCGATCCAGCCCAAATCGCCGAATTTTACAAAGTTGCCGATAGGGACTCGGATGATCGCGTCTCATTTCGCGAATATTATGTCTGGAGTCGCGATCGACTGGACGCGCTCGGCATCGACACCAGCATGGTGCTGAAGGTCATCCCTGAGCCCGGCGATGCAGAGATTGTCTTCACGCCCGATTTCGATCATTTGGACCAAAATAAATCCGGCTTCCTAGAAGGAAAGGAAGCGCCCCAATTGGTGCGCTTTACCGGAAATCCGACGCTGAACCTCAGCGAGAAGGGCGATCGCAATTTTATGTCTGACCGGGTGACAGTTGCCCCGTTAAGCGATCCTGCGGACTTCTATAAATCAGCGGACTCCGATCGCGACGGGAAGATTTCGCGGCGCGAGTTCGAAGCGTGGGCGAAGGCATCGTCCCAACTCTAGGCTCACGGGCAGGTTGACCTTGGGCGGATGTTTTACCATCCCCCGCCCAATGACTGACCCGCGCGCCCCCATCCTGCTGTTTGATTCCGGCGTCGGCGGGCTGACCGTTTATGACGCGCTGCGCAAGGTGCTGCCCGATGCTCCGGTGATTTATGCCGCTGACCTCGCGGGCCTGCCCTATGGCACCAAGACCGAGGCACAGATCGCCGCGCGGGTGGCAGGGCTGCTCGGGCGGATGGCCGAACGCTACCAGCCGCGCCTCGCCTGCATTGCCTGCAACACCGCCTCCACCATCGCGCTCGGCATGGTGCGCGATGTGCTGGCGATCCCGGTGGTGGGCACCGTCCCCGCCATCAAGCCCGCCGCCGCGCTCACCCGCAGCGGCACCATCGGCCTTGTCGGCACCGAGGCGACCATCAGGCAGGCCTATGTTGACGATCTCGAAGCGCAATTCGCCTCGGACAAACGCCTGCTGCGCATCGCTGCCCCCGGCCTTGTCGCGGCGGCCGAGGCCAAGCTGCGCGGGCGCCCGGTGGACCCGGCGCTCATCGCCGACGTCCGCGCGCGGCTGGCCGCTCTGCCCGGAGCTGAGGCCATCGACACGCTGGTGCTCGCCTGCACGCACTTCCCGCTGCTCACCGAGGAACTGGCTGCAGCCTTCGGGCCCGATATCACGCAGGTCGATGGCGCGGCCGGGATCGCGCGGCGGATTGCGCAGTTGCTCGAAGGACAGCCGATGACGGCGAGCGGCCCCAACCGCTTCATTATCACAGGGCCTTTGTCGGGTGCTGAGGGACTTGAGAAAGCGCTCGCCGAACGCGGCTTTGCGCCTGCCGAAGCCTTCTGAAACCCGCACATTCCCTTGCGATTCGCTCGCAAAGATCGCTGTGGCAATCCGCCCGCCCCGCCCCTAAATATCCGCGAAACAATCCGCCCACTCATACGTTAGGAGCGGACACAATACGCAGGCAGGAACAGCGCCGGGTGGGCGGCGCTCTATGACAAAGAGACGCGCTAAGTGAACTACGATCAGATCTTCGACCAGGCGATCGACCGGCTGCACGAAGAAGGGCGCTACCGCGTCTTCATCGATATCATGCGCAACAAGGGCGCCTATCCCAACGCGCGCTGCTTCCACGGGCATAACGGCCCTAAGCCGATCACGGTGTGGTGTTCCAACGACTATCTGTGCATGGGCCAGCACGAGAAAGTAATCGGCGCGATGGAAGCCGCGCTGCATGATGTTGGCGCAGGCTCGGGCGGGACCCGCAATATCGGCGGTAACACCCACCTGCATGTCGAGCTGGAGCGCGAGCTCGCCGACTTGCACGGCAAGGAAGCAGCGCTGCTGTTCACCTCTGGCTACGTGTCGAACGACGCGACCCTCTCCACGCTCGCCAAGCTGCTGCCGGGCTGCGTGATCTTCTCCGACGCATTGAACCACGCGAGCATGATCGCGGGCATCCGCAATTCGGGCTGCCCCAAGAAGGTGTTCCGCCACAATGACGTGGCGCATCTTGAGGAACTGCTCGCCAGCGTCGACATCGACACGCCCAAGCTGATCGCGTTCGAAAGCGTCTATTCGATGGACGGCGATATCGCCCCGATCCACGCGATCTGCGACCTCGCTGAGAAATACAACGCCCTCACCTATATCGATGAAGTCCACGCCGTCGGCATGTACGGCGCGCGTGGCGGCGGGATTTCCGAACGCGACGGCGCGGCGCACCGGATCGACATTATCGAGGGCACGCTCGGCAAGGCTTTCGGGGTGATGGGCGGCTATATCGCCGCCTCGGCCAAGGTAGTGGACTGCATCCGCAGCTATGCGCCGGGGTTCATCTTCACGACCTCGCTCTCGCCGGTGCTGGTGGCGGGTGTGCTCGCATCGGTGCGGCACCTCAAGGAGTCCTCGGTCGAACGCAACGCCCAGATGCGCGCGGCCGCGCTGCTCAAGCTGAAGTTCGCTGAAGCGGGTCTCCCGGTCATGGACTCGGTCACGCACATCGTCCCGCTGATGGTCGGCGACCCGGTGCGTGCCAAGAAGATCAGCGACATCCTGCTCGCCGAGTACGGTGTCTATGTGCAGCCGATCAACTTCCCCACCGTGCCCCGCGGCACCGAACGCCTGCGCTTCACGCCGGGGCCGCATCACACCGATGCAATGATGGAAGAACTGACGGCGGCGCTGGTCGAAATCTGGGACCGGCTTGAGATCGGGCTGGCCGAAGCGGCCTGATCGCCCCTCACTTCCCCACGCATCCTTTGAGCGCGCGGCTTTTGCCGCTAGCAGACCTCTCGAAACAGATTCGGGAGAGACCAATGGGCGGAACGCCTGACCAGACTTACGCCGAGGTCGTCCTCGGGCGGCGCAGCATTCGCGGCTACCTCGACAAGCCCGTCCCGCGCGCGCTGATCGAGGAGGTGCTCGCGATGGCGATGCGCTCGCCCTCGTCGATGAACACCCAGCCCTATCATTTCCACGTGATCACCGGCGAACCGCTCGACCGCATCCGCAAGGGGAATACCGAGCGGATCCTGGCGGGCGAGCCCGATAGCCGTGAGTTCCGCAAGGGTCATCCCTTTCAAGGCGTCCACCGCGACCGCCAAGTCGGCTGCGCAATCCAGCTGTTCGAAGCCATGGGCATCGCCCGCGATGACAAGGACGCCCGCCAGGACTGGGTCCTGCGCGGCTTCCGCCAATTCGATGCGCCGGTGTGCGTGATCATCACCTACGACAAGGAACTGTCGGACGCTGACGACACCGTGTTCGATTGCGGCGCGGTAACGACGGCGCTTGTCAATGCAGCGTGGAGCAAGGGGCTGGGCTGCGTGATCAACTCGCAAGGCATCATGCAATCCCCGGTGGTGCGCGAGCACGCCGGTATCCCCGATGATCAGGTGATCATGAAGGCGGTCGCAATGGGCTGGCCCGACCCGGACTTCCCCGCCAACCCGGTAAAGATCACCCGCCGCGACGTCAGCGAAGCAGCCCGCTTCGTGGGGTTTGCGGACTAATCCATCAGGCGGCGCGCGGCCCCCACAGGATGATGGCCGCGCCCGCCAGACACACCGCTCCGCCCAGCACGTCCCAACGGTCCGGCCGCACGCCCTCTACCGCCCACAGCCAGCCGAGGCTCGCGGCAATATAGACCCCGCCATAGGCTGCGAAAGCCCGACCCGCGAAGGCCGCGTCCACCTTGGTCAGCAGGAAGGCAAACAGACACAGGCTCACCACGCCCGGCACCAGCCAGAGCGGCGAGCGGTCTGCCCTCGCCCACGCCCAAAAGGCGAAGCATCCGGCGATCTCGGCCAGCGCGGCAAAGGCAAACAGGGCGATGTTCATCGATCCGCAGGGTGAAGGCGTTTGCGGCGACCCGCAAGCCTTCACCCCGCCATCTTCAGCGCATAGGAGCCCCGCAAGGGCGCAACCAGCAGGCCGCCACCGATCAGATCGGCGCGCCAGCCCGCATCGCCACCCGCACCAGCAAGGCCTCGTCCTCACTGCGTCCCGGCAGACCCGCATAGTCGAAGAAGGCCCGGATCTGCGCGAATTCACCGTCGTTGACCGGGCTTGACCCGTAAGGCGCAATCGCCCCGCTCGCGAGCGCCTCTTCGTGCAGCAGCAGGCTCATGCGGAAGAAATTCGCAGCCGTGCGCTTATAGGCATCAATCTGCGCGTTCTTGATATCGCCGCCGACCGCAGTGTGACCGGTGCTGTTCCAGCGGCTCGGCATTTGACGGTTATACTTGGCAAAATAGCCGAAGAACAGGCGGTAGGGCGGCGGCGCGCCGGGAGAGGCCTCAGGGCGATAGGAGCGGTTCACCAGCCGCAGCGCTTCGACAAACACGCGGTGGTTGAAATAGTCCAGATTGTGGAGGTTCTCCTGCAGGTATTCGCCCACCAGCGTCGAGTTGGACTGGTTGACCCGTTGCAGGCCCGGATCAAACCGCAGGCCCATCATGAACCAGGCAAGGCGGATATCGGTCTCTGCTTGACCTGCGGTCAGGCCCGGGTCGATCCCGTTGATCACGAATTGCGGATAGCCCATCAGCGTCAATCGGTCGCGCAAGGCATCGCGCGAGGAGATGTTGCCGAGCCGCCCTGCGGTGGAAGGATCGGCATCAAATCCCACCCGCGCATAGTCGCCAAGCTCCCAGATCGGATTGGGCAGGAAGCGCGGCAACCGCTCACCCACCCGTCCGGTGGCGTCGAGCCGGTCGAACGCGGTGCGGAAGGGTTCCTCCGTGGTCAGGTAGGCAAACGGCATCGCCCCGCGCATAAACTGGTTTCGACGTCCCAGCGCCTCGGTGCGCAGGAGGTGCTGCCCGATCAGGGCATTGCGCAGCTTCAGATCGGCGACACGGATGATCTTCTGGTCATGCGCCGCCAGATTGCCGGGGCGCAGGCCGAAGGGCTGCGTCATGGTCTGGAGCGCGAAGTAGACCCGCCAGAAATTGAAATCGCTCGGATCCGCGAGGTAAGCGTCTTGCAAGGCCAGCCATTCCGCGCGGGTTTCCGGGCGCGCCGTGCGCGCGACGTCGGCAACCCAGTCGTTGAGGTTGCCCTCTGCCGCGCCGTGGAAGCGATCCGTCGACCAGATCGGGAAGGCCATGCCAACCCTGATCCGGTCAAAATCGATGGCCAGCAGTTCATCACGCGCGCGCTTGGCATCGGCCAGTGTGCGGATCGGCTGGGGGGAGGTGAGCGTCGGGGCGAACTTGGCGAATTCCTCGGCGAAGGCGAGATCGCGCGCGATTGTGCTGGCACCCGGCAGCACCGCGCCGCCGGGCTGGAGCGGGCGAAACGTGCGCGGGTTTTCGGGCGCAAGACCATAGGCCTGACGCACCACCCGGACACCTTCGATCAGCTGCTCGACCTCGGCGGGCGAGGCCCCGTCCATGATTCCGCGTCGGCGGATGTCGCTATCCAAGGTGCCGGTTCGCGCCAGATCGAAGAAATCGGGGCCATGGCACGACATGCACTCACCATTGACCCGCGGCGCGCGCCAGACATCAAGCGCAGTCCGGTAGGCCGGGTCGTTGATCAGGGTAGCGGGCGTCAGAGCCGGCGGGATCGCCGCCATGGTCGAGGCCTGAGCCGATCCCGGAATGGGCGCAATGCTGGTCTGGGCAGACGTCGCCGCATCCTCGCCGCCGCATGCGGCCAGCGCCAAAGACAGCAAAGCAAGAGCGAAAAGAGACCGGTTACGAGCGGCTGGCGTGATCTTCATGATGACCCTTTCTGGCAGGCGTTGCGCTGCAAGAAAGGTCGGACCAGCGGGTAAACAGAAACTTAAATGGAGAGGAAAATCGCAAGAATAACAAAGCGCCAAGCCCGAGAGCCGCCGCCCCGGCTTGGCACCGGGGCGGCGGTCAATCGATTAGCGCAAGCTCACCACATTATCGCTCGCTTCGCGCACGCGGGTGCCGTTGAACAGGCTCATCATCGGCTCGTCGGCCACGATCACCACTTGCGCCGCGCCGAAGCCGTTGAAGCCGGTCTTCATCGCCGCGCCATAAGCGCCGAGCATGCCGATCTCGATGTAATCGCCCGCCTGAATGTCCGCCGGGAGCTGGAACGGCCCCTTCATGTAATCGGCATCATCGCAGGTAGGACCGTAGAAGGCGAAATCGTGAAGGGGCTCGATCAGGTCATCTTCCAGCGCGCGCACCGGGAAACGCCACGCGACATGCGCCGCATCGTACAGCGCACCGTAAGCGCCGTCGTTGATGTAGAGCTCCTCGCCCCGGCGCTTGTTCACCTGCACGATCATCGAGCTGTACTCCGCCGACAGCGCCCGGCCGGGTTCGCACCACAGCTCGGCGTTATAGGCAATCGGCAGCGCTTCGAAGTGCTTGGCGACGATCGCGAAGTAATCTTCCATCGGCGGCGGTTCGAGGCCGGGGTAGGAGCTCGGGAAGCCCCCGCCGACATCGATCATGTCGATCACGACCGATGCCTCGGCGATCACCGCACGGGTGCGGTCGAGCGCCTGAACGAAGGCAAACGGGGTCATCGCCTGGCTGCCGACGTGGAAGCAGACGCCGAGCCAGTCGCAATGCTGGCGGGCTTCCTGCAAAAGCGCGGGTGCTTCGATCAGATCGCAGCCGAACTTCGAGGCCAGCGAAAGCTCGGAATACTCGCTCGACACGCGCAGCCGCACGCACAGGCGCAGGTCACGCGCCGGCTCGCCGGTTTCGGGGTTGCGGCAAGCATCGATAATCTTTTCCAGCTCTTCCGCCGTATCGAGGCTGAAGGTGCGCACGCCGTGCTCGAAATAGGCCTCGGCAATCGCCGCCGGGGTCTTCACCGGATGCATGAAGCACAGCACGGCCTGCGGCAGAATGCGGCGCACCAGCCGCACCTCGGCAATCGAGGCGACGTCGTAATGGGTCACGCCTGCATCCCACAGGACCTCGATGAGATCAGGAGCCGGGTTGGCCTTCACGGCATAGAGCACCTTGCCCGGAAACTTCTCGACGAAGAAACGAGCGGCGCGCCGCGCTGCGTGCGGGCGGTTCAGGATAACGGGTTCGTCCGGGCGGAGCGCGCGAACTACAGCCAGTGCGTCAGGATAGCTGTGCAACTCAAGGGACCCCCAAAACGGTTTGTTGAAACCATAAAACGACAAGCTGCCTTGCGGTTTGGAAGTCCCCTTGGGGCAGCGGAAGCGCGCAGATAGGGCCTGGGGGGGGAGATGCAAGCGAAAAATGACCCGGTCCGGCCAGAAATGTTACTTTTTGAAGACAGCGCCCCATGCCTGACCGAAATGTGACCGCGCTGCCCGCACAGCCGAGGGCTGGCGCGGCGGGCGCGATCAGCTCAACCGGTCACGAAAATCCTGATAATCGAAGCGCTTGATGCAATCGAGCGCGTCGGTTTCGCTGTCCCACATCCAGATCGATGGCAGGGCCACACCATTGAAGGTGTTGGTCTTCACCATCGAATAATGCGCCTGATCGAGGAAAGCGAAACGTGCCCCCGGCTCGGCGGGCACGGGCAGGCGGTAATCGCCGATCACATCGCCTGCGAGGCACGAGGGGCCACCGAGGCGAATCGGGATCATGGCAGGATCGGCAAGCTCACCTAGCATCGCGGGACGATAGGGCGCTTCCAGCACATCGGGCATATGGCAGGTCGCGCTGATGTCGGTGATGCCGACGGGCACCTCGTTTAACATCGTATCGAGCAGCGTGCCGACCAGAATGCCCGCATCGAGCGCGACCGCCTCGCCGGGTTCAAGGATGATCTGGCAGCCGGTGTCCTCAGCGGCATCGCGAAGAAATTCGACCAGCTCCTCGCGCTGGTAATCGGCGCGGGTGATGTGGTGGCCGCCGCCCATGTTGATCCACTTGAGCTGACCGAAATAGGGCTCGATCACGTCAAACACCCGGTCCCAGGTAGCTTTCAATGGCTCGAAATCCTGTTCGCACAGGTTGTGGAAGTGGATGCCTTCGACGCCCTCCATGTGCTCTTCAGTGAGCTGGTCCAGCGGGAAGCCGAGCCGCGATCCGGGGGCGGAAGGATCATACTTGGCGACTTCACCAGTGGCGACCTGCGGGTTGATCCTTAGGCCGACGCTGACGGGGGCGCCATTGGCGGCGGCGTGCTGCAGGATCAGGCGGGCGCGGTCGTGCTGGAAGGGCGAATTGAAGATCACGTGGTCGGACAGGCGGCAGATTTCCTCCAGCTCCTCAGGCTTGAAGGCGGCGGAATAGGTCGCGATCTCGCCATCGTAGAACTCGCTGGCGAGGCGGGCTTCCCACAGGCCCGAGGTCGAGACGCCGTCGAGATACTCCCCGATGATGGGCGCTGCCGACCACATGGAGAACGCCTTCAAGGCCGCAAACACCTTGATATCCGCGCCGTCTGCCGCAGCCGCGTCGCGCACGCCTGCCAACACCCGGCAATTGGCGCGCAGCTTGGCCGCGTCCACCACGAAGGCGGGGCTGTCGACACGCGACAGATCGAAATGGGCGAAGGCGCCCGGATCACCGGCTTTGGTTTGCATGCTTATCGTCCTGAATTGGTTCGCGCAGAGAACGCAGAGGAGCAGAGAACGCTGAGAAGTTTAGTCGGGCTGATAATTGTTCACGAGCCGTCTGATGCCGTCCTTCATCGTGAGAGCCGAGAAATTCAGTAGCAGCCCTACGGGCTGATTGGTGAGCCGCAAGTAGGTCGTCAATTGGCGCGCGTGCAGTTTTGTCAGCACTTCGACCGATTTGATTTCAAGGATCAACTGCTGCTCAACCAGAATGTCGATCTTGAACGCCGCGCCGAAGGCGTGGCCATCAAACTCAATCGGCACAGGAACCTGCCGGTCTGCTCGAAGTCCGCGCATTTCGAGGCGACCTGCCAGCACTGTTTCGTAGACAGTTTCAAACAGCCCTGGCCCGAGCTCGCGGTGAATTCTGATGGCCTCGTCAATGACGACAGAGGAAATATCATTGATGGCCATCTCAACTCCTCCGCGGTCTCTGCTCCTCTGCGGTCTCTGCGCGAACCAAACTAGAACCCAACCGGCCCGTCCATTTCCTCAACCGTCCAGGGCAAGCCGTGCTTGTTCAGCATGTCCATGAAGGGATCGGGATCGAGTTGTTCGATGTTGAACACCCCCTCCCCGCGCCAATGCCCTTGCACCATCATCGCCGCACCAATCATCGCGGGCACGCCGGTGGTGTAGCTGACCGCCTGATTGCCGGTCTCCTCATACGCCGCTTCGTGCGAGCAGATGTTCTTGATGTAGAAGGTCTTCTCGCCCGACCCGTCCAGCGCCTCGCCGGTGGCGATCACGCCGATATTGGTGTTGCCCTTGGTGGTCTCGCCCAGCGTCTCTGGCTTGGGCAGCACGGCGGCGAGGAATTGCAGCGGGATGATGTCCTTGCCCTGATACTTGACCGGCTCGATGCTGGTCATGCCGACATTCTGCAGCACGGTCAGGTGGGTGATGTACTGATCACCAAAGGTCATCCAGAACCGCGCGCGCTCCAGCTCGGGCACGAACTTGGCGAGGCTTTCCAGCTCTTCGTGATACATGAGGTACATGTTCTTGGGGCCGACCGCTTCGAAGTCGAAGCCGACCTTGGTGGACATGGCCGGGGTCTCAACCCACTCCCCATTCTCCCAGTGACGCGCAGGCGCGGTCACTTCGCGGATGTTGATTTCCGGGTTGAAGTTGGTGGCGAAATGCTGGCCGTGATCGCCGCCGTTGCAATCTAGGATATCAAGCTGGCGGATGGTCTTGAGCTTGTGCTTCTTGAGCCACATGGTGAAGACGCTGGTGACGCCCGGATCGAAGCCGGAGCCCAGCAGCGCCATCAGGCCCGCTTCGGCATAGCGATCCTGATAGGCCCACTGCCACTTGTATTCGAATTTGGCCTCGTCCTTGGGCTCGTAATTGGCGGTGTCGAGGTAATCGACCCCAGCCTCAAGGCAGGCGTCCATGATCGGCAGGTCCTGATAGGGCAGCGCGAGGTTGACCACGAGCCCCGCCCCGGTCTTTCGGATCAGGTTGACCATCGCCGGGACTTCCTCCGCGTCGATCTCGTAGGTCGCGATATCGCGCCCGCAACGCTCCTTCACGCTGGCGGCAATCGCGTCACATTTGGACTTGGTCCGGCTCGCCAAGTGGATTTCGGGGAAGATATCCGGATTGAACGCCATCTTGTGAACGCACACCGAACTCACCCCGCCTGCGCCGATAACAAGGACCGTGCTGGATTTTGCTGCCGACATGATAGGAACCTTTCGTGATGCGAATCTTGCGCGTGCGCTTAGAGCATTGCTCCGAAAAGTGGGAACCGGTTTTCGGATAAAGGCAATGCGAACACGGATAGTCGAATGCATGGACGGGGACAAATGATCCAAGCCGATGTCAGAATGCCGACCACTCATGGCGTGCGCGCTGCGGCTGAGGCCGTGGCGGCGATCCTGCCCCCCACCCCGCTGCTGCCCGTCGAGATTGGCGGGGTGCAGGCGTGGGTGAAGGCTGACAATCTGCAGCCCATCGGTTCGTTCAAGATCAGGGGGGCGTGGTGGCGGCTGTCGAACCTCTCGCCTGAGGAACGCCGTGCGGGGGTCGTTGCCGTATCGTCGGGCAATCATGCGCAGGGCGTTGCATGGTCAGCGCGGCGGCTCGGGATCGCAGCGACCATCGTGATGCCGCATGATGCGCCGGAGGTGAAGCTGGCGAATACGAAGGCGCTGGGGGCCGAGGTGGTGCTCTATCAGCGCCCCGGCGAAGACCGCGATGCGGTGGCGGCGAAGCTGATCGCTGAGCGGGGCGGCACGCTGGTCCATGCCTTTGGCGATCCGTGGGTAATCGAGGGACAAGGCAGCGCCGCCATTGAAATCGCCGCACAACTGGGCCGCGCACCCTCGCGCATCATCGCCTGCTGCGGCGGCGGCGGGCTCGCTGCGGGGCTGTCGCTCGGTGCGCCGCAGAGCGCGATTCACCCGGTCGAGCCGGTCGGCTGGGACATGGTAGGCCAAGCGCTGGCAGCGGGCGAACTGGTCCATGCTGCGCCCGATGCACCCAAGACGATCTGCGACGCGCTCCAACCCAACATCACCAAGCCAATCAACCTCGCTGTGCTGCAAGGCCGCGCTGAACCAGGCGTCACCATCACCGACGAGGAAGTGCGCGCCGCCCAGCGCTTTGCCTTTGCGAAGCTTCGCCTCGTGGTCGAGCCCGGCGGCGCGGCGGCATTGGCGGCGGCGCTGGCGGGCAAGGCGCCTGTTGACGAGGACACCGTTATCATGATCACCGGCGGCAATGCTGATCCGGTCGCCTATGCCGCCACGATTGCAGAAGCCTGATTGCTGTGGAAACCGTCACATTGCCGACACGCACACAAAATATGACAAGCCCCTGACGTGACACAGGACAGGACAGACATGGCAGTTCAGGCAAAGCGGATCATCGAAGACGCCGTGATCCGCAAGGATGCAGGGCTTGGCGACAAGCTCTTGGACAAGGCCTTTGCCTTGGCCTTCAAGGGGCTGGTCTATGCCCAGATCTGGGAAGACCCGGTGGTCGACATGGAAGGCCTCGGCATCCAGCCCGACAGCCGCGTCATGTGCATCGCCAGCGGCAGCTGCAATGCGCTGTCCTATCTCACCGCGAACCCTGAAAGCGTGACCGCGGTTGACCTCAACAAGGCGCACGTGGCGCTCGGCCAGCTCAAGATCGCCGCGATCAAGCACCTGCCCAATTACGAGCGCTTCCACCGTTTTTTCGCGCATGCCGACCACAAGGAAAACGCCGCCGTCTACAAGACCATGATCGCGCCGCATCTCGACGCGGAAAGCCGCGCCTATTGGGAAAAGCGCGACATTCGCGGGCGCAAGCGCATCTCCTATTTCACCAAGGGGATCTACAGACAAGGCTTGCTCGGCAATTTCATTGGCTTGGCGCACGTATTTGCCAAGCTTTACAAGATCGACCTTACCAAGGTGCTCGAAGCTCAGACGCTGGAAGAACAGCGCGAGGTGTTCGAGCGTGAGCTGGCCCCGGTGTTCGAAAAGAAGTTCATCCGCTGGCTGACCGATCAGCCCGCCTCGCTGTTCGGGCTCGGCATTCCGCCCGCGCAGTTCGAGCATCTTGCAGGCGATGAACGCATGGCCGAGGTGCTGCGCCGCCGGCTCGAGAAGCTGGCCTGCGATTTCGAGGTCAAGGACAACTACTTTGCGTGGCAGGCCTTCGGACGCGGTTACGAGCGATCGGGCAATGCCGCGCTCCCCCCCTATCTCCAGCGCGCCAACTGGGAGGCGATGCGCGAGCGGATCGACCGGCTTGCGGTGACCCGCGCCAACATGGTCGACTGGATCGGCGCACGCGAGGAGGCGAGCATGGACCGTTTCGTGCTGCTCGATGCGCAGGACTGGATGAACAACAGCCAGCTCGATGGCCTGTGGAGCCGCATCACCCGCGCGAGCCGTCCGGGCGCGCGGGTGCTGTTCCGCACGGCGGCCGAACCCAGCCTGCTGCCGGGCCGGCTCGACGATGCGATCATGTCTAAGTGGCGTTATCTCGAAGAGGTTTCCGCCGATCTCACCCGCCGCGATCGCTCGTCGATCTATGGCGGCGTGCACGTTTACGAGCTGGCGTGATGGCTGGCGCAACGGGTCACGCCGCGTTGATGGACGAAGTCTATCGCGGACAGCGCCATATCTATGATTTCACGCGCAAATATTACCTGTTCGGGCGCGACACCCTAATCGGAGGGCTGAATGCCAAGCCGGGGATGCGCGTGCTAGAGGTGGCCTGCGGCACCGGGCGCAACCTTGCCAAGATTGGCAAGGCGTGGCCGGGGGTGCGGCTTTACGGGCTCGATATCTCGGCCGAAATGCTCAAGAGCGCGCGCGCTGCCGTGGGCAACGAGGCGCGGCTGGGCGAAGGCGATGCCTGTTCGTTCGATCCGCAAGCGCTGCTGGGCGAGGCGGCGTTTGACCGGATCGTGCTGTCCTATTCGCTGTCGATGATCCCCGATTGGGAAGCCGCGCTCGATCACGCGGCGGGCCTGCTGGCACCCGGCGGAGAATTGCACGTGGTCGATTTCGGCGATCTCGGCGGTCTGCCCGGCCCCTTCGCCCGGATGCTACGCGCGTGGCTCGCCAAATTCCATGTCGCGCCGCGTGCCGAGATGCCCATGGTCGCCGCCCGCATCGCCGCCGCGCATGGCCTCAGCCTCACCAGCACGCGCGGCGCGCTCGGCTATTTCCAGTGGCACGTGCTAAGAGCGCGGGACGCCTGAACAAACCGCGGCCCGCCTGGATGGCCGCGCTCAGCCCAGAGCCTCGCGACACTTTAGGTCGATGACGCGCCGCTCAAGCGATGACGGGCGTCCGCCAAAGCGGCTCACCTCGCGGTCGACGCAGCGCTGCTCGGGCGTGCGCGTGTCGCGTTCGCGCGCCCGCAACTGCCTTTCAAGCTCAAGCACGTCCAAAAGCTCCGCCTGCGTTAGCGCGCCAATAGCGATGGTGCCGTTGATCACCCCCTGAAGATTACTCCGCGCCTGCGCGATCCGATCAAGCTGGGTGATGTCGATGGAAGGAGACGGGTCCGCGCCGGCCGAAGGGTCACTGCGCATGGTCGGCGCCTGTTGCTGCGCCGCGTGCAGCGGCAACGCCACGGCAGCGGCGACCAGCAGCACCAGTTTCAAGTTGCGGATCATGACATTACTCGTCCGGTTCGGTTGCGGTGATCAATGCCTAAGTCTGCCTGCCGACACCTTAACCTGCCGTGACGGCCCACGACAAAATCGGTTGCAATTGACAATCCTTCGCCAGTCTCGCACCTAGGCGCAGAGGCAAACAGGGGATCAACCGATGCAAGCGCAAATTCTCGCGCCCGCCGCCGTGCTGGTGGTGTGGACGCTGATCGTGTTATTGTGGATCATTCCGTCGCGGTTTGGGGCCATCGCCAAGGTGCCGGACAAGTCGGTCTTGCCGAGGAAGCAGGGCGTGCGCGGCAATGATCTGGAGGGCGTGCTGCCCGACAAGGCCAATTGGCCCGCGCATAACCATACGCACCTGCACGAGCAGCCCACCCTGTTCTACGCAACGGTGATGATCCTTGCGCTGATGGGACCGAGCGCGCTCGATGTGACGCTGGCCTGGGCCTATGTCGCCCTCAGGATCCTGCATTCCCTGTGGCAGAACCTGATTAACAAGGTGCCGGTGCGCTTTGCGCTGTTTCTCACGAGCACCATCGTGCTGATCGTGCTCGCGATGCGCGCGATCATCGCAACCGCCTTTGCCGACCCCTCGGCGCTTCCAGCTTAAGGAGACCATCATGATCGGCATGGATATTCTGCAACCCGTTGTCGCCCTTATGGGCTGGACGATGGTGATGTGGCTGTGGATGTATGTCACCCGCATCCCGGCGATGAACAAGGCGGGGATCGACGCCAAGAACCTCGTTGGCGGCGAAGGCTCCAGCCTGCGCGCCAAGTTGCCTGACAATGTCAGCTGGAAGGCCGACAACTACAACCACCTGCACGAAGCCCCGACGCTGTTCTATGCGGTGGCCATTGTGTTGGCGATCATCGGTCAAGGTGACGGGTTCAACACCATTCTCGCTTGGGCCTATGTGGGCCTAAGAGTGGCGCATTCGATCGTGCAGGCGACGATCAACAGGGTGATTATCCGCTTCGGGTTGTTCGCGCTGTCGAGCCTCGTGCTGATGGCGCTGATCCTGCACGCGGCGATCCCGGTGTTCGGTCTGCACCTGCACGGCTGAGCTTGTTTGCAATCGCGCTGCGGCGCCATGCAGACCTCCCACCGAAGGTGGCCGACAAACGGGAAACCGTCACTCCGCCGCCTCGACCTCCTTCGCCGCATGCTGGCGCGCGGCAAGGTAACGCTCGCCGTCGAGCGCAGCCATGCAGCCCATGCCTGCCGCCGTCACCGCCTGACGATAGACGTGATCGGTGACATCGCCCGCCGCGAACACGCCGGGGATCACGGTCTTGGGCGTGCCCGGCTCAGTCAGCAGATAACCGCTTTCGTCCATCGGCAGCTTGCCCTTGAACAGTGCGGTAGCCGGCGCGTGGCCGATAGCGACGAAGGCCCCGTCGACTTCGAGGGTCGAAGCGGCGCCCGTCACCGTGTCGGTCAGCGCCAGGTGGTGAAGCATGCCCGTGGGCCCGGCTTCAAAGCTGTCCACCGCCTTGTTCCACAGCACGGTGATCTTGGGATGGGCGAAGAGCCGCTCCTGCAGGATCTTCTCGGCGCGCAGGCTGTCACGGCGATGGATCAGGGTGACGTTGTCGGAATGGTTGGTGAGGTAGAGCGCCTCTTCCACCGCAGTATTCCCGCCGCCGATCACGGCCACTTTCTTGCCGCGGTAGAAGAACCCATCGCAGGTCGCGCAGGCCGACACACCCTTGCCGCCAAGCTCCTGCTCGCCCGGAACGCCAAGCCACTTGGCCTGCGCCCCGGTGCAGATCACGAGGCTTTCACCGATATAAACGTCTCCGCTGTCACCAATCGCGCGGAAGGGGGGGCCGTTTTCGAGATCGACCGACACAATCGTGTCCCACATCATGCGCGTGCCGACATGTTCGGCCTGCGCCTTCATCTCCTCCATCAGCCACGGGCCCTGCACCACGTCGCGAAAGCCGGGGTAGTTCTCAACGTCGGTGGTGATGGTGAGCTGGCCGCCGGGCTGAAGGCCCTGCACCACGATCGGTTCGAGCATCGCCCGCGCGGCGTAGATCGCCGCCGAATAGCCGGCCGGGCCGGAGCCGATGATCAGCATCTTGGTGTGATGGGTGGCCATAGTGATTGCCTCTAAGAGAATGTCAGACCCGCGATATGGGAGCGCGGGGGGCCTTTGTCACGCCACCAGGCGTGCCCGCAGGCGTGCTTTTCTTGCCTCGTCCACACCTAATCTTTGCTCAAGATAGGCGTCTATCGAACCATGGTCGCGGGTGACCTCGGCGAAGGTGGTTTCGATGTATTCGGGCAGAACCCCCATCAGGTTGTGCAGCGCCTCAGGCTCGATCGCGCCATAATGCGCCGCCATCCGGGGGAGCGACTGGCGTTCGAGCACGTGTCGGGTGGGGGCATCATTGGTGCGCAGGAATTCAGCGACCACGTCATCGCGGTGAACGCCCAGCACGTGGAGCAGCAGACTGGCGGCGATCCCGGTGCGGTCCTTACCGGCAAAGCAATGCACCAGAGAACCGCCGTCATTCTCGTCCAGTGCCTTGAAATAGCGGGTGAACATCGTGACCATCGCAGGGTTCACCGGCATCCGCGTATAGACCGCCAGCATCCGCTCGCGCGCCTTCTCAGGGGTCATGACCACCTTCCCGCCGCCGCCTTCATGGGGCGGAGAATTGCTGGTTTCGCCATCGTGGGCGATCACTTCGGCTGCGAATTCGGGGTGGCGTCGGCAGGGGAATCCCTCGCGCTCGCTCACCCCGCGCAGGTCGATGACGGTGCGGATATCGAGGCTTTGGAGCAGCGCCAGATCGGCGTCCGAAGCCTCCATATGCTGGCCCGAGCGAAACAGCACCCCGCTCACGACCCGTCCCCCGCCTTGCACCGCATAGCCGCCATAATCGCGAAGATTATGAATGCCTTGCGTTACATAGAACGGGCCGACGCGGGGGATGGTGGAGCCTTGCTCGAGTGGTTCACGAATCATGTGCGGGTCATTGGCAGGGGTGCATGACAGGGGCAAGGCTGGCTCTGGGCGGGGCCTAGGCCGGGGCGAGAGCGGGTCTAGGGGCATCTACGAGGGGTCAGGCCAAGCGGGCCGGAACGCCTTATGGTTAAACCCGCAGTATCCAACATCTCTCCAAACGAGGCGCATGGCCATGGCCCGGATCCTGATCGCCGATGATGATGAACTGATTGCCGAACTCGCCAGCGAGGTGCTGATCAATGCCGGGCACGCTTGTGGCTGGGTGACCAGCGCCGATGCCGCCTGGCTTTGCGTTCAGCGCAAGCGGCCCGATATCCTGCTGCTCGATCACGCCATGCCGGGCGAGACCGGGATGACATTGCTGCGCCGCCTACGCCGTTCGCCCGGGCTCTATGATCTCCCGGTGATCATGTTCACCGCGATGAACGGCAACGAGGACGAGGCGCAGGCGATCTTTGCAGGGGCGCAGGATTTCATCCGCAAGCCATTTGACCCGGTCGACCTCGCGCGCCGCGTCAATCGCATGCTCAGCTTGCGCGCAGGCCGGCCGCGCCATGTCGATCTCAGGAGCGCGCTGGCGGTGGATGGCGCGCGCTCTTCGGCCTATGCTGCGGGCGTTCGTCGGGTGATGTGACCCGCGCGTTCAGGCAACCCGTGCCTGCCCCTGCCCACTCAGCAGCCCTCGCCCGATCACCTGCGCCTGAATTTCAGCCGCGCCTTCGAAGATGTTGAGGATGCGCGCATCGCACAGCACCCGGCTGATGGGATATTCGAGCGCATAGCCATTGCCGCCGTGGATCTGCACCGCATTATCCGCCGCGCTCCACGCCGTGCGCGCGGCGAGCAGCTTGGCCATCCCCGCCTCGATATCGCAGCGCGTGCCCCGGTCCTTGGCGCGCGCGGCATAATAGGTCAGCTCGCGCGCCATGACGGTTTCCACCGCCATCAGCGCCAGTTTGTCAGCCACGCGCGGGAAGTGGATTAACGACTTGCCGAACTGCCGCCGTCCCAACGCATAATCCAGCGCCAAATCGAACGCGTTCCACGCCACCCCCACCGCGCGCGCGGCGGTCTGAATACGGGCGCCTTCGAAGGTGCGCATCAGCTGTTTGAAGCCCTGCCCCTCCTCGCCGCCAAGCAGGCCGTCCGCAGCGACCGTGAAGCCATCAAGCCCCAGGGCATATTCCTTCATGCCGCGATAGCCGAGCACTTCGATCTCGCTTCCGTCGATCCCGGCATCGGGGAACGGCGCGTCGCAGGTTCCGCGGGTCTTGGCGGCAAGCAGCATCGAAAGGCCCGCATAGCCGGGACGCGCCTGGTCGGTGCGCACCAGCATCGTCATCAGATCAGCGCGCGCCGCATGGGTGATCCAGGTCTTGGCCCCAGTCACCCGCCACGATCCATCCGGCTGGCGCTCAGCCCGGGTGCGCACCGCCGCGAGATCGGAGCCGGTATCGGGCTCAGTGAACACGGCGGTGGGCAGGCAGGTGCCATCGGCGATGCGTGGGAGCCAGTAGGCCTGTTGCTCGGGCGTGCCGCCGCCAGTGATCAGCTCGCCCGCAATCTCTGACCGGGTGCCGAGTGATCCTGCACAAATCCACCCGCGCGACAGCTCTTCCGAAACCACCGCCATCGCCAGCTTGCCAAGGCCCAGCCCACCATATTCGGGTGGGATGCAAATCCCGAACACTCCCATTTCGGCCATCTCGGCCATTACGCTGTCAGGGATCAGCGCATCGGCAAGATGCCACTGGTGCGAATGGGGCGTGATCCGGTCGGCGGTAAAGGCTCGGAACTGCGCGCGGATCAGATCGAGCGTCTCATCGCCCAAGCCTTCTGCGGGACGCACCCCTTGCGCCAGCAACGCCGAGAGCGCGGCGCGCGTTTCGGGCGTGCTGCCCTCGGCAAGCAATTGCGACACCGCCGGATGGGCGACCAGGCTGCCCGCTTCGGCCTCGGCGGCGAAGGCGGAGGGACGCACCACCTCGCTCGCGCTCATCGGCAGACCATAGGCGATCTGCGCCAGATATTCGCCAAAACCGATCCGCAAGGTCAGGCTCTCGGCCTCCCCCCACGCGCCCGCTGCCTCAGCCCGCACCGCCCAATCGAGCGTCGCCTCCAACGCGGCGAGCGTGGCGGCGATCCATGCGAGCCCATGGACCTGATGCTGCGCCCTTTCCAGCCGCGCCGAATCCGCCTCCCCGTTGGGAGCAACCTTACCGCGCACCCGCTCGCGTACAGTTTCGGCATAATCGCGCGCTGATCCAAGGCTCGCGCGCGCCAGATTGATCCAAGGGTCCATCATCCGACGCTAGCAGACCCATCAGCAGCGTGCGAACCCGGAAACGTGCAGGCCATGGAGCGAGGGAGAATGCGCCCATGCAAATTTAATGATTGTTGCGGCAAGGTGACACTGCGCGATCAAAACGGTCTGTTTTGACCCACTTGGCGCACCGAGGGTTGTGAAGACTCAGCGAGCCCGCGTAGTTTTGTTGCGCAAATTGTCGCTCGGAGTCGTATCCGACGATCACAGGAAAAGGGATGCCGGCCACTTGCTAAGACAAGGCCGGAGGTCCTGAGCAGGGAGAACAGGGGAACCCGAATGCCAACACCCGAGCTATGCACTCAGGCGGGGCCGGGCTCTCATTGAACATCGCCGGGTTTTTGTGGTCGTGTGACCACGTCCGGCGCAATCAGTTAAATTGCCACCTAAGGAAAATTTATGCGCCTTACGATCAGCTCTCTTCATTCCGCATCGCTGCCCGCCTTGGCGGCAGCCCTGTTCGTCGCCACGACTGCGCAAGCGCAGGATTCGGTGCAAGACAATGCCGAGGCTGAGACCGAAAACGAGGCTCGGATCGTCGTGACCGGTTCGCGCCTCCAGCGCGATCCTAACGCCACCGCGCCGCTGCCGATCAGCACGCTCGATACAGAAGACTTCCGCAATTTCGGCGGCACCGACGTCACCGCCGCGCTGCGTCAGATCCCGGCGCTGATTTCGTCCGGCACCATCGCCGACTCGATCGAGCGTGGCGGCGGCGGGGTCGGTCAGGCGACGCTCAACCTGCGTCAGCTCGGTTCGAACCGCACGCTCGTGGTGATCGATGGCTGGCGCCACGTTTCCGGCGTGGCCGGATCGCAGACGGTTGACGTTGCGACCATCCCCAATGCGCTGATCGAGCGGGTCGAAGTGCTGACCGGCGGGGCCTCGGCCATTTATGGTGCTGACGCTGTGACCGGTGTGGTCAACTACGTGCTCAAGCGCGATTTTGAAGGCATCAGCCTCAATGGTCAGTTTGGCATTTCGTCCAAGGGCGATGGCGAGAGCTGGCGCCTCGAAGGCGTTGCCGGTCAGAATTTTGCGGATGGCCGCGGCAACGTGACGATCGCGCTGGGTTACACCGATGACGCTGAGATCTTGTTCGGTGACCGCGAATTCACCCGCGACAATGGCCGCGGCAACAACTCGACCACCTATGCCAACCCGCTGCGCCGCTTGCAGCGCGGTGACCTGAACCCGGCGACCACGCCTAACTTCTCCAACCGTTTCCGGCTTGGTGGCCCCGGGCCGGGTTCAACCCGTTTCCCCTTCGGCCCGCTGATCCCCACCCCGGCGCAGGTCGCGACCTTGTTCCCCGGCGGCATCACCGCGGCCGAACAGGCGCTGGTTGACCGGGCGGTCAATTCGCCCGCTTTCGTGATCGGCGCAGACCCGCGCTTTGCGATTTCATCAAACCGCGGCCTCATTTTCCGCAATGACTTCAATTTCTTCCAGGCCGACACCAACGGCAACGGCGTGCCTGATTGTAACGAGAGCTTTATCGGACGCACCGGCTTTGGCGGCGGCGGATGTTTTGTATCGAATGATGATGGCACCGTGCGTCCGTTTGTGGACGGCGTGATTGCTACTGGCGCGAACCAGTTCGGCGGCGATGGCGCGGTGGAACGCACTAACGAATCCTCGCTGATCCCCGGTTCCGAGCGATTCTACGCCAATTTGCGGACCAGCTTCGAGTTCTCGCCCGCTGCGCGCGCATGGTTTGATGCGAAATTTGTCCGCAACGTGACCACCAGCCGCAGCAACTACAACACCTTCTACGACAGCCTGTTCATCGCGCCTGACAACCCTTTCATCCCGCAGGCCCTGCGGGCCGATTCTAATGCTGCGGGCGGTTTGCGGGTCAGCCGCGACTTCCTTGATCTCGGGCCGGGCATTTCGACCGCCGAGCGCGAGACCTTCCGCATCGTCGGCGGGGTCGACGGGGAAATTACCCCGCATCTGCAGTATGAACTCGTCGGCAACTATGGCCGTACCAATAATACCAACACTTTCAGCAACTCGGTACGGTATGACCGCCTGTTTGCTGCGATCGACGTGGTGACCAACCCGGCGACAGGCCAACCGATCTGCCGTTCGACGCTCAATCCCAATGCGCCTCCGCACCCGGGTTCGGAGTTCTTCCCGGTAATCGCCCCCGGCTTCTTCACCTTCACCCCGGGCGCCAACAGCGGCTGTGTGCCTGCCAACCTGTTCCGCGGGGTCAACTCGGTGAGCGCCGCAGCGACGGACTGGATCACCACGCCAACGACCAACCGTTTCCGTCTCGAGCAGACCGTAGTGACCGGATTGCTTAACGGCGATACTGGCGGTTTCTTCAACCTGCCGGGCGGTGCCATCCAGTTCTCGCTTGGTGCGGAATACCGCAAGGAGGAATCGCGTTCGCGCTTCAATGATCTGCTGCTTGGCCTGCTGCCGGAAGGATCGCCGGCCGGTCCGGCGGGCACCTTCATCGGTGACATTTCGGACAACCAGTCGCTGCTGTTCGATGCGGCCTCGCGCCAGTTCAACGCAGGCGGTCAGTTCGACGTTGTCGAAGTCTTCGGCGAAGTGCTGCTCCCGGTTCTGTCCGAAAAGCCGTTCTTCCACGACCTCAGCTTCGGCGCAGCCGGCCGCTATGCTGATTACTCGACCGTCGGCGGTGCCTTCACCTGGAACGTCAACGGCGTGTGGGCCCCGGTGCGTGATTTGCGCTTCCGCGGTACCTATGCCCAGGCAATCCGTGCACCCAACATCGCCGAATTGTTCGATCCGCAGCAGGGTGCGACCTTCCGGCCGAACGATCCGTGCAGCCAGTCAAACATTGATCGCCTGATCGCCGCTAACGATCCGAATGCCCAGAACCGCCTGAACAATTGCCGGGCGGATGGCATTCCGGCGGGGTATGAAGATCCGCTCACCGCGCGTTTCTCGGGCACATCGGGCGGTAACCCCAATCTGCAAGAGGAAACCGCGACCACCTGGACTGCGGGCGGGGTGATCCAGCCGCGCTGGGTGCAGGGGCTGACGCTGTCGGCGGATTACTACTCGATCGAGATCGAGGATGCGATCCAGGCCGTGACCTCGCAGGATATTGTCGACACCTGCTACGATCTGTCGACCTTCCCCAACGACTTCTGCGGACTGTTCACCCGCAACCGGACGCCCGGTTCGCCGACGTTCCTCGGGCTGAACTTCCTGCAGCAGACCCAGATCAACTTCGCGCGGCTGGAAACCAGCGGGGTCGATTTCCAGGTCAATTACAACTTCAGCCTGGGTAAGAATAATTTCGGCCTGCAGGTGGGCGGCAACTGGACCGAGAAGCTCAACCGCTTCTTCGATCCGGTCGACAGCACGCTGGTCAACCCGGGTCTGCGCGAGCTGGGTGCGCCGGAATGGGCTGGTTTCGGCTCGGCAAGCTGGAACCGCGGTGACTTCACGCTGAACTACGGCGTGCAGTACATCGACTCGACCGCAGCAGCTTCGGTCATCCAGATTGAGCGGATCGAGACCGAGTTCGGTCCCGCAGGCTTCGCGCCGGAATACTGGATCCACAACCTCGCGTTCAATTTTGACGCCACCGACGAGATCAATTTCTACGGCGGCATCAACAACCTGACCGACGAAGAGCCGTATCTCTCGAGCTCGGCCTACCCGGTCTCGGGCTTGGGACGCAGCTTCTTCCTCGGGGTCAACGCCCGGTTCTGATCGAGCCCGCAGGCTCAACAAAAAGCCCGGCTGCGCACCACGCGCAGCCGGGCTTTTTTGTGGGGCGGAGGCTGTGTCCGGCCAGCGCTCAGTCGCGCACCCCCAGCAGCCCGCGCGCCACGACCCAATTGTGGATCTCGCTCGGCCCGTCATAGATGCGCATGGTGCGCAGCTTGTTCGACATGAGGTAGAGCGGCAGTTCGCGGGTCATGCCCATGCCGCCGTAAAGCTGCATGGCGTGATCGACGATCTGGTAGGCTTCCTCGATGCAGAAGCTCTTGATCATCGAGATTTCGCTGCGCGTATCGCGGCCCTCATCGATCTTCCAAGCGCAGTCATAGGTCATCAGCCGCATCGCGTGGATCTTGGTTGCGGCATCGCTGACCCAGTTCTGCACGGTCTGACGGGCAGCGAGCGGCTTGCCGAAAGTCGTGCGCTGCGGGGCATAATCGATCATCATGTCGAGCGCGCGCTGCGCCATGCCGATCGCCCATGACGCCATCTCGATCCGCCGCGTGCCGAGGCGCACCTGCATCGGCGCAAAGCCCTGCCCCCGCTGGCCGAGCAGCTTCCACCCCGGGACCCGGCAATCATCGAGCGCGATTTCATAGGTCGCGGTGCCATCGATCATCGGGATCTTGCGGGTGACGTTGAAGCCAGGGGTGTCGCGGTCCACCAGAAAGGCCGACATGCCGTTGCGGCCATCGGGGTTCTTGTCGGTCACCGCCATCAGGATGGTGAAATCGGCCTCGGCGCCCTTGGTGATCCAGATCTTGCGGCCGTTGATGATCCAGTCATCGCCGTCCTGCACGGCGATTGTGCGCATTCCCTGCGGGTCCGCACCCGCGCCGGGCTCGGAAATGCCGATGGCGCTGATCGTTTGCCCACGCACATAGGGTTCGAGATAGGCGACGCGCTGGCGTTCATCGGCGGCGACCATCAGCATTCTGAGGTTGGGGCTGTCGGGCGGCAGGTAATAGGGCACCACGGTCTTACCCAACTCCTCGGACACACCAACCATCGCCACCATCGGCAGGTTCATTCCGCCCACTTCCTCGGGCGCATCGAGTCCCCACAGGTCGAGTTCGCGGCTGACCGCATCGACCTCGGCGGTTTCCTCGGGCGTCAGATAGGTCCCCTTCCCCAGGTTCTCACGCGCGATCACCGCCGCCTCGCGCGGCAAAAGCTGATCGCGCACAAATTTGCCGACCAGTTCCTTGAGCATCTGATGTTCGTGGGCGAGTTCGAAATTCATGGGCATCCTGTCTCGGTAGGTAAGATGTTCGCTGCGACCTGCTTCGTGTGACAACACAAGAAACGGCGCGTGTCACCCGTCGGATTGATAGGCGAACAGGATTTTTCGCGCGCCTTACCCGATGGTGACGCTGCGGGCATGGCGGCTGATGCGGGTGGTGGGCCGCGCTGAGCCTTCCGGCGGGAGGTGCGTGAAACCGTCAGTGGCCGGGTCCTGCCACTGCTCCGGCGTCATCGGCGCGCCCTCGGGTGAGAGCCAGTGGCCGTCTTCAGGGAAGCTGGAGAAGGCGGCGATCCGTGCCGCGCGCGCCGCCGAGAGGCCCGCGACATATTCCTCCAGCGCCGTGTCGCGCCCCGCCCAGTCGAGCGGCATATCTTGGCAATAGGCGTTGTTATTGCCCCCTTGGCTACGCCCGCATTCGTCCCCGGCGGTGAGCATGACCGTGCCGGTCGAGGCGAACAGCGTGCCGAGCAGTGCGCGCAGATCGGCAGCGCGACGGGTGCGGATTTCGGGGTCGTCGCTCGGCCCTTCCGCGCCGTTGTTCCACGAATGGTTCTCTCCGTGCCCGTCGCGATTATCCTCGCCATTGGCGTGGTTGTGGCGCTGTTCATAGGCGACGGTGTCGGCCAGTGTGAAACCATCGTGGGCGGCAAGGAAATTGATGCTGCGGCAGTCCGCGCCAAAGACATCGGATGATCCCGCAATCCGGGTGGCGAGGTCGCCGACGGTGCCCGCGCCTTTCCAGAACCGGCGGACATCGTCGCGATACTTGTCGTTCCACTCAAGCCAATTAGGCGGGAAATGGCCAAGCTGGTAGCCGCCGGGGCCGATATCCCACGGCTCGGCAATCATCACCCGGTCAGAGAGGAGCGGATCGGCGCTGAGTTCGGCGAAGATCGGGGCGTGGGGATCAAAGCCCGGCCTGCGCGCCAGCACCGGGGCGAGATCGAAGCGGAAGCCGTCGATCCCGGCGTGGCGGACGAAGTGGCGCAAGCTATCGAGCATCACCTGGCGCACATGCGGATTGGCGAAATCGAGCGTGTTGCCGCAGCCGGTGTCGTTGATCAGTGCGCCGTCGGGGGCGCGCGCATAGGCCGCCGGGTCAAGCCCGCGCAGGGAGAGCGTGCCGCCCTGCACATCGCTCTCGCCCGAGTGATTGAACACCAGATCGAGGATCACCCCGACCCGCGCTTCGTGCAGCGCTGCGACGGTCTCGCGCAATTCCGCCACACCTCCCGGGCAAAGGCCCGGATCAAGCGCCATCATCGCCACTGGGTTATAGCCCCAATGGTTGGCGAGGCCGAGCGGGGGCAGGTGGCGCTCATCGATCCAGGCGATGATCGGCATCAGCTCAACGGCCGTGACATGAAGTGACAACAAGTGCGCGATGACAGCGGGATGACCGAGCGCGGCGATGGTGCCGCGCTGGCTTTCCGGCACCTCGGGATGAAGCTTGGTGAAGCCGGCGACATTGACCTCGTAAATCAGCCCCCCGCGTTGGAACAGCGGTGGGCGCCGTCGTACTTCGGGGAGCGGCCCCGGGACGATGGCGCGCGGAACCAGGTCGGCGGTGTCTTCGCCATGGGCTGCGAGGCGGGGGTGTTGGGTGAAGCGGCGGTCGAGTTCCACCGCGTAGGGATCGACCAGCAGTTTGGCGGGATCGAACCAGTGGTCTCGCTCTGGTGCATAGGTTCCGTGAGCGCGGTAGCCGTAACGCGCGCCGGTGAGGTCGCCGGACAGCTCCACCGCCCACACCTCGCCCTGCTGCGCCAACGGGTGCCGGGTCTCGACCACTCCGTCGAACAGGCACAGGTCGACCCTCTCAGCCAGCGGCGCGCGCACCGCGAAGCGGGTCACGCCGCCCGCGACTTGCGCACCGAGGAGCGGGGTCACGTCACCACATCAGGCGCGGTGCGCCCGGTATGGGCGGCGATCCCGGCGATGGCATCGGCCGCTGCGATCAGGTCGGCGAGCATCGCAGGGGTTTCCTCCGCCAACCGCCCGTCCGGGCCTTCGTAGCGTTCGAGATAGACTCGCAGCGTTGCACCCTCGGTGCCGGTCCCCGACAGGCGGAACACGATCCGAGAGCCGCAGGCGAACAGCACCCGCACGCCTTGCTTATGGCTTTGCGAGCCATCGACCGGATCGGTGTAGGCGAATTGATCGGCGGCGTTCACCGTGAGCGGTCCGAACGCCTTCCCCGGCAGGTCCTCGAGCGAAGCCTCCAGCGCCGCCATCAGTGCGTTCGCCTTGTCCGTCTCGATCGCCTCATAATCGTGCCGCGCGTAGTAATTGCGCCCGAAGCGTGCCCAATGCTCCCGCGCCAGCTCCGCGACCGGCTTGCCAGTCACCGCGAGGATATTGAGCCACAGCAGCACCGCCCACAACCCGTCCTTCTCGCGCACATGATCGCTGCCGGTGCCCGCGCTTTCCTCGCCGCAGATCGTCGCCCTCCCAGCATCGAGCAGCGTCCCGAAGAATTTCCACCCCGTCGGCGTCTCCCACATCGGGATGCCCAGCGCCTCAGCCACCCGGTCCGCCGCCGCGCTGGTCGGCATCGAGCGGGCGATGCCCCTGAGCCCGCCCGCATAGCCCGCCGCAAGGTGCGCGTGGGCCGCCAGCATGGCGAGCGAGTCCGATGGGGTAATAAAAATCCCTTTGCCGATGATGAGATTGCGGTCGCCATCCCCATCCGATGCTGCGCCAATCGCCGGCGCATCGGGCGACATCATCAGATCGTAGAGCACCCGCGCATGGACGAGGTTGGGATCGGGGTGATGCCCGCCAAAATCCTCCAGCGGCACGCCATTATGCACGGTGCCCGCGCGAAAGCCTAAGCGGCGCTCGAGGATCTCCGTCGCATAAGGCCCCGTCACCGCGTGCATCGCATCGAACGCCATCGACAGACCATCCTGCACCGCGGCGCGGATCGCGGGGAAGTCGAACAGCTCCTCCATCAGCGCGGCGTAGTCGGCGACCGGGTCGATCACTTCGACCACCATTGCGCCGACCTGCGCGGTGCCGATCCGGTCGAGGTCAATGTCGGCGGCCTCGACCATCATCCAGCGGTCGATGGTCTGGGTGCGCGCGTAAATCGCCTCGGTCACCGCTTCAGGCGCGGGTCCGCCGTTGGCGATGTTGTACTTGATCCCGAAGTCCTCGTCCGGCCCGCCGGGGTTGTGGCTGGCCGAGAGGATCAGTCCGCCGGATGCGCCATATTTGCGGATCACGTGGCTCGCGGCGGGGGTGGAGAGGATACCGCCTTGCCCCACCAGTACCCGCGCGTATCCATTTGCTGCCGCAATGCGGATCGCCTGCTGGATCACGGTGCGATTGTGATAGCGCCCATCCCCACCGATCACGAGCGTCGAGCCCGCCGGGCGCTCGGCGACATCGAACACGCTCTGGATGAAGTTTTCGGCGTAATTCGGCTGCGCGAACACCCGCACCTTCTTGCGCAGGCCCGATGTGCCGGGCTTCTGGCCGTCGAAGGGCGTGGTGGGGACGGTCGTGATCATGCGCGTTCCTCGATCAATTGGCGGTAGAGCGCGGCATAGGCCGCGCCGCTTGCTCCCCACGAGAAATCCGCTTTCATGGCGTTCTTCTGAACCTGTTTCCAAGCCTTGGCGTCGGCATAAAGCTCCACCGTGCGGCTCACCGCCATGGCGAGCGCTTCGGGGTTGACCGCGTTCATCTGCACGCCCGTCGCCACCCCGGCGGCGAGCGCGGCGGGGTTGGCGTCGATCACCGTGTCGGCCAACCCCCCGGTGCGCGCGACCACGGGGATGCAGCCATAAGCGAGGCCATAAAGCTGGGTCAGGCCGCAAGGTTCGAAGCGGCTCGGCACGAGGATCGCATCGCCGCCTGCCTGCAAGCGGTGCGCGAGCGGCTCGTCATAGCCGATCCTGATCCCGATGCGGCCCGGATGGCGCGCGGCGGCCTGATGCAGCGCGGTTTCGATCTCAGGATCGCCTGAGCCGAGCAGCGCCAGCCGCCCGCCGATCCCGACCAGATGATCGAGCACGCCGGGCAGCAGGTCCATGCCCTTCTGCCATGTCAGGCGGCTGACAACGATGAATAGCGGGCCATCGACGGGTTCAAGCCCAAATTCCTGCTCAAGCGCGCGCTTGTTCTTGGCCCGCGCGGCGAGCTTTCCGGCAGTGAAGCGAGCGGCAAGGTGCGGGTCAGTGGCCGGGTTCCATTCGGCTGTATCGATCCCGTTGAGGATGCCGTGGACCCGATGCGACCGCGCCAGCACCACGCCTTCCAGCCCCATCCCGAATTCGACGCTGCGGATCTCCCGCGCATAGGTGGGGCTGACGGTGGTGATCGCGTCGGCCAATTGCATCCCGGCCTTCAGGAACCCGACCCCGCCATAGCTCTCCACCCCGTCCACCGACCACGCCTCGGGCGGCAGGCCAAGATGGGGAAAGACCTCGGCGGGGAAATAGCCCTGAAACGCCATGTTGTGGATGGTCATGACGCTCGGGACTGGCGCACCGCTGAAGCGCAGGTAGGCAGGGGTAAGCCCGGTCTGCCAATCGTGGGCATGGACCAGATCGAAGCGCTGGCCCTTCACCGCGCCCCCCGCCAGATCCGCCGCCGCCCGCGCCAGCGCCGCGAACCGCCGCCAATTGTCGTCCCAGTCGCGGCCCGCAGCATCGGCGTAAGGCCCGCCTTCGCGCCCGAACAGTGCAGGCGCATCGAGCACCAGCAGCGGGCTCGCGCCAAGCGTGCCCTTCACCAGCCGGGCGGGCGTGCCCAGCAGATCGTCCCACTTATGCGCCGCTCGCACCTTGCCGAGGCTGCTGAGCACCTTGGGATAGCCCGGCACCAGCGTTGTCACCGCCACGCCGTGCGGCGCGAGCGCGGCGGGCAGCGCGCCCGCTACGTCGGCCAGCCCGCCGGTCTTGATCAGCGGTGCCGCCTCCGAGGTGACCGAGAGGACTTTCAGCGTCATACTTGCAGGCGCGCCATCATGTCGCGGGTAACCAGCACCACGCCCTTGTCCGACACCCGGAACCGGCGCGCGTCGAGCTCGGGATCCTCGCCGATCACCAGCCCTTCAGGAATGCGCACGCCGGAATCGATGATCACCTTGTTGAGCCGCGCCCCGCGTCCGATGTTGCAGTAGGGTAGGATCACCGCCTCACGCACCCGCGAATAGCTGCCGATCTTGACCCCGGTGAAGAGCAGGCTGCGCCACACTTCCGAGCCCGAAATGATGCAGTCGCCCGACACCAGCGAGGAGACGGCAAAGCCGCGCCGCCCGTCTTCATCGTGGACGAACTTGGCAGGGGCGGCGACCACGGAGTCGGTCCAGATCGGCCAGTCGCGGTCATACAGGTTCAGCTTGGGCACGGTGTCGGTGAGGTCGAGATTGGCTTCGAAATAAGCATCGAGCGTGCCGACATCGCGCCAATATTCCTCGATCTCTTCCGCAGCGCGGATGCAGCTGTTGGTGAAGCGGTGCGCGACCGCTTTGCCGTGCTTGACGATGTAGGGGATGATATCGCCGCCAAAATCGCGCTTGGAGGCGGGATCATCGGCATCGCGGCGGAGCTGCTCGAACAGGAAATCGGTGTTGAAGACGTAGATCCCCATCGAGGCCAGCGCCATGCCCTCGTTGCCCGGAATGCCCGGCGGGTCCTTGGGCTTTTCGACGAAGGCGGTGATAGTGTCCTTCTCGTCCACCTGCATCACCCCGAAGCCGGTCGCCTCCATGCGCGGCACGACAAGGCAGCCGACGGTCACATCCGCGCCCGAATTGACATGCTGTTGCAGCATCAATTCGTAGTCCATCTTGTAGATGTGATCACCCGCGAGGATCACCATGTATTTGGGGGCGTGGGCGGCGATGATGTCGATGTTCTGGTACACCGCATCGGCCGTGCCTTCGTACCACTGGTTCTCCGAAACGCGCTGGCTTGCGGGCAGGATGTCAAAGCTTTCGTTGCGCTCGGGCCGCATGAAGTTCCAGCCGCGCTGCATGTGCCGGATCAGCGAGTGGGCCTTGTACTGGGTCGCCACGCCAATACGGCGGATGCCCGAATTGATCGCGTTCGACAGAGCGAAATCGATGATGCGTGATTTGCCGCCGAAATAGACCGCAGGCTTGGCGCGCCGGTCGGTGAGTTCCATCAACCGGCTGCCGCGTCCTCCCGCGAGCACATAGGCCATGGCTTCACGCGCGAGCGGCCTTCCCGAAGTTCTTTCCTGCATCTGTTCTCTCCCCAGAGATTGGCGTTTTTGTCGTCTTATCCCGTGTATTGCAGCATTATCGTGGCAAGCGGCGGCAAGACGATATGCGCCGCGCCATCCCTTGCAGTGACCTGCCCCAGATTGCCCTGCCCGCTGCCGCCGTAGATCGCGGCATCGCTATTGAGCACTTCGGCCCACACCCCGTCATGCGGCAGCGGCAGGCGGTAGTGGCTGTGGAGCGCGGGCGTCATGTTGGCGATCACCGCCACCGGAGCCTCGCCCGGTGCCTTGCGCAGCCATGCGAACACCGAATTGTCGGCATCGTCAGCGATCAGCCATTCGAACCCGTCGCCTTCGCAATCGCGGGCGTGGAGTGCGGGCGTGGTGCGATAGAGGCGGTTAAGATCGCGGATCAGATCAGCCGCGCCGCGATGCGCTGGTGCGTCCATCAGGTGCCAATCGAGGCTACGCTCCTCGCTCCATTCGCGGCGCTGGGCGAATTCCTGCCCCATGAACAAGAGCTTCTTGCCGGGATAGCCCCACATCAGCGCATAGTAAGCGCGCAGGTTCGCAAATTGCTGCCAGTCATCGCCGCTCATTTTGGCAATCAGGCTGCCCTTGCCGTGGACCACCTCGTCATGGCTCAGCGGCAGGACGAAGTTTTCGGAGAAGGCATAGACGAGGCCGAAGGTGATCTCGCTGTGGTGGTATTTCCGGTGGATCGGATCACGCGCCATGTATTGCAACGTGTCGTGCATGAAGCCCATGTTCCACTTGAACCCGAACCCCAGCGCGGTGCGGGGGCCTTCATCAAAGGCAGGGTGCGAGACGCCGGGCCATGAGGTCGATTCCTCAGCAATGGTCATCACGCCGGCGTGCTGGCCATAAAGCGCACGGTTGGTGGCGCGCATAAATTCCACCGCCTCCCAATTCTCGCGCCCGCCTTCGGGATTGGGGATCCATTCGCCCTCGGCGCGCGAATAATCGCGGTAGAGCATCGAGGCGACCGCATCGACGCGCAATCCATCGACATGGTACTGCTCGGCCCAAAACAGCGCGTTGTTGACGAGGAAGGAGCGCACCTCCCTGCGGCCGAAATTGTAGATCGCAGTGTTCCAATCAGGGTGGAAGCCAAGACGCGGGTCTTCGTGTTCGTAAAGCGCCGTGCCGTCGAACCGGGCGAGGCCATGCTCGTCGACCGGGAAATGCGCGGGCACCCAGTCGATCAGCACGCCGACACCGGCGCGGTGCGCGCCGTCCACGAAGCGCGCAAACCCTTCGATGTCGCCGAACCGCGCGGACGGCGCGTAAAGCCCGGTGGTCTGATAGCCCCAGCTGGGGTCATAGGGGTGTTCGGAGACCGGCAGGAACTCGATGTGGGTGAAGCCCATGGCGGTGACATAGGGGATCAGCCGCGCGGCCATTTCGTCCCAGGTCAGGAACCAGCCATTATCGTCCCGCTGCCAGGAACCGGGGTGGACTTCGTAGATCGATATGGCCTCACGCCGGGGATCGACGCTGGCCCAATGCGCGCGGTGGGCATCATCGCCCCATTCGCGCTTGCCGGGCTTGGCGACGATGCTGGCGGTCTTGGGGCGCAGCTCGCTGGCGAAGGCGAAGGGATCGGCCTTCAAGGGCTGCACCATGCCATCAGGGCCGGTGATGCGGTATTTGTAGGCGGTGCCGGGGCCGATATCGGGGATGAAGATCTCCCACACCCCGATATCGACGCGGCGGCGCATCATGTGCGCAGCCCCGTTCCAGCCGTTGAAATCGCCCACCAAGTTGACGCACCGCGCGTTCGGCGCCCAGACTGCAAAATGCACGCCCTGCGCGCCCTGATGCTCGATCACATGCGCGCCGAGCTTGTCGAACAGACGGAAATGCGTGCCTTCCGCGATCAGGAAATCATCGAGCGGGCCGAGCACCGGGCCAAAGCTGTAGGGATCGGTCACCCACCATTCGCTGCCGTGCCCCCGGCAACGATACTTCACCGGCTTGGGCTTGCCCCGGAGCTTTCCCTCAAACAGCCCGCGATCATCGACCCGTTCCATCTTGCCGAGCCTGCCGCCTTTCAGCGAGAACGCCTCCGCTTCCTCCGCCCCCAGCAGCAGCGCGCGGGCGAATGTGCCCTCTGGCCCCTCGTGCGGCCCCAGCAGCGCGAAGGGATCGGCATGAGTGCCATCCAGCAGCGCAGCCAAAGCCTCGGGCGGGGGCTTCACAGCACGCCCCAGATCTCGCGCGCATATTCCCGGATCGTGCGATCGGAGGAGAACCACCCGACCCCGGCAATGTTCATGATCGCCGCCTTGCGCCAAGCCGCGCGGTCGCACCAACGCTGATCAACCTCGCGCTGGGCGGCGGCATAGGCATCGAAATCAGCGGCCACCATAAACCAGTCGGAGTGCTTGAGCGCGTCCATCAGCCCGGTGTAACGCGATGGATCATCGGGGCTGAACACACCGCTGGCGATGGCATTGACCGCCTGACACAATTCGCGGCTGCCCTCGATCACTTCGCGGGGATTGTAGCCCCCGGCGCGCTTGGCCGCCACGTCCTCGGCGGTCAGGCCGAAGATCACGATATTCTCGCGCCCCACCCGCTCCATGATCTCGATATTGGCGCCGTCGAGCGTCCCGATGGTGAGCGCACCGTTGAAGGCGAACTTCATGTTGCCCGTGCCCGAAGCTTCCATGCCCGCCGTTGAGATCTGTTCCGACAGATCCGCTGCGGGGATGATCCGCTCCGCCAGCGACACATTGTAATTGGGGACAAACACCACCTTCAACACCTCGCCCACAGATGGATCGCAATTGACCCGCCGGGCGATGTCGTTGGCGAGTTTGATGATCAGCTTGGCGTTGTGATAGGTCGGCGCGGCCTTGCCGCCGAAGATCTTGACGCGCGGCACCCAGTCACGTTCGGGATGGCTGCGGATTTGATCATACAGCGCCACGGTCTCGATCAGATTGAGCAGCTGGCGCTTGTACTCATGGATGCGCTTGATCTGGACATCGAACAGTGCGTCGGGATCGAGCCGGATGCCGGTAAGCTCGCGCAGGTGGTTGGACAGATCGACCTTGTTCGCGCGCTTGGCCTCGTCCACCCGCTCGGCGAAGGCGGCGTCGGTGGCAAAGCCTTTGAGCGCGCTGATCTGCTCGGCATCCTCAAGGAAATCGCTGCCGATCGCCTCGCGGATCAGGCCCGTCAGGCGGGGGTTCGCCTGTTGCAGCCAGCGGCGCGGGGTGACGCCGTTGGTCTTGTTGTTGATGCGTTCCGGATAGAGCTTGTGGAGATCGGAGAAGACTGTCTCCTTCATCAGTTCCGTATGCAGCGCCGCCACCCCGTTCACGGAATGCGCGCCCACGAAAGCAAGGTTCGCCATCCGCACCCGGCGCTCGCCATGCTCATCGATGAGCGAGATTGCGGCGATCGCGGCGTCATCCATCCCGGCCTTGCGCGCCTCGCGTAGCACCCGCGCGTTGATCGCATAGATGATCTGCATGTGGCGCGGCAGCATCCGCTCGAACAGCGGCAGCGGCCAGCTTTCGAGCGCCTCGGGCAGCAAAGTGTGGTTGGTGTAGGCGATGGTGCGCCGGGTGATGTCCCACGCCTCGTCAAAGTCGAGACCGTGTTCGTCCTTCAAGAGCCGCATCAGCTCGGCCACCGCGACCGAAGGGTGGGTGTCGTTCAATTGGATCGCCGCCTTGTCGGGCAGGCTGCGCACATCGCCGTGATATTGCACGTGGCGGCGGACAATGTCCTGAATGCTCGCCGAGGAGAAGAAGAACTCCTGCCGCAGCCGCAATTCCTGCCCCGCCGGGGTCGAGTCCGCCGGATAGAGCACCCGCACCAGACTATCCGCGCGAACCTGCGCTGCCAGCGCGCCGGCGTGGTCGCCGGCGTTGAAGGCGGCAAGCTGGATCGGGTCCATCGCATTGGCGGTCCACAGCCGCAGCGTATTGACCCGCTTGCCGCGCCAGCCGACAACAGGGGTATCGACCGCGGTCGCCTCGATCTTTTCGGCCGGCAGCCAACGCACCGCCGCGCCGTCGCTGATCACTTCACCGCCGAACCCGACACAGTAGGAACTCTCGCGCCGCTCGAACTCCCATGGATTGCCGTGCGCGAGCCAGGTTTCGGGCAATTCGACCTGCCAGCCTTCGTCGATCCGCTGGCGGAACATGCCGTTGATGTAGCGGATGCCATAGCCAAAGGCGGGAATATCGAGGCTGGCGAGACTCTCCATGAAGCACGCCGCCAGCCGCCCGAGCCCGCCATTGCCGAGCGCCGCATCAGGCTCCAATTCCTCCAGCCGCGCCAGATCAAGCCCATGCGCGCTCAGCGCCTGCTCCATCGCCCGGGTGCAGCCAAGGTTCGACAGGGCATCACGCAGCAGCCGCCCGATCAGGAATTCGAGGCTGAGGTAATAGACCCGCTTGCCCGCCGCTTCATGCGTACGCGCGGTCGAGGCGAACCAGTGGTCGATGATATCATCGCGCAGCGCGAGCACGGTCGCGTTGTACCAGTCATGCGGCTTGGCCGCGCGCTCGTTCTTGCCGACGCGGTGGTGGAGGGCGTCGATGATGCGCTCATCAAGCTCGCTGGCTTTTCCGCTGATGGGAATATTCACTGAGACTATTCTCCCTGTTTGCGCCGCGCGCCGCCGCAAGCCCGGTGCCCCCACCATGCTGCATGCCGCGATGGCACACTAACCAGTTGCGATGCTTGCCAGCAATCGCTCAAATGGCACTTCAATCGTATTCATGGCGCGAAATCGGGCTGCACGGCTTGCCAAGCGGGGTTTGCGGCCCGATGCGGGCGGTCGCGGCGCGCCGACCAGCGCCGCTGAGGAGGGCCGCGATGACGCCATTGGATAGGCTGGCACAGGCTTGCGGCCTCGCACGCGCGTGGCGCGATGTCGAAGGGCGGGAGCAGCGGGTCAGTGACGCCGCGCTCGAAGGGATCCTGACGGCGCTCGGCCATGAGGCGGCGAGTGAGGGGAAGATTGCGCGTTCGCTGGCACAGGTTGAAGCACGCGCGGCGGCGCTCCCAACGATGCTGGTGGCCGATGCCGGTGACACCATCACCCTGCCCTTCGCCCCGACCTGCGCCGAAATTACCGGTGAGGACGGCGTCACCCGCCCGCTGCCACTCGATGGCGCGCGGCTGACGTTGGGCGCCGCGCCCGGCTATTACGACCTCGCGCTCGATCGCCACACGCTGAAGCTCGCGGTCGCGCCCGCCGCGTGCCCGCTTCCCCATGACCCCGGCCGCCGCCCGTGGGGCGTTTCGCTCCAGATCCCGGCGCTGCGGGGCGATGTGCCGCGCGCTTTCGGCAATTTTGGCGAGCTGGCTCGCGCCGTCGAGGATTTGGGCACGCGCGGGGCGGATGCGGTCGCGATCAATCCCGTACACGCGCTGTTTCCGGGGCATGGACAAGGGTTCAGTCCCTATTCTCCCTCCAGCCGCCTATTCCTCAACAGCGCGATGGGCGATCCGGCGCTGGTCGGCCTGCCACCGCTGCCCATTGAAGAATCGGGCGCCTTGATCAACTGGGAGCAAGCCCTGCCGCGTCGTCTGCAGGCTCTGCGAACCGCCTTTGCCGCGCTGGACCCAGCGCGGCGCGCTGCGCTGGCGCGAGAGGGCGATGCCATGCTCCACCGACACGCGCTGTTCGATGCGCTCGATGTGCATTTCCGACCCACCGGCGCGCATGGCTGGCGGGAGTGGCCAAGTGCCTATCGCGACCCGGAAAGCCCCGAAGTCGCCCGTTTCGCTACCGAGCATGCCGAGGAAGTGACCTTCCACCTGTTCCTGCAATGGCTCGCACGCGAGGGCCTCGGTGCTGCCCAAGCCGCCGCGCGCGAGGCCGGGATGGCGGTGGGCCTGATCGGCGACCTTGCGGTGGGCGTCGATCCGGCGGGCAGCGATGCCTGGTCCTTGCGCGGTGCCATGCTGGACGGCCTCACCATCGGAGCCCCGCCCGATCCGCTGGGGCCGCTGGGGCAGAACTGGTCGATCACCAGTTTCTCGCCCGAGGGTCTGCGCGCAAGCGGCTATGCCCCGTGGATCGCGATGATCCGCGCCGGGTTGATGGGCTGCGGCGGGCTGAGGATCGACCATGCATTCGGTCTCGCGCGGCTGTGGGTCATTCCAGAAGGCGGCGCGACCAGCGACGGGGCTTATCTCAGCTACCCCTTCCAAGACCTGATCCGCCTCGCCACATTGGAAGCGCACCGGGCGGGCGCGCTGATCATCGCCGAGGATCTGGGCACCGCTCCTCACGGCTTCACCGGGGCCGTGACCGCGCGGCAGATGCTGGGGATGCGGGTGCTGTGGTTCGAGCGGGCCGAAGATCACGGCTTCATCGGTGCGGCCGATTACCCGCGCCTCAGCGCGGCGATGAGCGGGACTCATGACACGGTCACGGTCGCGGGATGGTGGCGCGGGCGCGATCTTGATTGGGCGGAGAAACTCGGCCGCCTGCCACCCGAAGTTGATAGGGCCGAAGCCGAGGCAATCCGCGACTGGGATCGCGGGCTCTTGTGGTCCACCCTCAGCGGCCATGCCCCCCGCCCCGCTCCCGACAATCCGGCCCCTGTGGTTGACGCCGCCATCGCCCATATCACCCGCACGCCCTCCGCGCTCGCGCTCGTATCGCTGGAGGACATGCTGGGAGAGGAGGAGCAACCCAACCTGCCCGGCACCATCACCGAGCACCCCAATTGGCGCCGCCGCTTGGCTGCGCCGCTGGGTGAGCTGCTGGAAAGCGAGCCGATCGCTCAGCGCTGCGCGATGCTGCGGACAGAGCTTTAGGCCCGAGCCAGCCCCGCAAGGCCGAGCCGCCAGCGCAGCGTATCGATCCGGTCCTGACCGAAGAACGGCTCCCCGCGAAACACCATGGTCGGCACGCCCCAGTGCCCCGCCGCATCGAGCGCCTGGTGATTGCGCTCGATCTCTTCGAGATGGTCGCCATTTTCAATAGCCGCATCGAGGTCTTCGAGGTCGAGCCCGGCATCCGCCACCGCGTTCTTGAGCAAGTCGCCCTTGTCCCAGCCCCGGGTGCCGCCAAAGATCAGCGCGGCGACCCGGTCGGCCAGCTCCACGCCCCGGCCCCGGCGGTTGGCCTCAACGCCCAGCTTGGAGAGGCGGTAAATGTAAGGTTGCTCCTTGGCGACCGCCATCGTGCGGAAGTCCTGCACGATCGGGTCGGGATCGGTCGGGAATACGATGGGTCGCCCCAACATCTCGCCGCGGCGGATCGAGTCCCGAGCGATATACATCGGCGGCTTGCGGTTGGCGGGATCAAACAGCGCTTCGGGATTGCGGACCGCCAGCGGCAGCACCACGCGCAAGGCGACATCGACCGCGTAATCCTCCCGCAACTGCAAAAGGTCGGCTGTTACCAGCCGCGAATAGGGGCTGCGAAACGACCAGAAAACGTCAACGGTTTCGCTCATCGCGATTGCCCCTTCTTACATCCCAGAACCCGCCTGGCGGCCAACGTGCGAGGCATGACCTAAACCGCAGCGCTCAGGTAGGCTGCAAGACCGTTGGCGGCTTCCCGCACCGCGGCGTTTATAGGCGGCGCGGTTCCTGCTTCCACCTCGCGGGCAAAGCTCACCGCCTGCACCATCGCGATGACGAAACTCTGCCGGATCCGAGGCTCCAGCCGCGCGGCGGGGATGTGCGGCAGAGCGGAGACAATCTCCTCTTTCAGCCGCACAAAGGTATGCGCCCCCGCGTCCATGATCAGCTTGGTGTGATCAAACCGTGGGTCCGAAACGAATTGCAGGCAGAACCGGGCGTAGACACGGCCGTTCTCTTCGAGACAGGCTTCCAGAAGCGGGCCAATGGCTGCTTCGACCACCGCCACCAACCGCGCTTTGGGATCGGTCTCGGTGACCCGCTCCAGCCGCACCGCTCGCTCCGCTTCGATCTCGCGGTAACGCTTGGCGAAGACTTCCTCGATCAGGCTTTCGATGTTGCCGAAATGGTAATGCACCGCGCTGGGATTGCGCGCTCCGGCATCGGCGGTGATCATCTTGACCGAGACCGAGCCAAGCCCTTTCTCGGCAATCAGCCGCTCAGCTGATCGCAGCAATTCAGACTTGGTATCTTGCCGGTTTGAAGCTTCCATAAGTCGTGCAGTCCGTTCCTCGTAAAAGCCGCGTGCCGGGGCAACGGCCTATCACCGCGCGGCGGGCGATAGCAAGCCATGGCACACGGCAGAGGCTACGGCTCCAGCATGCCGCCGCGGTCTCCACCTTCGCAACCACGCATTTGGACACCCGGCGATTTCCTCGGGTTCTTCTTTCTGGCGGAAGTGGCCCGCGCGCGGCAACTTGTAACGCCGTGATCAGTTGATGACCCGGTTGGCGCGCAGCCTTTCGCGCGCAAAGTCGATAAAGGCACGCACCTTGGCCGAAGCGTTGCGGCCTTCCGGATGGACGATGTGCACCGGCAGCGGCGGCTGTTCGAAGTCCTCGAGCACAATCTGGAGATGGCCCGCGATCAGGTCTGGCCCGACCTGATAGGACAGCGCGCGGGTCAGCCCCCAACCGGCGCGCGCGGCACTGATCGCGGGTTCATTGGCGTTGCAGAACAGCGCAGGCTTGACCTGCACTGCAATCTCGCCCTGCGCCCCGAAGCGCCATTCAAGCGAAGTCCAGGCACTGGTCGCGGCGATGATCCGGTGCTGGGCAAGCTCAGAAGGGTGCTGTGGCAGGCCAGCCCGTTCGAGATAGGCGGGCGAGGCGCAGATCACCTGCCTGACCGATCCGACCCGAACCGCACTGTAACTCGAATCCGGCAGGTGCCCGATGCGGATCGCCACGTCGATCCCTTCATCGACGAGATTGACGACCCGGTCGAGGAAGATCGCCCGTCCGGTGACCTGCGGGTGAAGGTCGAGAAACTCGGTCAGGATCGGCATCACGTAATGTTGCCCGAACAGCACCGATGCCGTCACCGTCAGCATTCCTGTGGGGGTGGCATAGGACCCCGCCGCCGCTGCCTCAGCCTCTTCGATCGCAGCAAGGATGCGGCGGCAATCTTCCAGATAGCGCGCGCCTGCCTCGGTCAGCTTCACGGCGCGGGTGGTCCGCGTCAGCAGCCGCGTGCCGATGGCATCCTCAAGCGCGGCGACGGCGCGGGTGACAGCGGGCGGGCTCATGTGCAGCTGGCGCGCAGCCTCGGCGAACCCGCCCGCCTCAGCGATCCGCACGAACACCCGCATCGCGTGATAACGATCCATTCCGGCTTCCCAGTCCCTTCCGCGGCCTACGCAACGACAGCCAGGCCTCACCTCTGCAACCCCGCTTATGCACCAATCATTGCGTGAAGTGGAACAGTGATTTGTCGATTTACGCCGTTCTTCCGCCAATCGGTGCAGCTTAAGTCACAGGCCGTCGCTTGGCCCATCCGGCGACCGCACCTTGACCTCAGAAAGGCCCTGTCATGAAACTCTATTCCCATCCCATCTCCGGTCATGCCCACCGCGCCCGCCTGTTCTTCTCACTCATCGGAGCGCCGGTCGAGATCGTCGAGGTCGACCTTGCCAAAGGCGAACACAAGTCACCTGAATATCTCGCCAAAAACCGCTTCGGTCAGGTGCCGCTGTTGGAGGATGACGGCCACTTCATCGCCGATTCCAACGCCATCCTCGTCTATGCTGCCAAGAAGTTCGCGAAGACCGAATGGCTGCCCCAAGACCCGATCGGTGCGGCGCGCGTGCAGCGCTGGCTCTCCGTCGCCGCGGGCCAGATCGCCTTCGGTCCCGGCGCCGCGCGGCTCGTGACTATCTTCAAGGCCGATTATCGCCCCGATGAAGTTATCGCTCGCGCCCACGCCATCCTCGCGTTGATCGAGGCCGAGCTGGAAGGGCACGACTGGATCGCCGCCGACCGCGCCACCATCGCCGATGTTGCGCTCTACAGCTACATCGCCCGCGCGCCCGAGGGCAATGTCGACCTTGCGCCCTATGCCAATGTCCGCGCCTGGCTCGACCGGATCGAAGCGCTGCCGGGCTTCTTGGAATTCGGCAAGACCCCGGTAGGCCTAGCCGCCTAAATGCCGTGCGACCGGACGGTGTCTGCCGTCCGGTCGCCTGCCATGGGAGACCGCCATGACCGACACACTGACCGACAAGCCTTCCCCCTTTCATCCGGGTGAGGTCGCGATCCAGGCGTCGCTGGGCGTCGCTGAGCGCATGGAGCAATTCGGCAGGCGGGCGATCCGCAATTTCATGCCCGACCAGCACCGTGAATTCTACGCGCAGTTGCCCTTTATCGTAGTGGGCGCGGTTGATCGGCATGGCGATGTCTGGGCCACAATGTTGAGCGGTGCGCCTGGGTTCATCCACAGCCCCGATCCGCGCACGCTCCATTTCGCGGTCACGCTCGATCCGCGTGATCCGGCCAGCGCCGGACTTGGCGAAGGCGACGCGGTCGGCCTGCTCGGGATCGAGCTTCATACGCGCCGCCGCAACCGCATGAACGGGCGGGTGCAGACGCTCGGCGCCGGCCGGATCGCCGTGACGGTCGAACACGCCTTCGGCAATTGCCCGCAATATATCCAGAGGCGCGACTGGCAGATGGTGCGCGATCCGATGGATCATGCCGGACTGCCTGATGCGCTCGAACGCGATCTGACAGACCGACGCGTGCAGGACATGATCACCGCCGCCGATACGTTCTTCGTCGCCTCCTATGTCGATGATGCTGCGGGCCGCCACGTCGATGCCTCGCACCGGGGCGGCAAGCCGGGTTTCGTGCGGGTCAATGCCGATGGCTCGCTCACTATCCCCGATTTTGCGGGCAACCTGCAATTCAACACGCTGGGCAATTTTCTTCTCAACCCGAAGGCCGGCTTGGTGTTTCCCGATTTCGCCAGCGGCGCTGTGCTGCAACTGACGGGCGAGGTGGAACTGGTGCTCGATTCCCCCGAGATTGCCGCCTTTCAGGGGGCCGAACGCTTGTGGACGTTCCGGCCGCGCCGCGCAGTGCTGCGCGAAGACGCGCTGCCGCTGCGCTTTGCCTCCCGGCCTGAGGGCGCATCGCCGAACAGCCTGATGACCGGCGACTGGCAACAGGCCGCCGAGCGGCTGGCGGCCAAGACGCTGGCCAACGCCTGGCGCCCGTTCCGGGTGGCAAAGATGATGCAGGAGAGCAGCGTCATCCGCTCGATCCATCTCGAGCCTGCCGATGGCCACGGGATCATCGCCCCCGCCCCCGGTCAGCACCTCCCGATCCGCGTCACGCCCGCAGGTAGTGCCGAGCCGGTGCAGCGCACCTATACCCTGTCGAGCGCGCCCTCGGACGGGTTCTACCGCCTCAGCGTCAAGCGCCAGGGGCTGGTGTCCGATCACCTCCACAGCCTTGCCGTGGGCGACAAGATCGAGGCCCGCGTCCCGGCCGGCAACTTCACCATCGACCCGCTCGAGCCACGTCCGGCGGTGTTACTGGCGGCCGGCGTCGGGATCACCCCGATCCTCGCCATGCTGCGCAGCATCGTGTTCGAGGGCCTGCGCAAGCGCCGCATCCGCCCTACTTTCGTGTTTCAGGCCGCCCGCAACCTTGCCGAGCGCGGCTTTGATGCCGAACTCGGCGATCTGGTTGCGCAGGCGGGCGGCGCGGTGCGGATGGTGCGGGTCCTTGACGATACGACCGGCGCGCGCGAGAGGCTGGACTACGAAGCGACAGGGCGGATCGATGCTGCGCTGCTGCGCGCGGTGCTGCCGTTCGATGGCTATGATTTCTACATGTGCGGCCCGCCGCCCTTCATGCAGGGGCTTTACGACCAGCTGAGCGACATCGGCGTGCCTGATACGCGCATCCATGCCGAGGCCTTTGGTCCGGCCTCACTCAAGCGCCGCGTGTCGGAGGTGGCCGCCCCGCTCACCCCGGCGGCGACCACGCCCGTGCCAGTCGCGTTCATGGCATCGGGCAAGGAAGCGCGCTGGACGCCCGAGGCAGGCTCGCTGCTCGAACTGGCCGAAGCGCGCGGGCTGACCCCGGCCTATGGCTGCCGCGGCGGTTCGTGCGGCACCTGTGCCACCAGGGTGCTCGCCGGCAGGGTCACCTACCCCGCACCGCCCTCAGCCGCCGTGGCCGAGGATCACGCCTTGATCTGCTGCGCCATTCCCGCCGCCACTGAAGCGGGCGTCGGTGACCGGCTGGTGCTCGATTTGTAAGCGTTCGGATAATCTTGCGAGACTATTCCGTCACTTGCAACAAAGCCTTGCGCATGACGCAGGTTCTCGTCCGTACGCGGATCACCTACCTCATCGGCATCGTGCACTCCCTCTTTCTCTCCGCCCGGTCACTTTTTTCTAGCCCCCGGAGCATGTCATGACC
>LSKF01000021.1 GCA_001556995.1 Erythrobacteraceae bacterium CCH12-C2
GCTTCTACATGCTCAAGCGCTGGGACGCGTTCACCCGCTTCCTCGACGATGGCCGCATCTGCCTCACCAACAATGCCGCCGAGCGCGCGCTTCGCTGCATCCCGCTCGGTCGCAAGGCATGGCTGTTCTGCGGCTCGGATCGCGGCGGCCAGCGCGCGGCCGTCATCTACACGCTGATCCAGACCGCAAAGCTCAACCATGTCGATCCGCAGGCCTGGCTCGCCGATGTCCTCGCGCGCATCGCCGATCATCCCGCCACCAAGCTCGATCAGCTGCTGCCTTGGAACTGGGCGCTGAGCACCATAGCGATTGCCGCATAAACCGGCCTACGCGCCGACCAGCATCACACCGCGGCCTTCACCGGACGGATACCGAGCTTATCTCTCGGGACATGGATATGTGGGCTTACCAGCGCGGTGTGATCCTGGACCTCTCCTGACGTGACCCCCTGATTTTCCTCCACGAGCGATTAGAGTCTGGCCTGAAGGAAGGACAGACGATGAAGCGTGTGAGGTTTTCAGAAGAGCAGATTATCGGGGTGCTGAAGGAGGCGGAGGCGGGCGCGAAGACCGCTGATCTGGCCCGGCGGCACGGGGTTTCGGAAGCGACGATCTACAACTGGAAGGCCAAGTATGGCGGGCTGGAGGTGTCCGAAGCTCGGCGTCTGAGGGAACTCGAGAGCGAGAACGCCAAGCTCAAGCGGCTGCTGGCCGATGCGATGTTGGATCAGGCTGCACTGAAGGATCTTCTTTCAAAAAAGTGGTGACGCCCGCCGCCAAGCGGGAAGCTGTTGCTCATCTTCAGACATGTCATGGGATGAGCGAGCGGCGGGCGTGCCGTGTCATTGATGCCGATCGCAAGAGCATGCGCTATCGTTCCACACGGGACGATGATGGCGATCTGCGCGAGAAGCTGCGCGAGTTGGCCAACCAGCGACGCCGGTTCGGCTACCGCCGCCTGCATATCCTGCTGCTCCGGGAGGGCGTGATGATCAACCGCAAGAAGACCCAGCGGCTGTATCGTGAGGAAGGTCTCGCAGTGAGGCGGCGGCGCAGCCGCAAGCGTGCTGTGGGCACCAGAGCGCCTGCACCGGTGCTGGCGTTACCGAACCAGCGCTGGAGCCTGGACTTTGTTCATGACCAGATCGCTTCTGGCAGACGGTTCCGGGTGCTCAACGTCGTCGATGACGTGACCAGGGAGTGCCTGGCTGCGGTGCCGGATACCTCGATCTCGGGGCACCGTGTCGTGCGCGAGCTGACCCGGCTGATCAGCGAGCGCGGCAAGCCGGGCATGATCGTCAGCGATAATAGCACCGAGCTCACCAGCAATGCCGTGCTCGCATGGTGCGGCCAGATCGGCGTGGAGTGGCATTACATCGCTCCGGGCAAGCCGATGCAGAATGGCTACGTCGAGAGCTTTAACGGCCGCATGCGCGATGAGCTGCTGAACGAGACCCTGTTCCTCAGCATGACCCATGCACGGGTCGAGATTGCTGCTTGGGTCGAGGATTACAACCGGGAGAGACCGCACTCATCCCTTGGCTACACAACCCCGGCGGCGTTCGCCGCCGAATTGGATAAGCAATGGCCTGCTTCGCTCCGCCCTACGGGCTCCGCTACGCAGCCCATTGCTTCAACCGCGCTGATGCGCAAAACAACCGCCTGGCTCTAATCCCAGCTGGGGGAAAGCTGGGGGTCACGTCACTCCCGCCCTAGTAAGCCCACAGACAATGCGTTCATCGAGGCGTTCAACAGCAAGCTGCGCGGCGAATGCCTGAACGCGCACTGGTTCCTGTCGCTGGAAGATGCTCGCGAAAAGCTGGAGGCGTGGCGTAGACACTATAAGGAAGAGCGACCGCATTGCGCGGTCGGGAATATCCCCCCCGATCATGCTGCCAAACTCAGCCGGTGAAACCAGCCCACCGGACCTGAGCAAGGCGGAAAACTCCAGACCCGAGCGGTCCAAGGTTCGGTAGCAGTGCACCTCAGGTCAGACTTTAGTCGCTCGTGGTGGAAAATCAGTGGGTCACGTCAGCCTCGATCCGCTTCAGTCGGCGATTCTCGTATTGCAGCTCGCGCAGGTGCCGTATCTCAGACGGCATCAACTCAGCGTATTTAATCTTTCAATTGAAAGCGGTTGCGTGGCTGATCCCCGCCTTGCGACAGACCTCAGCGACCGGCGTGCGCTCCTTGCCCTGCTTGATGACGAGCGCATTCTTCGCGTTCGTGACCTTCGATGACTTCATGCTAAACCTCTTTATCCAGCCAAGGAAATTCACGGTCGAAAATTCTAGCCGCAATTTGTCGAGTATTCACGTGGCATAGCACCGTGTTCGCATAATCAAACCTGTCGCATTCATAGCTGGATTTTGCGACAATTGGCAAATAAAGTTGATTGCCCAATTACGCAATCAATTGAATCTACGGCACCCTGCAAATATATAGCATTGATTTGCCATATTTCTTTGTATGGACTACTCCTACGGCATCTAATGCAATCGACGGGATTTGATATCAAAAATAACTATATTGGTTTGCGTTCCTTTAGGCAGATACATTCACGGTGAACGGCACGATCATTTCGCGCCCATTTGCCATGATTTGGACGAATATCTTCATGACGCCACTGTTTTTCGGTTCCATGTGAAATCCAACGATTGGCCCGCTACGATCACTGACAGTCTTGGGTTCGGTTCCCTGAGGGTGGACATGTTCAATTGAGCCCCAATCGCGCGAAAAGGCCACAACGTGCCCGAATGCTCCCATGATCGGTTGAAGCTGAGTGAAAGGCTGACCCGATTTCGCATCGACAATTGCGACACTACCCATAACCCCTTCACCAGCTTTTACGGGGCCCGCAAACGAGAGCGCGAATTTGAGACCTCCCATTTCTGCGGTTGCCACTGGCTTTGCGTCGGGCGCCGGCGCTTTTTCGGGTCCAGCATTCATGTCGGCGAAAACATATTCCTGATCGCCATCTTTGCGCGTCGAGTCCGCCCATACGCGGTATGTGCGACCAAATTTTGGTGTAAAACTGAACGTCCAGTCGCCCGACTTCGTGCCAGCCACCGGATGGATATGCTGATAATCCGTCAGGCTTTCATCAATAATCAGCAAGTGCAGCTTCTTCGTATGCGCGAGCGCCAGTTGATCAGGGCCAATCGGCGCGCCGGTCTTCAAGTCGGTTAAAGTGAGCGCCACTGATTGCGGATTGCCCGGTGTAAACGGACCGGCAGGAGCCAGCGCAACTTTAAGTGTTGCTGCACCGTGATGATGGCTTCCTTCGCCCATATCCATTCCGGCGTGTTCATCGCCGCCAGCACCTTCCTTGGCGGCGATTGCGGCATGATCGGCGTCTGTATGACCGTCATCATGCTTCTTTTCGCCGCAACCAGAGAGCGCGAGGGCAGAGGCTGCGATCAGGAACAATGCCTTTTTCATGGAGAGATATCCTTTTGCTTAGGTCAATAGGCTTGCAAATTGCCCGATTGCCGGGCTTCCGCGATGATGTTTTCGAGCGGTGCGCGCCCAAACAGGCGAAACAGGATTGGCGTGATCAAGGCATCGAGCAACGTCGCCGACAACAGCCCGCCAAAGATTGTAACGGCGACGGGATGGAGGATTTCCTTGCCGGGTTCGTCAGCTCCGATAAGTAGCGGCGTGAGCGCGAGACCTGCGGCCAGGGCTGTCATTAACACGGGCGTCAACCGTTCGAGCGTGCCGCGAATTATAAGTTTATCGCCCCATGTTTCACCCTCATGGAGAACGAGGTTGATATAATGGCTGACCTTCAGAATACCGTTGCGCGATGCGATCCCGGTAAGTGTAACGAATCCGACCATACTGGCGACTGAAAGCGGCAGTCCGGCAACACCGAGCGCCATTACCGATCCTACGAGCGCCATCGGCACCCCGGCCATGATTATCAGTGCCAATTTGGCCGAACGGTAACGGGTGAACAACAGAATGAAAATCATGCCAAAGGAGACGAGTGACAGGCCACCGATCGTCAATGCGGCTTCGCGCTGCGCCTCAAACTGGCCCTCGACGCGGACAAAGCCGCCAGCTGGTAATTTGAGTTTGGCTGCTTCGGCCTCAATTGCGGTCACTATACTACCCAAATTGGCACCTGGTGCCGCATTCGCGGAAACCACGATCCGGCGTTTTCCGCCTTCGCGTAGTATCTGGTTGGGGCCATCGGTTTCAATGATTTCCGCTAAATTCCGCAGGGGCACAGGGCCTCTTGGCGTTTCAATGAGTAGATCGGCCAATGCCGCCGTCGTGCGGGTTTCGTCAGGAAGCCGCAACACCACATCATAGCGTTTAAGTCCATCAACCACGCGGCTGACAATTTTGCCGTTCGACAGCGTCGCAATCGCGTCGGACACTGCTGCTGGCGTAATGCCGTAACTGCTCGCCCGCTCATAATCGATCCTCAGATCTAGCTGCGGCACGCGTACCTGTTTTTCAATTCGCAAATCGACGATGCCGGGAACGTCGGATATTGCCGCACGAAGCTGTTCAGCGCTTCCGCGCGCACCGTCCAGATCTTCGGCGAATATCTTGACAACGATCTGCGCTTGCACCCCCGAAAGTAAGTGGTCGATCCGGTGGCCAATCGGGGCTCCAACTGAAACCGAACCGGGCAGCACAGCGAGCTTACTGCGGATTGCCTCAGCAACCGCAGTCCGGTCCTCAGCGTCGGGTTTGAGCGCAACATCGATTTCGCTTGAATGAACGCCTTCAGCATGTTCATCAAGCTCGGCACGACCGGTCCGCCGACTGACGCTCTCGACCTGCGGTATTTGCAGCAATAGTTTCTCGGCGGTCGCCGCCAACTGGCTTGAGGCTTCTAGCGAGACGCCTGGTTCAAGTTGAAAACCGACAACAAAGCTACCTTCATTAAACGTTGGCAAGAACGCGCGTGGCAACAACAACGCTCCGCTGATAGCCAATAGGCTGACTATTATAGCGGTAATTAGCACGCCGCGAACGCGCGCAAAGCCCCACTCTAGAACGTACGAATTCAGTTTCTTAAGGCGCGTGACAACGCCTGATTCCTTCTCGGCATGAAGGGCTGCAAACTTTGGCAAGAGGTAATAGCAAAGCACTGGAGTTAGCGTCACGGCAGTGACGAAGCTTGCGAGGATCGACACAATATAAGCCTGGCCTAACGGCGCGAACAGGCGTCCTTCGACCCCCCCAAGAAAGAACAATGGCAGAAAGACAAGGATGATGATCGCGGTCGCATAAACAATGCCCGAGCGAACTTCACCTGACGCGTGGGCGATGACGACAAGCGATGATTGCGGTTCAGACGATGCAGCATTCTCTCGCAGACGGCGAAAGACGTTTTCTACATCGACGACAGCATCATCGACCAATTCTCCAATCGCGATAGCCAGACCGCCAAGTGTCATCGTATTTATCGACAAATCGAAAATGGAAAAAACGATCGCCGTGATTAATATCGATATCGGCAGGGATATTAGTGAGATTGCAGTCGTGCGGGAATTAAGAAGGAACAGGAAAAGCACGACCGCCACAACGATCGCCGCTTCGATCAACACTTTTTGGAGTGTGCCGATCGATGTTTCGATGAAATCTGCTTGACGGAACTGCACCTTGTCAGCCGTAATGCCGTCCGGTAGCGTTGCAGTTATTTCCCTTAAGGCAGTCTCCACTTGGGTTGTTACTGCGATCGTATCTGCTGTCGGCTGCTTCTGGACTGCGATAACCACCGCTGGCGCGCCATTATAACCTGCATCGCCCCGCCGGAAACCGGCTGCAAAACCAGCCGAGGCAACTTGCGAAAGTCTGACCGGGCCATTGGCATTTTCGCCAACAACCAACGCGCGCAGATCTTCGATCCGTGTCGACTGCGCAACACCCCGGATCAGATATTCCTTTTGAAACTGATCTACGAACCCGCCACCGCTGTTGGTACCGAATTCGCGCAATTGCCGGTCAATCTGATCAAGCGTTATGCCAAGTGCCGCCATTGCCGCCGGATCGGGCGAGACCCTATATTGCCGCACCTCACCGCCAATCGGAATAACTTGTGCAACACCAGGGATTGTCAGCAAGCGAGGCCGTATCTGGAAGTCTGCAATTTCGCGCGCTTCCATCGGACTGGCTTTACCATAAGGAATCGCAACGAGCATGATTTCGCCCATAATCGACGTAACCGGTCCCATCTGGGGTACCGTGCTCGGCGGGATCTGTTCGCGAACGAGCGTCAGTCGTTCTGCGACTTGCTGGCGCGCTCGAAAGACATCTTCGCTCCAGTCAAATTCGACATAGACGACCGACAGTCCGATCCCCGAAACCGAGCGCACACGCTCAACACCAGGGACGCCGCTCATTGATGTTTCAATCGGGCGAGTTACCAGCGTTTCGACTTCAGGCGGAGCGAGACCCGGCGACTCAGTCAGTATCGTTACGACCGGACGATTAAGGTTAGGCAGAACGTCAACTGGCAGCCGACTTGCCGACAATAATCCCATCGCGATAAGCGCCACGGCGGCAAACAGAACGAGTATCCGGTTGCGCAGTGAAAAGGCGACAATGGCGTCAAACATACCTAGCGAACCTGACCGAGCAAAGTTGCTCCATTTGTCACCACACGTTCTTCAGCCTTGACCCCCGCTAATATCGCGACATGTCCAGCGTCAACCGGCGCGGTTGTTACGTTGCGCAGGGCGAAGGTTTCAGCGCGCGTCTTGACGAAAACCGAGGTTAAACCGTTAGAGCCACTTATCAACGACGCACGCGGCACGATCACCCCGGCGACGGGTTCGCCCAGCGGTGCCGCAAGTGTGACGCTCTCGTCAATGCGCAAACGTGGCGGCGCCCCCACAATGCGGAACAGTCCTTGTGCCGCCCGGCCCCGGTCCGCAAGGCCCGCGCCTTCGAATACCAGATCAAACGTAGCGCCGTCACTCGTCTTGCCGACCGCGCTCGCGCCTGCGGCTATAGGGCGTCGGTCGAACAAATTGGCTTCCACATACAGGCGTGAAGGATCGACAATCTCGAACAGAGTCGTTTGCGCCGCAACAACTTGGCCAACGCGAACGCCGCTTACCGAAATAACGCCGCTGATAGGAGCACGCAGCACTTCGCGTGCTGACGTCGCTTGGCCGAGTCCAGCCCGTCGCGATTGCAGGCCGCGCAGCGTAATCGCAGCCTCTTCAATTTCACGGCGCGGCACCACGCCTTCAAGCCGTCGGAGCCGTGCCGCACGATTGGAAGCGAGTGCTATTTGTTGATCGAGATCGCCCAGTTCGCGTGATAGCGAAGCGCGGTCGATCGCTTGAAGCGGCGGCTCAATGATCGCCAATATCTGTCCGGCACGCACCGATTGTCCGATGACTGCAATCCCCGAGGTGCCCGCAGTGACCCGCCCCCCTGTGGCACTTTGCACCAACCCACCACGACGCGGATCTGCGATAATCTGGCCAGTTAGATTGGCTGTCGGTGTTGTAACCCCATCCACTGCGACAATTGTGCGCAGACCGATAATCCGCTGAACACCCTTGGGCGCAAAAACGCCGCCATCAGGAAGCCGGGCGGCTGTATCGCCTCCTCCGCCTGGGGCTGTTGTGACGGGCGTGGTGGCGGCCGCGCTGTGATCCTCGTCGCCATGCGCCTGAATAGGGCGAGGCTGTAACAGCAATAACCCAAGCGCCAACACACCAATCGCGGCACCCGTCTTGCGCGAGCGCCAAAAGATCAAGCCGATAACAGCCAGCACTGCTATACCCGCCACAGCCAGCCAATATGTCCAACCACCACTGGCGGTCGCCGCGTCGACGTCAGGCACATTGAGTTCAGCCGAAAGCGATTCAACAGCCCCTGCGCGCGTAATGAGAAACGCCACTTGATGTGCGCCTGCGGTTTCCAGTTTAGCGTCGGACACTGTATATACGCCCCCCGCTAATTTCGCGGGTTGGCTTTTGCCATCAATTGTCACGTTCACATTGGCATTGGTTATCGGTGCATTGTCTGCCCAGCCGTCGATCCAGATCGTCATGTCGTCGGCGTTGACCGCCGCGACAAGTTCAATCGTTGCTGTGCGGGCCTCAATCCGCGGCTTTGCCCCTGTAGGTGCTGAGGCAACGGCAGCAGCGTCATGATCTTCATCGCCGTGCGCGTATGACGCTGACGGCGTGGACAGCAGTATTGCAGCAGCAATAGTCGCCATGAAAGACCTGAAAATCATGGCAATACACCCATAGCTTGGTTGACGTTGGAAACGGCGGCAGACTTAGCAACATGTGCAGCAACTAAATCACGTTCTGCGTCGAACAATGCCTGCCGCGCACGCAGAAATTCTATGTAGCCAATTTCACCTTCCTCTTGGCCGCGTTCGGTCAGCGCGAGGGCCTCGCGCAGACCAGACTCCCGCGCTTCGGCTTCAACAAGCGCCCGCTCTGCTACCGTAAGAAGCGCCAAGGCGGCACGTTGATCTGCCATTAAGCGCGTCCGAACGCGGGCCGCGTCAGCGGCAGCGGACAAAGCCTCGGCACGCGTGCCCGCCGCGTCCGCAACCGCACGCGAATCGCGACCTAGCGGAACTGCGAGACCGACAAGCAGTGCATCTGCGTAAGAACCACGGGGATCACTGCGTTCACGGCGCACGCCAATTGTGCCTTCGACCCTCGGCCGCGTGCTGAAACGTGCATAACCAGCCCTCGCCTCGGCAGCCTTGGCTCTAGCTTCTGCGGCAAGGAGTGTAGGATGGTCTTCGATGTCGGTGCTCGGAGACAGGGCTTCATCCCCAAAGCTGTCAGGGACATTGCCGATAAGCGCCTCGACGGCCGCCTGCGCATCGGCGAGATCACTTTCCGCAGCAGAAAGCCTACCCAATGCAGCGCCAAGATCGGCTTGTGCGACCAACAGATCGCGCTTTGCCTGCACTCCGGCCTCTACCAGCCGCTGAACTTGCTCTGCTTCTATTCGTGCCGTTGCGACATGTTGCTGTTCAATATCAATCACACGGCGCGCTCCAGCGAGCCGCCAATATGCCGAGCGAATATTTCCCGCCAGAGCAAGTTGCGTGGCCGCAAGTTCAGCACGTGCTGCATTACCGCTGAGCGTTGCAGCATTGACCCCCGCCCGCGCTTCACCCGGCCATTTTAGAGCCGTTGAGATACTGGCTTCCTGCTCAATAAGCCCGTCAAATCGAGTCAGAACATCACCGCGCAGAACTGGGGGACCAACAAATGGCCCCCTCGCAGCACGGCGCTGCGCGTCTGCCTGTGCCTGCAATTCGGGGCTGGCTGCGGTTTCGGGCAATCGCGCGGCAGCTTGCTCGTAGGCTTGGTGCAGCGATGTGGGCGGCGTACCATCTTGTGCCGATGCCGGTGCGGCCCACACAAAAGCCGCGCCAAGCGACGCGACCGCAATACCGAAGCTGTGTCGAACCATTTTCTGGTTCATCGAACGGTTATTTTCATCATACCTATAATACGCATGCAATTGGGAATACCCTCGAAAAAATTTTGCATTTTTATGATACCGCATCTTTCGAGTTTTTGGCACCAGTCGACCCATTCGAGCGTTGCAAACTTGACGGCTCCAAAGGACTGTCACGGTCCGGGTCAGGGTATCACTTCAGCATTGTATATCACCTCGGCATTTTAAAGTTCGTTGAACGTTTCGGCCAAAGCATCGTCATAGCTGTCGCCGACGCTGCCAGCCAATGTCTCACTGCCGGCCTCGGCAAGGCGCTTGGTTTATTTGATCGAGACATTTTGCCATTCGCGATCGCTGTGACGGATCAGCCCACCGCGAAGAACTGGCCGCCGATCGTGCAAAACCGTATCCATCCGGCGGGGGCCGCCTTGTCTGGGTAGGTATTGAGCGCTCTTTAGC
>LSKF01000022.1 GCA_001556995.1 Erythrobacteraceae bacterium CCH12-C2
GTGCGTCGCCATTGCTTCGGGCGTGAGATCGGCTCCCCCGCCGTTTCCGTTTCCGCCCAGCCAGCCGATCTCACGCCCGAAGCAATGGCGACGCACCTCGCCGAAGTCGGCAGCTGGGACTTTGCGGCGCGCAAGAAGGGCCCTGACGGCAAGCCTGAATGCACCGAAACGTGGCATTTCGACCCGGACGGCACCGGCTGGGTGCAAAGCGGCGCACAGCGCGTCACCATCTCATGGCGGACCGAACAGGACGAGAGCGATGATCGCTGGCTCCGGCTGACCCCTCTGGCGTCCACCTCCGGCCCCGACTGCATGGGCAGGCCGATCGATCCGGCGTCCTATCCCGAGAAAGAATACGGCTTCGTCGTGATGTTCAAGAACATGGGCGACGCGCTGACCTGCCGTCCTGCGCCCTATATCATGGTCAATGGCGTGCTGACCGAAGACCGCATCCTGCGCGACGAGGACTGCTGGGGTTCGCTCAACCCGGTCAAGCGCAAGTAACGCTGGAACACTGACGCGGCCTTGCGGGTTGCCTTATCGATGACCGCCGCCCCCTTTTCCTGGATCCGGCCCGAGCCGTGGGGCATCCACGTCGTCCCCGCCGATGCCTGGGTTGACCCTTCGCGCCCAGTGCCACGCGCGCTGGTGACGCATGGCCATGCCGACCACGCACGCGGCGGGCATGGGACAACCCTCGCCACCCCGGCGACGCTGGCGATCATGGAACTGCGCTATCAGACCCGCGAGGGTGCCTCGCAGGTCGTATATGGCGAGACGGTCGCCATCGGGGGCGGGGTGACAGCGACCTTCCTTCCCGCGGGCCACGTGCTCGGAAGCGCGCAAATCCTGCTCGAACACGCAGGCGAGCGGGTGATCATCACCGGCGATTACAAGCGCGCGCCCGATCCGACCTGCGAAGCCTTCGCCGTCACATCCTGCGACATCTTCATCACCGAGGCGACCTTTGGCCTACCTGTCTTCACCCATCCCCCTATCGCCGAGGAAATCGGCAAGCTGCTCACCGCCCGCGCCGAAAATCCCGAAAGCTGCGTCCTCGTCGGCGCCTATGCGCTGGGCAAGGCGCAGCGGGTGATCGCGGAATTGCGGGCGTCAGGCCATCATGACACCATCTGGCTCCACGGAGCGATGGAGGCGATGTGCCGGCTTTACGAGGCGCATGGCGTGGCGCTCGGCGATCTCAGGCTGGTGAGCGACGCGCCATCCAAAGACGCGATGCGCGGGGCCATCGTCATCGCCCCGCCTGCCGCGCTCAATGATCGCTGGAGCCGCCGCTTGCCCGACCCCATCACCGCCATGGCGAGCGGCTGGATGCGGGTGCGCGCCCGTGCCCGCCAGCGCGGGGTGGAATTGCCGCTGGTGATCTCGGATCACGCCGACTGGAATGAACTCACGGCCACAATCGGCGAAGTGAACCCGCACGAGACCTGGATCACCCACGGCCGCGAGGAAGCGCTGCTGCGTTGGTGCGAGCTGAACCAGCGCCGCGCCCGCGCGCTGGCACTGGTCGGCTACGAGGACGAGGATGATTGACATCCCCGTCCCCGCTCAAGCCTTACTTGATCGCGGCGAGATCGGTGGCGATCTTGGTCAGCATGTCTTCGGTGATCAGGCCCTGCGAGAACGGGGCAAGCGCCTTCAAGCTGAGCGATTTGAACTGGTCATAGGCCGGGTGCGCGGTCAAATCGTTGCCGCCAAAGTGCTTGGCCACCACGGCCTTGGCGCGCTCGTCGGCCATCAGCGTTTCGATCGGGGTGTCGATGGTGAAGGCCGCAGCGGGGGCCGGTGCCGCCGGGGGCGTCTGACCCTGGGCAAACGCGGCGGCGGGCGCGGTAACGGCGGCCAGAGCAAGGCCGAGGGCGGCAAACGAGGCAAGCTTCATAGAGGCAATTCCTTGGTGACAACGCGGCAAAAGAGGGCGTCGGAATCGTCATTTAGCGGATTTGCATGTCGGCGCAATGAACCAGCGGTATTGTACTGATGGAGGAATTTGCCGCCCTGCTCGACGCGCTGGTCTATACCACCAGCCGCAACCGCAAACTGGCGCTCATTGCGGCTTACCTGCGCGCTGCACCCGATCCCGACCGGGGCTGGGCGCTGGCCGGGCTGACCGAGGGGCTGGATTTCCCCGCTGTCAAATCCTCCACTGTGCGCAATCTGATGATGGAGCGGATCGATCCGGTACTGTGGGCGCTGTCCCGCGATTTCGTGGGCGATACCGCCGAAACCGCGAGCCTGCTGTGGCCCGCACCAGAGAGCGCCGCGCCGCAACCGCCGCTCACGCTGGCAGAAGTGGTCGAGCGCCTGTCTGCCCTTACCCGCGCTACCGCCCCGCGCGAACTACCGCTGTTGTTCGACCGGATGGATGCCAAGAGCCGCTACGCCCTGATCAAACTTGCCACTGGCGGGATGCGGGTGGGCGTTTCGGCGCGGCTCGCCAAAACCGCCTTTGCGCAGGCCTTCGATGTGTCGGTTGAAGCGGTCGAGGAATATTGGCACGCGCTCACCCCGCCTTACACCGAACTGTTCCAATGGGCAGCGGACGGCGCGCCCCCGCCCGATCTCGCAGGCATGCCGCGCTTCCGCCCTTTCATGCTCGCCCATCCGCTGGAGGATGGCGAAGTGGACCTTGCCGAATACGCCGCCGAGTGGAAGTGGGACGGGATCCGGGTGCAGCTGGTCCGGGCCGGGGGGCAAACGCGGGTCTACTCGCGCTCTGGCGACGATATCTCCGCGACCTTCCCCGAACTGCTCGATGTGCTGCCAATCGACGCGGTGCTCGATGGCGAATTGCTGGTGCGCGGATCAGCGCAGGGCGGCGAGGCAGGCGGTGCGGCGAGTTTCAACGCGCTGCAGCAGCGGCTCGGGCGCAAGACGGTGTCGGGCAAGATGCTCAAGGAATTCCCCGCCTTCGTGCGCCTCTATGATGTCTTGCTGCTTGAAGGCACCGATTGGCGCGAACACCCGTGGAAGTCGCGCCGCGCAACTTTGGAAGGCCTGATGCCGCGCCTGCCCGCCAGCCACTTCGATCTTTCGGCGCTGGTCGAGGCAGAGGACTTCGCGCATCTGGCCGCGATCCGCGACACGGCCCGCGATGAGGCGATCGAGGGGCTGATGCTCAAGCACCGCGAGAGCCCCTATGTCGCGGGCCGCCGCGCCGCGCTGTGGTACAAGTGGAAGCGCGATCCGCTGCTGATCGACTGCGTGGTGATGTACGCCCAGCGCGGGAGCGGCAAGCGGTCGAGCTTCTATTCGGACTACACCTTCGGTTGCTGGGACGGCGATCCCGATGCCGGGGCTGAGTTGCTGCCCGTAGGCAAGGCCTATACCGGCTTTACCGACGCCGAATTGAAACAGCTCGACAAATTCGTGCGGCAAAACACGCTCAACAAATTCGGCCCCGTGCGCGAGGTGACGCGGCAATTGGTGTTCGAAGTGGCCTTCGACTCTGTCCACACCTCCAAGCGCCACAAGAGCGGCCTCGCCATGCGCTTCCCCCGCATCCACCGCATCCGCTGGGACAAGCCCGCGCATGAAGCGGACCGGCTGGAAAGCCTGCGGGCGTTGATAAAGGACTAGGCGTAGCCTACGTCCCCCGCACACACACGGGAGAGAAGCCATGTCCTATGCCACCGCACTGCTTGCCACCCACGCCAACATGCTCGGCACGCTCGATCACCTCGTCACCAAAGCGGAAAGCCACGAGAAGGGTGAGGCACTGCTGCAAGCGCGGTTGGTCGAGGACATGTTCCCGCTCCACACCCAGATCCGTTTCACCGTCACGCAGGTGATCGTTGCTCTCGACCGGCTTGGAAACCTCGGTATCGAGAGCCTCGACGAAACCGACATCACCTCCTTCGCTGATGCACACGCCCGCATCGCCGCCGCGCGCGAGATGGTCGCGAAGACCGATCCCGCGACGTGGCCCGCGGCCGGCGACACGGTCGAATTCACCCTCCCCAACGGCATGGCCTTCGTGATGCAGGCGCACGAATACTGCCGCGACTGGGCCACGCCGCAATTCTATTTCCACCTCATGGCGACCTATGCGATCCTGCGTGCCGAAGGCGTATCAGTCGGCAAGATCGATTACGTGCCCTACATGATGAAGTACATGAAGCAGCCCGCAGGCTAACCCAAGGCGGCTTTCACCGCCGCCGCATGGGCCTTGGCGTTCTCGGCGTAGTGCATCACGCCCACCCGCATCCCGGCGATCGCGGCGTCGTTCAATTCCTTCATCCGCACCGCCGGGCGCCCTGCCCACAGCTCACGCTCCCCCATGACCTTGCGCTCGGTCAGCATCGCACCGGCGGCCAGCATGGCGTCAGACCCGATTACCGCCTTGTTCATCACGATCGCGCCAAGCCCCACGAACCCGCGATCATGGATCGTGCAGCCGTGGACCATCGCCATATGCCCGATCAGCACATCATCGCCGATCACCAGCGGACAGCCATCGGGATCGCCCGGGCGCGGCGGATCGCAGTGGAGCACGCTCCCGTCCTGCACATTGGTCCGCTCGCCAATGCGGATCGAGAAGACGTCAGCGCGCAGCACGCAATTGTACCAGATCGAGGAGCCCGCGCCGATCTCGACATCGCCGATGATCGTGCAGCCGGGCGCGATGAAGGCGGTGTCGTGGATGCGCGGCGTCTTGCCGTGGATCGGGATGATGTTGACGCCGGGGCGTGTGGTCATGGCAAGGACTCCCATTCTGCGCGGGTGATCGCATATTGGATGGTCGGGTTTTCCTCGGGCGGGTCTGCCGGGTTGTGGAAGGCGAGGTCGTTACGGCGTCGCATACCGAGCTTCTCCATCAGCCGCCAGCTTCCCTCGTTCGCGTGACAAGTCATGGCGACGATGTGCGGTGCGCGATGCACGGCAAAGCCCCAGTCCACCACTGCGCGCATTGCCTCGAAGGCATAGCCTCGGCGCCAGCGGTCTTCGCGCACCAGCCAGCCGATCTCGTGGTCGCCCGGATTGGGGGCAAGCGGATGTATGATCCGGCGTAGCCCGCAATGGCCGACCATCGCGCCGGTGGCGCGCTCCTCCATGATCATGAAGCCGAAGCCCTCGGCTGCGAACCCGTCGCGCGCGGCCTGATGCTTGGCGGCAATGACGTCGCGCGGCTGCACCCCGCCCAACCAGCGCATCACCGCCGGTGTGTTGAGCAGCGCCATGTGCGGGTCGAGGTCGTCCTCGCCAATCTGGCGCAACACCAGCCGCTCGGTCGTCAGCACAGCTGGCGTCATGCGGGCGTGACGCCGCCGATCCCCTGCCAGGCATCGCGGGTGATGGCGTGGACGATGATCAGCGGATCATCCGGATCGAAATCCGGGCTGTCGAAATCGAGATCGGGGCGCGGGACCATGCCGAGCCGCAGCATCAGGCCCCAACTCGCCGTGTTGCCGCGCACCGTCAGCGCGATCACTTCGTCAGCGCCGAAGCGGTCAAACGCCAGATCGAGCGACGCGGCGGCGGCTTCCTTGGCGTAGCCGTGACCCCAGGCATCCTCGCGCAGCCGCCAGCCGACCTCCATCATCCCCTGCGGCCCGCCCGGCTGATTGGAGCGCTTCAATCCACAGAAGCCGAGCAGCGCGCCATCCTCACGCCGTACCACCACCCAGAAGGTGTGCCCATGGTCGCGCTGGTAGTCCTCCAACCGCGCCCGCGCCGCTGCGCGCCCCTCGTCCGTAGCGACCCCGCCGAGCCAGCGCATCACGGCAGGCGTGTTGGTGGCGCGCCAGAACTCTGGCCAATCCGCCTCGCGCCAGTCGCGCAAGGTGAGGCGTTCGGTTTCAAACCGGAATTCCGCCACGGCGTCAGCTATTGAGCAGGCGCGCCACATGGGCCGCGTGGTATGTCAGAATGCCGCTGCACCCCGCGCGCTTGAAGGCGATCAGCTTTTCCAGCACCAGCGCATCGCGGTCGCCAATCCCCGCTGCCTGCGCGGCTTCGATCATCGCGTATTCGCCGCTGACCTGATAGGCAAACACCGGCACCTCGAAACGCTGCTTCACGCGGTAGATGATGTCGAGATACGCAAGGCCGGGCTTCACCATCACGCTGTCCGCCCCCTCGGCGATGTCGAGCGCCACTTCGCGCAGCGCTTCCTCGCCATTGGCGGGGTCCATCTGATAGGCCTTCTTGTCGCCCTTCAAGAGCCCGCCGCTCCCCACCGCATCGCGGAACGGGCCGTAGAAGGCGCTAGCGTACTTGGCGGCGTAAGACATGATCTGCACGTTCGGGTGCCCGTTCATCTCCAGCGCGCGGCGGATCGCGTGGATGCGGCCGTCCATCATGTCGGATGGCGCAATGATGTCCGCGCCCGCATTGGCCTGATTGACGGCCTGATCGACCAGCACCGCCACGGTCTCGTCATTCACGACATAGCCCGCTTCATTCACCAACCCATCCTGCCCGTGGCTGGTGTAGGGATCGAGCGCGACATCGGTGAGCACGCCGATGCTCTCCCCGCAAGCGTCCTTGATCGCGCGGATCGCCTGGCACATCAGGTTGTCGGGGTTGTGCGCCTCGGCCCCGTCATCAGTCCGCAGTTCGCGCGGGGTGTTGGGGAACAGCGCGATGACCGGAATGCCCAGATCCACCGCCTCTTTCGCCCGCGCGACGATGCCATCGACCGACCAGCGCGAGACCCCCGGCAAGGTCGCAATCGGCTCCTCCAAGCCGTTGCCCGAGGTCACGAACAGCGGCCAGATGAGGTCGGCGGGGGTCAGCACCGTCTCGCGGTGGAGCGCGCGGCTCCATGCGGTGGCACGAGTGCGGCGCAGGCGGGTGTTGGGATAATGTCCGGTCATGGCGCGAGACTTACGCGCAATTCCCGCCGGACGACAAGCGCTCGTTACAGGGTGCTTTCGGGCTTGCCGCGGATCGCCATATCGATCTTTTCGATCTCGCGCACCGGCTCCTTCACTTCGGTCGGGAGCGGTGCGAGATCCTTGAGCGCGGCGCCCACTTCGATCTCCTTCAATCGGATCAGCTGGCGGCGGAAATCGATGAGTTCTGTTCCCGAAAGCTCGGCGCGGGTGACGAATTGCACGCTCGCCGGGTTGATCACGCGCCCGCCGCGATACATTTCGTAATGCAGGTGCGGACCCGTCGAGAGGCCGGTCGAGCCGACATAGCCGATCACCTGCCCGCGCCGCACATTCATGCCGGAGGCGACCGCCATGCGGCTCATGTGGCAATAGCGGGTCGACAGGCCGCCGCCATGCTCCAGCCGCACCGCGATCCCGCAGCCACCTGCACGCCCTGCCGAACGCACCCTGCCATCGCTGACCGCGACGATCGGCGTGCCGTAGCTGGCCTTGAAATCCATGCCTTCGTGCATCCGGCGATAGCCGAGGATCGGATGCCGCCGCAGCCCGAAGCCCGAAGTGATCGCGCCCGGCACCGGTGCCAGCAATCCGCGGCGCTGTTCGCCCACGCCTGAGGCCTCGAAGAACCGCCCGTCATTGCCCCAGCGCATCAACTGGGTGCGCGGCTTTCCGGCGCGATCGACCCCGGCATAAAGCAATTGCCCCGCCTGCCGCTCGCCCGTGGCGGCGCGGCGATAGCCGATTATGATGTCGAATTCGTCGGTCGAGCGGACCTCACGGTCCATGTCGATCTGCGCATCGAGCGCCTTGATGTATTCCTGCGCCGCACTGGCCGGCACACCGGCTTGCCGCATCGAACGGAACAGGCTGCTGCCCACCACGCCGCGCACCCGCAGCGGGGTATCATCGACCCGGATGATGTTGCGCTTGAGCGCGAGCGGGCCCGAGGGGATCACCGGGGTGCCATCTTCTGCCGTCTGGCCCACGCCAGGCCGGGTCAGCTCAAGTTCGAGATCGAAACGCGCCCGGAAAGCGAGACTGTCTAGCAGGCGCGGCTCGCCGGGTGCAGGGCGGCGGCCGAGCAGCACGTCCATCTGCGTGCCCGAAGCAATGTCCGAAAGCGGCAGGGCTTGCCCGACCAAGGCCGACGCCCGGTCAATATCCGCTGCCGAAACCCCGGCGCGGCGCAGCATCGAGGCAAAGCTGTCCCCTGGCGCCAGCGTTACCACCATGGCGATCTGCGGCCGTTCGGGCGCGCTCTTCAGCGGGATGACCGCCTGCGTCGGCCCCATCCGGCGACCGCTGTCGGCGCCCAAAGCCAGCGGCAGGATCATCTGGCTGCGCAGCTCGCTCTGGATTTCCTCGCCCTGCGGCATCGCGGCGCGCGCTTCGAGTGGGGTCAGATCGGGCCAGAACGCCAGCGCCACTGCGCCGAGCCCAAGCATCGTACCAAGCCCGCGGAACCAGCGGCGGCTGCCGATTTCTTCGGCCAGATCGGGGGCCAGATCGAGCCGCTCGAACCAGCGCTCTGCCGAGAGCCGCCAAGCATCATAGCGCGCACCCAGACCATTGAACCGGGCCGCCACTTCGCGCTTGGCCAGTTGGGTCTTGGTTGGCGCGGCCAACTCGCGGGCGTTGCGCAGATAGGGCAGGATGTTGCGCGCGGTTTCGGGGTCAATCACCGCAGGCGCTGCCGGAACCCTCACAAGCGCTCTTGATGCGCCAGCAGCTACGCTTTCTTCCGGCCCGATCGGCTCGTCCAGATTATGCGCATGGTTCAACATTATTGCCCCGGTAGCGGCGCCCTCATGGGGCGGGCCAAGTGACCCTTGTCCCAAATTTTTGCCAGAACAAAGTAAATCCGACGTTAACCAGCGACCAGCCGCGCCGTGGGTGCGGCAAGGTGTTGTGCGTAGCGCGGTATCGCGGTCGCGGCGACCCTTGCCCCTGTGGCGATGGCCTGACACAAGCAGCCTATTGTGAGCGCGCCCCCCCACGCCCGTCCCCCCGCCCAGCGCGACGCAGCCACCCGCGACCATCATGTGCGCGCGGTGCTCGGACCCACCAATACCGGGAAGACCCACCTCGCGATCGAGCGCATGTGCGGCCATTCCAGCGGGATGATGGGCTTCCCCCTGCGGCTGCTGGCGCGCGAGGTTTATGACCGGGTCCGCGCGATCAAGGGGGACAAGCAGGTCGCGCTGATCACCGGCGAGGAACGGATCGAACCGCCCGACGCCCGCTATTTCCTCTGTACCGCCGAAGCCATGCCGCGCACCCATGGCGAGGTGGCTTTCGTTGCGCTCGACGAGGCACAGCTCGGCGCTGATCCCGAACGCGGGCATATCTTCACTGACCGGTTGCTCCATGCGCGCGGGCGGGAGGAGACCATGATCCTCGGCTCGGCGACCCTTGAACCGATGGTCAAGGCGCTGATCCCCAAGGCGGAAATCACCAGCCGCCCGCGGTTTTCGACCCTCAGCCACGCTGGGGTGTGCAAGCTCTCGCGCCTGCCCAAGCGCTCGGCGGTGGTCGCGTTCAGCATCGAACAGGTTTACGCCATGGCCGAGGCTTTACGGCGGTTCAGAGGCGGGGCTGCCGTCGTCATGGGCGCGCTTTCGCCCGAGACGCGGAACAAGCAGGTCGCGATGTTCCAGTCGGGCGAGGTCGATTACATCGTCGCCACCGATGCGATCGGCATGGGGTTGAACCTTGATCTCGATCACGTCGCCTTCGCTTCGTTGAGCAAGTTTGACGGGCGGCGCAAACGCAGGCTCACCCCTTCCGAAATGGCGCAGATTGCCGGACGCGCGGGGCGGCACCAGCGTGATGGCACCTTTGGCACGCTGCCGGGCATGAGCGCGAGCAGCCAACAGGGCGAGCCGCTCGCCTTCACCGACGAGGAAGTCTACGCGATCGAGGAGCACAAGTTTGCGCCCCTCACCCACCTGTTCTGGCGCGAGGCCGAACCTCGCTATGACTCGCTCGGCGCGCTGATTGCCGATCTCGAAGCGCGTCCTGACCAATCCGTGCTGCGCGCCGCACCCGAAGCGATCGACATGGCGGTGCTGCGGCGGCTGGCGGAGGATGACATCGGCCGCTCTGTACGCGGCGCAGGCAGCGTGCGGCGCTTCTGGGAGGCCTGCTCGCTCCCCGATTTCCGCAGCCTTGGCGTCGAACAGCACGCGCGGTTCGTGGCGCGGCTGTGGGACGACCTCAAGGACGGCTATCTCGGTGCTGATTTCGTCGCCGCGCGCATCGCCGAGCTTGACCGGATGCAGGGCGACATCGACACGCTGCAAGGGCGGATCGCGGCGATTCGCAGCTGGGCTTACATCTGCCAGCGGCCCGATTGGGTGCTGGCGCGCGACGAAATGGCGGCGCGGGCACGCGCGGTCGAGGCGAAGCTCTCGGACGCGCTGCACGCGCGGCTGACCGAGCGTTTCGTGAACCGAAGGACGACACTCTTGATGAAATCGCTGGGGCAGGACGCAAGCGCGCTGCCCGTCACACTCGAACCCGATGGCCACCTGACCGTGGAAGGCGAGACCATCGGCCGCCTCGAAGGCTTCCGCTTCCATGTCGATCCTTCAGCTGGCGTCGCGGATCGGCGGATGCTGCTGGCGGCGGGCGAAAGGGCGCTGCCCGCGCTGCTGGCCGGGCGGGCCGAGTGGTTGCTGACGCAGGGCCTCGGCGAATTGCAGATTTCCGGCGGGGCGATCCGTTGGCAGGACCGCGCGCTGGCCGAGATCACCTTCCCGGGCCATGCGGGGGCAGGTAATTTCGGCACGCCGCGCCTCGCGCTGACCCGCGATCTGGCCCTGCTGCCGGATACCGCCAAGGCGAAGCTGGAGGCGGGGCTGGCGGCGTGGCTTGAGGCGCAGCTCGAACCGCTCGCCCCCTTGCGCAAACTCGCCGAGGCTGCGCGCGATCCTGCCGCCGGATCGCAAGCACGCGCGCTGGTCATCACCCTGATCGAAGCGCGCGGGGTCATCAGCCGCGAGGAGGCGGGGCTGGAGCATCTGCCCAAGGAAATGCGCCCCTATTTGCGCAAGATCGGCATCACCTTTGGCGCGCTCGACATCTTCGCTGCGCCGTTGCTCAAGCCGGCCCCGCGGCGCTTGCTGCACGCCTTGGGGCTCGACCCGCGCCCGCTCAACGAAGGCATGTTGTCGGTGCTGGCCGAGGGGAGTTGGGCCAAGGGGCGCTTGCCCGCAGGCTATCGCTATGCCGGAACGCAGGCGATCCGGGTGGATCTGGCGGAGAAGATCCTGCGCGCCGCCTTTGATGCGCGCGCGACAGTCACCGCCGCCAAGCCGAAAGAGCGGAACCTTGCATTCCGGCTCGATCTGGCGCTGGCGGTGTCGATCGGGCTGGAGGACGGCAATGCCCGCCGTTTGCTTGGCAGCGCCGGCTTCCGCTGCGACCGCGCGCGTCCGCTGGCAGACGGCGCTTTCGGCCCGCCCGCGCCCGACCGCTGGCACTGGCGACCGCGCCGCGCGGGGGAGGCGGACACCAGGCGCCCTCAGCGCCAGGATGCGCGCCCACCCCGCGACAAGGCCAAGCCCGCGCGCAAGCCTGATCGCAAGGGCGAAGCGAAGGGCGGCAAGACCGACAGGCCCGCCCAACGGCCCACCAGACCGCCCCAAACCCCCGCCAGACCTGTGGCAGACACCGGCCCCGCCCGCGCAGGGGGGGCTTTCGACAAGCTGGCGGACCTGCTCAAGGGATGAGCGGTGCGGGCGCGATGCGAATCGACCGGCTGCTGGTCTATCTGCGCTTCGCTCGCACCCGTTCCGCCGCGCAGGCTTTAATCAGAGCGCACGCCCTGCGCCGCAACCGCCAACACGTGCTGCGGCCCTCCGAGCAAGCCCGAATCGGCGATGTGCTGACTTTGGCCATCGGGGACAGCATCCGGGTGGTCGAACTGCTCAGCCTTCCCAACCGGCGCGGCCCCCCGGCAGAGGCGCGTTCGCATTATCGAGAGGTTGACGGCTCGGGACTTGACCCTAAGGGGCAAATCACCATAGCAGCATCACCTCTCATCGCGGGCCATGTGCCCGAACATCCCGAAGACCGCTTCTGAAAGAGCCGCAATGACTTACGTCGTCACTGAAGATTGCATCAAGTGCAAGTACACCGATTGTGTCGAAGTGTGCCCGGTTGATTGCTTCTATGAAGGCGAGAACATGCTGGTGATCAATCCCAGCGAATGCATCGACTGCGGCGTGTGCGAACCCGAATGTCCGGCCGAGGCGATTTTGCCCGACACCGAAGATGGCCTCGAAAAGTGGCTGGAGCTCAACACTCAGTATTCGGCGGTGTGGCCCAACATCACCAGCCAGAAGGCCCCGCCCGAAGATGCTGACGCGCACAAAGGCGAAAAGGGCAAGTTCGAGAAGTATTTCAGCGACGCCCCGGGCGACGGGGACTGATTTCCCTACCAATCTTCGTATCTGCAAAGACTTGTAACCGATTGCAATCGGCGACTCGCAATTTTGTTGCAAGCGTGTTATACGGACCGCCAACCGCGCATGATCTCGCTTAGGCAGGATTCGCGCAGGCGTTGAAACCAGGAAGGCCACAACACCAGCAGCTCCCCCAAGGTCAGTTCATTCCCGGTGCTTTCCCTCTTGCAGGGGTGGGTCGCGCCGCCGGGATGATTGCCTCTCTCCCGTTGCTGGATCGGCCCACAGAAAGGAACTTGCATGGCAAGCACCGCAAACGCATTCACCGTTGGCGATTATGTTGTTTACCCCAAGCACGGGGTGGGCCGGGTGATCGAGTTGCAGAGCGAGGAAATCGCCGGAATGCAGCTCGAACTTTACGTGCTCCGCTTCGAGAAAGAGCGCATGACGCTCCGCGTGCCGGTGGGCAAGGTTGAAGCGATCGGGATGCGTAAGCTGTCTTCCGACAAGACGCTGAAGCAGGCCATGGAAACCCTCAAGGGCAAGCCCAAGGTCAAGCGCACCATGTGGTCGCGCCGCGCGCAGGAATATGAAGCGAAGATCAACTCGGGCGACCTCGTGTCGATCGCCGAAGTGACCCGCGACCTGTTCCGCCCCGAAGACCAGCCCGAACAGTCTTATTCGGAGCGGCAGATCTTCGAAGCCGCCTCCTCGCGTCTGGCCCGCGAACTCGCGGCGATGGAAGAGACCGACGAGCCGACCGCGCTCGGCAAGATCCTCCAGGTGCTGCGCGAACACGCACCGCAATATTACGACAACGCCGAAGAAGCATAAGCCTGCTTCGCACCGGAAACATCAAGGGCTGCCCCCGCCGGGGCGGCCCTTTTTGTTGGTGCGGTTACGGCTTGTGCGCGCGGCTACGGTGTATTATATCGATAACACGCCAATCGCTGGGAGACCCTTCATGAACCGCCGCAGCCTTCCGATTCTCGCCACGCTCTCTGCCGCCACCGCCCTTGCTGGCTGCGATGGTGACATCGAGATCAACGGCCAGAAGGGCGTCCCCCTGTCAGAAATCGAAATTGCTGGCCCGGCCCCCAGCGAGGTCGTGCTGTCCTCAGGCGACACCGTCATCCTAACCGAAGGCAACACCTTTGCGATCAAGGTCGAAGGCACCGACACAGAAAGCCTGCGCTTTGTCCGCGATGCCGAAGTGATCGGCATCACCCGCGAAGAGGGCTGGAACGGCAAGAGCAACGCTACCATTCGCATCACCATGCCGCCGCCCAAGGAAGTGGTGATTGCAGGTAGCGGCACCGTCCAGGCGCAATCGCTCGCCCCGACCGCAGATGTATCGATTGGTGGCTCGGGCACCATCACCTTCGCCAGCGTTGCTGCGGACAAGCTCGGCGTGAATATCGGCGGCAGCGGCACAGTGCGCGGCGCGGGCACGGCCAAGCGGCTGGAAATCAACATCGGCGGCAGCGGCGATGTTGAACTGGCGGGCCTGAAGGCCGATAACGCCGAAGTCTCAATCGGCGGCGCAGGTGATGTCGAATTCGCCTCGGATGGAAAGGTCGAGGCCAATATCGCCGGGGCGGGCGACATCAAGGTGACGGGCAACGCCACCTGCACCGCCAACACCTTTGGTTCCGGCACGCTGAACTGCGCGTCGGCGGTGACCAACGCGCCCGCCGCACCAGCCATACCTGCAGCCCCGGCAGCCCCAGTGGCTCCGAACGCGCCGAAGCCAGCCGAATAGCATTTGCTTTCGGGCAAGGAGCACGCGACACCTCGCCCTATGCACGCGTCTCGAATCATCCCGCTGATCCTCGCCGCTTTCGCGCTGCAGGGTTGCCTTGCGAAAGCGGCGGTGGGGGTCGTGACCCTGCCGGTGCGGGCGGTGAGCAAGGGGGTCGATATGGCCACCACCAGCCAGTCCGAAGCCGACGAGAAACGCGGCCGCGAGATCCGCAAGCGCGAGGAACAGCTCGGCAAGCTCGAACGCGATTACGACAAGGCGATGGAACGCTGCGGCGATGGCGATGATGAGGCTTGCGAGAAAGCGCAGACAATTAAGGCAGAGATGAAAGCCATCATGCCCGGCGTTCCAGTCGAGCCGGAGGAAGACTAAGCCGCTGCCCGCCGCAGTCGATCATTGATCGCGCGGCCTACGCCTTCCTCCGGCACCGGGGCCACCGCGATGCGCGGATGCCGGGCTCGGGCAGCCTCGTGCAGACAGCCATAGAGCCGCGACGCAGCCTCAATGACGTCACCGCTGGCCGACAGCGTGCAGTCACCCGTCACCGCGCCGAACCCGATGAGGAATTCGTCGTGCTCGGCCTTTACGGCGTTCAATCGCACAGGCTTGCCGGGGGCATAGTGGCTGGCGAGCTGGCCCGGGGCTTCGATGCTCGTTTCGATCCCAACTCCCCGCGCGCGGAACTGGAGCGGCCCGGGGCGCAATTCCTCAACGCTCCCGTCATCGCGCACCGCAACGATGGTCGATTCCACCCCCGCGGTGGTCGCCCCGCCGTCGAGCACCATGTCGATCCGCCCTTCGAGCGAGGCGAGTACGTGGGCTGGCGTGGTCGGGCTGATGAAGCCCGAACGGTTGGCCGAAGGGGCGGCGAGCGGAAAGGCGAGCCGCTCGAGCAAGGCGCGCATCGCAGAATGCGCCGGCGCGCGCAGCGCCACGGTGGGCAGGCCCGCAGTCACCGCAGGGGCCAGCGCCGCATCCGCCCGGCGCGGCAAGACCAGCGTCAGCGGCCCCGGCCAATGGGCCTCGGCCAGCGCGCGGGCCATAAGCGAGAACTCGGCATATTCCGCCGCCTGCTCCAACCCGCGCACATGCACGATCAACGGATTGAAGTCCGGCCGGCCCTTCGCGGCATAAATCCGCGCCACCGCCTCGGCGCTATCGGCCCGCGCGGCAAGGCCATAGACCGTCTCGGTCGGCACCGCCACCACCCCGCCCGATTCGAGGATTCGCGCCGCCAGCGCGATCCCCTCGGCGTCTGCCAGCCGCACTTCCGTAACGTTCTTGCCGCTCATGCTGCGGCGCTATATTCAAACCCCCGCCCTGCCAAGGGCATGAGGCCTTTTCCATTCCCGAAGGACGCCCCCACGTGACCCCCTATAGCCCGCCGACCGCCGACCAATTGCTCGCCATCCGCGTCAATGCCGGAATTGACGAGCTAGCCCAGACCGAGCGCTTTGCCCATGCCGAAGCGGATCTGGTCGAGGCGATTGTCGAAGGGGTGGGCCAGTTTGCGGCCGGGGAATTCGCGCCATTGAACCGCGTGGGCGATCTGGAGGGCGCGAAGCTGGAGAATGGCAGGGTCCGCCTGCCCGAAGGGTTCGAGGCCGCTTACAACGCCTATGTCGAGCAGGGCTGGAACGCGATTGCCTCGCCAGTGGCGCATGGCGGGCAGGGCCTGCCCTTCACGTTGGCGTGCAACGTGCTCGAAAACCTCGGCGCGGCGAACATGGCCTTCACCCTGCTGCCGATGCTGAGCGTCGGTGCGATCGAGGCGCTGGAGCATCACGGGTCGAAGGATCAGCAAGCGAAATACCTCCCCAATCTGGTCAGCGGCGCATGGTCCGGCACGATGAACCTCACCGAGCCTGCCGCCGGGAGCGACGTCGGCGCGCTGCGCGCGACCGCCGAGCCGATCGAAAGCGGGCCGCACGCGGGCAAATACCGGATCACCGGCCAGAAAATCTACATCACCTGGGGGGAGCATGATCTGGCCGAGAACATCATCCACCTCGTCCTAGCCCGCCTCCCCGGCGCGCCCGAGGGTTCGCGCGGCATCTCGCTGTTCGTGGTGCCCAAGTATCATGTGAACGACGATGGCAGCCTTGGTCCGCACAATGATCTTCGCTGCGTCAGCCTCGAACACAAGCTCGGCATCAACGCCTCGCCCACCTGCGTGATGAGCTATGGCGATAATGGCGAATGCATTGGGGAACTGGTCGGCCAGCCCAACAAGGGCCTCGCCGCGATGTTCACGATGATGAACAACGCGCGGATTAATGTGGGCAATCAGGGCGTGCAGATCGGCGAACGGGCGACCCAGCAGGCGCTCGCCTATGCCCGCGACCGGGTGCAGTCTGCCCGCGCCGGGTCGCCCGACAAGACCCCGGTGGCGATCATCGAGCACCCCGATGTGCGCCGCATGATTCTGCGCATGAAGGCGCTGACCGAAGGCGCCCGCGCGCTGCTCTATTACTGCGCGGGCCAAGTCGATCGCGGCAATCTCGGCGACGAGGCGGCCAAGGCGCGCGGCGAGATCATTGTGCCGCTGCTCAAGGCGTGGGGCACCGATATCGGCGTGGAGGTGGCAGGGCTCGGCATCCAGATCCACGGCGGGATGGGCTTCGTCGAAGAAACCGGCGCGGCGCAGCACTGGCGCGATTCGCGGATTGCGCCGATTTACGAAGGGACCAACGGGATTCAGGCCGCCGACCTCGTCACGCGCAAGCTCGGGCTTGAAGGCGGTGAGGCGATACTGGCGCTGTTCGAGACCATCGCGCGCGATGCCGCAGCGGAGCACAGGCTGGCGGCGCTCGCCCGCGAATGTGCCGCCGTCGCCCGCTGGATGCGCGATGAGGCGAGCCTTGATGATCGGCTTGCCGGGAGTGTTCCGTTCTGCACCATGGCCGCTGTGGCCGTCGCCGGGTGGCAGCTGATGAAGCAGGCCGAGGCGGTGGCGGCGGGGGCCGCGCCCGAACTCGCGGCAACCAAGCCAGTGACGGTGCGCTTCTTTCTCGACCGGATCGTGCCCGAGGCGCTCGGCCTCAGCGCGGGGGCGACCGCCGGGGCCGCTGGGCTGTATGACTTGCCCGCCGAAACCCTGGTCGGCTGAGATGCCGGACGGCGAACCTCTGGAACGGATCGCCGCTGCGCTAGAGCGGCTCGCGCCCCCGCCC
>LSKF01000023.1 GCA_001556995.1 Erythrobacteraceae bacterium CCH12-C2
GATCAGAGCTTCTCAAAATCCTACTTGCAAGCGGGGCGGGCCATACGTTTTTTGACAGCACCAGCAGCGCCGCCGCCTCGGCCAGGGCCTTGTCCTTGCGGCGTACCTCTCGCTCGAGCTCTTTGATGCGGCGCCGATCCTCCTTGGTCTGCGAGGGGCTGGCACGTACTTGCTCGGGTGCAGCCAGTGCCCGCACCGCGTTGTCTCGCCATTGCTGCAGTTGCTGCGCGTACACGCCGTTCTCGCGGCACCAGGCGCTGCGCGAGGCATCGTCCATCGCCGCGGTCGTGATCACCGCCTCCAGGCGCGCGGCAGCTGTCCACACGCGCTCCTTCGCCGGCCTGGCCAACGACTCAGCGCGCCAGCGCTCCAGCGTGTCCACGCCCACTCCGATCTCGCGCGACACCACCTGCGGTGCGGCGCTCTCCGGCGGCAGCATGCGTGCCACCGCCCGGTCCTTGAATGCTTGTCCGTATCGGGCCAACTTCTTCTCTCATCCGCGCCCCCGTGTCGATGAAACGATGGTGTGCGGGGGGCGGCGCCTTCGGCGCCGCACAGGCTGTGCATTTGTGGACGATGCGCTTCGCGCACCGGCCAGCTTGCCGTGGACAACGCATCCGCGTTGCCCACCGCGCCGGCCTTCGCCCACAAGCTCCACAGCCTCCCACCACCATCAATGAACCAGTCTCACAGCTCTGGTCCTATCGGGGCGACAAGTATTCTGACGCGGGGGGATTGCCCTCCCGTATTGAAGGTCCTGCGCACGCGCGTTGTAGAAAATGCGCAGTGACGGATGGTTCTACGGGTAAACCCCCGGGATTTACGGAGCCAATGGCATTCCATTGCCACAGCAGGGGTGTGGCCGCAGTAATGTGCGGGAGCGGTCGGCCTGGGTCACCCTCCTCGCCGCGTCGCGCAACGGACATGCCCGACGGGATGTGCACACCCATAATTTCCCGCATGACGACCCTGCGCTCCACCCTCGATTTCCTGCTTTACAACTGGCTGCAAGCCGAAACGCTGAACACACGCGAGCGCTTTGCCGACCATTCGCGCGAGACGTTTGACGCGGTGCTCGACACCTGCGAGCGCATCGCGCGCGAGAAGTACGCGCCGTTCAACCGCACGGTGGACACGCACGAGCCGCATTTCGATGGTGAACGCGTCACGCTGCCGCAGGCCACCAAGGATGCGTATGACGCCTACGCCGCCTCGGGCATGCTCAGCGCGGCGCAGGACTACGACATTGGCGGCATGCAGCTGCCCTACACGGTGGAGGCTGCGGCCAACAGCTTTTTTGCGGCCGCGTCGATCAGCATTGGGTCCAACCTGCTCACCTCGGGCAACGCCAACCTGCTCATGGTGCATGGCACCGATCTGCAAAAGCAGGTGTTTGCGCTCAACGAATTCAACGGCCGCTGGTCGGGCACCATGTGCCTGTCGGAGCCGCAGGCGGGCTCGTCCCTGTCCGACGTGGCCACGCGCGCCGTGCCGGATGGCGAGGGCTTTGAGAGCGACCCGCTGGGCCCGCGCTATCGCCTCAAAGGCAACAAGATGTGGATCAGTTCCGGCGACCACGAGCTGACCGAAAACATCGTGCACCTGGTGCTGGCCAAGATCCCGGGGCCGGACGGCAAGCTGGTGCCGGGCACCAAGGGCATCTCGCTGTTCATCGTGCCCAAGAAACTGGTGGATGCCGAAGGCCAACTGACTGGCGTGCGCAACGACGTGGCCCTGGCGGGCCTGAACCACAAGCTCGGCTGGCGCGGCACCACCAACACGCTGCTGAACTTTGGTGAAGGCAAGTACCCTGTGGATGGCGAGCCAGGCGCCGTGGGCTACCTGGGGTCGTCTCAGAAAACGGAAAATAAAGCACGCTAAGCAGGTTGCAACGGCCGCAGCGGCCTGAACTTGCCCGCGCCGATCTTGGCGCTGCTGCGCCAGAGGTAATCGCCGGTCAGGTTGATGTGCTCCCAGCCGAGCGGCGACAGGTACTGCAACAGCGCGTCATCGACGGCGTGGCCGTTGCCCCGCAGCGCGTGCGCAGCCCGTTCCAGATAGACCGTGTTCCATAGCACGACGGCCGCCGTCACCAGGTTGAGGCCGCTGGCACGGTAGCGCTGCTGCTCAAAGCTGCGGTCGCGGATTTCACCCAGACGGTTGAAGAACACGGCGCGGGCCAGCGCATTGCGGGCTTCGCCCTTGTTCAGCCCAGCGTGCACGCGACGGCGCAGCTCCACGCTTTGCAACCAATCCAGGATGAACAGCGTGCGCTCGATACGCCCCAGCTCGCGCAGGGCCACGGCCAGGCCGTTCTGGCGCGGATAGCTGCCGAGCTTGCGCAGCATCAGCGAAGCCGTCACCGTGCCCTGCTTGATCGACGTGGCCAGCCGTAGAATTTCATCCCAATGGGCGCGAATAGCCTTGATGTTCAGTCTGTCGCTGCTAATCATCGGCTTGAGCGCGTCGTAGACGGTGTCGCCCTTGGGGATGAACAGCTTGGTGTCGCCCAGGTCGCGGATGCGCGGCGCAAAGCGGAAGCCCAGCAGGTGCATCAGGCCAAATACATGATCGGTGAATCCTGCCGTATCGGTGTAGTGCTCCTCGATGCGCAGGTCGGACTCGTGGTACAGCAAGCCGTCGAGCACATAGGTCGAGTCGCGCACGCCGACATTGACCACCTTGGTGTGGAATGGCGCGTACTGGTCGGAGATGTGGGTGTAGAAAGTCCGCCCAGGACTGCTGCCATATTTCGGGTTGATGTGGCCAGTGCTCTCGGCCTTGCTGCCGGTTCGGAAATTCTGGCCGTCCGACGATGACGTGGTGCCGTCGCCCCAGTGCTCGGCGAAGGGATGCCGGAACTGCGCATTGACCAGTTCGGCCAGCGCCGACGAATAGGTTTCGTCGCGGGTATGCCAGGCTTGGAGCCAGGCGAGCTTGGCGTAGGTCGTTCCGGGGCAGGACTCCGCCATCTTGGTCAGACCCAGGTTGATGGCGTCGGCCAGGATCGTGGTCAGCAGCAGGTTCTTGTCCTTGGCCAGGTCGCCCGATTTCAGGTGCGCGAAGTGCCGGGTGAAGCCTGTCCATTCGTCTACCTCCAGCAGCAGTTCGGTGATCTTGACGTGCGGCAGGATCATTGCTGTCTGGTCGATCAGCGCCTGCGCGGTGTCGGGCACCGCCGCATCGAGCGGCGTGATCTTCAGGCCCGACTCCGTGATGATGGCGTCCGGCAGCTCGTTGGCCAGCGCCATGCGGTTGACGGTGGCGAGCTGCGTTTCCAGCAGCGTCAGCCGGTCATGCAGGTACTGGTCGCAATCGGTGGCCACGGCCAGCGGCAATTCGCTGGCCTGCTTGAGGCTGGCGAATTTCGCGGGTGGCACCAGGTAGTCCTCGAAGTCCTTGAACTGGCGCGATCCCTGCACCCAGATGTCGCCGGAGCGCAGGGCGTTTTTCATCTCCGACAGCGCGCACAGTTCGTAGTAGCGCCGATCGATGCCGGTGTCGGTCATCACCAGCTTCTGCCAGCGCGGCTTGATGAAATCGGTTGGCGCGTCGGCGGGCACCTTGCGGGCGTTGTCGCTGTTCATGTTGCGCAGCACTTCGATGGCCTCCAGCACATCCTTGGCAGCGGGCGCGGCCCGCAGCTTGAGCACGGCGAGGAATTCCGGCGCGTAGCGACGCAGCGTGGCGTAGCTCTCGCCGATGCGGTGCAGGAAATCGAAGTCCTCGGGCTGCGCGAGCTTCTGCGCTTCGGTGACGCTCTCGGCGAAGGCGTCCCAGGACATGACGGCCTCGATGGCGGCAAACGGATCGCGGCCCGATTGCTTGGCCTCGATCAGTGCCTGACCGATACGCCCGAACAGCCGCACCTTGGCGTTGATCGCCTTGCCGGACGCCTGGAACTGCTGCTGATGCTTGTTCTTGGCGGCGTTGAACAGCTTGCCCAGGATGCGGTCGTGCAGGTCGATGATTTCGTCGGTGACGGTGGCCATGCCTTCAATGGCGAGCGCCACCAGGGTCGCGTAGCGCCGCTGCGCCTCGAACTTGGCCAGGTCGGCGGGTGTCATCTGGCCGCCCTCGCGGGCGATCTTGAGCAGCCGGTTTTGGTGGATCAGCCGCTCGATGCCGGTAGGCAGATCGAGCGCCTGCCATGCCTTGAGTCGTTCGATGTGCTCCAGCATATGCCGCGAATTGGGCTTGACGGGTGACTGGCGCAGCCAGGCCAGCCAAGTCGTCTTGCCGTTGTCCCGGCGCTTGAGCAGATCGTCGAGGCGGCGGCGATGCGCGTCCGACAGTGGTTCGGCCAAGGCGTAGTAGATGCGCCGGTTGGCGCGGGTGATCGCTTCGGCGCTCGCCCGCTCGACGGCGTTGAGGGCAGGCAGAATGACCGACTGCCGCCGCAGATGCTCGATCAAGGCGCTGGCCAGCACAATGCCCTTGTCGGTTTGCATGGCCAGCTCGGTCAGCGTGTGGACGGCCTGCCGGTAGTGGCTCATGGTGAAGGGCTGGAAGCCGAACACCGTTTGCAACTCGACCAGATGCTCGCGCCGGGTCTGCTCCCGCTGCCCGTACTCGCCCCAGCTTTCGACACTGACCTTGAGCTGGTCGGCGACCAGTTTCAGCAAGGGCGGAAACGGCGGCTCATCGACGCCAAGGAGGATGCCGGGAAAGCGCAGGTAGCAGAGCTGAACTGCAAAGCCCAAGCGGTTCGCAGGCCCGCGCCGTTGCCGGATGATGGAGAGGTCGGTATCGCTGAACGTGTAGTATCGGATCAAGTCGTCCTTGGTATCCGGCAACGCCAACAGGCTTTCCCGCTCGGCGGCGGACAGAATGGAACGACGGGCTCTGTTGCAAACTCTGACACGGTTTCCAAGATTGGGCTCATGTACTGTCAAG
>LSKF01000024.1 GCA_001556995.1 Erythrobacteraceae bacterium CCH12-C2
CCAGATCATCGCAGATCAGCGCAATGTGCTGGATGCCCTCGCCGTTGAAGGCCTTGAGGAACTCGTCGATCTGACCCTTGCCGCCCTCGCCCTCTTCATTGAGCGGGATGCGGATCTTGCCGTCGGGTGCGGTCAGCGCCTTGGACGTAAGGCCGGTATATTCGCCCTTGATGTCGAAGAAGCGGATCTCGCGGAAGTTGAACAGGGTCTCGTAGTAATCGGCCCAGTACTTCATCCGCCCGGTGTAGACGTTGTGGGTGAGGTGATCGATCGTGTGGAAGCCAGCGCCTTCGGGAAAAGGATCGACGCCGGGCAGATATTCGAAATCGATGTCGTAGATCGTCAGATTGTTGCCTGCGCCTGCATAGCGATCCACCAGATAGAGGATCGCCCCGCCGATGCCGCGGATCGCCGGAA
>LSKF01000025.1 GCA_001556995.1 Erythrobacteraceae bacterium CCH12-C2
TAAAGAGCGCTCAATACCTACCCAGACAAGGCGGCCCCCGCCGGATGGATACCCAGCGGATGAAGCGGTTGTAGATGGTCTTGTGCGACCCATAGTCGGTCGGCGCATCGCGCCAGCGCAGCCCGTTCCTGATCACGAAGATAATGCCGCTCACGATCCGACGATCATCCACACGCGGGATGCCGTGCTACAACGGAAAATATGGCTCAATCCGGCGCATCTGCGCCTCGCTCAACATCCAGACTTCAGACAACAGCAGCACCTCCTCAATGCCGCCATTGAATCAACCGATCCCTTCCAACGCAAGCAATTCAATGGGCCCTGAGCCTAGATTATTCATCTTCTGGCCTTTGCCTCGGAAGCAACCGGTGTCATTCAAAGGCGAAAGAGATGCCGCTTGCTGACGGGATATAAGACCGCGCATAGATTAGCAGATCGGCCGTGTGCGCATGCCCCAGCGATCCCAATAGATTCGGGTCACGGATGTCGTGAAAGGGTTGGAATGGCTGCTAGGGGGCCTCTTCTAGACCCCAGGCTTCCGTCGAGAAACCCTTTCAATCGATCTTGCAGATAACGGCAACAATGAGAGGGCAGTGGGCTAATGCGACTGGGTAGATCGTCGACATTCCCGGACCAATCCTTGGAAATATCAAGGCTCGTCCGCGTCTAATTGCGATCCAAATTGTCCTGCATCGTGGCCAATAGCGCACTTAACCGGTCCAGCTCATCAATGTCCGTTCCGGCAAGCAGGCGTCCGTAGACCGCGTCGGCCTCGGCTCTAAGCTTGGGTAACAGCTCAACCGCAGCAGGCATAAGGTGGATGTGCCATACGCGCCGGTCGTTCACCGCGCTACGTCGCTCAACGAGCGACAGTTCTTCAAGCCTGTCAATGGCCTGACCAACGCTTGCTCGTTCCAGCTCAAGCTCCCGGGCAAGTTCGGTCTGCGTCATGCCAGGCGTTCGATAAAGATATGCCAAAGCGCGCCACTGAGTTCGGGTGAGTCCGAATTGTTCGAAGGAGGTATCGAATGTGCGTCGCAGCCGGCGCGTCACCTCCTCCATCAGGAAGACAAGCCGATCCGTGTCGGTCAGAAAATTCGTCTCAGCTTCATCGGCAGCCTGATCCGAGTGCGTTACCATGCTCCGGTCATAGCTTTCCCGATACGAAAATAAAGATATTTACTGTAAGGCACCTTACAGTATAGCAAAATGCTATGGACACCGTAACAGCCAGCATCAAGGGGGCCGACGGCATCGACCTCGCAGCCGAGATCACCGGCGCGCTTGATGCGATGCCGGTCTTGCTTGCTCATGGAGGTGGGCAGACCCGGAGAGCATGGAAGCGGGTCACGGGCGATCTTGCCGATGCCGGGTTTTGCGCAATTGCCTTTGACATGCGCGGCCATGGCGACAGCGCATGGTCGGATTCCGGGGCGTATGAAATACGTGACTTCGCGGCCGATCTTGTCGCGGTCGCATCCGGCATGAACCGCAAGCCCGCATTGGTCGGTGCATCGCTTGGAGGACTGGCGGGGCTTCTTGCAGAAGGAAAGCTTGCCCAAGGCAGCTTCGCATCGCTGACATTGGTGGATATCGCGCCGCGCATGGAGCCAGACGGCGTGATGCGTGTCGTGGGCTTCATGGAACAGCATGTCGAAACCGGCTTTGCGTCACCTGATGAAGCGGCGGGGGTTATCGCACGCTACATGCCACACCGCGGCAAGCGCGGCGCTGGTGGTGGTCTGCGCCATTATCTCCGGCAAAAGGATGATGGCCGCTTTTACTGGCACTGGGATCCAGCGTTCATCCGCAACATCATGGCGGCCAAACGGACCAATCCCGATAATCAGGAGCATCAGTTTCAGGAGCTCAGCAGGGCGGCGGCCAGCTTGACACTTCCGCTCCATCTCATTCGCGGTGCGGCGAGCGATCTTGTTTCCGAAGAAGCGGTTGCACACCTGCAGCAGGTCGCCCCCCATGCGGAGTATACCGACATCGCAGACGCCACGCATATGGTCGTGGGCGATTCCAATGATGCATTTTCGAATGCGATCCTCGGCTTTCTGAATCGCCACCATAATCCCACAGGATCGGGGCAATGAGCGAACAGCCAATGGTGCTTGACCGGGCGGGCTTGCAAGACATGCTCGACATTGCGCCCTTCCATCAATGGCTCGGCCTGAAAATCCAATCCTGCTCGGAAGACGGGCTTGAACTCACGATGCCCTGGCGCGCGGAAATCATCTCCAACCCTGTGCTTGGCGCGGCGCATGGCGGCGTGCTTGCAGCGCTGATCGATCTCACCGGGCTTTACACTTTGCTTATGCTGGGCACGCGGGCCAAGGCTACGGCCGATCTCAGGATCGATTATCATCGGCCCGCGATCGCTGGCCCGCTCATTGCGCGTGGACAGGTTGTCAAAACCGGACGCCAGATCAGTGTCGCCGAAGCCCGCATTTTTGGGCCTGACGACAAACTTCTGGCAAGCGGCAGGGGCGCCTATATATGCTAATTCGCCTCTTTGTACCCGCATTGGTGTCCGTCGCCCTGTTGCTGTCTGCCTGTTCAGGCGGCGAAACTGATGACCAGGCTGCCAAAGAGGCGCCGCAAGGCCAACGTGAGGTTCAGACCTCGATCGCCCGGACCGAATTGCTCAATGAACCCGTGAAGGCGTTCGGAACTATCGCAGCCAAACAAAGCAGTGCAATCGGAGCGCTCACCGAAGGCCCGGTCGAACGGATCTTTGTGAAAGTCGGTGACAGGGTGTCACGCGGACAGCCGCTCTTTCGCATCAGACAAGCCGACTATCAGCGGAACGTGGCTGAGGCACAAGCTGCGGTTGATCTTGCGACCGCTCAAGCGATTGAAGCCGAACGGCGCTATGAACGCGTGATAGCTCTTGCGCCGAAGGGTTTCGTTTCGAAAGCGCAGGTCGATGCGGTTGAGACTCAGCTTGCCGTTGCGCGCGCGCAAAAGGCGCAAGCTGTTGCTGCACTCGGCACCACGCAGCAGGCCCTGAGCGATACGATTACGCGCGCGCCTTATGACGGCGTCGTAACCGCGCGCCTCGTTGATGAGGGGGTCTATCTCAACAATCGCTTCGCGGGAGGCGGTCAGTCGGCCGCTCTTCAACTGCAGGAGCTCGGCACCGTCGCGGCGATTGTCAACGCGCCGCAGGAATATGTCGACATGCTGCGGCGAGACATGCCAGCGCGCGTTTTCATCGAAGGGTTCGACGCGCCGTTCGATAGCATCGTCTACATCATCAACGACCGGGTCGACCCTGAAAGCCGGATGATCGAATTGCGGCTGCCGATCGCCAATCCCAACTACCGGATAAGCTCCGGCCTTGCAGCGCGAGCCGAGATCCAGATCCCGCCCGAACCAGCCATCATTCTGCCCCGAACAGCCATTCTCGGCGACAGCTCCGCCGCCCACCTTTTCATTATCCGTGATGGCAAGGCTCAGCGCCGCGAGGTCAGGTTCGACAGTATCGACCTCGACAGGGTGCGGATCCGGTCGGGCCTAACCGCAGGCGAGGAAGTGATCATCGATCCTCCGGCAACCTTGCGCGACGGCGAGCAGGTGAAGCCGCGCCGCACGGCCAGCGAGAAGTAATATGTGGCTGGCCGATGTTTCGATCCGGCGTCCAGTCTTTGCGACGATGCTGATTGTCTCGCTCGTCGTGCTTGGCCTTGTTTCCTTCGGCCGTCTCGGGGTCGATCTGTTTCCCGAAGTCGAATTTCCCTACGTGTCGGTGACCACCACGCTGCCTGGGGCGTCGCCTAGGACGATCGAGACCGAAGTCACCGATATCGTCGAAGAGCAGCTCAACACCATCGCGGGCCTGCGACAGATGCGTTCTGTCAGCGCCGAAGGGGTGAGCATCGTCAATCTCGAATTCGAGCTCGAGCAAGACGCCGACCTCATGGCGCAGGAAGTCCGTGACAAGATGTCACGGCTTGGCGCTGATCTGCCCGCTGACGCCGAGCCGCCGGTGATCGAGAAAGTCGATCCAGATGCTGCGCCTATCCTGTCGGTGCTCTTGTCTGGCGATATGCCGATCCGCGATCTGACCACCTTTGCGGACGAGGAGGTGAAGGAGCGGTTGCAGCGCGTGCCCGGGGTCGGCTCGGTCGAGCTGGTTGGCGGGCGCGAGCGCGAAATGCGCATCTGGCTGGATGCGTCCGCGATGCGCGCGCGCAGCATCACGGCAGACGACGTCCTCTCGGCAATCCAGCGTGAAAACGCAGAGCTTCCGGGCGGAAGACTGGTGACGGAGGGGCGAACACGCCAATTCGGCATCCGCACGCTTGCCGAAGCAGCGAGCGCAGCTGAGTTCGCGAGGATTCCGATTGCCTATCGCCCGAATGGCCAGACCGTCCGTATCGGCGATGTCGGCCGTGTCGAAGATTCGGTCGAAGATGAAACCAGCTATGCGCAGCTTGATGGCAAGCCTGGTGTGGTGCTCGAAGTGCGCAAACAGAGCGGTGAAAACACCGTTGCAGTTGCCGAGCAGATCCGGGCGGCAATCGCGGACATAAGCGCAAGCGCACCGGATGGGGTCGACCTAGTTATCGCCCGCGATACATCGCGCTTCATCGAACAGGCAATCGGCGACGTGCTGTTCGATCTTTTCATCGCGGTGTTGCTGGTAGTCGCCGTGACCTTTCTGTTCCTGTTGAGCTGGCGCGCGACGATCATCGTTCTCCTCGCCATTCCGACCTCGATCGTTTCTACCTTCGTTGCTTTCGCCGCATTTGATTTCACCATCAACATGATCACCTTGCTGGCGCTGACTGTGGCGATTGGTTTGTTGGTGGATGATGCCATCGTCGTGGTCGAGGCAATCCAGAACGATGTCGATGCCGGCGTGGATCCAACCCAGGCGGCACATGCTGCAACCAAGCGCGTCGCGCTTGCGGTGCTGGCAGGCACATTTGCAACGCTCGCGGTCTTCGTTCCCATCGCCTTCATGGAGGGCATCGTCGGGCGTTTCTTCTTCCAATATGGACTGGCGATCGTGTTTTCTGTCAGCGTCTCGATGCTGGTTGCCTTCACGTTGACCCCGGCCCTGTCTGCCCGATTGCTGCGCCCGGAACATCCGGAAGATGGCTGGCTTGGGCGCATAGAGCGATTTCATGTCGGGATGCGGCTTCGCTACGAACGACTCGTCAGCTGGGCCATTGGCAGGCGGTATGTGGTGCTTGCTGGCGCTCTGGCGAGCGTTCTTGTCGGCGGATTTTTTGCCGGGCTTGTGCCGAGCACATTTATGTCCACCACTGATCGGTCGGAATTTCTCGCGACGGTCAAGCTGCCCCTAAGCACGGGAATCGCCGGAGCGCGCGAAGCGGCCCAGCAAGCTGATGTCGCCTTGCGCGAAAACCCGGAAGTCGAACTGGTGTTTGCGAGCGCGGGAAGCGGCAGCAATCCCAAGGTCAACGAAATCGATATCTATGTCGGGCTGACCCCCAAGCGGACCCGAGATCTGTCGCAAGATGATTTGATGACCTTTTCGCGCGACGCCCTCAGTAAAGGTGTCGCCGGAGCGCGCGAGGTATCTGTGGCGGAGGTTCCATGGGTTTCGGGCGGAGGTGTCGGGCAAGCTGCGATCGAGCTTATCATCACCGGAAGTGATACAGCGGCGATCAACGATTATGCCCAATGGCTGCAAGGTGAACTCGCTTCCCGGCCCGATTTCGTCGACGTCCGCTCGACCTATGAGGGCGGCCGACCCGAATTGCAGATTGTGCTTGATCGTGACCGCGCAGCGGACCTCGGCATATCGGCGCGCAGCCTTGCCGCGGCCTCCCGTACGCTGATCGGAGGCAGTGATGCGGGAACCTTCCAAGCTGACGGGCGGCGCTATGATGTCCGTGTACGCCTCGACGAAATAAACCGGCAGAACCTCTCGGATGTTCAGGCGCTGCCGCTCAGAACCGGTCAAGGCACGCTCGTCGATCTGGCAGCAATCGCCGATGTCGAAGTGGCATTAAGCGCCGCGGAGATCGACCGTATTGATCGATCGCGCCAGATTTCAGTGCAGGCGAGTACAGCCCCCGGCGTCGCGCTGAGCGTCGCGGTTACGAAGGTCGAGAACCTCCTTGCGTCCAACCCGCCGCCGCCTGGACTTTCGATCCGGACCGAGGGCACAGCGCGAAGACTGGCCGAGACAGGGGAGGCAATTGTCTTCGCGTTCGCCCTTGCAATCGTGGCGCTCTACATCGTGCTGGCAAGCCAGTTTAACAGTTTCGGGCAGCCGATCATCATCATGCTCACCGCGCCGCTTTCATTTTCAGGCGCTTATTTTCTCATGTGGGCAGGGAGGCAGGAAATGAGCCTGTTTGCCCAGATCGGCATGATTGCACTGATGGGGATCGTGATGAAGAACGGCATCCTTCTGGTCGATCTTGCCAACCAGTATCGCGACGCAGGCATGGACCCGGCCTCGGCAATGCGCAAAGCAGCGCCCGAACGCCTGCGGCCCGTCCTGATGACAGCGTTGGCGGCGGTATTCGGGATGCTGCCAGTCGCGCTAGCTCAGTCGGATGCCGCTGAGTGGCGCAACTCAATGGGCTTTATCATCATCGGCGGCTTGACCACTTCCACGTTCCTGACGTTGCTGGTGGTGCCCGCCGCCTATTCTGCCGCGGGTGATCTAAGAGGCCTTGCCGGGCGTTTTCGCGCCGCGGTTCGAGATAGGCTGTATGGCTGATCCGCCTCGCGCCTCGTCAGCAAGCGCTCGCTATGACGGCTAAGAGGTAGGTTTCTGTATGTCGGGTTCCGGGTAGCGGACCTAGAATAGCCGTCATCAAAGCTCCAGAGCGGGCTTGTGTCCGCTTCTGGCAATATCAGTCATTTGGCATGCGATTTAGGAACGACGGCTAAGTTGTCTAATTGATTCTGGCATCGCTCTTCCTTTTTCCCGTTCGCCAATGGTTGTCTTCGAGGTCATCGGACAGCTGAGGTAGCACTTTGTCCGAGCCTTCATGATCGCGGCCGAGCGGAATAGGTGGACGTCTCTGAGTCCCAAGCGAGGTTTGACCCTCTACTTAGCTGACGAGATCGTCCGGTGCATGGCTGATCGGGAAGAGTGGCGAAGGGCTCAGGCCCAGCGGAACTCGGTCTCGTTCAACCAAAGCGAATGAAGTAATGCGGCGAGCTTCCGTGCAACGGCCGTTCTGGCACGCTTGGCGCCTTTGGCTTCGGCCATTTTCCTTCCCCACTGCTGAAGGCGAACGGCCGCTTCACCTGTGATAGAGCGACGTTGGCGGCTTCATAAAGTGCCCTACGCAGCATGGGGTCGCCAGCCTTGGAGATATGGCCATTCGTGTCGCGCTCTCCCGATTGACTACGCCGGGGAACGAGCCCTGCATAGGCGCCGACATCATCGCTTCGGGCGAAGCGGTGCGGATCTTCGATCGTCGAGGTAAAAGTGAGTGCGGTAATCGGTCCGACGCCAGGGACGCTCATCAGCCGGGTGCAGACCTCATCTGCCTTTGCCCGTTCGTTGAGTAGCCGATTGGATGCGCGCAGCTGTTCTTCAATGGCCTCCATCGATGCAATGAGCGGCGCGAATAAAGCCTTCAAATCTGGGCGCTGAGTATAAAGGGCAGTTAAGCGTTCAGCACGTCGGCCGGGCGTTCTGGCGGTGCCGATGCGCAGGCCGAACAGTTTCAAGAGCCCACGCAGCTGGTTGGCCATCGATGTCCGCGCTGTGATCAGCTGCGACCGGATGCGTAGAGCTGCCCTATCGATGTGTGTGGCTGATGCCTTCATGTGGACGCGTTTGTACCAGCCAGTCCGGGCCAGTTGCGCGAGCCCTTCTGCATCGTGGACGTCGCTTTTGTTGACCCGCGCGGAAAGGACACCCTTTACATGCCGCGCACAGATGCACTCGACCGTGACGCCACGTTCGACCAATCCGTGGTACAGAAACGTCGATAGCGTACCCGTCTCGAGCACCACGCGCACGAGATCTGGGCAGTGCCGGTTGAGCCACTTGGCCAGCGCATCGGGATCGCTCGCGACAATATCTCGCCGCACAGCTCTGCCTTCGACATCAACCACGCAAATGTGCGTCGTCTTGTCACTCACATCCAATCCTGCATAAATCTACATCGGTCACCCTCCTGCATTGAAGCGCCAAAGCGACTTCGTACCATGCACGAGGGTGGCTAAATCAATTACGCGGTGTCCCAATTTTAGCTGTTCCGGGCCCCATGAAAGGTAAGCGGTGTTTTCAGCCCACGTGACCGTGCGGCAGGAGCTCGTCGATCCGGGATGCCGGGTGACCGTTGGCGAGGCTGGTGAGTGTCGCGGTCAGCCAGGTGTGCGGGTTGATGTCGTTGAGTTTGCAGTTTTCGATGAGCGTGGCGATCACCGCCCAGTTGTCACCGCCCTCGTCGGATCCGGCGAACAGGGCGTTCTTGCGGTTGAGGGCGAGCGGGCGGATGGCGCGCTCGACAGCGTTGTTGTCGAGATCGATACGGCCATCATCGAGGAAGCGGATCAGGCCGTCCCAGCGTGGGAGCGTGTAGCGGATCGCCTCCCCGAGGCGGCTCTTGGCGCTGACCTGCCGGCCGCGTGCTTCGAGGAACTTGTGCAGGTCGTCGACGATCGGCCGGCTGCGCTGATCACGCGCGTCGCGGCGCTCGTCAGCAGATAGGCCGCGGATCTCGTCCTCAATGGCGTAGAGGGAAGCAACGTGGCGCAGCACGTCGGCGGCCACGGGCGAGCTCTCGGCCAGCTCGTAAAACTTGCGGCGCACGTGCGCCCAGCAGAACGCAAGGCGGATCTGCTGATGACGCCGGGCCAGCGCAGCGTATGCCCCATAGCCGTCGACCTGCAGGATGCCTGCAAAGCCCTGGAGATGCGCCTCGGGTCGCTCGGTCTTGCGATCGGCAGCGTAGACATAGGCGACCATCGGCGGGTCACTGCAGCCCCAAGGTCGGTCATCGCAGGCATAGGCCCAGATCTGGCCGGTCTTCGTCCGCTTGCGCCCGGGATCGAGCACGGGCGCGGTGGTCTCGTCGGCGAACAGCCGCTCTGAGCTTCGCAATCGCTCGAGAATATGGTCGCGCAAGGGGCGCAGATACCAGGCTGCCCTGCCGACCAAGTCGGCAAGGGTGGAGCGGTCCAGTTGGATGCCCTGCCGGGCATAGATCTGCGCCTGCCTGTAGAGCGGCAGGTGATCGGCATACTTGGACACCAGCACCTGCACGATCAGCGCTTCGGTGGGGATGCCGCCTTCGACGATCCGAGCCGGCGTCGGAGCCGGCACAACCGCGCTCTCGCATGAGCGGCAGCCATAGCGCGGGCGCCGGGTGACCAGCACGCGGAAGGTGGTGGGGACGACATCAAGGCGTTCGGCCAAATCCTCGCCGATCTGGTGCAGCGCGCCGCCGCAGCACGTGCAAGCCTTCTCCTCGACATCGAAGACCTGCTCGATCCGCTCGAGATGGGCGGGCAGAGATCCGCGGTTGGTCTTGCGCGGGCGTTCGCTCGAAGCCTTGCTTGCCTTGCTCCTGGCGAGCTCAGCCTGCGAGAGTGCGGCCTCAACTTCCTCGAGCGCAAGCTCGAACCGCTCCGAGTCGAGCTGTTCAGACTTGCGGCCAAAACGATGACGCATCAGCGCATCAATGATCGCCTGCAACCGCTCGTTCTCGGCCCGGAAAACCTTGAGAAGATCCAGCTCGTGGGCCTGTTCGAGGACGAGCGCACGCAGCGCATCAACGTCATCGGGAAGGTCCGCTTCGAGGAGCATGTGTAGGTTGAATCAGTCCGCACGCACCCCGTCAAGCAGCAATCTGGGGCGCGATCGGACGGCGTCCACCATGCACGCGGCGCCAGTCCAGACCCTCGAGCAAAGCACCCAGTTGGGCAGCGGTCAGCCGCATCACACCCTCCTGTATCCGGGGCCACCTGAAGGTGCCTTGCTCGAGTCTCTTGGCCATCAGGCGCAGGCCCGTTCCGTCCCACCAGATCAGCTTGATCCGATCGGCACGCCTGGCGCGGAACACATAGATCACGCCCGAATAGGGCTTGCCGCCATACTCGGCCGCCACGAGCGCCGCGAGAGAGTCCGCTCCCTTCCTGAAATCCACGGGCCGGGTCGCCACCATCACCTTGGCGCCGGGTGCCGGGCCGATCATCGCGACCCTCGAAGAGCAGTAATGACGGCGGAGATCGTATCGGGATCAGCGCCGTGGCCAATCCTGACCAGCGCGCCGCCTATCTCCAACTCGATCGCGCTGGCTCTGGAGCTTCTGCGTTGCGATGCCGGCTTGCTCGCCACAGTCGGCGGCGATGGCTCTTGCTCCTCGAGGACCGCCGGCACAAACATAGGTGCAGCGCGAGATGCGACTGGCAGCGCGATACCGCGCTCCTCCATCTCCTTGCGCAGCAGGCGGCGCCAAGTGAAGAGCTGGGATACCGACATGCCATGGCGGCGCGCCACCGCGCTCACACTCTCCGTGCCCGAGTAGCTCTCCGCGACGATCGAGGCCTTCACCTCCGGCGGCCAGTCCCGACGCTTGCCGACACCGGTGAACACCTCGAAACGCTGAACACCGCTAGTGCCAGCATCATCGCATGACATCGTCATAGCACCAACGCCCCTCAACAATCAGGGCGCGGACACTCGGCGCTCAGCGTCACCCGTGCAAGGTGGGCTCAGGACATCGCTTACCATGAAAGCGTGGCCGCTTTCAGGAAATCGCAGGTCGCAACCGAACGTCTGACTTGGGGTCGATTCCTGAACGGCGGTAATTTTTCAGAAGCGAGGCAAAGCCGCCGCGTCGCTTTCAAGGGGCAGAGCGCGGAAAGTACGCTAAGCAAGAGCAAGGCACGACCATTGCGCCGCGGGCATCTCAATTCCTGGCCAGAGGCGGATGCTCACCTGACGAACTTCACTTCATCCCCAATGTCAGGCGGCAGCTCTCCACAGGGCTGATCGCATGTGACTGCTGGCAGCGCCAATGAACGCAAGGAGCGCAGACACGTCGGCTACAGCCTCGATTACTCCCCGCTATCCGCCTGTTCGCCAAAAAATCATCGACCGACATGCCCGGCAGATCGGCATATTTGGCAAAGGTGGCTTTCACCTTGTCGAGGACCTGCTCCAAGGAGCGAAGCGTTACCTCCTCGTCGCCTACCTCCAAGGATCACTGTTCCGCCCTTTTCAAGACCAAGCTGTTTGCAGATGGCAGCCGGGAGAACCATGCGGCCATTCTCCATCACTTTGACCTTGATGCCCATAAATCTCACTCCAAAGCCTTTGGTGCATAATGCGTTCGAAAGCCGGCCATATTCTTCGAAGGAGGGCGTTTGGGGACCAGCAACACCTGATCAGGAAGCTGGTAAAGGAAACGTTCGAATTTCGAGCTTAGCGAACCATCTCAATCGATAAGCCTATATCGAGGTCGGCCCAAGCTTGGTCTGCAGTGACAGCAACCGCGTTGCGGCTTGCCGCCAGCGCGAGGCAGTATCGATCGCCAAGAGAAAGGCCCTTGCCACGGGTTTCAGCGCGCAGCAGCCCTGCCCTCATGGCCAATTCACGGTCGGCCGGCACGACCTCGACATCCAGCTGCTCCATGATCTCGACAATCTGCTCAGCCGGTGTGCCACGGTCGACAAGCTTCGCAACAACCTCGGAATAGTTCACCGAACACAGCAGCGCGCCGTCCATCCTTTCGGCGAACACATCTGCGCCCGGCTCGTCGAAAAACGCCGCTAGCACAGCTGACGCATCGAGGACATAGACTGGCTCAGTCACGCGCGGCCTCAGCACGGCGATCAGCAATCAGTTCATCAGCGACGGAGCCTGATTCCGGCGCATACGGTCGAAGCATCGTCTGGATGCGCTTGAGAACATCGCGGCGCGGCCGGACATGCAGTTCGCCATCGACGACCTGCATGACCACCTGATCACCATCGGCCAGACCAAGTTCGCGGCGGACGTCAGCCGGGAGCTGCAACCGTCCGCCACTGACAAGCCTCCCTTTGTGCACGTGCATTGTACTATCCTTCGGGATGCTACAGACTGATCTACGCAGTACAGATAATTGACCGTTTCGACAAGACCATCGTGCGGACGAAAGGGATCGCTCACCGGACACTTTCCAGAGGTCAACAAGGCGATCCATATGCAGGGATCAACATTTGCCCGGCGGGGCGCTACCCGCGTTCATGGACAAACGCCGGGAATGGCTTGATTTGGGACAGGCCGTGTAAAAACGCGTTGGCCGAAGAGGGGCGATAATTTCGAAGTGGCGCAGAAGGTGGCCGTTGACCCTCAGGTCTGGATTGCGGCGATCATCGCCGGGACACCGAGGATGGCGACCAGCCTTTTGAAGTTATAGGCCAGGATGTGGAGACTGGCTTCCGTTCTGACGTGTTTTAGCGTCTTCATTTGGAAGTGGGTCGAGCCCATCCAAGATTTCAGCGTGCCGAACGGATGCTCGACTGTCTGTCGGCGGATCCGCATAGCCTCTGGCCTACGATCGAGGCGGCGCTCCATTGCCTCGACGACTGCCTCATGTTCCCATCGTCTAACTCGCCGTTCCTTGCCGGTCGTGCATTGGTCATGGAGCGCGCAGGTCTGGCAGTTCGAGCTCCAGTAGCTGTGCATGCTCAACCCGTCCTCGACCGACGTGTAGCGATAGATCAGATCTTCGCCCGCGGGGCATCGATAGACGTTCTCTTCTTCCAGGTAGACGAAGTCCGGTTTGCCAAAGCGGCCTTGTGCCTTTGACCCAGAGGTAAGCGGTTTGGGCACAAAGGCGGTGACGCCCATGCCCTCGCAGGTCCGGACATCTTCGCCCTTGAAGTAGCCCTTGTCGGCAATGGCATCCAGGGCCTCCAAGCCCATCGCTTCCTTGGCTTTCGCCGCCATGGGTGAGAGCTGTCCGCGATCATAACCCGTATTCAAAAGCTCGTGCGCGACGATCAGGTGGTGCTCGGCATCGACGGCCGCCTGCAGATTGTAGCCGACGATGCTTGTGCCGTGGCCCGCGCTCGCCATGGCGCGGGCGTCCGGATCGGTCAGCGACACCTGCTGGTCCGGCGCATTCCGGACTTCCTCTTCGCGCGCCGCCAGGTCGCGCATCTGTGCACGCAAGCGGGTGATCTTCTCCGTCAGGCGCTTCGCCTTCGGCTCGGCAATATCGCTTTCTTCGCGGTCGGCACGATCAAGCGCGTCGAGATACCGGTCGATATTATCCTGCACCTGCTTCATCCGCGAGGCGACCTTCGCGGCGGTGTAGTTCTTGTCGCGGGTTGTTGACCCCCTTCATCTTGCTGCCGTCTATCGCCACAACTGCGCGCGTAAACCGGCCCAATCGCCGGCACAGAACGATGAACTGGCTGCACACAGACTGGATCGCAGCGCCGTTTGCCCGGCGGAAGTTGGCGATAGTCTTGAAGTCAGGCGCCAATCGCCCCGTCAGCCAAATCAAATCAATGTTCCGCTGGGCTTCACGCTCGAGCCGCCGGCTCGACTGGACCCGGTTCAGATAACCGTAAAGGTGGATCTTGAGCATCGTTGCTGGATGATAGGCGGGGCGACCAGTCTCAGCCGGTGTCATTCCAGCGAACTCCAGCGCCTTCAAATCCAGCGCATCAATGAAGGCCTCGATTGCCCGAACCGGGTTGTCTTCAGACACGTAATCATCGAGCGATGCTGGTAGCAAATAGTCCTGCCGACGGTCTTCCCCTTGGACGAAACGACCCATTCCAAAGCCTCCCGAAACACGGGAGAACCATAGCATATTCGGGCGTTTTTACACAGCCTCGGGACTTTCCTGCCACTTCGAATCGAGTGGCGGAACGGCAGATTTTGACCGATTACGACGTAAGGTGTTCGATCGACTGCCCCCGCCCTCACTTGGCCACCTTGTACCAGAGCGATTTGGCGGGCAACTGGGCCGCAGTACAAAACTGTTGCTTCTCGCTTGCGCGCATTGACGAACCGACCACGCCGACAAACGTGAACGATCGCGGGCCGGTGATGAGATACTCATTGATCGTGACACCGGGGCTCCATCTGCCATCTTCATCGCGGTTGCGGTAGGAAATGCGGAAGCGGTCCCTGCCGGCCATCTCCCATGCTACGGCCTGGCTTGAGTATTCGTGCTTCGGGTCAGTGATGTCGGTTTCCTCCCAGAAGCGCGTGCCATCGAAGTACCATGGTGTGATCACAGGATTGGCGCAGGTCGAGAATGTACCCTCGACATAGGCATAGTAGCCCACCGCCAGCGGGATGCGTGCTGCGGCTGCGGCGCTGTCAGGCGTTCCGACGGATAAGTCAGATGGCTTCAGGGCCGTTCCCGCCGCCGCAATTGATGGATCCGGTCGCTTCGAAGCGGGGCATTGTGTCTGCAGCGACCGCAACGCCTTTGTGGACCCTGCGAGCGAGACATAGGCCAGTTCCTGCCATTCCGCCCCGCCATCGATGCTGACGAGGAGGGTAAGTCCGTCATCGCTTCCCCCGAGCAAGGCTTCCAGTTCCGGCGCGAGTGGTCCGCTCCAGCCGGCTTTTCCCGGCACCTGCGCCAATGGCTGATCGGCAACCGTTCCATCCATCGAACCTTCGAACCATAGCAGCAGTGGCTGCCCGGCGGGTGGGAAAGGCATCGATGTCTGGCCTGGGGTAACAGCCAGATCAATCCCGCCCTCCGGTCGGCACGTCAGGCTCAGCTTTCCCAGTTCGGGGTGATCGCGGATTTCGGCCACGGCGCTGCTCGGGCGGCCACTGAAGGTCCATTTTGCCTCGTGATTGCGGAACTCCTCGACCGGGAGCAGTGCGGCCTGGCTCTGCTGTTGAGCTTCGTAGTCGGCATCAGTCCAGCGGTAGCGCTTGACGACAGTCCATTTCTTGCCGTTCCAGGCCAGCGTTTCGATGCAGACCTCTGCGCCCGCTCCGCCGCAGGCGGTGCCATGAACCGATGTCTCAATCCCCTTGCGCCCGCCGCCAAGATCAACGGGCGTCACATTGCGCAAGAGGCCTTCGAAAATCGGCGCAAGGCCCTTCCGACCCGAGCCCAGAATGATGATCTGGCAGCCCGCCGTGCCGCAAAACCCCGATCCGGTATCGGGGACGTTCCCTGCATCCATCTGCGCCTGGGAGACCTTGCAGGCAAAGGCGCTTTGCTCAACCACCCAGTCGGGCTTGCCGTCGCCCGTGACCTCGATCTGACGCGCGAAATTCGCGCGATCGGGCACGAACTTGCCGCCTGCCTGCTGGCATTGGGTCTTGTACTCCTCAAAGATGGCCTGAACCTCTTTTGGCCACTGCGTCGCGGCAGTCGAACTCTGGGCGAGCACGCTGAAAGGCAGCATGAAAGGCAATACGGCCATAGCGGTGCGACGGATCATCGGATGCTGCTCCTTGATTGGCGGCAGAATGCTGTCTTGCGAAGCTGGTGAGGCTGCTCAGAAATCCGGCTGGTTGCTACGTGAACGCTGTGCATCGGCTCTGCCGCGCTCCTCGCTGACAAGCCGTGTGGTGTGGAACAGCGCATCGTGTCCCGCTCTGAAATCGACGATCCGGATATGGAGGCGGTGCAGCTTTCCCCGGGTCTGCGAGAGCTCCGCCTCCATCATGAGCGCGCAGTTTCCCTTTCGCGCGAGGAGGAAGGGTTCAGGGTTGATAGCGGCCGCGTTGCCGGTTCCGCCGCCTGTCCCCTTACCTGGCGGGACGGCAGCTTTGGCGAAGGCTGTCTGGCAATTGTCACGGGTTTCCAGCAACCCCTTGGGCCAGCGCGACCGGGAGAGATCGGGATAGCGATAGAGCCCGCCATTGCTGTCCCAAACCCACACCATCGACAGGCTGGACCCGCGGTTAGAGGGATCGGTGAGATTCCCGCTTTCATAGGTCGAGCGGCCATAACGGGTCCGAACTTCGGCGAGAATGTCGGATGCAAGCGGAGCGGCGGCACTCGGCTGGAACCAGTCGCCAAAGCGCTGTTCGAGACCGGCTGACCACACCCGCGCCTCGCCTGGCGGTGCCGTCAAGTGGAAGTTGAAGCTCTCCTCCTTGCCTGGCTGATCGCGCCAGCCATGGAGTGCACTGACAAAACGTGTGCCGGGCAGATTTTCGATCGTGATCGGGGCTTCGCAGAACCGGCCATTGTCACAATAGTTCGCACGCGTCTGGCGCGAATATCCTCGCGCCGCCAGGATCGATTCCGCCGAAGCCAGGTCTGCACCGATCGGAATGCCAAGCAGCTCGATCTTCTTGTCGCCAGGGGCCGCGCCGCTTAGCGCGGCAGCACCAATCACCAGCGCCGCAAGCCTTAGCCACATCATGGTGACACCGTGAAGGTTTCACGCGCGGCCCGGCTGTATTCCGGCGGCTCAAGATCGAAGCTGACGATCTCGGCTTCGATCGCGCCGCCATTGCCGCTTGGCCGGGCCGCCACCAGACGGGCGCGGATGACCAGGCTCGCGCTGTTCCACCAGCTGTCTGCGCGAAGCGCGGCGGCGCGATCGGGTGCCATCTTCCACACCCGTGCAGCACCGGCGTTGCGGAACGTCAGGCTGACCGGCGTGGTGTTCTCGCCGACCGGGAAATAGGCATCGGGGGCGAAGGCACCGAAAGGTATGCCGCCAAGACCTGGATCATATTCGCCCGGATTGGCTCCGGTCCGCAGCGTGATGCAGCGCGTGTCCTTCATCGCTGTCCATTGTGCATCGACCTGCGCATTGGCGCGCTTCCAGGCCTCCTCCGCGCCAAGCGAACGGTCGATCGACACGAGTGCCTCGTCCGCCCATTGCTCACGCGGCGGCACAAGGCCGGTCATGCCGTAATAAACCACGGCCCAGTCGCGTTCGGTCAGATTGTCGGCAAACCGATCGCAGTTCACGGGTGCCGACACAGGAGCAGCCGAAGTGCTGGCCGTGGTGTCATTCGTCGCCTCCCCACTTCCGGCCTCAGTGGCGGTGTTATCAGCAGCCGGCGCGCTGTTGTTGCAGGCTACAAGCAGGAACGGGCCGGCGGTCATGGCAAGCAACCGGGTCCTGATCGTGCCGGGCGTCATAGCTCGGCTCCCTTGTTGGCGTTCGCTTGTCCGGCCTGGCTCGCGCGCAAGGCGTCGCGTTCGGCAGGGAAGCGGTTGACCTCGTAATCGTAATAGGCCGCAGCATCGATCATCGCGACTTGCACCGATTGGGCGAGCTGCGGATTATCATAAGACCGATCGACCTGTGCGACGATCGTCAGGCCACAATCCGGGCGCCAGTTCATCTGCGTGCCATAGATGGCGATGCCGTTGCTGCACTGCCGCAGCTTTTCGCGGTCGAACTCGGGCAGGAGCTTGCCGTCAGGCCCATACAGCCAGAACAGTTCGCCGCGATCCCCGGTCAGGCTGGGCTTGCCATACTTGCCCTCTAGCGCGGCGACCTGGGACGCGATCGTCGGCTGATCGCCTTGTGCAAAGGGCTGGACGAGCCACAAGGCATAGACCTTTTCCTGCCCGGGCATGCCGTCGGCGTAGAGGCTCCACTGCGCATCGACGGTTTCGAGTTTCGTACGGGGGTCATAGTTGAGCACATCGGTCGCACCCCAGCGCGGCTTGTGCGTACCGGTGGCAATGCGAACGAAGCTGCGGATCTTCAGCCCGGCCTGATCGCGGCGCAGGGTGGGGCCGTCGCCTTCCAGCATCACGCTGTCGGCTTGCTCGCCCTTGGGACATTGGGCAAAGCGGATTGCGGTTTCGAGCGGGACCCCCAGCCGCAAGCCGCGCAAATCGTCGACCGGCCTGCCATCGGGACGGGGCGGGATCGAGACACTGTCGCAGTCGACCTCGATCTTCTTACCATAATAAGTCATCGCACCGTTCGGACCCTCGTCGGCGGCGAGGTCGCGTTCCGGTGGCGGCGCGGCGGGATCGGAGCTCGCGCTGTTGCAGGCTGAAAGCACACCAATCATGGCAGCGGAGAGCAGGTATTTGCGAGCCATCGTCATTCCCCTTTCGTGAGCGGATTGCGGATTTTGCCGAGGCCTGCGGCAATCAGCGCGCCGCCAAGAAGGAAGAGCAGCCACACGCCGAGGCCGAGGCCGATTCCTGCGGCGAGCTGTTCGCGCAGGAAATCAGGCGCCATCGACAGGATCGCCGATCGCAGCCCCGCCACCAGCAGTGCCGCGATGATCGCCGCAGCGCCGGTTGCCAGCAGCGGCAGTCTCTCGCTTTTGCCGCGCCAAGCCACGCTGATCAGCCACAGCGCGGCAAGCGGCGCTGCAAATCGCAGGGTTAGCAGCGCCTGCATCGCCTCCATGTCTGATGTATCGGCGCCCATCATCCCGCCCGCAGCAGACGCCATTGATAGCTGGTTCACGATCTGTCCCAGCCCAAGCAGGGTGGCGCTTTGAACCGGAGACGACAGCGCGGTCATGAAGCAGGCGAGCAGCACCCCCAGTGCCAGCGGCGTTGCCAGGGAGTGGGTGAACAAGGCGACAACCCTGGACCCTTCCGGGCTTGCCGCAATGCCCGAGAGGTCAACCTTGATACTGTCCAGCGCGACGCCACCGATCGGGTAAATGTCCTTGGCAGTGCCGCTTTCGCTTTCGAAGTCGACTGCCATGCCCGCAGCGGGTGGCTTTTCGCCGCGCCAGTCCTCGGTCAGGAACCGGTGCCGCGAACCATCTTCCGCAGTGATCGCACCGGACCCCTCGCTCTGGTTGAAACCCAGTATCTTGCCTTTCATGATGTGTTTCCCCTGTTGGTGTCGCCGCGTTCAGATCTGACCGCCGCAAAGCTGGCGGGTCTGCGCATTCAAGGCGTGCATACGTTCCTTGAATTCCTGGCGGATCGATCGCACCGCCTGCCGGTCGGCTGGATCCACCCCGGCGGAGCGCAGCAGCGATCCGTTCACCGCTTCGCGATCTTCGGGGCGGGGCTTGAGCGGCCAGCGGAGCGCGGGGAATGCGGTCTTGAGGTGATCGGGCAGCCCGTCATCGAGGGATTTGGCAATGCATGAGCAGTCGCTGTTCTGACCGCTCGACAGGCATTCGCCCTCAATCATTGCCGCGAACTCGGACTGGCCGCACGCGGCAAGGGCGAGGCAGGTCACGCCAAGTCCGATCGCAGCCAGATGCCTTCGCCCAGTTTGTGCCATTGCCATCCTCATAGGCCTTCCGACCGATTTACTTCGGATGCTGGGTACGCCTGCTGGGCGAGTGGGTCTTGAAGGGCGTCTCAAGAATTTCTAAAGTCGGTCCAGACACAGTGGGGAGGCGCATGGCAGCAAGCCGTTCTTCATCACGGCGCCGGCGGCGACTGTGGAAGTTTTCCGGTGCCGAGTTCGACGAGGCCGGCTGGGAGCTGCGGGTCGAAGGGCGGCCGGTAACGCTCGAGAGCAAACCGCTCGAAGTCCTACACGAGCTGTTGCTGCGCGCAGGCGAGGTCGTGACCAAGGACGAGATTCTCGATGCGGTCTGGCCCGAAGTCACGGTTGTCGAGGGGTCGCTCCCGACAGCAATCTCCAAACTCCGCAAGGCATTTGGCGAGCGCGAGGACAGCATAATCGAGACAGTGCCGCGCGTGGGCTATCGCTTGATCGCGAAGGTCGAGGTTGAAACTGTCGATGCTCCGCTTTTGCCGCGCTTCAACTTTGCGCCGGGCGATGCGGTGCCGGGGCGGCGGCAATGGCGCCTCGTGCGCGCGCTGGGGGATAGCGGCGGCGAGGATGTGTGGCTCGCTGGCCATGACAAGACCCGCGAGCAGCGGGTGTTCAAGTTTGCCGATGCGCCCGACCGGCTGCGCGCGCTGAAGCGAGAGGCGGCGCTGTCGCGCGTGGTCTTTGCCGGCCTTGGGTCTGCCGCCCCGCTTCCTGCGCTGCTCGAATGGAATTTCGAAACCTCGCCTTATTTTCTCGAATATGCCCATGGGGGACGCGATCTGTTGCAGTGGGCACAGGATGCTGGCGGGCTACCCGCCATTGCCCTTGACCGACGCCTCGCCGTGGCGACGCGGATCGCGCGCGCACTCGCGGCGGTGCATGCTCTGGGGGTGCTCCACAAGGATCTCAAACCCGCCAATATCCTGATCGATGCCGGGGAGACCGGTATGATCGTCAGACTTGCCGATTTCGGCAGTGGGCGACTGCTCGACGGGGCGGTGCTCGACCAGTTCGGGATCACCAATCCGGGGCTTCTGGAGGTCGGTCTCGACACGGACAACGCGCGTTCGGGTACTCTTGCCTATCGTGCGCCTGAGCTTGTCGGCGATGCAACGCCGACCATCCGCAGCGATATCTATGCGCTGGGCCTGATCCTCTATCAGCTGGTGGTGGGCGACTTTGATCGTGCGCTGGCACCGGGCTGGGAGGCTGACGTGCCTGATCCGCTTCTGCGCGAGGATATCGCCGGAGCAGCGAGGGGCGATCCTCAGCTGCGTTTCGCGAGCGCGGATGAACTGGCGTTGCGGCTGGAACGATTGGCTGAGCGCCGTGAAGAGGCCACTGCCTTGGAGCGTCAGGCTGCTCAATTTGCAGCTCAGCAGGAAGCGGAGGCGCGAAGGCTGCAACGCCGGCCCTGGGTGCAGGCGGCCGTAGGCAGTCTGGCCATGGGCCTGATCGCAAGCAGTGCATTCGGCGCCTATGCCTGGTCCCAGCGCAATCAGGCGATCGCCGCTCGGAGCCTGGCCGACACCAGTTACAATTTCGTGGCCGAAGATGTTTTGGGCAGTGTCGATCCTGCCCGCGCGGGCGGCGCTGATGAGACCGTCGTCGAGGCGATCAGCCGTGCCAGTGCAAACATCGACCGTCGCTATGCAGACGATCCCGGCATTGCGGCACGCCTGCACCTCGCGCTTGCGCGCGCATTTTATGGCAGGGCCGACTTTGACAAGGCACGCGCCGAGTTTGCAAGGAGCGAGGCATTATTTGCGCAGGCAAAAGAGACCGAAAGCGAGGATGCTACGCTCGGCCGGCTGGCTCTCATCCATATGAACAGCGTTTCCGGTCAGCCCGACCGGCTTGAAGAAGCGGGTCGCTTGCTGGAGTCCGAAAGAAACCGCCTCGCCGAACGCAGAGAGCGAGGAAGGATCGGGTTTGCCTTTGCGCAGGCCGAGGGCGCCTATGGCTATATGGCCGATCTGGCGCTGGCCGAACGGGCGTTCCGGCGCGCTGCAGCCATTGTCAGGAGCGATCCCGACGCGGCTTCGCCCACTCAGGCGCTGAAGATCAAGTCATCGCTCGCGCTTACCCTGATGCGTCTCGGCCGGGCACAGGATGCGGAACCGATTGCACGTGCAGCAATCAAGGAATCGGTGAGTGTGCGCGGCGCTGACCACCCGGATACGCTGGTAACGCGCCAGCACTGGCTCAACGCGCTCTCCATGCTCGGCGAGCATGACGCCGCGCTTAGGGACAGTGCGCCGTTGCTGGCGGCGATGGAGCAACGTCTCGGGCCGCAGCATCGGTTCACTCTGGCCCTGCGGTCGACCCGGTTCGAAAGCATGGCAGCTCTGGGCCGATATGATGAAGCGGCCAATGAAGCCGAGCGCGTGTGGCAGGGGGCAGCAGCGTCGGCCGGCCCAGCCTCGCATCAGGCACTCGCCGGGCAGATAGACTATGCCTCGACCCGTTGCCTGACCGCGCGGCGCACGGAGGGCCTGAAAGTTGCACGCGATGCACTGGAAACAGCACAAGAAGCTTTCGGCGCTGACTATCCGCTAACGCATGTGATCCGTTACTTTGCCTCCGAGTGTCTGATTGCCAATCAAAGCTATGCGGAAGCGGGCCGATTGCTGGACGGGCTCGACCGGCAAAAGATCTTCGAGATGACAGGCCAGACGGACTTGGGAGGGAAGATCGATCTGGCTTTGGCAGAAGTTGCGCTTGCCCAGGGCGACCGTCAGTCGGCTCTTCGGAAATTCCAGTCAGCGACCTCGGCGCTCAAAGAAGCTGAGGACACCGCAACGCGAAGCCGGCTTGAGGAACTTGGCCGACGTCTCGGCACCTAATCTCCCGATCGGGCGTCGCAGTCATTTCCGGCATACAAGTTGCACCGGATCACGGACAATCTTCACACATCATTCTTTGAAGCCGCAGTGATCGCCTTCGTCCGCATCGTGATCGCTCTCGGCATTAGCGAACTCAAATTCGTCCGGCAATTCTTCGAACGCACCGCTAGATTCGGGAAAGCAGCGCCCACGCATGGTGTTTGCTAGCCTCGGATTCTGCCCACTACGATTATGAGATTGGCAAACGCACGAGCACGAAGGAGGCATGGCAGATCCCGGGGAGGCGGAAGCTCGCGATATTGGATCGGAACGGCATAAGTTGGGTCGATTCTGTTGAAAAACTCGTCCTTGCAATGGCGCTGAACCACTGACCGGCGGATGCCGGTAGGATCATGTCGAGGGGCTGAAGCCGTTTTTGTGGGTATGTCGGTCGAGATATCGCATGATGATGTCATCGGTTATGTTGCCGGATGTGGTAGAGAAGTAGCCACGTTGCCAGAAGCGTTGGCCCCAGTAGCGCTTTCGGATGTGTTCGAACTCCTGCTGGATCTTGCGCGATGACCGGCCCTTTGCCCGGCGCACGAAGTCGCTGACTGAGACGTGCGGCGGGATTTCAACGAACATGTGCACGTGATCGCGGGACAGAGCGCCATTGACGATGGTCACGCCCATCTCATCACAGACCTGCTTGATGATCTCGCGCACACGGAGCCGCACCTCGCCGTGCAGGACCTTATACCGATACTTCGGCGCCCAGACGAGATGATAGCGATGATGAAAGGTCGTGTGACTGCCTGAACGATATGCCATAGCCTGTAACCTCGGAGAAAGCGGAAGCTTCACGCCTCCGGCGGCTTCCGCTTTCTCCGAGGTTACAGGCTACAGACCGAGTCTATGGCTGAAGCCAGTATCCACTGAAGTCGGAGGGGTTCCTCCCACTAAGGGGACTCTAAAATATTGATTCTATGTGTCTGTAAGCAAGCGGAGACGATCGGATGATGGGTGAGCGGACGGTGGCGCAGGAGGCGCTGTTCTACAGCTTCAACCTGGAGCGGCATGTCCCGGCTGATCACCTACTGCGCTCGATCGATCGGTTCGTTGATCTGTCGAGCATTCGCGAACATCTGCGCCCGTTCTACAGCTCGACCGTTCGGCCCTCGGTTGATCCCGAGCTGATGATCCGCATGTTGATCACCGGTTACTGCATGGGCATCCGGTCCGAGCGGCGGCTGTGCGAGGAGGTCCATGTCAACCTCACCTATCGCTGGTTCTGCCGCCTGGGGCTGGAAGGCGATGTGCCCGATCACTCGACCTTCTCGAAGAATCGGCACGGGCGCTTCCGTGACAGTGATCTGCTGCGCCAGCTGTTTGAGACGACCGTGGCGCGCTGCATCGCCGAAGGACTGGTCGGCGGCGAAGGCTTCGCGGTCGATGGCAGCCTCGTGCGCGCCGATGTGAACCGCCAGCATGCCGTCAATGGTCCGGATGGTCTGCCGGACCCTGCCACCAGCCATGCCGTTCGCGAGTATCTGGCTGTGCTCGACGATGCGGCCTTCGGGGGCGCAACCCCGGTGCCGCCCAAGCAGTTGGCGGTGGCCGATCCGGCCGCACGCTGGACTGCGGCAAGCCGCGAGCGCGCCTTCTTCGCCTATGCCACCAACTACCTGATCGATCTCCAGAACGCAGTGATCGCCGATGTCGAGGCAACCACCGCCATCCGTCAGGCAGAGGTGACCGCGCAGCGGCGCATGATCGACCGGACGCAGGAGCGCTTTGGTCTGTGGCCCGAGCGGCTCGTGGGCGACACCGGATATGGCGATGCCAAGAACCTGTCATGCCTGGTCGAGGAGCGAGGCATCGGGCCGCACATCCCTGTGTTCGACAAGTCTGTCCGCCGCGATGATACCTTCGAGCGTTCGGCCTTCACCTTCGACCATGAGGATGACAGCTATATCTGCCCCGCCGGCAAGCGGCTGCGCCAGAGGCAGAAGGTCTATCACGAGGATCGGCCGTTCGTCGATGAGAACGGCATGCTGCGCTACCGCGCCAGCAAGGCCTTCTGCAGTGCCTGCGCTCTCAAGCCGCGCTGTTGCCCGACCCAGCCAGCGCGCAAGATCCTGCGTTCAGTCCACGAGGGCGCCCGTGATCTGGCCCGCGACATCGCCACCACCGACGCCTATCTCGTCTCGCGCCGCCAGCGCAAGAAGGTCGAGATGCTGTTCGCGCACCTCAAGCGCATCCTCAGGATGGATCGCCTGCGCCTGCGAGGTCCAAACGGCGCAAGAGATGAGTTCCTCCTCGCCGCCACCGCTCAGAACCTCCGCAAGATGGCCAAGTTGATCCCAATGCCAGCCTCCCCAGCCCCCGCATAAGCGGGGGCGAAGCCTCGGCGCGGCGATCAGGCTCGCGCCAGCCCCGATCTCAGGAGCGGGTTTTTCAACACAATCGGGTCGAAAGCGGAACTTAGCGAAGAACTTCGACGGCGACATCAAGCTCGAGTTTACCCCATGCCCGAACGGTGGTCACCGCAACGGCATTGCAAGACTCGGCTGCGCTAAGGCACGCACGATCCCCCAACGACAATCCGTTGCTTCGCGTCGAGGCACGCAGCAGCCCGGCACGCACAGCCTGACTCTGATTGAACGCGAGTACATCGAAATTTAGTTCGGCAAGAATGGACGTAATGACCTCATCGGGCACGCCGCCTTCTTGTAGTTTGGCAACAACCTCAGACAGGTTCACAGTGCTGATCTGGCTGGAAGCTAGCCGCTCTCGAACCTGATCGCCGCCGGCCTAGCCGAGCATCATCGCGAGCGCTGCTGAGGCATCGAGCATGTAGCGCGTATCATTCATTGTCTGCGGCGGCCCGGCGGTCGGCTATCAGTTCGTCGGACAAGCTGCGACCTGGCTCTACATAATTGCGCAACTTCTTCTGAACCCGGGTCACAGCATCGCGATAGGGCCGCACGTGAATTTCGCCATCGACCACTTCGAGCAAGACGGTATCGCCATCGGCCAGAGAAAGCGCACGCCGGATTTCGACCGGCAATTGCAACCTTCCCCCAGAAACAAGTTTTCCGCGTTGCACGTTCACAAGGCACCTTTCTGTACAGTCTGCTGACATATACACTCACTGGGCTTCTGTATGAAGCGTGGCCTCTATACATTGAGCGGGAGAAAGGCGCTTGCGAACGTACCGGATCGTTCACCGGACACTTTGCAGGCAGCGACAGTTAGCCCCCCTCCCCTCCAAAAATCCGGCTTGCCCACTCTCTCATTAAGGTGGTACGCTTTATTTTCTCACACAGGGGCCTTATCCGTTACAAATGACTAACACGCTCATCGGATATGCCCGCTGCTCGACCGACAAGCAGGATCTCACCGCCCAGCGCCGGGCGCTCATCGAGCTCGGCGTGCCCGAGGACCGCATCTACACCGACCATGGCCTGACCGGCCGCAACCGCGATCGTCCCGGCCTCGCCCAAGCACTGGCAGCAGTGCGTGCCGGCGAAACGCTGGTCGTGCCAAAGCTTGATCGCCTCGCCCGGTCGGTGCCGGACGCTCGGGCGATTGCTGATGAGCTGGAAAAGCGCGGAGTGAGCCTGGCGCTGGGCAAGCAGGTCTACGATCCGACCGATCCATTGGGCCGGATGTTCTTCAACATCCTCGCCACCTTCGCCGAGTTCGAGAGCGACCTCATTCGGCTGCGGACCCGTGAGGGCATGAAGATCGCCCGGGACAAGGGTAAGCTCCGCGGCAAGCCGCCCAAGCTCTCGGACCTCCAGCAGCGCGAGCTGCTCAAGATGCACGCGACCGGCGAATATTCGATCAGCGACCTGGGGAAGCTGTTCAAGGTCTCGCGGCCGACGGTGTATCGGACGATCCGGCGAGTTGAGTAACTCGCGATGCTGATAGCCACAGGACGATGTACTCAGAAGCATCAGCAAGGCTTGCGTCGTCTCACAACATAGCCTCATAAGATCAGCATGATCTACGGCTGAGCCAGAGCTATCGCGCGCTGCTCAGCAGCAACTGGTTGCTTGGGAGTTTGAGTGCGGGCAGAAGAACAGGCCAAGAACGGGATAAAGGCCCTTCTCCAAGATAGGGAGCAAAGAATGCACGCGATTGAGCTGTTTGCCGGGGCGGGCGGCCTTGGTATGGGAATCAGCAAGGCAGGCTTCCGGCCTGCGCAAATTGTCGAATGGGACCGTTGGTGCTGCGACACCATTCGCGAGAACCGACGTACGCGCGCTAGTGGCATCGGCCATTGGCCGCTGCCCATCGAGGGCGACATTCGCGACATCGATTTCCGCTGTCATGAAGGCAAGATCGACTTGGTTAGCGGTGGCCCGCCTTGCCAGCCCTTTTCTCTTGGCGGGAAGCACCGCGCTCACGCCGACTCACGCGACATGTGGCCCGAGGCGGTGCGCGCCGTTCGCGAAACGCGTCCCCGCGCCTTCATCTTCGAAAATGTGAAGGGATTAACCCGCGCGACTTTTGCGACCTATCTCGCTCATATCGTTCATCAACTCACCTATCCCGAGCTAGCTCCGTTGCCGGGTGAGTATTGGGCCGATCACATGGCACGGCTCGAGCGCCATCACACCGCACAAGGGTCCAAAGGCGGCCTTCGCTACAATGTGGTGTATCGCGTCCTCAATGCTGCCAACCATGGCGTCCCACAGCGGCGCGAGCGTGTCGTTTTCGTCGGCTTCCGCGCCGATCTTGGCATCGAGTGGTCCTTTCCCGAGCAAACCCACTCGCTTGACGCGCTGCTTTGGGATCAGGTCCGCAACGGCGACTATTGGGATCGTCACCGCGTGGCCAAGAGCGACCAGACAATAGATTTGCGACTGCATGCTCGCGGCATGGCGCTTTTGGAGCGTCCAACCACCCTGCCTTGGCTAACCGTGCGCGACGCGATCGGCGACCTACCCGATCCCGAACATGCGCCTGCGGCAGCGGCGCGCTGTTTCGATCATCGCTTCCAAGGCGGTGCACGGTCCTACGTTGGCCATACGGGGAGTCCGCTCGACGAGCCAGCCAAGACCTTGAAGGCGGGCGTTCATGGCGTGCCCGGCGGCGAAAACATGTTGAGGCGGCCCGATGGCAGCGTACGCTATTTCAGCGTGCGCGAGAGCGCGCGGTTGCAGACCTTTCCCGACAGCTACCGCCTGCATGGATCATGGACGGAATCCATGCGACAGCTCGGTAATGCAGTCCCCGTACAATTGGCGACGGTGATCGGCAAGAACGTGGCGCGGCATCTGGCAGCCGTATGAGCCGCAACCCCTCTCCCGCCCCGCTTCCGATTGCCGAATTGCGCGCCACGCTCGACCAGCTCACGGCTCAAGCCGCAGCTACGCCGCTATCAGCGCCCAAGCGGCGCGCGCTCGAAAGTGAGATCCGCAAGGTCATTGACGAACTGGCCGCGCTACTTAACTCGCTCGACCCAATCCGTCAGCCGACCGCAGTTTTCGATCCCAGCAATCCTAAGGTTGTCGGTCGCTTCGTCTCGCTCGCACTCGTCGCTCAGCAACGACATCCCTTGGCGGAGATCCCACGCTTCTACGGCTCGGGCGTCTATGCCATTTATTACACTGGCGAATATCCCGCCTACGTGCCGATCGCCAATACCGAGACGCCGATTTATGTCGGCCAGGCCTCGCCGACGGTCAACAACGCTCGCACGCCCCTCGAACAAGGCCCAAAGCTGTGTGGGCGGCTCTCTGACCACAAGAAGAACATCGCCAAGGCGACAACGACGCTCGACCTTGCCGACTTTGAGTTTCGCTCCCTGGTCGTGCAAAGCGGGTGGGAGACGGCAGCCGAAGACTATCTTATTCATCTGTTCCGCCCAATCTGGAACAGCGAAACCAAGCTGCTCTATGGCCTTGGTAAGCATGGTGACGACGCCGATACACGTGGTAACAAGCGCTCGCCTTGGGATACACTTCACCCAGGCCGTGCTTGGGCAGCAAAATCAAAGGAAGACGCCAAATCCCCCGATGCGATCGCGGCCGAGTTGACCCGACACTTCGCCGAGCATCCGGTGTTCCCTGACCTGAAGCATGTGCTGGCGAGTTTTCTCGATGAATTGCGCCAGGTATGAGGAAACATGGGGCATGACCGAACCGAGCGAAACTCCGGCAATGGCCGCCATCCGCGCCGAACTACTTCGGATCGAGGAAGATTGCATCCATTCCGGCAAGGCCCAGTTTAACGCCGGGGACAGGTGGGCCCGCTACCATTTCTGGTTTGGCCTCCCGTCGGTCGTCCTGAGCGCCGCTGCGGGCACCGCCTTTTTCCAGGATTACCCGGACATCGCCGGTGTGCTTGCGAGCACCGTCGCGATCCTCACAGCCCTTTCGACGTTTCTCAAGCCGTCTGAGCGCGCATCGGAATTCAAGAGCAGCGGTGCGCAATATTTAACGCTCCGTAACGACGCGCGCGTTCTTCGCACGATCAAGATCATCGCCGCCTGCGACGAGGCATCGGCCATCGCAAACCTCGATGAGGTCACGAAACGTCGCAACGAACTCAATCAAGCGAGCTCACAGGTGGCGCGGCGTGATTTCGTGAAGGCACGTAAAGGCATTGAGGAAGGCGAAGCCAAGCACGCGGTGGATGGAGGTAGCGCCTGATGTCTGTATTAAATTATCTGCAAGGCCGGGCCAGTCAGGCCGTGCTTTCAGGCGATGAGCAATCGTCAATTAACACCTCAATCTCGACGCTGTCCACACGCCTGAACGCCTATTTCGGCGACAAACTGACCGAGCATTTTCGGTTCGGATCATCGACCCGCAGCACCATCCTTCCCAGATCAATGGATGAGCATTCCGACATCGATTACATGGTGGTTTTTGCCAAAGGCGGATACACCCCGCAGACCTATCTCGATCAGCTGCGCCGTTTCGTTGAAACCTATTACTCGTCGTCAGACATTAAGCAGTCCTCCCCAACAATTGTTCTCCAGCTCAACCATATCAAATTCGACCTCGTGCCCGCCTTGAAGGGCGTTTGGTCGGGCTACCAGATTCCGAATGTCAGCGGCGGGTGGCAGAACACCAATCCTAATGATTTCAACGCCACACTTACTGCTAAGAACCAAGCCGAGTTGAACCTTATCAAGCCCACCATCAGGCTAGCTAAGTTCTGGAACGCGAAAAACGGCTATGTCTTTGACAGTTACTCTTTTGAAAAGTGGATCGTCGAGAAAAACTACTTTCTCGCCATTAATCAGAAAGATTACCTTTTCGCGGTTTTCGATAAGCTGTCTGCTAACGAGTCTGCTCAGTGGCGCAACGATCGCATAAACAGGGCCAAGCAAATCGTCGCGAAAGTGCGCGACTACGAGCGCGACAACATGCCGATCACGGCCGAGTCCGAGGTGAAAAAGCTTATCCCGGGATAAGGAATAGCCGCGTTGGCGGTAGACTTCTTGGAGCTCACCAATTTCGCCATCCGTGCAACCCGCACTTCTATGGGTTGATGCCGTCCGCAGTTATCAGCCGCACCGGAAACGGTTCAAGGGAAAGCGCCAAAGCTCCGGCGACTTTGGTGCACCATTTCGCGTAATCGTTCGGGTTGAAGAACTTCGACTGCCGTGCCCCAAGCATAGAGGTGCCAGCTCATTTCGAGTAGCCCGGACGCTTTGAACCGTACCAGCAGAGAGCCGTCCGGCTCATTCTCGACCGTTTGGGTCGGGTGAAAGATAAAGCGGCGGGCATGTGCCGCCGCCTCCGGCAAAAAGCGCCAGACGACATCGCCATACTCAGCTTCGTTCTCGAAGGAACCGAACCCCTTTTCGGCATGCCGGCGGATATCAAAATCCTGATCGAACTCGAAGGATTCCTCCAGCACCTCGGCAGCCTCGATTTCCTCAACGCGGAAGTGTTGTAGCGGCGCGGATGTCGGCTTCGCGGTGTCTCTCGCGACCAGGTAGCGGCGAACACCCAGCAAGAGACCGTGGGGCGCGACGATGCGCTCGACCGGCTTAGTCTGGCCACGCTTTCGATAGGGAAAGCGTAGCAGAAATGGCCCCTTCAGCGCTTCATAGATCGCCATATCGACGTCTCGGTTGGCGGCCGGTTTTGGCCCGGGACGAGCCGCGTGGCCCAGCGCCTCGAGCAGCGCTTCCTCGTCGACTGCAAGGCGCGTGCTCTTTTCCGGCGGGATAAGCGCCCTCACCTTCCGGTCGAGGTTTCTCACAAGTGCCGCTTCCTGCAGCATGCCAGCCTGTTCGAGTTGCACGATCCCGTTCGATAGTGCGGCCAGTTCTTCTGGCGAGGGTGACAGGAGCGCTGCGACGTGGCGCGCGGGCATACGCCACCGTTTTTTCCGATCATCCCCCTCAGAGGTTTCCGTCTGCGGGAATGCGGCCTCAAGCGCCTCGGTCATCCTTTGCGCGGTACGATAGACGCAGCCGAATTCTTCCATGATCTCGTCAAGCGACACGCCGCTGCGGCGCGTTGCCATCATCGCGAGCGTCAACAGGTCCTGGGCCTTGGCAAACGACATTCGAAATCTCCATGACAGGTTTTGTCATGCTGAACGGGCATAGCTTATGGTAAGGAGCT
>LSKF01000026.1 GCA_001556995.1 Erythrobacteraceae bacterium CCH12-C2
ATCTACGGCCCGGCGCTGCAAGGCGTATTTGCTGCCGTGGTTGCGCTCGCTGGCACCAATGAACTGGGCTTGAGGCTCGCGTTCGCCGTCGCCGCGCTGGCGCTGACGGCACTGGTGCTGCGCCGCCACGATCCTGGCCGTGCGGTGCTGTTTGCTTGGAACCCGGTGGTCGTGGCCGAAACCACGCTGCACCTCCACCCCGATATCCTGATGGCGCTGGCGCTGTTTGCCGGGATGTTGGCCGGGCGGCGGCGGCCGATCTTGGCCGGGAGCCTGTTGGCGCTGGCCGCTGGGGTCAAGATCGTCGCACTGGCGGCTTGGCCGTTGCTGCTGCGGCTGAAGCCGTCTGCGCTGGCGGCGGCTTTGGTCGTGCTCGGAGCGTTGTATCTGCCCTTCGCGCTGCAAGGGCAGGGGGTGGGCTTCGGCACAACGAGCACTTTTGCCACCGATTGGTACTTCAACCCGCTCGCCTTTGCGCCACTCGGATGGCTGCTGGGTCCTGCGGGGGGGCGAATTGCCGCGCTGCTGCTGGCGGGCCTATTGGTGCTGCGGCTCCATGCCCGCGCGCGCGATGCGGACAGTGTGCCGCTGGCCGCCGTGTTCGGCGCGATCCTGCTGTTCGCCCCTGCCGTCAATACCTGGTATCTCCTGTGGTTGCTGCCCTTCGCGCTCGATCGCCGCGAGGTGTGGCCCTATGTCGCCAGCGCGGCGCTGCCCCTGTCGTATCTGACCGGGCTCAATCTTGAGCTTTACGAGCTTGGCGAATTCGACGTGCACCCCATCGCGCTGACCGCCGAGTGGCTAGCAATCGTGGCGGCGATCGCCTTCGATTTGCGTCGTCGCCGTGTGGCAGATGGCCGCGCTGCTGACGCCATGACGCCCATCGCCGCTCCGCAAGTATCGGTGGTGATCCCGGCGCTGAACGAGGAAGGCCCCATCGCTGCGACCGTGCGCGGGATCATGGCAGTGGACCTGCCCGGGCTTGCCGAGGTGATCGTCGCTGATAATGGCTCGACCGATGCCACCGCTGCCCAAGCCGCTGGCGCAGGGGCACGCGTGGTCTCTGCGCCCGAGCGTGGCTATGGCGCAGCATGCCTTGCGGCGCTCGCGCGGGTGCATCCGGCGAGCAATATTGTGCTGTTCATGGATGCAGACCTAGCCGACGTGCCCGAGGATGCCGCCGCGCTAATCACCCCGATCATTGCGGGCGAGGCCGATCTTGTGATTGGCTCTCGGACCGCTGGCGTGATTGAACCGGGTGCGATGACCATCCCGCAGCGCTTCGGCAATTGGCTCGCGCCGGCGCTGGTGCGGGCGATCTGGGGTGTGCGCTATACGGATCTCGGCCCGTTCCGCGCGATCCGCCGCGATGCGCTTACGCGGCTCGCCATGGCCGACCGCGACTTTGGCTGGACGATCGAGATGCAGGTGCGCGCGGCCAAGCTCGGCCTGCGCATCGCCGAACGCCCGGTGCGCTATCGCAAGCGGGTGGGGCAATCGAAGATTTCGGGCACGCTGCGCGGGGTCTTCGCGGCCGGATGGAAGATTCTCTACGTCATCGCGCGCGAGGCGTTCGGCGACTTCGACCGCAGCGAGTCCGCCCGCGCGCCAGCGCTTGATGAGCAATATCGGGAAGCCCTGCCCGCGCCGAGGGTGTAACCGCCGCCACGCCTTGGGCGAACAAGGCCTTGTTCGCGCCGCTATGAGAGGGAGCCACCCATGCCAATTGAAGCTGTCATCTCATCCCAGCGAACAAGGCTTTCACGTCGCACCCTGATCGCAGCGATCCCGGCGACGCTGCTGCTTGGTGCCTGCGGGTCCAGAGGGTTCGAAGGCGAGGGGTTCGTTGCCGACGCCGCTTCGAACGATGCCATCAACCACAGCGCGTGGAACAGCTTGCTCAGCGAATATGTCAGCGAAGGCTCCGACGGGGTGAACCGCGTTGCCTACACTCGGATGAAAGCCGAGGCTCAGGACAAGCTTTTGGAATACCTTGCTGTGATGCAGGCGGTGGAGATCGAGCAATATGGAGCGGATGAGCAATTCGCTTTCTGGGTCAACCTCTACAACGCCGCCACGGTATCGGTGATCCTTGCCAACCTCCCACTCGCATCGATCCGCGATATCGGCCTGCTCGGCGCCGGGCCGTGGGGGGACAAGGCGGTGACGGTGGCGGGCCGCGAACTCAGCCTCGACAATATCGAGCATGACATTCTGCGTCCTACCTTCAAGGACGTGCGGATTCATTACGCGGTCAATTGCGCCTCGTTCGGGTGCCCCAACCTGGCGCGCGAGGCCTATACCGGGGCGACGCTTGAAGCGATGCTGGAGACGGCAGCGCGCGCCTATATCAACCACCCGCGCGGGTTTGGCGGGGAGCCGGGGCGGGTTACGGCGTCGAGCATCTATGACTGGTACCGCGATGACTGGGGTTCGGTCGTCGCCGTGCTCGATCACGCGCGCAAATATGCCGCTGGGCCGACCGCCGAACTGCTGGAGGGGGCGAGCACCATTGCGAGCTACGATTATGACTGGAGCCTCAACGCCGCCTGACGCCAAGCATTTGCCCGGTTGCGCAGTGGGCAGCTGAGCGTCAAAGGGAGGCGCATGTCCCACCGCCCTGATCTCGTGTTGTTCGTCCGTTTTCCCGTGGCGGGGCAGTGCAAGACTCGGCTGATCCCGGCGCTGGGGCCAGAAGGCGCGGCGGCGCTGCACAAGCGCCTGGCCGAGCGCACTGTTCAAGTGCTGCGCGCGGCGGGCGGTCGGGTGGTAATCGCGTTCACTGGGGCGGAGGAAGAAGCGTTTCGCGATTGGTTGGGGCCTGATTGCGATTATGTCCCACAGGCCGAGGGCGATCTGACCGCCCGCCTTCTCCCCTTTGCCGCGCGCGCGCCGGTGATCTTCTTCGGCGCGGATACGCCCGATCTCACCCCGGCCCACGTGACCGCTGCCATAGAGGCGCTGGCGACCCACCCGGTGGCCATCGGCCCCGCTGAGGACGGCGGCTATTACCTTATCGCCATGCGCGAACCCCGCCCCGACCTGCTCACCGACATGCCGTGGAGCACGAGCGCGGTTTTGCCCGAGACGCTGCGGCGGCTTGCGGCAACGGGCACCGTCCCGGTGTTGCTTGAGACCCTGTCCGACTGCGACCGACCCGAAGATCTTGCCCGCTGGCCCGGGCTCGCCGCGTGACCCGCGTCACCATCCTCATCCCCACCTTCAACGAGGAGCAGGCGCTCCCGGCGACCCTCGCCGCCATGGCGCGCTTCGATCCACCTGCCGATGAAGTGCTGGTGGTCGATGGTGGCAGCACCGATGCGACTTGCGCATTGGCGCAGGGAGCGGGGGTGCGGTGCCTCCAAGCGCCCAAGAAGGGGCGCGGCGCGCAGATCAATCATGGGGTGGCCGAGGCGACGGGCGACATCATCTGCGTGCTCCACGCCGACAGCATCCTGCCACGCGATGCGGTGGCGGTGATTCGCGCAGCGATGGCCGAGACGGGGACCGCACTTGCCAGCTTCATGCCGCGCATCGCCGGGCCGCGGGGTACGCGCTGGGGATCGACTTTCCACAACTGGATCAAGACCTGGTACGCCCCGCTGATCTTCCGGCCGTTCATGTTCGCGCGCGGGGTGCGGCTCTTGTTCGGCGACCATGCGATGTTCTTCCGGCGGGCCGACTTCCTGGCGCTGGGCGGCTGCGATGAGCGGGTGGTGGTGCTCGAAGAGGCCGAGCTGTGCATCAAGTTCGCCCGCCTCGGCCGCACGCGAATGGTGCGGCGCTGGGTATGGACTTCTGACCGCCGCATCGCCGCTTGGGGGCGCTGGCGCGCGAACTGGATTTACCTCAAGGTCGGCGCGATGTGGGCGATGGGCGCGCGCGAGGAGCTCGCCGATCACTACCCTGACATTCGCTGAAGTCCCTCAGCAGCAGGTTGCCGCCTGAGGTTCACCACTGACATCGAACGGTAGCCCGCCGCCGCAGCCTTCGAACACGCCAAAATGACGGCTGAAATCGCCGATGAAGTCGAAATGGGGTGCAAAGCGCGTCTCGGCGAGCATCTTCCAGCTGTTGCCGCACACCGGGAACACCCGGCCCGCTTCGATCACATGACCCTTGTCGAGGGTGAACACCCGCTCCTCGCCCATGACCCCGCCGCGATAGATCACCGCTTGGCCATAATCCTCGCACTCGGGCTCGAGCCCGTCGAGCTTGAACAGGCGGTAGGTCGCCGAGAAAAACCGGATGCCGTCGAGCTTGGCGGCAATCTCCTGGTCGCCGATGCCGAGCGGGCGGTCTTTCACCAGCCGCGGATCGGCAAAGCCTGCCGCCTTGGCCTGCGCCAGAAAATCGCCCCAATAGAGCGCACCTGAGAGGCATTCGCCATGCAGCACAGGATCAGCGAGCAATGCGGCAGGCACGCGGCGGTCGGCATAGACATCGGAGAAATAGAGCTCCCCGCCCGACTTCAGCAGCGCGTGCGCGGCGGCGAATACTGCCCGCTTGTCGACCACCAGATTGATCACGCAATTGGAGACGATCACGTCAAAACTCGCAGGCTCCAACCCCAAATCGCCGAGCCGCTCGATATCGCCTTCGATGAACGCCACATTCCCGGCCTCGTAGCCGAAGCGCTCGCGGTGCCACTCCAGATGCGCACGCGCGACTGTGAGCTGCTCGGGCGTGGCATCGACGCCCACGACCTCGCCTTGAGGCCCCACCAGCTGTGCCAGCACATAAGCATCCTGCCCCGAACCCGAGCCCAGATCGAGAATCCGCGCGCCTTCAATCGCGGCAGGGGCGACCAGCCCGCAGCCATAATACCGCGCCTTGACCTCGGGATGGACATTGCTGAGCGCTGCCAGCACATGCGGCGGGGGCGTATCGGCCATGGTGCAGGCATCGGTCAGGAGATCGCCCGATCCTTCAAGCACCTGACCATAATAGTGCTGACTGTTCTCAAGATTCATGGCGGTGCCCCTGCTGTGCTGTCCAAACGATTGTGCCGCGCATTATTCGGTATGCGCCGCAAGGTTGTTACAGCAGAAGGTTGTCCACGCGTCTTATGTAATCTTTCCATGAGGTGAAACGAATGCCGGTGATGGTGGCTGCCCCTTCTCCCTTTGCGTTGGCCGAAGCGCGCCCGCTTGCGCCCGGCAAGTTCACCGATCCCGCGCGCACCGCTATGGGCGAACCGCGCGCGCGGGTGGCGTTGGAGAGCCTCAAGACCCTGTGGTTCAACACCGGCACCCTGTGCAATCTCGCCTGCACCACCTGCTACATCGAAAGCTCGCCGCGCAATGATGCGCTGGTCTATATCAGCGCCGCCGAGGTCGAAGCCTATTGCGATGAAATCGCGCGCGAAGGCCTGCCGACGCGCGAGATCGCCTTCACCGGTGGCGAGCCCTTCATGAACCCCGACATCATCCCGATCCTGCGCCTGTGTCTGGCGCGCGGGTTTGAGGTGCTGGTGCTCACCAATGCGATGCAGCCGATGCGGCGGTTCGAAGCGGCGCTGCTGGCGCTGGAAGGGCGCGAGCGGCTGGTGCTGCGGGTGAGCCTCGATCACTACACCCGCGAGGTTCACGAGGCCGAGCGCGGGGTGAGCTGGGACAAGGCCATGGCGGGGATCGCCTGGCTGGCCGACAACGGCTTCCGGCTGGCCATTGCGGGCCGCCAGCTGGAACACGAAGACGAGGCTGAGGCGCGGGCAGGCTACCGTGCGCTCTTCGCTCGCGAGAATATCCCGGTTGACGCCGATGATCCGGCGCAGCTGGTGCTGTTCCCGCCGATGGACCCAGCCGCCGACATCCCTGAAATCAGCGAGGCGTGCTGGGGCATTCTCGGCGTCTCGCCCGCGCAGATGATGTGCGCTTCAAGCCGGATGGTGGTGAAGCGTAAGGGCGAGCCCGCCCCGCGCGTCGCTGCGTGCACGCTGCTGCCCTATCAGGCAGAGTTCGACATGGGCGCAACGCTCGTCGAGGCCAGCGGCGCGGTCGCGCTCAACCACCCCCATTGCGCACGGTTCTGCGTGCTCGGCGGGGCATCCTGTACCGCCTGAGACGCGAGCGGGTTACCGTGCGGCAGCCAGCCCCTGCATCCGTTTGAGGTACCGCGCCAGCACATCAATCTCGAGATTGACCTGATCGCCCTCGGCCAGTTGGCCCAGCGTCGTCACGGCGGCGGTATGGGGGATGATGTTGAGCAGGAAATCGCAGGTACCATCGGGCCGGTCACGCACGTCGTTGACCGTCAGCGACACGCCATTGACCGTGATCGATCCCTTTTCGGCGATGAAGGGGGCCATCTCGGCCCTAGCGCGGATCGCGACCTGCCAGCTGCCGCCGGCCTGCGCGACCTTCACCACTTCGCCCACCGAATCGACATGGCCAGTGACAATATGCCCGCCAAGTTCATCGCCCAGCCTGAGGCTGGGTTCGAGATTCAGCGTCGACCCGGCCGCCCACATGCCCGCGACGGTGCGGCTGACGGTTTCGCCTGACAGGTCGACATCAAACCACGCATCGCCCGCTTGTCCGCCGCGCTCGACCACGGTGAGGCACACGCCCGAGCACGCGATCGACGCGCCGATATCGATCCGCGCCGGATCAAGCGGGGCGGTGATACGCAGGCGCAGGTCGCCGCGCTGCTCGGCGCTGGCGATGGTGCCGATGGCGGTAACGATGCCGGTGAACATGGGCGCTGGGTTCCTCTAGTTGCGCGTGCGCAGATAGGCGGTGAAGCTGTCGCTGCCAAGCTGGCGGCGATCGCTTAGGCGCCAGCGACCGTGCGCCGTATCAAGGCTGGTCAGCCCGAGCGCGCCCAGACTGCGGCGGCCATCGCCCCCGACCACGATTGGGGCGGTGTAGAGGTGGAGTTCGTCGACCAGATCAGCGGCGAGAAAGGCAGCGGCAGTTTCAGCCCCGCCTTCGACATAGAGGTGAAGCACGCCATCGAGGCCCGCGATAGCCTCAGGCGAGGCCAGCATGGTGACGCCTTCGGGCACTGCACCACGGGTCAGTACCACCCTCTGCGGTGAGCGGGCCTCCAGTCCTGGCAGGCGCACGTCGAGCTTCGGACTATCCGCCCGCCACGTCCCACCCCCTACGAGGATCGCGTCATTCTGGGCGCGCTCCGCGTGGACGTGGGCGCGCGCCGCCTCGCCCGTGATCCAGCGGCTGGTGCCATCGGCGAGCGCGATGCAGCCATCGAGCGACATGGCGAGTTTGAGCGTCACCCAAGGGCGGCCGAGCCGCTGGCGGGTCAGAAACCCGGCGAGGCTCGCGGCGGAGGTGGGATCGCTGAGCAGCCTTGTGGCAATTCCCGCAGCCTCCAACCGCGCGATCCCTGCTCCTGCGGTCCGCGGGTCGGGATCGTGCTGACCCACCACCACTCGCGCCGGGCGGGCGGCGACAATCAGATCGGCACATGAAGGCCCGCGCAGCGAGGCATGGGCGCACGGCTCGAGCGTGACGTAGAGCGTGGCTTTGGCCAGCACTTCGGGGGCAAGGCCAGTGAGCGCCATAGCTTCGGCATGGGGTCGCCCTCCGGGAGTGGTCCAGCCGCGCGCGATCACCTTGCCGTCGTGCACCACCAGCGCCGCCACACCGGGATTGGGGCGGGACAGCGGGCGTGCACGCTGCGCCAGCCGCGCGGCAGCGGCCATCCAGTCATGATCGTTGGGAGGCGTTGCAGCGGCTATTGGTCAGCGCCTTGGGCCTCACGGCGCTTGGCTTCTGCCGCCGCCGCTTCGGCAGCGCGCTCGGCCTCGGCCTTGCGCTCGATCGCCTCGACATCCATCCCGGCGGCAGCGCCCAGGGCCTTGTACATGTCGCGCTTGGCCTTGGCGATGCGGGCTTCCTCGGCGGCGCGCAAATCCTTCACTTCCTGATTGGCACGGTTCTCGGCAAGGATCTCGGCATCACTGCGGGCCGCATCAAGCGTGCTGATATAGGTGATCTCGGGCCGCTCCGGCTCACCGTAGACCGTGGTGCCCGTCACCCCCCAATAGAGCATGGCCGCAACCGGCATGATCGACAGAGCGAGGATCGGCCAGCGATAGGGCTGGGGCCGGCGGATTTCGTTCCAGAAATCGGCGATGCCGGTGGCCGGGTTGAAGCGCGAAGGGATCTGCATTGCCTGAATATAGTGCGCCATGAAGGGGATGGCAAAGGCTTGCTGGAGTTGGTTGTCTATCCGAAGGCGGCGTAAAGCCCCCGCCCATGTTCCTTGAGCCAGCGATCGGCCGCTGCGATCTCGCCTTCGAAAATGCGGGCGAGCAGCGCGTGGAAAGCCGGGCTGTGGTCGAAATGCACCAGATGCGCCACTTCGTGCGCGACGACCGAGCGGCGCACATAATCGGGGGCTTGCACCAGCCGCCAATTGATCCGGATGCGGCTCTTGTCCGAGCACGATCCCCAGCGCCGCTGCGCGCGGGTGAGGCTGATCGGCACTGGATCGAGCCCGGCAGCCGAGCAATAGTCCTGCATATCCGCTTGGCACAGGCGCAGCGCCTCGGCTTCGAGCCAGCGCCGCAGCCGCCCCTCAAGCCCAACCTCGGGTCCGCCGAGCCGCAAGGTATCGTCCGCAACCACCGGACGGCGCGGCGCGCCCGGTTCCCATGCCAGCCGCAAGCTCGCGCCGCGATAGCGCACCATCCCCCCCGGCGCAGGCGCAGCGCGTTGCGGCAGGCGCGCAATCTGCTCGGTGAGCCAATCGGCGCGGGCATGGACAAAGGCAATCGCCTCGCGGTCCGCCGCCCAGGCGGGCAGGGTGATCCGCACCGCGCTGCCATCGGGGGCGAGCCGCAGCGTCAGCCGCCGGGCATTGTGCATCCGCTTGAGCACGATCGGCAGGACCCGGCCCGCCAGTTCGATCTGCGGCTCGGGGCCAGCGGGGCGGCGCAGCCAATCGATCACTCCTCGCCCTCCCCGGCCATTGCCAGCGGATCGCGGCGGGGGGAGGGCCATTCAACGATGTGGTGCTCAATCGGTCCGGCATCGGTCTCGCTCACCACCCGGCCGATCACCGAAACCCCGACCCGGCGCACCGCATCAGGATCGCCGCTGATGAGGTAATGCCAGCCGGGCAGTGGGCGGTTATCGGCGCGCAGCCGGTAGGCGCAGGTCGAGGGCAGCCAGCTGACTTGCTCGACGATCCGCAGCGTCAGTCGCAGGCAATCGGGGACAAAGGCCTTGCGGTTGCGATAATCGCTGCATTTGGCGGTAGCAGTATCAAGCAGGCGGCAGGCGACGTTGGTGTCAACGATCTCGCCGCTGTCTTCGTCCTCGATCTTGTGCAGGCAGCAACGCCCGCAGCCGTCGCACAGCGCTTCCCATTCGGGCCGGGTCAGCGCGCCCAGCGGCAGTTCCCAGAAGCGGTCTCTCAGCTCACCCATTTGTCCAGTTCCGCCGCGACGGCATCGGCGCCCTTGTCAACCGGCAGCGTCGCCAGCGGCTCGCCATTGGGTCCGAACAGATAGACGATATTGGAATGGTCGACGAGATACCCGCCGCCTGCCACCGCTTCACCCTTGGCAAAGAAGACCTTGAACGCCTTGGCCGCGGCGGCAATCTGGTCAGGGGTGCCGGTCAGCCCGACGATGTCGGGGGAAAAGGCGGCGGCGAATTCCCCCACCACAGCGGGCGTATCGCGTTCGGGATCGATGGTGATGAAGATCGGCTGGATCATCGCCGCCTTGGCCGGATCATCGGCCTTCAGCACCTTCAGCCCCTGCGCGACGCGCTGCATGTCAGTGGGGCAGATATCGGGACAATAGGCATAGCCGAAATAGACAATCCGGTATTTGCCCGCAAAATCATCCCACTTGACCGTGCGCCCGTCGCTGGCGGTGAGCGCAAAATCCCCGCCGATGGCAGCCCCGGCCAAGGGCGGCTCCTCGGCGGGCGCGGCTGCGTTGCAGGCGGAGAGCGCAAGCGCCCCCGCGATCAGCAAGGCAAGGGCGGCGGAAGGCTTGTTGATACGGTTCATGCTCTGCTAACTGCTGGCTGGCCAAGGGGGCAGACTTGCCCCGCGTGTCGACACACCCCAGATGTGTGCCATGTAATGCGAAAGGATCATACGGTGACCTTCGATGTTTTGCGCAAGTTAGGCCGCCGTGGCCGATTTGCCAGTGCAATCCTGCCAGTGCTTGCACTTGCGCTGGCAGCTCCGGTTGCGGCGCAGTTCCAGTCCGAAGGCTACAAGTTCCTCGAAGCGGTCAAGGATCGTGAAGGCAACGAGGCGACCGCGATGCTCGACAAGCCGGGCAACCAGCTGGTCAATTCGCGCGATCTTTCCACCGGCGATACCGGGCTGCACATCGTGGTGGCCCGCAGCGACGGGCTGTGGGTCCGCTTTCTGCTGCAGCGCGGAGCCGACCCGAACATTCGCAACAAGAAGGGGGTGACCCCGCTGCAGCTGGCCACGGCGCTGGCGTTTACCGAAGGGGTTGAGGCGCTGATCAAGGGCGGGGCCAATGTCAATGTAAGTGACCAGACAGGCGAGACCCCGCTGATGACGGCTGTTCACGCACGCAACCCGGCGATGGTACGGGTGCTGCTGGCCAATGGGGCCGATCCCGACCGCAGCGACAATTCCGGGCGATCCGCGCGCGACTATGTCGAGCTGTTGAATGGTAACGCGCTGCTCAAGCAGGAATTCGCCAATGCCGATGCGAAACGCGCCGGCGAGGGAACCAAGCGGAATTACGGGCCTTCTTTCTGACATGACCGACACCCCCGATTTCGCCGACCTCACGCTTGATGAACTGCGCATCGCGCTGGCCCCGGATATTGCCGCCTCGGCGATCTTTGACGGCTGGAACGAGACCGCGCTGGTCGCCGCCGCCGAGATGGCGGGGTGTGATCTTGATATTGCGCGGCTCGCCTTTCCGGGCGCCAAGCCGATGGACATGATCGAGGCCTGGATCGCGTCGGTCGATCAGGCAATGGAAGCACAATGGCCTGCCGACAAACTGGCGACGCTCAAGGTACGCGAGCGCATCCGCACGCTGGTCGCCTTCCGGCTCGATGCGGTGGCGCATATCGACGAGGCGGTGCGCCGCGCGCTGGCGGTGATGGCGCAGCCACAGAACGCACGCCGCGCGCTGAAGCTCGGCTGGCATTCGGCAGATATCATGTGGCGGCTCGCGGGCGACACCGCGACCGATTACAATCACTACACCAAGCGCGCGATCCTCGCCGGCATCTACAGCGCGACGCTGGCGGTGTTCGTCAATGACGATTCGGAGGGCAAGGCCGATACCCATGCGTTCTTGGAGCGGCGGATCGACGGGGTCATGAAGTTCGAGAAGGCCAAGGCGCAGTTCCTGGGCAAGGACCGCGAATTGCCGAGCCTGACGCGCTTTCTGGGGCGGCTGCGCTATCCGGCGCGTTAGATTTCTTGGCTACTACACCTCCGTCACTCCAGCGCAAGCTGGGGCCTAGGGCGGATAGCGCAGTGCAATGCGGCTCTGGGTCCCAGCTTTCGCTGGGATGACGAAGTTGGCCGGACTATCCTTGAACCGGTGAAAACGGCGCTTTGTGCCCGTGCACCCGGCCCCCACCTCGCCTATTGCTCGACTCGGATTCGGAGCGCATCTTGGCCTCCGGTGATCAAGACATTGATGGGAAGGGTATTTCGATGGCGGGTTCGCTCAACAAGGTCATGCTGATCGGCAATCTCGGGGCCGATCCGGAAATCCGCACCTTCAACAACGGCGGCAAGGTCGCCAACCTTCGCATCGCCACGTCGGAGACGTGGAAGGACCGCCAGACGGGGGAGCGCAAGGAAAAGACCGAATGGCACACGGTCGCAATCTTCACCGAAGGTCTCGTCGGCGTGGTCGAGCGCTACCTCAAGAAGGGCAGCAAGGTCTTTGTCGAAGGCAAGCTCCAGACCCGCAAGTGGCAGGACCAGAACGGGCAGGACCGTTACAGCACCGAAATCGTCATCCAGGGCCTCGGCGGCACACTGACCATGCTTGATGGTGCAGGCGGCGGTGGCGGCGGCATGGGTGGCGGCGGAGGCGGCCGATCAGGCGGCGGCAACTATGGCGGTGCGCCTGCGGGCGGCGGCGGCGGTGGCGGCTGGGATCAGGGCGGCGGGTCATCGGGCGGGATGGGCGGCGGCTCCAGCGGCGGCTACGATGATCTGGATGACGATATCCCGTTTTGACATAATAGTTTAGCCAAGGTTAGATAGGGGCAACGCGGGGTCATCCCGTGGGAGAATTGCCATGCCTGCCAGCCTTCTCAGCCTTCTGCTTTCCCTCGCACTCACAGCGCAGGAAACGCCCCCTCCCCTTCTGCCAGTGATGGTGGCGTCGCAGCCGTCAATTACCGTCTCTCCGGCGGCTGGGGGAGAGCGCAAGCTCATGTTATGGCGCGCCGGAACACCGACCTGCACTGGCAGCGACGGCGAAGGCGTGGCGATCCGGCCCGTCATGATGGTCGAGCCCGATCCTCTGGCCACATTTCGTAAGGTGCCGTCACCTCCTTTCACCGTGACCTTCGATCTCGATCCTGATGGCCGCCCGTTCAATTTGCGCAGCGATGTGCAACCCAGCTACCGGCTCGAGGCGCGTGACGTGATGCCTGCCTTGCGGGCGAGCAGCTTTGCGACGGGAACCGGGGCAAAGACGGGCTGCCGCATCACCTACACCGCTTCGGTCGTGCCGTTTGACGAGATGGATCTGGCCACCCTCGCCCGCTATGGCGCGGTGCCACGCCAGCAACTGACCTCGGCAGCGTGGCAACAGATCGCCCCCGGCAATTGCCGTGACAATCCGCGGCTTGCGCCGCTGCTGCGGGGCTATCCTGATTGGCGCAAGATCGCCGCGCGCCCCGGCATGCGCAGCTGGAGCTATGTTCGCTACGACGTCAACGCTGCTGGCAAGCCGGTCAAGATAGAGACTGCGGTGAGTGCCGGCGACCCGGCGCTGGATGCCGAAGTGCGGGCTGCCATCGCGCAATCGCGTTATGCGGGCGGCCCGCGCACCGGGTGCGGCGTGGTGCTGTGGCGCGATCCGGGCACGGTGCCCGCGCCGCCTATCCCGCCGGCCGCTTCAATTAAATCCAATCCCGCCTGCGAAATCGACGATCGCTGGGCCCGCGCACCGCAATTGACCTACCCCGATACCTATCGGCAGCGTGCGATCGAAGGGTGGGCGATTGTCCGGTTTGACGTGGCGCCGTGGGGTCAGATCGGGGAAGTAACCGTGCTGGAAGCCCAGCCGACCACGGAATTCGGGGACGCAGCCGTCAACGTGCTGCGCAATGCCCGCTTCAAGCCAATGGCGGGTGGCCTGTCCGGCTGTGTGGACCGAGTGATCTTCCGCATGCGGCCTGATCCAGCGGCGCCGCCGGAGGAAGAACCAGCCGGAAACGAAGGCTAGGGCTTCTTGAGCGCGGCCAGCATCGCGGCCATTGGCCCGTCCTGCTCGCCCTCCTGCACAATCCCGGCAGCCTTGCGCGCGGCATCGGCATTCGGCCCTTCGGCATAGGGATCAATTGCTAGCCCCAGCGTTTGCGCCACCGCCTCGCCAAGGTCAAACATGTCACCGGTGAAAGCGATCTCGTCGCAATCGTCGGCTTCCAGTTCGATTTCTTCTTCTTCGGAGGCTGGCCGGGTCGTTTCGTCAACGAAGCGCAAATCGACCGGCTCATCGATCGTCACTGGGAAATCCTCGGCGGAAATCGCGCAGGGTTGCATGATCTCGGCGTGCAGCCGCCCGGTGGCGCGGATCGCGCGCGGCTTGGCTTCGAGCGCGATTTCGGCGCGCAAGGCATGCACCGCGCCCAGCCCGAACCGTGCGGCGAGGCGGGCGCATTCCTCCGCGCTGGCCTCGATCACCACCGATGCGGCGGGCACAGGACGCGCCTTGACCATGCGGGTCAGTTCGGACGGGGGGAGGGGCGGCGCACTCACCAGATCGCGCTCGCTTTCAGCATGTCGGCATCCGAAAAGCGGGCAAGGCGCTGCGACAGCTTCATCAGCCGCTCGGCCACCTGCGCGGCGCTGGCGGCTTCATCGGCGCCTTCGGCAAAGGTCACATTGCGCTCTACCGCGCCGGTCAGCTTTTCCAGATCGCCCGCATTGAGCCCGCTGCGATAGGCCCCGAGCCTGCCGCCCAGCACGCTCATCAGCTTGCCGATCCGTTTTCCCACCACCACGTCATTGATGCCGAATTCGCGCAGCTGCCCGTCCATATCCTCGACGAACAATTCGGCGAGCAACGCGCTTTCGGCGCGCATTTCCGAGGCTTCGACTCGCACCATGACCGCGCTCAGCACCGCGGTGATCATGTCGAACCGCCCGGCGACCGTGTCGGCCACGCCGCATTCGGTGTAATAGCCCGGATCGCGCGCCAGCTCGATCACACGGTGCCACAGCGGGCGCACGCTCTCGCGCGGGTCGGGGGCGGTGCCGAGCAGGCGGGAGAGGAAGGACATGGGGGTAAGGCCTTTCAGACTTCGTTCAAATGCAGACGCGAAGCGCTTCGCGCGTCCCGCCTTGCTACGCTAACGCACAAGGGCCGGATGCGTTCAAGCGGTGTTCAATCCGCCCGCACTATCGCAATCCCATATGGTGCGTTGCAAGCTTGCGCCTAGCCCCTTAAAGCGCTTCCCCCAAGGGACAAGCTGCGCAGGTTTGCGCGATACAGGACGGGACGACAACGGTTTGGCGCAGATGAACATGGCAGGCCCGACAATTTCACGCTGGCGCAGGCTGCGGGCGGCGTTGCTGCTGGCCGGGCTTACGGTGGCCTTGCCGGCCTGCACGGCGATCCGGGAATCGCGGGGCTACATTGTCGATCCACTGCTGTATGACACAGTGCAGCCGAAAATTGACAACCAGCAATCGGTCGAAAGCACTTTGGGTCGGCCCACCTTCGTCAGCCAGTTTGGCACTCCGACATGGTATTATGTGTCCAGCATCACGGGCCAGCGCCCGTTCAACCGCCCGCGCATCCGCGAGCACAGCGTGCTGGCAATCCAGTTTGACGAGGCCGGCCGTGTGGCAAAGGTGGACCGCAGCGGTGTGGACCGCGTGGTGTTCCTCGATCCCAACGGCGACAAGACGCCGACTCTCGGGCGTGAGCGCGGTTTCCTCGAAGACCTGTTCGGCAATATTGGCCAGGTCGGCGGTTCGGGCTTGCCCGGTGGTGGCGGCCCGGGCGGACCATAGGGCCGGGAACGCGTCCACCGCTTGATCCTGCGGGCAAGCGCGCCATATTCACGGGCATGACCAGCGATCCGGCGAGCCACGGCCTTATTCAGTGGCACGGCACCACCATCATCGGCGTTCGGCGCGGCGGCACCACCGTCATCGCGGGCGATGGGCAAGTGTCGATGGGCAACACCGTGATGAAGCCCAACGCGCGCAAGGTCCGCCGCATCGGGGATGGCAGCGTGGTGGCCGGCTTTGCCGGGGCGACGGCGGATGCCTTCACCTTGTTCGAACGGCTCGAAAAGAAGCTCGAACAGCACTCGGGCCAGCTGATGCGCGCCGCTGTGGAACTGGCCAAGGATTGGCGCACCGATAAATATCTGCGCAATCTCGAAGCGCTGATGATCGTCGCCGACAAGGACACGCTGCTGGTACTGACCGGCAATGGCGATGTGCTGGAACCGGTGGGCGAAATCGCCGCGATTGGATCGGGTGGCAATTTCGCACTCGCCGCCGCGCGGGCAGTCGCCGACTACGAGACCGATGCTGAGACCATTGCGCGCAAGGCCATGGCGGTCGCCGCCGAGATATGTGTCTTCACCAACGGCAATTTGACGGTCGAGACGGTTTAGCTCTATCCGCTGATCCATCGGGCAGGCGGCACGGGGGCATCCATCATCGCGGATACAGGCACAGGGCCGGTCGGCAAGATTGTGTCGGTCCAACTGCTGCGCGCGCTGGCGGCGTCCATTGTCGCCGTTTTGCACGTTGCCTTTGCCTTTGCGGATCATGTCGGCACCGGTCTCGGCCTTGCGGACCGAAGCGGTCCTTCAGCGCAGATGGCGGTGCTGCTGTTCTTCATCGTTTCGGGTTATGTCATGGTGGTGGCCTCGCGCAGCCACTTCGGCCAGCCCGGCGCGCGGCGGACGTTCTGGCTGCGCCGCATTGTTCGCATCATGCCGCCTTACTGGCTGGCAACCTGGCTGCTGGCACTGATCTTCCTGACCATTCAGGCGCAGCCGGTGCCGCTGGTGCCGTTTCTGAAATCGCTGGTGCTCTTGCCCTTCTGGCCCGATGATGGCGGCTTGCGCCCCATGCCGTTCCTGTGGGTCGGCTGGACGCTGTTCTACGAGATGGTGTTCTACCTGATCTTCGGACTGTTCATCCCTCTGGCGCGGGGCAAGGCGCTTGCGGCGACCGCTGCCATACTGTTGGCTTTGGTTCTGGCCGGATTGGCGATTGGCCCGGGAAGTGCGCTCCTGTTCGCGCTCACCCGCCCCGTGTTGTTGATGTTCGTTATCGGCATGGGGCTGGCCGCATGGCGGGCAGGCGGCGGGTGCGCGCCGGGCTGGGTCAGGGCCTTGGCCCTCCTTGCGATGATCCCCGCCATCGCGTTGATCGACCCGCCTGCCGATATCGAGGCGATGGGCTTCGATTATCTGGTGTGGTGCGGGTTGCCCGCATTACTGCTCGGCTTTGCCGTCATGGGCGGACCGCTCAGGCTGCCGGCCGCGTGGCTGATCGTGGCGGTGGGCGATATGAGCTATGCGCTCTACCTCCTGCATGTGCCCATCGCGTGGTTCTGGCTATGGTTCTGGGGTCGCTTGCCGGGCTTCGATGGAGGACCGTGGGATTTTCTCGTCAGCGTGCTGATCGTCACCTTCGCGGCCAGCTGGCTGTTCTACGCTAAGGTTGAGCGGCCGATGACTGCGGCCTTGAACCGGCTGGCCCGCACGCCACATCAGGGACTGAACGCTGCCTGATATGGAACCTATGACGACCTTAACGCCCCAATCACTTACCCCCAAAGCCATCGTTGCTGCCTTGGACGAACACATCATCGGTCAGGCAGAGGCCAAGCGCGCGGTCGCGGTGGCGCTGCGCAATCGCTGGCGACGCCAGCGGCTCGGCGCAGACCTGCGCGATGAGGTCACGCCCAAGAACATCCTGATGATCGGCCCCACGGGCTGCGGCAAGACCGAGATCAGCCGGCGGCTGGCGAAGCTCGCCGAGGCCCCCTTCATCAAGGTCGAGGCGACCAAGTTCACCGAAGTCGGCTATGTCGGGCGCGATGTCGAACAGATCGCCCGCGATCTGGTGGAGGAAGCGATCAGGCTCGAAAAGGAATGTCGCCGCGAGGCGGTGCGCGAGGCGGCCTCGCACGCGGCGATGGACCGGCTGCTGACCGCGCTGGTGGGCGATAGCGCGTCTGAAGCCACGCGCGAAAGCTTCCGCCAGCGAATCGTTCAAAATGCGATGAACGATGTCGAGGTCGAGATCGAAGTGCGTGATACCCCCGCTGCACCATTCGATATGGGCAACATGGGCGGGCAGATCGGCATGATCGACCTCAGCGACATGATGGGCAAGGCGCTGGGCCGCAAAGCCACCCGTCGCCAGAAGCTGCGCGTGCCTGATGCCTGGGACCGGCTGGTCGAGGAAGAAGCCGACAAGCGGCTCGATCAGGACGATGTGGCGCGCGTGGCGCTCCAGAACGCTGAGACCAACGGGATCGTGTTCCTCGATGAGATCGACAAGATCGCGGTCAGCGATGTTCGCGGCGGCTCGGTGTCGCGTGAAGGCGTGCAGCGCGATCTGCTTCCTTTGATCGAAGGCACCACGGTGGCGACCAAGTATGGTCCGATGAAGACCGACCACGTGCTGTTCATCGCATCGGGCGCTTTTCATGTGGCCAAGCCTTCCGATATGCTCCCCGAATTGCAGGGCCGCCTACCGATCCGCGTCGAATTGCGCGCGCTGACCGAGGCCGATTTTGTGCGGATCCTCAGCGAAACCCGCGCCAATCTGGTGGCGCAGTACAAGGCGCTGCTCGGCACCGAGGAGGTGACACTCGACATCACCGAGGATGCCGTGGCGGAGATTGCCCGCATCGCCGCACAGGTGAATGCCACGGTCGAGAATATCGGCGCGCGGCGGCTCCAAACGGTGATGGAGCGCTTGCTCGAAGAGGTCAGCTTCGAGGCAGAGGACCTTAAAGGCGAGACCGTGACGATCGACGCGGGCTATGTCCGCGACCGGCTGGCGGGGTTGGCGGGGAACACCGACCTTTCGAAGTATATCCTGTAATGGTGGGCGCGCCTGTCAGCGATCTGGCCGGAATGCTGGCAGGGATGGCGCCGGTGCTTCACCCCGCACCTTGGCTGTTTCAGCTGGTCGCAGGCGAAGCGCCTGCCAATGCTTTTGCGCTGATCCGCGAGGATGAGGGGGTGACGGCGATCATCCCGGCCGAGGATGGCGACTTTGCCCGGATCACCTTGCAGGTTCACTCCGCGCTCGAAGGCGTCGGTCTGACGGCCGCGGTCTCGGGCGTGCTGGCTGACGCCGGAATTGCCTGCAATGTCGTGGCAGGATTTCACCACGATCACATATTCGTGCCGTGGGAACGGTGCGAGGAGGCGCTAGAGCTTCTCCTTACTCTCGCTCAATCGGCTTAGCGATAATTCTCCCTTCCCCATGGGGAAGGGCTGGGGATGGGGGAGCGAGGCCGCAAGGACTCGCGTCCGAGCGGGCGTTGAGCCCCCACCCCCGGCCCCTCCCCCAAGGGAGGGGAGATTTCAGGCGTGCAGGCAACCGCTCACTTGCCGAGCAGGTGCTTTTCCCAGAACACCAACTGCGCAAGGAAAGCGTAGTCGGAATTGGCCTTCTTGGCGAAGCCGTGGCCTTCATCGGCGGCGATCAGGTGCCAAGCCTCGCCCCCGTTCGCGCGGATCGCGGCGACCATTTGATCGGCTTCGGACTTGGGCACGCGCGGATCGTTCGCGCCGGTCACTACGAACATCGGTTTCGTGATTTCATTGACCCGGGTGAGCGGGCTGATTTCCGTGAGCTTGGCGCGCTGCACCGGATCACGTTCGTCGCCATATTCCACCCGGCGCAGATCCTGCCGGTAGGGGTTGGTGTTTTCGAGGAAGCTGACGAAATTGCTGATCGCCACGGTGCACTGGGTCGCGGTCAGCTTGTCCTTCAACTGCACCGCAGCGGCATAGCACATATAGCCGCCGTAGGATCCGCCGGTGAGGCCGATGCGGGCCGGATCGACTGCGGGATCAGCCCGCACAGCATCGATCAACGCCTCCATATCGCGGACCGAATCCTCACGCTTGAAGGGGCCATTGTCGAGGCTGACGAAGGTCTTGCCATAGCCGGTCGAGCCGCGGACGTTGGGGTAGAACAGCCCGATGCCGAGCTCGTTGAGGTAGTAGTTGTTCCGCCCCATGAAGCCCGCAGTCGACTGGCCCTCCGGCCCGCCATGGACAGAAACGATCAGCGGCCGCTTGCCGGGGAACTTGGCCGGATCGGGCAGGTAAAGCAGGCCCGATACCTCAAGCCCGTCAAAGCTCTTGGTCGTCACGATCCGGGGTTCGACATTGACGCTGGCATCGAGCCCCCCGGTCTCGCTCGCGGTCCAACGGGTCAGCTTCATGGTCTTGGGATCGAGTGACCACACATCCGCAGCGCTCTTGGCGCTGGAGAAGCTGAAGCCGATCTCGCCCCAGGGCGCGAACTCCACCCCGCCGATCTGGCCTGCGGGCAAGGCATCGACCTTGGTCACCTTGCCGCTGGCGACATCCATGATCCGCATCCGGTCCGACCCGGCCTCGTTGACGACATAGGCGATGGTCTTGCCATCGGCCGAAAGCGCAAATCCGTCGACGTCCCAAGCCTCTTTCGAAACCGGCTTGAACGCCCCCGAGACGGGGTCGAGGCGGCCCAGACGCTGGAAATCGGATCCCTCATCGCTGGTCACCCACAGCGTGCCATCGGGCGCGACTTCCATGCCGGTGTAAGCTATTGCGGCGGCCGGATCGCCGATCGGGGTCATCGCCCCGCTGGCGAGATCAAGACGGTAGAGGTCCGAATCCTGCACCGAATTGTAATCGATCACATAGGCCGTGCGCTTGTCCGGAGCGAAGCCAGTGAGCGCCCAGCCGCCGCCCTTGCTTTCGTGCACCATCCGCGCCGAGGCTGGGTCACGCGGGTTCATCACATAGAGGTCGGAATCGATCCCGTTGCGGCGGGTCGAGCTGAAGCCGACGAGTTCGCCGTCCTTACTCCACGCGCCCGGTTGATTGCGGCTCTTGCCATCGGTCAGCAGCGTGAGGCGGCCGTCCTTCAGCGTGTGGAGCTGGAAATACTCATCCCCGCCGCGATCCTTGGTGACGAGGATCACGTCGCCCTTCGTGGGTGCATAGGAGCCGCGCACCGGCTCGGCCTCGAAGGAAATCTGGGTGCGGGCCCCCATCGGGGCTTCGACCCGGTGGAGCTGGTTGACGTTGGCAAAGCGAGTGGAGATCAGCACGGCGCGGGTGTTCGGGTCCCACCCGGCAAACCCTGCGCCGCGCGCTTCGAGATAGGGCCGGGCGCGGTCGGCCATTTCCAGCGGGATCGGCGGCATCTCTTCGGCGGTCAGCGCCGCCGGGGCGGGGACGGTTGGCGCATCTTGCGCCGAGGCGGGCAGGGCGGTTCCGGCCAGCAGCAGGGCGGCGATGCGGACGGGCAGGTAGGGGGTGCGCTTGAACAAGGGTCTCTCTCCATCGGAAACGGGCCCCCAGCCGGGGGGCTTATGGCGAGAGGACTAACGGCGCTGCCCAAAGCAGGCAATGGCACGCTTATTATTCGGCGGCTTCGGCCTCGGCTTCGATTTCCGCATCATCGCTACGCCGCTCGTTGGCCTGCCGCGCCCACATTTCGGCATAAAGGCCTGCGCGCGCCAACAGCGCGGTGTGTGTCCCGCTCTCCACCAACCGCCCGTGGTCCAGCACCAGGATGTTATCGGCATCGGCGATGGTCGACAGGCGGTGGGCGATGGCGATGGTGGTGCGCCCGCGTGCGATGCGTTTGAGCGTGCCGAGAATTTCCTGTTCGGTGCGCGTGTCCAAGGCACTGGTCGCTTCATCGAGCAGCAGGATCGGCGGGTTCTTGACCAGCGTGCGGGCAATGGCGACGCGCTGCTTTTCGCCGCCCGACAGCTTCAGTCCGCGCTCGCCCACCATGGTGGCAAAGCCATCGGGCAGGCGCCCGATCAGTGGCATCAGCGCGGCATCGCGCGCGGCCTGCTCGATCAGCGCCTCGTCCGCGCCTTCCGCCCCGTAGCCGATATTATAGGCGAGGTTTTCGTTGAACAGCACGGTGTCCTGCGGGACGATCCCGATCGCGGCGCGCACCGAATCCTGTGTAACGCTGGCAATATCCTCGCCCCCCACCAGCACGCGGCCGCCTTGAGGATCATAGAAGCGGAACAGCAGCCGTCCGATGGTACTCTTGCCCGCGCCCGAGGGGCCGACGATGGCCGTGGTGGACCCCGCCGGTACCTCGAAGCTGAGGCCGTTGAGGATCGTGCGCCCCGGCTCATAACCAAAGGTGACATTGTCGAAGGCGACGGTAGGCTGGCGGATGATCAGCGCTGGCGCGCCCGGTGCGTCCTTCACTTCAATATCGGTGTCGATCAGGCGGAACATCTCGGCCATGTCGACCAATCCTTGCCGGATCGTGCGATAGACCCAGCCGAGCACGTCGAGCGGGCGGAAGAGCTGGGTCAGGTAGGTGTTCACGAACACCAGATCGCCGGTGGTCAGCTGCCCCTTGCTCCAGCCCCATACCGTATAGGCCATCGCGCCTGCCATCAGCAGGTTCATGATGCTCGCCTGCGCCATGTTGAGCAGGCCGACCGAATTCTCCGACTTGATCGCTGCTTCGGCATAGGCGCGCGCGGCCTGCGCGTAGCGGGCTTCCTCGCGGGCTTCGGCGCCGAAATATTTCACGGTCTCGAAATTGAGCAGCGAATCAACCGCGCGGTGCAGCGCCCGGCCATCCAGATCATTCATCTCGCGCCGCAGCTTGGTGCGCCATTCGGTGATCGCGCGGGTCACCCAGACATAGGCAACCACGGTGAGTGCGGTGGCGGCGACCAGCTCGATCCCGAAATTGAAGTAGAAGATCACGCCAACCGCGATCAGCTCGATGATCGTGGGCGCGATGTTGAACAGCAGGAAATAGAGCATCTGGTCGATGCTTTTGGTCCCGCGCTCGATGATCTTGGTGACCTCGCCCGTGCGCCTTGCGAGGTGGAAGCGCAGCGACAGGCGGTGGAGGCGGTGGAAGACGTCCTCGGCCAGCCGCGTGGTGGCGACCTGCCCGACACGCTCGAAGGCGATGTTGCGCAAGTTGTCGAAAGCGACTGCGGTAAAGCGCCCCAGCGAATAGGCGGCCACGAGCGCCAATGCGACGCTCAGGCCCTGATCGATGGGCCCGGCCATGGCGTCGACTGCGCCCTTATAGGCAAACGGCAACGCCAGTGTGACGCCCTTCGCCGCCAACACCAGCGCCATCGCCACCACGATCCGCGTTCGCAGCGCGGGATTATCGCGCGGCCACAGATAGGGAAGGAAACGCTTGAGCGTCGCCCAGCTCTCTATGTCGCGGGTGCGCTTATCCTGATCGGCGGGCTGGGCTTTGTCGGGCGGCATGATCGGCCATGATGTGGGCGCGTGTGATCAATACCGCAAGGCGCACGCGCGGATATAGCGTCTGGCTACATGCTGGGCCTAATGACATTACCGCGCTTCGCCTCGCGCAGGGCGCGGGCGACATCGGGTGGAACGTCGAACAGCACGCGTTGCTTGGCAAAGTCGATCGCCACGCGGTCAAACATGGCCAGATGCTGCATCCCCAATGACAGGACGGGCGTGTCTTTCAGGCCGAGCGCGGCAAAGGCTGGAGTATCGGCAAAGGTCAGCGGCACGTTGGAGAGCGACAGGCCCTCAATCGTCAGGGCGCGGACAAAGGCAAGTTCGCCGGTCAGATCGACCCCGTTGACATCAGTCGTGACCACCTCGGACATGCGCCGGGCTCTGATCCTGTCGCGCAGCGCGTTGTTGCCAAGGCTCGCCTGCGCGCCGGTATCTATGATGACCGTGGCGCGCACGCCTTCGACCAACGCGTCGGTGATCAGCAGCTGGCCCAGCTTGCGCCGCGCCCGCACGACGATTTCGAACCGGCCGGTGGGCTTGGTCTCGGCGGCGTTCTCGACAGCGATGGTCTGCTGCCGGAAATCGATGAGGACGCGGAAGTCCTGCAAGGCGTCGAGCCCGAGAATGCCGTCGGCCCCGACATGGGTGCGCTCGAGCACAGGGGCGGTGAAGTTGGTGAAGCTGTTGCTGCCGAAATCGATCCGCTCGACATTGGCGAGCTCGACCGTGCGGCGGCTGGCCATGCCCACGAGCGTTGCAGTGCCAGCTAGTGGAAGCGCGAGCGCGGCGCGGACCTCTTGCGTTATCACGGTGGCCTGACTGCCGGTGTCGATCATGAAAGCGAAGGGTCCGGCCCCATCGACCATCACCGGCAAAGTCAGCCGACGATATCGTTCCTGCTCAAGAGAGAGAACTTCGGCTGCTGCACCAACAATAGCGTCAGCGGTGGCCGGGCTGGGATTGGCGCCGGTTCCAGGATCGGCAGCGGCGGCAACGTGCGTAGTGGCCAACGCTGCCAATGCGAGCAGCAATCGTCGCGTCATGGTGTATCCCTTCCGTCCGCGACGATGGAGCCGCGATCCGTTGTGACTATCCTATCACTGACTCGTCAGTGTCCAAAATACGCACGCGCGCCGGCGCTGGCCGAATCAAAAACGAAGAGAGCGGGCCGTTCCGACTCATCGTTTGATGTGTCTCCTGTCGGATGTGGGCGATTCAGCCGGTGGTTATGGCCTGAGCGACTCTGAAAAGGCCGATTTGGGGCCCGATTCACCCAAGATTCGGGCCCGTCAGAGGCCTGTAGGAGGGTTCAAACAGGGCCAACAGGCGCCAAAAATCGGCGAAAAACGGCGGATTTCTGCGGTTCTTGCGCGGCGGTGAAATAAAATTGCAAAAAGCCGTTGACCGAATCTGAGGCCGCACATATATGCCCCTCACCGACGCGGCGCTGACGGCTTCCACCGACACCGCAACGCTCGGTCGCCAACAAATTCGGATAGCCGGTCCCCCGGTGTAAATCGGGGAACCGAGCGCTGTCCGCTATTACTGTCTGGCGGCTCTTTGACATTGTTGGTTTTTGATGAAGGGACATGTGGGCGACGGCGCCCGGTCCGGGGACCTCAAGGCTCCGGTAACCGGTTAATTCAAGCCGATGCCACATCCGATCGCAGGCTCCACGCCTGCCCGGATGGCAAGCATGTTCATTCGTATCCATTACGTTTGACAGTGCAGGTATTGGCTCCTTGCAGCTCATGCCAGACTGGAGGGTGGGGTTATCCCCATGCTGGTTTGGTGTGTGACACAACTTGAGAGTTTGATCCTGGCTCAGAACGAACGCTGGCGGCATGCCTAACACATGCAAGTCGAACGAGACCTTCGGGTCTAGTGGCGCACGGGTGCGTAACGCGTGGGAACCTGCCTTTTGGTTCGGAATAACTCAGAGAAATTTGAGCTAATACCGGATAATGTCTTCGGACCAAAGATTTATCGCCATTAGATGGGCCCGCGTAAGATTAGCTAGTTGGTGGGGTAAAGGCCTACCAAGGCGACGATCTTTAGCTGGTCTGAGAGGATGATCAGCCACACTGGGACTGAGACACGGCCCAGACTCCTACGGGAGGCAGCAGTGGGGAATATTGGACAATGGGCGAAAGCCTGATCCAGCAATGCCGCGTGAGTGATGAAGGCCTTAGGGTTGTAAAGCTCTTTTACCCGAGATGATAATGACAGTATCGGGAGAATAAGCTCCGGCTAACTCCGTGCCAGCAGCCGCGGTAATACGGAGGGAGCTAGCGTTGTTCGGAATTACTGGGCGTAAAGCGCACGTAGGCGGCTTTTTAAGTCAGGGGTGAAATCCCGGGGCTCAACCCCGGAACTGCCCTTGAAACTGGGAAGCTAGAATCTTGGAGAGGCGAGTGGAATTCCGAGTGTAGAGGTGAAATTCGTAGATATTCGGAAGAACACCAGTGGCGAAGGCGACTCGCTGGACAAGTATTGACGCTGAGGTGCGAAAGCGTGGGGAGCAAACAGGATTAGATACCCTGGTAGTCCACGCCGTAAACGATGATAACTAGCTGTCCGGGTTCATAGAACTTGGGTGGCGCAGCTAACGCATTAAGTTATCCGCCTGGGGAGTACGGTCGCAAGATTAAAACTCAAAGGAATTGACGGGGGCCTGCACAAGCGGTGGAGCATGTGGTTTAATTCGAAGCAACGCGCAGAACCTTACCAGCCTTTGACATCCTAGGACGACTTCTGGAGACAGATTTCTTCCCTTCGGGGACCTAGTGACAGGTGCTGCATGGCTGTCGTCAGCTCGTGTCGTGAGATGTTGGGTTAAGTCCCGCAACGAGCGCAACCCTCGTCCTTAGTTGCCATCATTAAGTTGGGCACTTTAAGGAAACTGCCGGTGATAAGCCGGAGGAAGGTGGGGATGACGTCAAGTCCTCATGGCCCTTACAGGCTGGGCTACACACGTGCTACAATGGCATCTACAGTGGGCAGCTATCCCGCAAGGGTGCGCTAATCTCCAAAAGATGTCTCAGTTCGGATTGTCCTCTGCAACTCGAGGGCATGAAGGCGGAATCGCTAGTAATCGCGGATCAGCATGCCGCGGTGAATACGTTCCCAGGCCTTGTACACACCGCCCGTCACACCATGGGAGTTGGATTCACCCGAAGGCAGTGCGCTAACCGCAAGGAGGCAGCTGACCACGGTGGGTTCAGCGACTGGGGTGAAGTCGTAACAAGGTAGCCGTAGGGGAACCTGCGGCTGGATCACCTCCTTTCTAAGGATACTCGCGAAAGCGCCTCGGCTAGCCCGGGGAAGTGCTTCGCGGCTTCCAAAGAACATTGCCGTCGTCCTCATGTCCTTTCATCAATCGGATACAACCTGCCGCCAGCGGTAGGTTGTGTGCCTGAGCCGGCTCACGCTCTGCGTGGCAGCCTGTTCCCTTGGGAATGGCGGCCGGACGCAGTGATGTGGGCCTGTAGCTCAGTTGGTTAGAGCGCACCCCTGATAAGGGTGAGGTCAGAGGTTCGAATCCTCTCAGGCCCACCATTACCTAAAGGGGCCTTAGCTCAGCTGGGAGAGCACCTGCTTTGCAAGCAGGGGGTCATCGGTTCGATCCCGATAGGCTCCACCAGGTACACATGATGCAGCGCGGCTTTGAGCCAGCGCGCGTCGCACATCCGATAGATGAAACGAAACCAGATCCTGCTTCGGCAGGTCAGGCGATCGTGCTGATTAGTCAGCGTCGCCGTTCTTTGACATTGTGAATGGGTTTTTAAATCGATGCCGTGGCGGTATCGTCGTAGCTGTGCAAGCCTTCGGGTTTGTGACAGAGCGGCGCATATCATCACATTAATCAAATTGATTATCTGGCTGAGATAATTCTCCTCATCATCGCAAGACGCCAGGCTCTATGCAGGCCTGTCGTTGATGGTGCGGATTCTCAAGCGTGAGGTAAGAGCATTTGGTGGATGCCTTGGCATGTACAGGCGAAGAAGGACGTGGCACGCTGCGATAAGCGTCGGGGAGTTGTGAGCAAACTTTGATCCGGCGATTTCCGAATGGGGAAACCCACCTTCACCATTTCTTCCAGTTGGCCTTCGGGCCAGCCGGGCGAGGTGGATAAGGTATCACCGAGCTGAATATATAGGCTTGGTGAAGCAAACCCGGGGAACTGAAACATCTCAGTACCCGGAGGAAAAGACATCAACAGAGATTCCCGTAGTAGTGGCGAGCGAACCGGGACCAGGCCAGTGCCTTCATTTCAACTAGCAGAACACTCTGGAAAGTGTGGCCGTAGCGGGTGACAGCCCCGTATGCGAAAGTGATGATGAAGGACTAGAGTAGGGCGGGACACGTGAAATCCTGTCTGAACATGGGGGGACCACCCTCCAAGCCTAAATACTCGTACATGACCGATAGCGAACACAGTACCGTGAGGGAAAGGTGAAAAGCACCCCGATTAGGGGAGTGAAACAGTACCTGAAACCGAATGCTTACAAGCAGTTGGAGCCCCATAGGGGGTGACAGCGTACCTCTTGCATAATGGGTCAGTGACTTAATCTAGCATGCGAGCTTAAGCCGTTAGGTGTAGGCGAAGCGAAAGCGAGTCTGAATAGGGCGACTGAGTATGTTGGATTAGACCCGAAACCCGGCGATCTAGGCATGAGCAGATTGAAGGTGCGGTAACACGCACTGGAGGATCGAACCGTTGCATGTTGAAAAATGCTCGGATGACTTGTGTTTAGGGGTGAAAGGCCAATCAAGCCGGGAAATAGCTGGTTCTCCGCGAAATCTATTGAGGTAGAGCGTCAGATGTATGCCGATGGGGGTAGAGCACTGGATGGATGCGGGCTGCGCGAGCGGTACCAACTCTAACCAAACTCCGAATACCATCGAGTCTTGTCTGGCAGACAGACGGCGGGTGCTAAGGTCCGTCGTCAAAAGGGAAACAGCCCTAACCTACAGCTAAGGTCCCCAAGTCGTATCTAAGTGGGAAAGCATGTGGGAATCCCAAAACAACCAGGAGGTTGGCTTAGAAGCAGCCATCCTTTAAAGAAAGCGTAACAGCTCACTGGTCTAAATAAGGGTTCCTGCGGCGAAAATGTAACGGGGCTAAAGATACGCACCGAAGCTTAGGGTTGCAGTTTACTGCAGCGGTAGCGGAGCGTTCCGTAAGCGAGTGAAGGCGAAGGGTAACCGACGCTGGACGTATCGGAAGTGCGAATGCTGACATGAGTAGCGACAAACAGGGTGAGATACCCTGTCGCCGAAAGACCAAGGGTTCCTACGCAATGCTAATCAGCGTAGGGTGAGCCGGCCCCTAAGACGAGCCCGAAGGGGGTAGTCGATGGGAACCACGTTAATATTCGTGGGCCTGAAGATGTGTGACGGATCGTGGAAGTTGTTTTCCCTTATTGGATTGGGAGGGCAGCCAAGCGGTTCCAGGAAATAGCCTCTTCATATAGACCGTACCCGAAACCGACACAGGTGGTCAGGTAGAGTATACCAAGGCGCTTGAGAGAAGTATCCTGAAGGAACTCGGCAAATTGCCTCCGTACCTTCGGAAGAAGGAGGCCCCATCTTAAGGCAACTTTTGGTGGGGGGCACAGGCCAGGGGGTAGCGACTGTTTATCAAAAACACAGGACTCTGCTAAGTCGGCTTCAAGACGACGTATAGGGTCTGACGCCTGCCCGGTGCTGGAAGGTTAAGAGGAGGAGTGCAAGCTCCGAATTGAAGCCCCAGTAAACGGCGGCCGTAACTATAACGGTCCTAAGGTAGCGAAATTCCTTGTCGGGTAAGTTCCGACCTGCACGAATGGCGTAACGACTTCCCCACTGTCTCCAGGATATGCTCAGCGAAATTGAATTCTCCGTGAAGATGCGGAGTACCCGCGGTTAGACGGAAAGACCCCGTGCACCTTTACTGCAGCTTCAGAGTGGTATTAGGAAAGAGTTGTGTAGCATAGGTGGGAGGCTTTGAAGTGTCGGCGCCAGCTGACATGGAGCCATAGGTGAAATACCACCCTGCTGTTTTCTGATATCTAACCTCGCACCGTTATCCGGTGTAGGGACCCTCTGTGGCGGGTAGTTTGACTGGGGCGGTCGCCTCCTAAAGAGTAACGGAGGCGCGCGATGGTAGGCTCAGGACGGTTGGAAACCGTCTGTTAGAGTGCAATGGCATAAGCCTGCCTGACTGCGAGACTGACGAGTCGAGCAGAGACGAAAGTCGGTCATAGTGATCCGGTGGTCCCTCGTGGAAGGGCCATCGCTCAACGGATAAAAGGTACGCCGGGGATAACAGGCTGATGATTCCCAAGAGCTCATATCGACGGAATCGTTTGGCACCTCGATGTCGGCTCATCACATCCTGGGGCTGGAGCAGGTCCCAAGGGTTTGGCTGTTCGCCAATTAAAGTGGTACGTGAGCTGGGTTCAGAACGTCGCGAGACAGTTTGGTCCCTATCTGCCGTGGGCGTCGATACTTGAAAGGAGTTGCCCCTAGTACGAGAGGACCGGGGTGAACGTACCTCTGGTGTACCTGTCATTCTGCCAAGAGTGCCGCAGGGTAGCTATGTACGGACGGGATAACCGCTGAAAGCATCTAAGCGGGAAGCCTCCCTTGAGATTAGGTATCTTTGAACCGTGATAGACCATCACGTTGATAGGCCGGGTGTGGAAGTGCAGTAATGTATGGAGCTAACCGGTCCTAATAGTTCATATCGCGCTTGAGAGTTCGCACTGTCAACGACAGGCCTGCCTTGCAGGTGTGCGTTGGTGGAGAATGTCTCCAGCCAGATACGCCCTTTAAACCACTCAAAACTCTTGAGTGTGCATCGATTTAAAAACCCGCATCCACTGGCCCCATTGCTTGGTGGCCATAGCGTCTGTGACCCACCCGATCCCATCTCGAACTCGGCCGTGAAACCAGACAGCGCCGATGGTACTGTGCCTCAAGGTCCGGAAGAGTAGGTCGCCGCCAGGCATTGAAGCCAGTGGGAGCGGGGTTAACCCATTCACAAGTCAACAGGGCTGTCCCGCAAGGGCGGCCCTTTTGGCGTCTTTGGTGCTGTTACAGCGCCGTCGACGCAAATCCCCTCATCGGCGGTAGCCTCCGAGGGGCAGGCCTTCGGTTCCGCAGGAGCCGCAAGGCCAACCGGCCGCCCACAGCGCCCCGCGCGAGGAACGCCAACAAATCGGTAACGCGGGATGGAGCAGCCCGGTAGCTCGTCAGGCTCATAACCTGAAGGTCGTTGGTTCAAATCCAACTCCCGCAACCACCGTTTGAAACCCACCACAAATCAACGCACATTACGCCCACAGCCGCGCTGTCGGGCGCCATTGGCGTTGGCGATGCCGCCCGGTTTGCGCTGTATCTCCGTTCTGAGCAGCCCGGGGCTACGATGTTTGTTGAGCCAGCTATACGTTGCTCTTTCGAATGCTGACATAAGGCCAGCGGCCCCGAAGCAATCGTTGCGGCGATTGGATCATACGATATCTTCGTATCGTGCAACGAACGCTCTCTCCCTCTTTGCCGGAAGCCGTCATCTTCGACATGGACGGCCTGATCTTCGATACGGAAGCTTTGTATCAGAAAGCCCTTCTCGGCTTAGCCGACGAAAGAAAGCTCCCTTCGATCACCCAAGCAATGGTCGGCCAAACGGTCGGGCTATCATGGAGCAGCACGCGCACTCTGCTTGCGCGAGCCCTGCCGAGCCATGTCGATGTCGATGAGCTCATCGCAGCTTGGACCGACAGGTATGAGGCACTGGCCCAGCACGAGTTGACCTTGAAGCCCGGCGTCAGGGAACTCCTCGCCGTGCTTGATTCATGTGGGATCGCACGCGCAGTAGCAACCGGGTCTTACCGCGATGTCGCGTTACGCCATCTTTCCGAATTCGACTTGCTTGGCAGGTTCCATAGCATCGTCACCAAAGAGGACTATGTACACGGCAAGCCAGCGCCCGAGCCGTTTCTAACCAGCGCGGGGCGACTTCAAGTTGATCCGTCACGATGCTGGGCCTTGGAAGACTCCCGTAACGGCATCCGTTCTGCGCATGACGCCGGAATGGAGGCAATCATGATCCCTGACCTGATCATGCCTGATGCAGAAACCCTGGCCCTTTGTTGCCACATTGGAACTTCGCTCAACGACGTCGTCCGTTTGATCGAAGATCGGCGCTGACAAGGCACCTATCTCCACGCGCGATCCCTCAGCCGTCCGTCAACGCGCAGGTCCCAATCCGCCCGGGGCTCTACCCCATCCGTACCGTGCGCAAGAACCCGCGCACCTGATCGCCCAGATGCGCCGCCTGCGCTTCGAGATCATTGGCGCTCGCCAGCACCTTCGATGCCGCTGCTCCGGTTGAGAGCGAAAGCTGGCGCACATCTTCGATATGGGCGCTGACCTTCTCGGTCCCGCGCGCGGCGAGATCAATGCTCTGCGCCAGATCGCGGCCTGCCACCGATTGCTGGTCGACCGCTGTTGCGATCGAGACGGCGGTGGATTCGAGATCCTTTACTTGCCCCGCAATGGACCGCAGTGCCTTGACGCTCGCACCGGTGGTGGATTGCATCGCGCGGATTTGCTCGGCGACCTTTTCGGTCGCGCGGGTGGTCTGCATCGCGAGTTCCTTGACCTCGCTGGCAACCACCGCGAAGCCGCGGCCCGCCTCGCCGCCGCGGGCGGCTTCGATCGAGGCGTTGAGCGCCAACAGGTTCGTGCGCTGCGCGATGGTCTGGATCAGCTCGACGATCTGCCCGACTTCCTCCGCCGATGCGGAAAGGGCCGAAATCGTCTCGTCCGCCTCGCCGGTGGCCGCTGTGGCAAGCCGTGCCAGCTCGCTCGATGAGGCCGCCTGACGGCTGATCTCGCTGATCGACAAGGCGAACTCATCGCTCGCGGCCGCTGCAGCGGTGGCACCGGCATTCGCTTCATTCATGGAGACGACGACTTCGCCCGCACGGTGACTGACCTCCTCGGCGCTAGCGGTCATGCGCGAGGCTGTCGTGAAGAGCTGGCTTGAGGCTGCCGCGACGCCGCTGACCACCTCGCCGACAGTGCGTTCGAACTGACGCGCGACGTCATCGAGCAGCGCGGCCTTGCGCGCCTCGGCTTCGATGCGCTCGCGCTCGCGCTCCTGCTGCAATTGCAGTTCTTGCTCGGCCTTTTCCGAGCGCTCGCGCGCCCAGGTCTCCAGCCGCTTGCTTGCCCGCTTGAACAGGTCAATCGCGCGCACCATTGCGCCGATCTCGTCCTCGCGCTCAGCGCCGGCGATCTCAAACTGGCGATCGCCATTGGCGAGCCGGGTCATGCCGTTGGTAATCTCGACGATCTTGCGCGAAAAATCGCGCGACAGGAAGGCGAGGCCCAACAGCAGCACCGCCGCGCCAACACCGGCAAGCCCGGCGAGGATCAGGATCATGTTGAAGAAATAGCTGATTCCGGTGGCTTCCTTGGCTTCGGCCAGTTCGCCTAACTCGCTCTTGAGCCGTGCACTGGCACCCATCAGCGCGCTGCCCTGTGCCGATACATCGGCGGCGGCGGCATTGGCATCGCGGCCGCCGCGCGCGGCTTCGGCGGCCTGTTCGAAGGTGGTCTCGAAGCTGTCCATAGCCGCGCTTACCGCCGCGACGCGCGGCGTGAGGTCAGGGGCGTGCTGCTCGACCATCGCCTCAATCGCCGCGACCTGCGCTCGCACGGCGCTTTGGCCGGTGCGCCGCTGTTCGCGCAGATCGGCGCTGCGATCGTACAGCGCCCGGACCGAATGATAGCGCAGGTCGCCGGCCGTGGAGTGGAGCGTACCCGCCGCCATCAGCGCGTCCTGCACCCGGGCGGTGCTCTGGTAGCGGTTCCACAATTGCCCAAGGCCGAGACCAAGCACGAGCGTCATCAGCACGCCGACGCCCAGGAACGTGCCGAAAATGGTGTTAATCTTGTTCGCAAGCGACAGATTGCGGAACCAGGTCAGCCGTTCGAGGACGCCGATGCGATTGTGCTGTGCCGCCGCCGATGTTTCGTCGCTTGCATCATCCGCCACATCATCGGCGCGCAGCTGGCGGACAAAATCGGGGACGGCTTCATCTTCTTGCCGTTCCCGCAGGCTCATCATGTTCATGCCGCAATCCCCCGGAGATCAGTTGCGAACAATCGTAAAGGAAAGTCCTTTCCAAATGCTTCATTCATACCGACTTGCCATCGATGATTGGGGCTTAACCGGCGCGCACGCGGGCAAGGAAAGCCTGCACTTGCTGGCGCAGATGGGTGGCCTGGGTTTCGAGGCTTGTGGCGCTGGAAAGCACCTGCGATGCCGCCGCGCCGGTGGAGAGCGCCATGTCGCGCAAATCATCAACGTGGCTGGCGACCTTTTCGGTCCCGCGCGCGGCCAGATCGATGCTGCGGGCCAGATCATGGCCGGCCACTGATTGCTGATCGACCGCGCTGGCGATGGAAACGGCGGTGGTTTCCAGCTGCTCGATCTGGGAGGCAATCGCCCGCAGCGCGCTGACGCTGGCGCCGGTGTTGCTCTGCATCGCGTTGATCTGTTCGACCACCTGCTCGGTGGCGCGGCTGGTCTGATTGGCGAGCTCCTTCACTTCGCTCGCCACCACGGCGAACCCGCGCCCTGCTTCGCCGCCGCGTGCGGCTTCGATTGAGGCGTTCAGGGCCAACAGATTTGTACGCTGGGCGATGGTCTGGATCAGACCGACGATCTGACCGATTTCCTGCGCGGATGATGCCAGCGCGCCGATGGTGGAATCCGCCTTGCGGGCCGACAGCGTCGCCTCGCGCGCCAGTTCGGCCGAGGATGCCGCCTGACGGCTGATTTCGCCGATCGACATGGCGAATTCATCGCTGGCCGCTGCGGCCGCCGTGGCCCCAAGCTTGGCTTCTTCCATCGATACGGCGACCGCGCTGGTGCGCTGGCTCGTATCTTCTGCATTGGTTGCCATCAGCGTGGCGGTCGATTGCAGCTGGCTCGATGCGGCGACGACCCCGGTCACGACGTCGCCCACGGTGCGTTCGAACTGGCTGGCAATATCACGTAGCACCCGTTCGCGTTCGAGCCGGGCTTCTTCCTGCTGCACTTGCATCCGGGTCTGCTGGTCGAGCTCGGCGCGGGCGCGCTCGGCACGCTCGCGGCTCAACCGTTCGAGGCGGAGCCCGGCGCGGTGGAAAATCTCCATCGCACGGGCCATTTCGCCGATTTCATCGCGGCGGTGCTTGCCGCTGATGGTGATCCCTTTCTCACCGCGAGCGAGCTGGCTCATCTGGCCAACCATAGCCTTCAATGTGCCGCCAACCGTGCGACCGAAATACCGCTGAACGACGAGCGTGACCAAGGTGAGGACTGTCGCCAGAACGATCCACATGACGAGCAGCCGGGCGATCAAAGCCTCCCCCGCATCGGCGGCCGTGTCGACATCTTCGCCCAGCAGACTGGCCATTTCGGTCCCGGCGGAAAGAATGACGCTGCCCGTTGCCGCAATCTCCAGCGCCTGGCGCTGCCGCTGCTCTGCGTTGACGGTGGCTGCATCGAAGGCATCCACCTGCCGACCTAGATCGGCGACACCTTCGCGGATCAGGGCAAGGCGATCATAGGCCACCATATTGCTCGTGCCGAGGACGTCGGACAGCTCGGTGACGATCACCGCCGCCTTGTCGAGCGATTCGCCCGCGGCGCGGGCGCGGGCATTGCCGTCTTGGACCATCAGCAACTCTGCGTGGCGCTGCGCCTCGCTCAGTTGCACCAACAGGCGTTCGGCCTTGAGCGCCTGATCATGCGTGCTGCGAACGCGTTCTGCGCGATCGCCCAGCTCCATATAGCCGTTCACCACAAACAGGCCCGCCAGCAATGACAGCACAAGGTTGAGGCTGAAGAACAGCGTGATCTTGCCGCCGATCGACAGCGCGTCGAACCAGCCGCGGACCCGGCCAAAGGCGGTCGGTGTGGGGCTGTCGGTGCTGACGGGTTCCGCGCTGATCATCTCAGCTTCAAGGTCCATGGCGATATCGTGAAGCGCGCTCATGCTGCCTGTTCGTCCTTTGAAGCCGGTGCCGGGATCGGGCGGGTGTCTGGGTTGCGGTTCTGCGCCGCGATCAGCAGGTCAATCTCGCTAGCGGGAAGCGCGCGGTAATAGAGCCAGCCCTGAATCTGGTCGCAGCCGGCGAGCCGCACGAGCTCGGCCTGCTCCTCGGTCTCCACGCCTTCTGCGGTCACCCCCATGTTGAGCGCGCGGGCGAGCGCGATCGAGGAGAGCATCATCGCCCGGCTGGCATCATCCACACCGGCGAGCTCCACCAGGCTGCGATCCAGCTTGAGCTTTTCAAACCGGAACCGCCGTAGGAATCCGATCGAGGCATAGCCCGTGCCGAAGTCATCAAGCGCAATTCGGACCCCGAAGGAGCGGATCACATCGAGCGTGCGTTCGGCCACGATCGGATCGAGCACAAGACAGGTCTCGGTGACTTCCAGTTCAAGCTGGTGGGCGGGGAAGCCGGTTTCTTCGAGCACCTCGCCCAGCTTGATCGGGAACTCGGGGTTGCGAAGCTGTGCGGCCGAGATGTTGACCGAAAGCGAAATGTCGCCCCAACGCAGGCCATCGCAAACCGCCTGACGCAACACCAGCAGGCCGAGCGGATTGATCAGGCCCGAATCCTCCGCCACCGGAATGAACACATTCGGCCCCATCGGTGCGCGATTGCCGCGATCCCAGCGCAGCAACGCCTCGACCGCCACGATCCGGCCGCTGTCCGCATCGACCAGCGGTTGATAGGCGAGGCCGAATTCGCCATTCGCAATCCCGGTGCGGATTTCGTCCTCGATCTCGCGCACGCGTTCGCGGCTGCGATCAAAGCTTTCGTTGAACCATGTGCAGCGCATTTTCCCGCCGCGCTTTGACATCGACATCGCGACATCGGTGCGCCGCAGGAGTTCGGATGAGGGCACTCGCTGATCGGCCATGCTGCGAGCCAGCCCGATGCTGGCACCGACGCTGATCAAACGCCCACCGATCTCTACCGGAGCCGCCAACCGGTCGAGCAGCGTGCGGCAAATGCCTTCGAGGATCGTGCCCGAAACCTTGCCGCTCATGACAGCGGCAAATTCATCCCCGCCCAGCCGGTAGCAGCGCGCCTCATCCCCGCAGATCTCGCGCAGCATCGCGGCGCAGGTCTCGATCAGCTGATCACCGACCGCATGGCCGTAGTGATCATTGACCTGTTTGAAACTGTCGAGATCGATCATCGCCAGCGCGACCTCATCAGGCCCCTGCGACAGGCGATCGACATCGGCATGCAGCGCATGGCGATTGGGCAGCCCGGTCAGCGGATCGCTGATGGCCTTGGCTTCGAGCGCGCGAACATTGGCAAGACTACTGCGCCCCAGCATCACAAGGATAGCAGCATAAAGAAGAATGGCGGACGTCAGCAGTGTGGGCAGCGAAGCGAGCGTCACGCGGTCGCTGAGCCCGACCCCGATTATCAGGGCTGATGAGGCGAGACCCACGATCACGAACGGCAGGATCACCAGCCGCGCAGGGGTCAATTGCCAGGTTGTTTTTGCCACGAAAGCCATGGTTTTCCCGCACGGCGCAGCCAAATCGCCGATGTTCTCCGGGTTGTCCTAAACAGAAGCGGCTAAGGAAGGGTAAAGCCCGGCTCTCGCGGGCTCGGCCGATCAGGCCCGTTTGCGCAATTCGCCCCCGGAAACGGACGTCAGCGGCTCGAAAAAGCTGGCGCGCTTGGCGGTTGGCGCGAAGCGGTGGGTGTGGCCGACCACGGTTTCACCGGCGCCCAGCATCAGAAACCCGTCAGGCATCACCGCGCTGGCGAGCCGGTCGAAGGCGGCGCTGCGGGTGGCGCGGTCGAAATAGAGCAGGACATTGCGGCACAGCACCAGATCAAACGGCACCCGTCCCGGGTGCGGTGCGAGGATATTGTGCTGCTGAAAGCGCACCTTGGTGCGCGCATCGTCGCGGATTTGCCAGCCGCGGGGCGTTTCATCGAAATAGCGCAGCATCTGGCTGACCCCCAGCCCGCGCTGGACTTCGAACTGGCTGTACAGCCCGCTGCGGGCTGCATTGATCGCGCGGTGTGAGACATCGGTGCCGAGAATGTCGATTGTCCACCCCTGCCAGCGTTCGGCCTGTTCGGCGAACAGCATGGCGAGCGAATAGACCTCCTGCCCGGTCGAACAGCCCGCTGACCAGATCGACAGCCGCTTGACGTTGCTGCGCCGCGCCGCGAGCTCGGGGAGGATCTCGGCGGGCAGCTGGTCAAAGGTCGGCTTGTCGCGGTAGAAATAGGTCTCGTTGTTGAGCAACGCCTCGACGACTTCCTGCGCCAGATCCGGGCTTTCCGGACCTCCCGGCGGGGCCGCCATCAGGCACACCAGTTGATCGATATTGCTGATGCCGTACTGACGGAAGATCCCGCTCAGCGCGGAATTCACGCGCCAGCGGCGGCTCTCGTCGAGATGCTGTCCGGTGCGCTCGGCGAGCAGATCAGCGATGATCTGATGCGAGGCTTCGCTGGGATCTTTGGCCACGCCAGGCTCCGGCTGGTCTATCGCAAGCCGAGCGTGCTGGCCTGCGCCATCACTGCGTCGCCTAGTCGTTCGGGTGGAGCAATCACGCTGGCAAGCCCGGCTCTGGCGACCGCTCCGGGCATGCCCCAAACTGCGCTGCTATCGGCGTCCTGCGCGAAGATCGTGCCCCCGGCATCGATCAGCTGCTGGGCGCCGAGTACCCCGTCGCGGCCCATGCCGGACAGGATCACGCCGAGCGCCCGGCCTTCGCAGGCTTGCGCGACGCTGGCGAGCATCGGGTCAACCGAGGGCAGGCACCCGCTGGGGGCGGCTTCCTTGCCAATGCGCGCAATCAGCCGCTCGCCGCGGCGCTCGATCAAGAGATGGCCTTCGCCCGATGCGATCACCACGCGCCCGCGGCGCAGTTCGAGCCCGTTGGCGGCAATATCGGCCGGGCGCCTGCAAGCCGCCTCAACCTGCCGGGCAAACACCGGGATGAAGGACGGCGGCAGGTGCTGGGTGATGCAGATTGGAACGGCGCATTCAGCGGTCAGCCGCCCCAGCATCAGGCCGAGCGCGTGGATCCCGCCAGTCGAAGCGCCGATGCCGATCACCTCCGGCCGCCAGGTGCGGCGGGCCGGGGCGGGACGGGCGAAGGAGGCTGGGGGCAGCGGCGCGGGCACGTCTGCCGCATCCACGCGGCGCGAACCCAAAGCCTGGATCTTGCCGAGCAACTGGGTGCGGTACTCATCGGTAAAGCCGCCGGGACGCGGCTTCAGCAGCGTATCGGCAGCCCCCATCTGAAGCGCAGCAAGCGTGTGTTCGGCTCCATCCATCGTCAGCGAGGAGACCACCAGCACCTGCGGCGCGCCGGGGGTGGCCAAAATAGTCGGCAGAGCATCAAGCCCGCCGATGCCCGGCATTTCGAGGTCGAGCAGAACCACATCGGCAGGCTCGGCCTTGAGCTGGGCAATCGCGCTTTCTGCGCTGCTGGCGGTTCCCGCGATAACCATCGCGGGGTCGCTTTCGACCATCCGCTTGAAGATGGTGCGGACGGTCAGCGAATCATCGACGATCATCACCCGGATCGCCGGCGCCGGGCCGGGCCGGGTGAGCGGACTTGTGCCGCGTGCGTGATCGCCTGCGGTGCGCGGGGAATGGGGAAGGGCGGTCGCGCGCGTCACGCAAACCCGACAAGCTGCAACTTGATCTGAAGCGTTTCGTGATCGAATGGCTTCATCACATATTCGTCCGCGCCCATGCTGATCGCTTCGCGGATATGGGCGACGTCATTTTCGGTGGTGCAGAACACGACCTTCGGGGCATCACCACCGGGGCGCTTGCGCAGGAGCGCGAGGAATTCGATCCCCGACATCACCGGCATGTTCCAATCCAGCAGAACGACATCGGGCATGTCTGCATCGCACGCGTCGAGCGCAACCTTGCCATTTTCAGCTTCTGCCACCGCAAAGCCAAGGGTCTCGAGGATATGCCGCGAAACCTTGCGGATCACCCGCGAATCATCGACGACGAGACATTTCTTCATGACATTTCCTGCGTTGCGCCTCGGCAGCTTACGAAGATCTGGTAAGCATAGGATTAAAGCGGGCTACGATCCGCGCGTCCCATCATGCCGCCTGGGTTTCAGCCCGCGCCGCATCCGGGCCTGCCAGGAGCGGCGCGAGATCGATCAGCAGCGCAGGGCCCATCATGGTCTCGACCATACCGATCGCCACCCGCGACCATTCCCGGCCAAACCCGCCGGGGACTTGCGAAGGCTCCCCCGCCCCGGTGGTGATGTCCTCGATCGCATCGACCAGCAGCGCATAGGAATGGCCGCCATCATTGACCACCGCTGCGCGATAATCGGTGGGCCAGTCCTTGGGCTCCAGCCCCAGTGCGAGGCGGCAATCGATCACGGTCAGGGCCTGGCTGCGCAGCGCGGCGATCCCGGCGATGTAATCAGGCGCGCATGGCACCGGGGTAATCGCTCCCAGTTCAATCACCGATTTCACGTCGAGGGCGCTGAGCGCGCAGCGGCGGCCGGCAATCTGGGCCATGACAAGCAGTTGGTTGGTCATGCGCGCTCTCCATGGCGCAGGTTGCGGCTGGCGGCGGTGAGCGCGGCTAGCAAGCCCTCGCGGTCGTAACGGTAGATGGTGGCGCAGCCTTCGGGCGCATCGGGATGGTCGCGCAGCCGGATCACCGGGCCACTCGTACCGCGGCCCAGCGCCTCGGCCACTTCGAACACTTCGTCGAACATGATCGCCAGCGTGCCCGGCGCGGCCTCTTCAGCGGGGACCACATCATAGCCCGCCGCGCGCACCAGCGGTTCGAGGATCGTGCGTCCCCAGTCGCCCGGCGGCAGGACGCAGTGCGGGCGGGCGGCCGGCTCGGGCGGCTCGCCATAGCGAGCAAACAGGGCATGGGCATCAATCAGAGTGACTGGCGTGCCATCGACCAGCGTGATCGCCTCGGCCAGGGGATCTTCGGGCACGGGGGTGAGTGCATTGGCCAGCTCCACCGCATCCTCGACCTTGCGCACCGCCAGCAGCAGCTCGCAAGCGCCATCGCTCAGGCGCAGCAGCCGCACGCGGGAACCTTGCAAGGGTTCATCGGGCAGGCCGATAAGGGGGAGGATCAACCCATCAATCACGACGCGGGCACGGGACGATGACCGGTCAATCGCTGTGACCGGCGCGGTTTCGATACGTTGCACCAACTCTAGCCGCACCGCTGAACGGCGCCCGGTAAAGTCGGTGAACAGCATGGCCCGTGGCAGCGCCTCTGACGCGCTGGCCACCCCCTCCTCCTGCGGCAGAAGCGCGCGGGCGCGGGTGTCCGACACAAGGTCATGCGCCGCAGCGATATTGGCAACATCGAGCAGCAGCACCGGCTGGCCATCATCAAGCAAGGTCGATCCGGCATAAAGCCCGCATTTCATCACCGAGGGCGCGAGCGGCTTGACCACCAGATCGCCGTGGTTGTGGATGCTTTCGACGGCCAGCGCGAAGAGATCGCCCGTTCCCAAGCGCAGCATCACCAAGGTGGGGTCCTGGGCAGCGCCCTCGTCAGCATCGAGCCCGAGCACATTCCTGAGCATCAGGCACGGCACCCGATTGCCGCGGAAGGTGATCAGTGCCGCGCTCCCCATCCGGGTGAATTCGAGCGTGGCGCGGCTGGCCTGGACGATTTCCTCGACATAGCTCTGCGGGATCGCAAAGCGCTGTCCGGCGACTTCAACGGTCAGCCCGGGAATGATGCTGAGCGTGAGCGGGATCTGCAAGGTGAACTGGGTGCCGCGCCCCGGCTGGCTCGCCACCTTGATGCTGCCGCCGACCCGCTCAAGGTTCTGGCGAACGACATCGAGCCCGACCCCTCGGCCCGAAACATTGCTGACCGTTTCGGCCGTCGAGAAGCCAGGTTCGAAAATCAGGTCGAGGATCTTCTCGCGGCTCATGCTGGCGCGCTCGGCGGCGGTGATGAGGCCGGTCGACACCGCCTTAGCGGCAATGCGCTCCTCGTCGAGCCCGCGCCCGTCATCGACAATCACAATGGCGATGGTGTTGCCCGATTGCCGCGCGGCGATAGTGATGAAGCCGATCTCGCGCTTGCCCTGGGTGCGGCGGGCGGCGGGCGGTTCGAGGCCGTGATCAATCGCGTTGCGGATGATGTGTGTGAGCGGATCGCGGATCGTCTCAAGCATCTCGCGGTCAAGCTCGACATCGCCGCCATCGCAATCGACCATCACCTGCTTGCCTAGTTCAGCAGACAGGTCGCGCACCAATCGCGGCAGCGCGCTGAACAGGGTCTCGATCCGCTGCATCCGCATCCGGGTAATCGCATCGCGGACATCGGTGAGGATCGCGGTGAGTCGTTCGAACGGTCCGTCGATGGTCGGCTGGTTGCCGGCCTGCCGCAGCCGGCGCGCCAGATCATTGCGGGCCAGCACCATGTCCGACACGCCGCTCATCACCCGGTCGAGCAGCTCCACCGGCAGACGGATAGTGCGCTGCGCGGCGAGCGTATCGGAACGGCGGGCGGGGGCGGCCTGGTCATCGCCGCGCCCCAGCTGGGCGCTCGCCGGCTCGTGCAGAGCAGGGCTGGCACCCCCTTTGCCTTCCTCCGAGCCCTCTTCCTCAGATGTTTCAAGGGAGATGCTGACCGCATCAATCAGCGCATCATCGCCGCCTTCGGGAAAGTCCTCACCCGCTTCGATTGCGTCGATCATGGCGGCAATCCGGTCGATGATGGCGAGCACCGCCGACACCAGCTGCGCATCCGGCTCCCGCCGCCCGGCGCGGCAATCGGCCAGCGCATCTTCGGCGGCGTGGCTGAGATCGGCGAGGCGCGGGAAATCGAAGAACCCGCAATTGCCCTTCACCGTGTGGACAAAGCGAAAGATCGTATCGAGCCGCGCGCGGTCAGCCGGATGGGCCTCCCATGCGACGATCTCGCCGCTGGAAGCCTCAAGCATCTCGCGGGTCTCGGCGATGAAATCCGCCAGCAGATCATCCATCAGGTGCGCGCCCCTTTTCGCTTAGCGCAAAGGGCTATGCCGCAGCTTTGGTTAACAAGCGCCTAGCGCGGGCCCCAAGCGGGATCACGGCGGAGGAAGATGTGGCGCACCAGCACCACTGCCGAGACCGCGCCGAACAGATTGGCGGCCAGTTCGGCGGTGTAGATGGCCGCTGAACCCATGCCGGGCTGCAACACCAGCGCCACCGGCAGCATCACGAGAAACACCCGCACCACCGATTGTCCGAGCGCGAAGGCAGCCTTGTCGACCGCGTTCATGATCCCGTTGCCGACGATCAGCAGCCCGAACCCGGCATAGCCCCAGGCGGCGATCTTCAGGTAGAGCGCGAATTCGGCGATGACGGCGGGATCATCGGTAAAAAGGCGCGCAAATTGCTCGCCCGCCAGCATCATCCCCGTGGCGACGGTCAGGCCCCACAGCACGCAGAACCCGGCGGCATAGAGCGCTGCCTCGCGCGCCCGGCCAAATTCGCGTGCACCCCAGTTCTGCCCGACAATCGCCCCGATCGCCCCCGAAAGCGCCAGCAGCGGAACGATCACAAAGCTCTGCAAGCGCCCCGCAGCACCAAACCCCGCTACCGCCGCCTCGCCTTCGAGCGCGACCAGCGCGGTCAGGACCGACAGGCCCAAGGGGTTGATCGCATTGGAGAAGGCGGCAGGCAGGCCGACCCTGATGATCGCCATCGCCGGGTCGATCAGGCGGCAATCGCGCAGCAGGCCGAGGTTCAGCGGCAGGTGAGTACCGCGCAGCAGCAGCGCCGCTGTCAGCACGCCGATCCCCCAGCCGATCACTGTGGCATAGGCCGAACCGGCGATGCCAAATCCCGCGAAGCCGAAAGCACCCGTGATGAGCACCGGGTTCAGCACCCAGTTGGCCGCGGCATAGGCGATGCTGATGGTGCTTGTCCGCTTGGCCTCGCCCTGCCCGCGCAGCACGCCGTTGAAGCCCATGATGACGAGGCTCAGCGGGAAGCCCATGGCATAAGGCGTCATGTAAGCGTGGATCAGCGGCATCAGATGCGCCGGCGCGTTCATCGCGGCGAAGATCGGGTCGATCGCCAGCCACAGCGCGAGGCCCATCATCACCCCGCAGACGCCAGCGAACACGATGCCGAAATTGGCGCGCTGGCCTGCGCGTTCGAAGTCGCCTTCGCCTAGCGCGCGGGCGACCACCGAATTGATCCCGACCATCACCCCGACGCCCAAGGACGTGCAGGCAACCGCGACAGGGAAGATAAAGCTGATCGCGGCCAATGGCTCGCGCCCCAATTGCCCGATGAAATAGGCGTCAACGATCCCGATCGACATGATCGCCGCGACCCCGATGATTGCCGGCAGGGTCTGGCTGACGAGGTGCCCGGGGATGGAACCGCTGACCAGTTTTGCAGGGGTAAAGCCGGGCGCGTTCATCGTGCCCAAGGCCTAGCTGCGCCGCGCGTGGCTTGCAAAGCATTCCCTGCGCATGCGATAGCGCAAGGCGAAGGACAGGCAGAGAGGATCACCCGATGGCAACCCAGCTCAAACCCGGTATCGAATGCAGCAAGGAAGAATGGCAGGCCCGGCTGGACCTCGCCGCGTGCTACCGCATCTTCGATCATCTCGGCTGGTCGGAATCGATCTATAACCACATTTCGCTCAAGGTGCCGGGGGAGGAGAACACCTTCCTGATCAATCCCTTCGGCCTGCTCTATTCGGAAGTCACCGCCTCGAACCTCGTCAAGATCGATGTCGAGGGCAATAATGTCGGCGGATCGCCCTATATGGTGAACAAGGCGGGCTTCACCCAGCACGCCTATTTCCACAAGCATCTGGGCGGCCGCGCCGACGCGATCTGCCACGTCCACACCACCGCGACCATGGCCGTGGCGAGCCACAAGGACGGGCTGCTGCCGACCAATTTCTATGCCTGCAATTTTCAGGGCCAGATCGGCTATCACGACTTCGAAGGCGTCACCGTGCGCCCGGAGGAAGGCGAGCGGCTGGTGCAGAACCTCGGCAATCACACCATCCTGATGCTGCGCAACCACGGCCCTGTCGTGATGGACCGCACGATCCAGGGCATGTTCGTGAAGATGTGGGCGCTCCAGCGCGCCTGCGAGATTCAGGTGGCGACGCTTTCCATGGGCAATCCCAACCTCGTCCCGCAGGCCGTGGTCGATGTGCACCAGCGCGATCTTGCCGTGATGAGCGGGCAGGGCGGCGCGGGCATGTTCGACTTCGAGGCGTGGAAGCGCCGGGTCGACAAGATCGACGACAGCTGGCGGCAATAGGCAACTAGGCACGCCCCATGTCGCGCATGACCGTCAATGAGCGGCCGGTCGAGTTTGACCTCGATCCCCGGATGCCGCTGCTTTATGCGCTGCGCGAGGCGATGAACCTCACCGGCACCAAGGATTGCGGCGGCGGGGATTGCTCAGGCGCGTGCATGGTGCTGGTCGATGGCGTTGCGCTACGGTCTTGCGCGATCACGCTCGCCGAGGCGGAAGGGCGGATCATCACCACCATCGAAGGCCTCTCGGCCGACCGTGCCCACCCGGTGCAGCAGGCGATGGTGGCGCAGCAGGCGATCCAGTGCGGCTATTGCACGCCGGGGATCGTGATCGCCGCCGCCGCTTTGCTCCAGCGCAATCCGGTGCCGACCCGCGAAGACATTGAAGGCGCGATCCCCAATATCTGCCGCTGCGGGGTCTATCCTCGCCTCATCCGCGCGGTCGAGCAGGCCGGGCGGGTGGCGCAGCGCCGCGAACGCATCAGCGCCGCACCCGCGCCGGGCATCAGCGCCGAGGATGCGGCCAAGGCCGTCCCGGCGCTGAGCGTGCCGGAGCCTGAATAGCCTCTAGAACCGCCCCGTCACAGTGAGCCGCGCGTTAACCGGCGGCGCCACCGTAAACTCGTCGGCCGAGTGGGCGTTGGGGAAGTAGAGCTCGTCGAGCAGGTTCTCGACATTGAGCTGCAGGCGCAGATTGTCGTTCACATCATAGAACACGGCCATGTCGACCCGGGCATAGGCGGGCAGGGTCGCGGTGTTGCCATTGTCGGCAAAGCTTTCATCCTGCGCCGTCAGGCCAATGCCGAAGCCGAGCTGATCGGTCGCCCGGAAATTGTTCCAGATCGCAAACTTATGCTCGGGCAATTCGCGCAGCCGCCGCCCGGTCGGGCCGGTGCGGCTTTGCTGTTCGCCATCGAGGTAGGAATAGCCCGCGGTCAGGAACCAGCCGGGGGTGACCTGCCCCTGCAATTGCGCCTCGAACCCGCGGATATTGGAATCGATCACGTCGAGCGTGTCGGGGTTGGTGTCCGACACCTGCGGCGAGGATTGCTCGATCTGGAACACCGCCCCCGTCAGCGCGAGGCCCGGGCGGATATCCCACTTCACCCCGGCTTCAAGGTTGGAGAAGGTATCGGGATCCAGCGCATCATTGGGCGGGTTGATGTCGGCGAACTGATCGCCCGAGCGCGGCAGGAAAGTCTCCGAATAGCTGCCGTAGATCGAAAGGTTGTCCTGCGGCTTGAGGATCACGCCGAGACGCGGGGTGATTTCCTCGTCCTTGCGCGTCCGCACGATGCCGTTGCGGTTGTCGAGCACGGTAATCTCGAAGCTGTCGAATCGCGCGCCCAGCACGACGCGCAGCCATTCGGCCAGCTTGATCTCGTCCTGAATATAGGCCGAAAACACCGTGAGATCGGCTTCGGTGTCGTCATTGAGCGAGGAATAGGCAAAGCGCGTGGTGCCGCCAATGGCGAGCGTGCCGACCCCGCCGCGCAGCGGAAAGGGGCGGACTGCCGGGAAGAATTCGACATCCGCCCGGCGGCCTGCCGCCACAGCGGTATCGAACACCGCGTTGAAGCGGTCGTTGTTGTTGCTGGTGTCGATGTATTCGCCGCCCAAGATCAACGTGTGGCCGATGCCAGCCGTGTCGAATTCGCCGATAAGGTTGCCGGACAGGATCAGGTTCTGGCGCTGACCTCGGTCAATATAGCCATCGACGGCGACGACATTGGTGGCCGGGGTGTAACCGACCGGGAAGATATTGGCATAGACCTTGTCGTAATCGCCCCAGAAGGCGGTGAAATTGCCCTTCAGATTGTCAGCGAAGCTGTGCTGCACCGTACCGCGCAGCACATGCGCTTCGAAGGTGGCGAAGTTGTTCTCGGGATCGCCAAAGGTGATTTCGCGCAGTCTGCGCACCGGGTTGCCATTGTCATCGGTCGGGATGCCGCGATCGATGAAGCGTTCGTGGTTTAGGTATTCGTAGGAGAGATCAATCACCGTGCGCCCGCCCAGTTCGGCGCGGAAGGTGGGGTTGATGCTGTATTGATCACCGTCGAACAGGTCGCGATGGTTGTTCAGGCTTTCATAGGCGGCGTTGATCCGCAGTGCCGAATTCTCACCCGTGGCAAGGTTGAGATCGGCCCAGATGTCGTAAGCACCCAGGGTGTCGGCCGAGGCGCGGTATCCGACGAACGTCTCGCCCACCACGCCCTTCTTGGTCACGCGGTTGAGAATGCCCCCGGTGCCGCCGCGCCCGAACAGCAGCGCGTTGGGGCCGCGCAGGATCTCGACCTGTTCCAGATTATAGAGCCCGCGGTAATATTCCACGTCATCGCGCACCCCGTCGACAAAGAAGTCAGCGGTGGAGCGCACGCCGCGGAACACCACGGCATCGCGGTGGCCCTCGCCCTGCGAATTGGTGACGCCGGGGGTGTAGTTGACGATATCGCCGACGCTGTCGAAGCCCTGCCGGATGATCTGATCGGCGGTGGTGATGCTGAGCGATTGCGGCACGTCGATGATCGGCGTCGGGGTCTTCAGCGCGTTCATCCGGTTGGAATAGAGCACGTCGCCGGTCACGACGATGTTGGGGCCGGCTTCGCCCGCATCATCTGTAGCTGCAGCCTCTGCCGTGCTGGCGGGTTCGGCCAGCACAGGGAGGGCAATGGTTGCACACCCGAGCAGGAGAGCGGCGCGGAGGAAGATGCTGTTCATGAGAATCCCTTGCAATCGTCATGGGGGTGTTATTGCTAATCACTCGCAACTGCAAAGGAAAAATGGGGATTGGGTGATTTGCTGCGCGTCATGGCTTTGACGCATCACCCGGCGTACCCTCGCGCCTGCCCTGCGAACGGAGAATCTCGATGAAAGCAACCATCTGGCACAACCCCGCCTGCGGCACCTCGCGCAAGACGCTGGCAATCCTGGAAAGCCTCAGCCGGGTGGAGCTGACGGTGGTCGAATACCTCAAGACCCCGCCGAGCGCCGACGAGCTGGCACAGCTTTATCGCGAGGCCGGGATCACCCCCCGGAAAGGCCTGCGGCTGCGCGGCACCGATGCGGCGGAACGTGGCCTGCCCGAGGCTGACGATGCGACCGTGCTGGCCGCGATGGTGGCCGATCCGATCCTGATCGAGCGTCCCCTGGTCAAAACCGACAAGGGCGTGCGCCTGTGCCGCCCGCAGGATGTGGTGCTCGAAATTCTCTAGCGGCGGTCGCGGGTCAGGTCGCGGTCGGCTTGCAAGGTGAACCATCCGCGCACCAGCACCGTGCCGCACAGGGCCACGATGAGGCCGAAGCCGATCCCATCGGAATGGCCATAGAGCCACACACCCAGAGCAGGGGCATAGATGTAGCTCGCCCCCGCGAGGCTGGCGACGATGCCGCTCGCTTGCCCCTGTTCGGCGCGGGTGACGGCTAGCGAGGTGCCTGCGGTGGTGCCGGGGCGGAACAGCCCAAAGCCGAGCGAAGCGATGGCATAGCCCAGCGCGATGGTGTGCAAATCGCTCGCCACCCCCAGCACCACCGTGCCGAAGGCCGCCGTGGCAATCCCCCACAAGGTCGCCGCCCTTGGCCCCAGATCAAAGCGGGGGATCAGGCCCCATTGCGCCAGCAGCGTGGCAATCGCCCCGCTCATCAACACCAGCCCCACCGGCCCGGCACCCTCCGCCGGGGTATCGCGCAGGCCCAGCCGGTCGAGCACCAGAAAGCCCGAAATTCCCAGCACCATCGCCTGCGCATGTCCGCCCAGCAGTCCGGCAAACACCCAGGGCCGCAGCCTCGGATCGCGCCAGGTGAGGCGCGGCGGATCGGCGGGCGGAGTCTCGTCGCCCTCGCTCGCCTCGGCCGAATCGGCGGGTGCTTCCGAGGCGCTGGCATAGGGCGCGGCTTGCCCACGGGCGGCGAATTGCGGCTCATCGTTGGGAAGGCGCAGCCGCAGCACGATCAGCGCGACGAGCCCGATCAGCGCAAAGCACAGGAACGGCCCCGTCAGCCCCAGCCCCAGAAACGGCACCACCATCAGTGGGGCGAGCGCCGGGCCGATCACGGTGCCAAGGCCAAAGCTTGAGGCGATCAGCGACAGCGCCTGCGTGCGCTGCGCCCGCGGGGTGCGCGAGGCGACATAGGCCTGCACCGCCGGCGGTGCAGCGCTGCCGAACCCGCCGTAAAGGCTGCGCGCAGCGGCAAAGGCCAGCAGCGTCCACAGCGCCGAAAGCCAGCCCGAAAGCCCCGCCCACAGCGCCGCGCCGCATAGCACGAAGGAGACGATGAACCCCATCAACCCCAGCGCCATCATCGCCTTGCGCCCGCGCTGGTCCGAACGCCGCGCCCAGAAGGGCGCACACACCACCCACAGCAGCGCCGACCAGCTATAGGCAAGGCTGATCCACACATCCTCAACTTCGAGAGCCGTGCCGATCGAGGGCATCACCGATTGCATCGCGGTGTTGCCCGCCGCTGTGACAAGCATCACGGTGAACAGCAAGGCCATCCGCCCCGGCGGAATTGCGCTGGTCTTGGCTATGCCATCAGGGTCGGTCCGCGCCATGGTGGCCGCTTCGCGGTGTCTATTCGAAGGTCTGGGCCAGCCCCTCGGGCGATTGCCCGGCGAGCTGGCGGTGCACCGCGGCGATCACCACCAGGAAGATCACCCCGATCAAGGTATTCACCGCCGCGCTGACAAGGCCGTTGCCGATATCGGCAATCTGTCCGCCCAGCGCCGAAAGGACGAGGCCAAGGATCCCGGAAACCAGCGCCGCGATGATCCCGATGGTGAAGAACAGCAGCAGCATGAACGCGACAATCCGGAACGAATTGCCCTTGGTCAGCCGCCACGACTGGCTGAGTGCGCTGATCGGATTGCGCACCCCGTCAATCGCGATCACCGGGGCGATCAGCGAGAATTTCACAAACAGATAGACCGCGACCAGCACCAGCGCGAACCCGACCAGCACCACAGCAACCGGCGATCCTGCCGCCGCGACAATGCCCAAGGGAATGCCGACAGCCAGACCCACAGCCAGCGCGCTCAGGACCTGCGCCGCAAGATAGGACGGAATGCTCCGCAAGCCGGTCCGCAGCGCCTCGCCCACAGTCGGGCGGCCGCGGTCGGTGAGCAGAGCCAGCAGGCTCAGCGAGCCCACGAACTGCGCGATGGTCAGGGCAAGGAACAGCGCCCAGTTATCGGTATAGGCCTTGCTCATCTGATCGATCGCAGCCTGCATCGCGACCTGCGGATCGGCCCCGGCAGGCGCGGCGGGCTGGGGATTGGCCAGCTCCGGCACAAACAGCGCCAGCGCCAGCGAAGGCAGGAAGAAAAACAGCCCGGCAATCGCGCCGATCGTGTCGCGGTTGCTGCCAATCAGCCCGGTCGCCTGAGTCCAGGCCTTGCCCATGTCGAGCTTGCTGTGTGCCATATCCTGTCGCTCCGATCCCTGAAGGTGCTGGATGAGGTGCAATCGCCTCTTGATCTCGCCGCTCAATGCCCCCACCGCTGCGTCATGGCAAGCATTGCTCCGGCCCAGCCCTCTGCATTTCCAATCGAATGGCGGCGTGAGACCGCGCCCGTGCCTTACACCGAAGCACTGGCGGCGATGGAGGTGCGCAATGCTGCGGTTCATGCAGGCGAGGCGGCGGAGCTGATCTGGCTGCTCGAACACCCCCCGGTCTACACCGCTGGCACCAGCGCTGACCCGGCCGAGCTGGTCGATCCCCGGTTCGATGTGGTCGAGGCCGGACGCGGCGGGCGCTACACCTATCATGGACCGGGCCAACGGGTGGGCTATCTCGTGCTGGACCTGGCCAAGCGCGGCAAGGACGTGCGCTGCTTCGTCCACGCCATCGAAGGTTGGGTGATCGCGACACTCGCCCGCTTCGGGGTCGAAAGCTGGCGGGCTGAGGGCCGGGTGGGTATCTGGACCCGCGACATTGATGGCACCGAGGCCAAGATCGGCGCGATCGGGGTGCGCGTGCGGCGCTGGGTGACCATGCACGGCTTTTCGGTCAACCTTGACCCTGACCTGTCGCACTTTGGCGGGATCGTGCCTTGCGGGATCGCCGAATATGGCGTCACCAGCATGGCGCGGCTGGGCCTTGCGGTCAGCCCCGAGGAATGGGACGCCGCGCTGCGCGCCACCAGCGACGATTTTCTTGACGCGCTCGATGCGGCGGCGAAAAGGGCGTGCTCATGAACCGCTTCGCCCTTCTCCTCCTCACTTGCCTTGCCGCAGGCTGCACGCCCGAATCGGATACACCCGCCGAGCGGGGCGGCGCGGCGGCAGGCGAGGTGCTGGGCGGTTCGATCAGCGACGCCATGATCCCGCTCGAACAGCTCGAAAGCGAAGCGCCGCCCGCCCCGCCCGAGGCACCGAAGACGGCGGACATTGATTCCGAGCAGCCCGAAGTGACGCCGATGCCGGGGATCAACGACCCTGCGCCCGCAGAAGGGGCCGAGGCGGCGCCTGCTGCTCCGGCCTCTGGGGCTGGCGAGTAGCGCCTCTGCTCTTGGAATTACGGCAGCTTGCAGGCGCTGCCCGCCGCTAGGGGGAATGGCTGGCAATGGGGTGGGAAGGTGACGGTCCATCACTGTCCGCGCATCGATAAAGATGCTGCGACCTCGCCGCCCGCACATTTAGTATTCCGGCAGACCAGGATATTCCCAACGATAGGGTACGCCGGTTTCGCCCAGAACGGCACGCACCAGTCTCGGGAAGGCGCTTTCGGCTCTTACATCGTTCGAAAGGATCAGAACGCAGCGTTGACCTTCTGTCAGGCAAACCAGAGTATTGGCCGTGGTGTCATTGTGCCCGCCCTTGTACCAGCCCGGTCCTTGAGGGCCCGAGAACGCAATTACACCCCACCCAGCTTTCGCTTGCGGGCGCTCCGCTGCGGGAGCATCAGGCAGCAGTGTCGGGAACTGCTGTTTTGTCGTGATCGGAAGCGTATCTCCCGGATAAGCCTGACGCCACTCCGTTGGCAGTCGGTCACCGCGAACCATGTACGCCGCCATCTTCGCCATGTCCGCAATGGTCGTGTCCATTGACCCTGCTGCTCTGACGCGGCTGCGCTCATCATGCGGCTCGATATTGCCGTTCGCGTCCCAACCATCGGCAAGATTGTTCGCGAAATCGGCTCGCCACATAAGACTTGTGCGCGTCATCCCGAGAGTCTGAAAGTAGCGCTGCTGTAGCTCTTTCTCGATGTTCATGCCCAGTCCGCGCTCCAAACCGAACTGGAGCAGCATCATGCCCTCGCCTGAGTAGGCGTAACGCGTGCCCGGATCGAAATGGATGCGCAGACGGCCATCGGGTTCGAGAAACGCGAAATTTGCAAATCCCGTAGAGTGGGTAAGCGCCATCCTGGGTGTTATCGATTTCCAACGCTCGTCGGATGCGAGGTCGCCCCAGTTCCCGTAATCGTCCAGATTACCGTAGCTGGGAAGCGACTCGGAAAGCATGTCGGCGATTGGTTGATCGAGATGAAGGCGTTTCTCTGCCGCAAGTTCAACCGTGAGGTACCCGAAAACCGCCTTCGTGAGAGAAGCTCCGTACATCACGGTTTCGGTTGTGAGCGGATCGCCTTTGCCATTCCGCACCCCGTATGCGCGAAGACTGACGACCTGCCCGCCATCGATTACCGCAATCGCGAGCCCTTTGGCACCTGTCTGCTCCATTGCCTCGTGGGCGACGCGATCGAGTGTTGTCGAAGTCTCTTGGGTCATCACGCCACCAGCAAGAGAAAGTGCAGCGAAGGTCCAAGTCGGAAATTGAAACATCATGGCCTTCAACGATCAATACCTTCGGTCGTCCCAAGTCGGGCTTTCCCTTATCGCGACGGAAACACGCCGTGAATATTATCACGACCTCGCTAATCTCCGCTAGGGTAGGTGTTTCGGGTTTACGAGAATGACCGCTACAGCGCCGCTTGCCGCATCGCAGCCTTCCCGGCAGCGTCGCAACGCAGGCGCTGCCGGGAACGCGCTTACTCCGCCGCCTGCGCCTGTTCTTCTTCCAGGGTCGGGTAATCGATGTAGCCCTGCGGGATCGGGAAGTACCAGCTCTTGGGCACATCCTTGTTGGGGTTCCAGTGCGCGCCCGCCGCGATGCGCTTATCGAGATCGGGGTTGGAGATGTAGGGGCGGCCAAAGCTTACCGCGTCGCACTTGCCGGCTTCAATGTCGGCGACAGCTTCCTCTGCGGTGTAATCCGAATTGAGGATCAGCGTGCCGGTGTAGATCTGGCGGATCAGCGGGCTCTGCTTGGGCACGTCGGTGCGGCCAAAGGTGCCTTCCGGCCCCGGCTCGCGCAGTTCGACGAAGGCAAGGCCCAGCTCTTCGCACACCTTGGCCGCCGCGCCGAAGGTGGCTGCCGGGTTGCTGTCATCGGTGCCTTGCGAATCGCCATTGGGCGAGAGGCGGATGCCGACGCGGTCCGCGCCCCACACGTCGATCAGCGCTTCCAGCACCTCGCGCATGAAGCGGGTGCGGTTCTCCGGCGAGCCGCCATATTCGTCGGTGCGCAGGTTGGTGCCGTCGCGCAGGAACTGGTCGACGAGGTAGCCATTGGCGCCGTGGAGCTGCACCCCGTCAAAACCCGCTTTCTTGGCGTTCTCGGCGGCGCGGCGGTAGTCGGCGATGGTGCGCTTGATGTCCTCGTGGGTCATGGCGCGCGCCTGCGCATAGGGCTGCTTGCCGGTCGGCGTGTGCGCCTCGCCCGGCGCGGTGGTGGCGCTGGCCGAGAACGGCGGCTGGCCGTCAAGGAACACCGGGTGGACGATCCGCCCCATGTGCCACAGCTGCATCACGATAAGCCCGCCTTCTTCGTGCACGGCCTTGGTGGTGGCCTTCCACGCTTCGGTCTGCTCGTCGCTCCAGATTCCGGGGGCGGACGGCCAGCCGAGGCCTTCACGGCTGATCCCGGTCGCTTCGGTCAGGATCATGCCCGCGCCCGCGCGCTGGCGGTAATAGGTCGCCATCATCGCGTTGGGCACGAACATCGGTTCCGCCGCGCGCCCACGGGTGAGCGGGGCCATGTGGATGCGGTTCTTGGCATGGAGCGCGCCCATCTGGAGCGGCTGAAACAGAGCGTCGTGCATATGTGGGTAATCCTCGTGGGTCAGTTGCGTGTTGCTATTCAATTGGGGCGGGCGAGGCTAGGGCGCAAGCATGGAAAATGAGGATGCCGCCCAAGAAGAACTTGCTGGCGCAGGCGCGCGCCCTGCGGCGTGGCTGCTGCTGCTGGCGCTGTTTGGGGGCAATGTCGCGCTCGCGATCGGGCCGTGGTTCGTGCGGGTGGCGGATACTGGCCCTGTCGCAGCGGGGTTCTGGCGGCTGTTCCTGGCGCTGCCCTTCATGGTGCTGCTGGCGCGCGCGAATGGCCAGCGGCTGACGGGGATGGGGGCGAAGACCCTCGCGCTGGTGGCGCTGGGGGCGGTGACTTTCGCGCTCGATCTTGCGAGCTGGCACATCGGGATCGAGATGACCCGGATCGGCAATGCGACGCTGTTCGGCAATGCCGGGTCGATCGTGCTGCTGTTCTGGGGGTTCCTTGTGGCGCGCACGCTGCCGGGTCGGCTCGAATGGCTGGCGATTGTGTTCGCGCTTGCGGGCGCGGCGATCCTGATGGGGCGCAGCCTTGAAATTTCGAACGAGACCCTGATCGGAGACCTGTTCAGCGTGGCGGCGGGTCTGCTCTATGCGGTGTACCTGCTCACCTTGCAGGGCGCGCGGGGGCAATTCGGATCGTGGAGCCTGCTCGTTTGGGTAAGCATCTTCGGCGCCCCGGTGCTGCTGGTGATCGCGCTGGCGCTGGGCGAGCCGGTGTGGCCGCAGGCGTGGGGGCCGGTGGTGGGCCTGTTCGTCCTGAGCCAGCTGGTGGGGCAGGGGCTGATGGTGTTCGCGCTGAAATACTTCCCGCCGCTGGTGGTGGGCCTTGCACTGCTGACCCAACCCGCGGTCGCCTCGATTTACGGCTGGCTGGCGTTCGGCGAGGTGCTGTCGGGGCTGGATATCGTGGGCATGGTGCTGGTGGGCGCGGCGCTGGCGGTGTCGCGGGCCAAAGCCAGTTAATCCGTCACCCCAGCGAAAGCTGGGGCCTAGAGCGGCTAGGCGTTGATCGTGAGGAAGAGATCATCCCACGACGGGTTCTGCTTCTCTATCGCCTCAATCTTCCACATGCGCTGCCAGGCCTTGATCGCTTTCTCGCGGGCAATGGCGTCTGCGATGGTGGAATGATGTTCGATGTAGACGAGGCGGGTGCATTTATACTTGGCCGTGAACGCCCCGCCCTTGCCCTCACGGTGCTGCACGACGCGGGCGGCCAGGTCACTGGTGACGCCGGTGTAGAGCACGCCGTAGCGCTTGTTGGTCATGATGTAGACGTAGCCACCGCGCTCCATTTCAGGGGCTTAGCATGTGTCCGCCCTAGGCCCCAGCTTTCGCTGGGGTGACGAAGCCAGAAAACGTCATGCCAGCATAAGCTGGCACCTATTTCGACTATGGATCAATCCCCGCTGAAGTGCACCTTCCCCAGATCCCCCATCCCCACCGTCCCGCTCGCCATCTCGAGCATCCGGTCGAGGCTGCGCTTCGCCTCCACCCGCACGCCTTCCTCAATCGCGATCTGCGGCGAGAGATCGCGCAGGGCCACATACAGTTTCTCCATGGTGTTCAGCGCCATGTAGGGGCAGATGTTGCAGGAACAGTTCCCGTCCGCGCCGGGTGCGCCGATGAAGGTTTTCTCCGGAAGCGCCTTTTCCATCTGGTGGATGATGTGCGGCTCGGTCGCGACGATCAGCGTGTCGCCGGGGAAGGTCTTGGCGAAGCTGAGGATGCCGCTGGTCGAGCCGACGTAATCGGCGTGGTCGATGATCGTCGGCGGGCATTCGGGGTGCGCGGCGACGGGCGCGCCGGGGTGCTGTTCCTTGAGCTTCAGGAGTTCCGTCTCGCTGAAGGCCTCGTGGACGATGCACACGCCCGGCCATAGCAGCATCTCGCGATTGAACTTGCGGGCGAGGTAGCCGCCCAAGTGCCGGTCGGGCCCGAAGATGATCTTCTGCTCGGGCGGGATCTGGGCGAGGATCGTCTCGGCGCTCGAGGAGGTGACGATGATGTCGGACAGCGCCTTCACCTCAGTCGAGCAATTGATGTAGGTCAGCGCGATGTGATCGGGGTGAGCCTCGCGGAACGCGCGGAATTTTTCGGGCGGGCAGCTGTCTTCAAGGCTGCACCCAGCATCCATGTCGGGCAAGATCACGGTCTTTTGCGGCGAGAGGATCTTGGCGGTTTCGGCCATGAACTTGACCCCGCAGAACGCGATCACGTCGGCGTCGGTGGCCGCTGCCTTGCGCGACAATTCGAGGCTGTCGCCCACAAAGTCGGCAATGTCCTGAATGTCGGGCGTCTGGTAATAATGCGCGAGGATCACCGCGTTCTTCTCCTTGCGGAGGCGGTCGATCTCGGCCAGCAGATCGGTGCCGGTGGGGTTGCGGGTCAAGAGGCTCATCGGTCAGTTCCCGTGATTTCAGGAACCGCCGATATAGGGCGTGGGCTGCGATTTTCGAGTGAAAAGCGCGCTGACCTTACATCGCAAAGCCCGGCGGCAGGAAAGCTGCCATTGGCCGCTCGGCTCCCGGCGTTCCGGCGATCAGCCACTCGGTAAAGGCATAGCCCAGCGGCGAATAGGCGAGCAGCATCGAGCCGACAAACACCCCGACATTGATCCCCATGCCCCACCAATAGGCCGGATGAACGCGCCCGTCGCGGCGCCAGTCTGCCCACATGCCGATTAGCGGGAAGATCCAGGTTATCGCAATCGAGATCGGCCACGCATAGGGGATCATCAAGGGGGCCGGAAGCATCCGCCCGATCCCCGGTCCCGTGAGGATGCTCATCGCGACGAGCATCAGCCGCCGGTGCCAGCCCTGATGCCGCCGCACTCGCAGCGCCCAAAATGCCAGCCCGCCGAAGCAATAGAGCCCCAGCGCATTGCTGACCACGAATTCGTTGATCGCAAAGAAGAACGGCCCGCCGTGGTTCTGCGCGGAATAGACCATCACCGCAGTCCCTGCGATCACCATGATCGGAATGAACAGATAGGCCAGCACCCCGATCCGCCGATGCAGCGCGACATTGCCGCTCGCGATGCTGATCGCCTGCGCTGCATAGAGCCCGATCCACGCCATGAAGACGATGCCGTGAGCGTGGACGGTCGCCGGCGCGGCAAAGCTTGAACGGCCAAGCGCTAGGTTGAACACAAACCCGGCGACGGTGACACAGCACATCAGCAGCGCCATGATGAGAAAGAAGCGTGTGCCTGCGATCCCGCCGCCGCGCTGCGCCAAAGTTGCCATGGATCCGATCCCCCCTGTCCACGCGCCCCGAGGGCGGTTGACCATGATTTGCCCGCGCGCGCAAGTATCAAGCAGGCCGGGCTAGATCGTGCGCCACACCTCACCGTCGCGCCGAGCGGCTCCGCGCTTTTCAAGGTCGATGAGATGCGCCGTCACGCTCATTTCCGCCGCCGGGATCAGGCGCGGGTCAAGACCCTTGTACATCTCGGGGATGAAACCGCTGACCGGGCGCGCGGCCTCGCCCAGCAGGCGCAGTATCTGCGCCTCGCGCTGGCGGCGGTGGCCGATCATGCCGCGCACGAGCTGCTTGGGCTTCTCGATCGCCGCGCCATGGGCCGAGTGATAGCGCACATCATCGCGCGCCATCAGCTTTTCCAGGCTCGCCATGTAATCGCCCATGTCGCCATCGGGCGGGATAACGACGCTGGTCGACCAGCCCATGACGTGGTCGCCGGTGAACAGCGCACCGCTCTCTTCGAGGGCGAAGCACAGGTGGTTCGAGGTGTGCCCCGGCGTGGCAACCGCGGTGAGTGTCCAGCCGGTGCCGCGCATCCCCTCGCCGTCCAGCAGGACACGGTCGGGCGCGTAGGTCGGGTCGAAGGCCTCATCGGCGCGGGGCAGGTCGCTCGCCAGCACGAGCGGCGCGCAGCCGACGATGGGCGCGCCGGTGCGCTCGGCGAGCGGGGCGGCGGCGGGCGAGTGGTCGCGGTGGGTGTGGGTGCACATGATCGCCAGCACGCGCCGCTCGGCGATGGCGGCGATGATCGCGTCAATATGTGCCGCTTCGTTGGGGCCGGGATCGATCACCGCGCAATCCGGTCCGTCGTCAGGACCCACCACATAGGTCTGCGTGCCGGTGTAGGTATAGGGCGAAGGATTGGGCGCGAGCACGCGGCGGACCAGCGGCTCGACCGCTTCGGCAAGGCCCGTGGGCCAGGGTTTTGCGGGGATGGTGACCATCTTCGCCTTTTGCCGCTCGCATTGAACGAAGTCGAGAGGTCGGGGTGCAATTGGTGTCTCGACTTCGCTCGACACGAACGGATAGACAGTTGAAAAAGGCGAGAGGGTTCCATGTCCGATTACATTCTGGTGCTGGATGAAGGCACCACCTCCACCCGAGCGATGCTGTTCGCGAGCGACGGCGTGCTGGTGGCGAGCGCTCAGGCGCCGTTGACACAGCACTATCCGCAAAGCGGCTGGGTGGAGCATGATCCGCGCGAAATCTGGGACAAGACGCTGGCTTGCGCGCTCGAACTCCTCCCCAAGGCGGGCGGGGCGGCGATGATCGCGGCGATCGGGATCACCAACCAGCGCGAAACCGTGGTGGCCTGGGATCGCGTGACGGGCGAGCCGCTGACCAACGCCATCGTCTGGCAGGACCGCCGCACCGAGCCCTTCTGCGCGGAGTTGCGCGAGGCGGGCCACGAGGCAGGGGTGCAGGAACGCACCGGCTTGCTGCTCGATCCCTATTTCTCGGGCACCAAGATGCGTTGGATGCTCGACAACGTCCCCGAGGTGCTTGCGGCGGCGGACAAGTGCACGCTGGCGTTCGGGACGGTCGAGAGCTGGCTGGTGTTCAAACTGACGGGCGGGGCGGCCCATATCACCGATGCCAGCAACGCCAGCCGCACTTTGCTGATGGGGCTGAAAGATGCGCAGTTCGATGAAGGTCTTTGCGATCTCATCGGCGTGCCGTTGTCTACTCTTCCCGGGGTCGTCGACATGGCCGGGCCGCTCGCCATGACCGAACCGGGGCTGTTCGGCCGCGCGATCCCGATCACCGGGCTGGCCGGCGATCAGCAGGCGGCGACCATCGGACAGGCCTGCCTCGCACCGGGGCAGACCAAGGCGACCTATGGCACAGGGGCCTTCGTGCTGACCTGTCAGGGCACCCGCATCCCGCGCTCCAAGAACCGCTTGCTGGGCACGGTGCTGACCCAGTTCGATGGGCAGCGCACCTATGCCATTGAAGGTTCGGTGTTTGTCGCCGGGAGCCTGGTGCAATGGCTGCGGGATTCGCTCGGGATCGTGGCGGTCGCAGACGAGACTGAGGCGCTCGCCCGCTCAATCACCGACAGTGGCGGGGTGGTGATCGTGCCGGCCTTGTCCGGGCTCGGCGCGCCGCATTGGCGGGCGGAAGCGCGAGGGGTGATCGCGGGCCTCAGCTTTGCCAGCGGCAAGGCCGAATTGGCGCGCGCGGCCCTGGAGGCGATGGCGCATCAGACCCACGATCTGGCGACCGCCTTTGCCGCTGATGGTGCGCCGTGGCAGACGCTGCGGATCGATGGCGGGATGGCGGCGAACAACTGGATGGCGCAGGATCTGGCCGATATGCTGGGCATCACTGTCGAGCGGCCCGGCTTTGTCGAAACCACGGCGCTCGGCGCAGCGATGCTGGCAGCGACGGGAGCGGGGCTTTATCCGGACCTTGCCACCGCCGCGCAGGCGATGCGCGGGCGGCTGTCGCGGTTCGAGCCGGAGATGACAGAGGACGTGCGCGAGCAGCGGTTGGCGCTATGGCGCAAAGCGCTGGCGGGGGCGTGACGAGCCCCTTCCCTTCAGAGAAGGGGTTGGGTGTTCGGCAGTCGCGGGCGTGGCACTCCCCACCCCCGGCCCCTCCCCCGAGGGGAGGGGAGAACCAAGACCAGCGGCCTGACGTCTAACCCAGTCGCCCGAATTCGCGCCCGATCCGCTCCTGAAAGGCGCGGGCGGGGGAGTTCATTGCGAAATGCTGGCGCCAAGCTTCGTCCAGCCGCGCGATGCGGCGGTGCAGCTTTTCGGTGTCGGCGATCAGCTCGCGCGTTTCCGGCTCCAGCAGCGCCAGCTGTGCGGTATCAGAGCCGCGATCGGGTGGCAGGGCACCGTGCAGGCGCACCTGATTTTCGCTGAGCTCGCCCGAAAACAGCGCCCGCTGGTTGAGCAGCCATGCCAGCACGTGCATCATCCGGGTGGTGGTCTTGAGCCCCTCGGTCGAAAGCGCGAGGCGCAGGTATGCGTCTTCGCCGATCTGCGGTTCACGCGTGCCAGCGGCGAACACCGCACGCACTTCATCGGCCAAAACCAGCGCTTCGGTGTAGAGCGCCTCGATGATCGGACGGGAAAGATTGGTGGGTCGGGCCATGGTGCGGAGCAGATTACGCGCCCCGGCGGCGGCCCGCCACTCAGGTATGGTTACTTTCCAAGCAATTTTTGCGCCTGTCCCGGCCGGGAACACATTTCCTTGCTTGTTAACCCTGTCTGGCGCCGGTCAGGCGATGATATCGGGGAGCAAGGTGTCTTCGATGATCGCGATCTGATCGCGCAGCCGCAGCTTGCGCTTTTTCAGGCGCGCGATCTGCAACTGGTCCGCTGAAGCGCTCCCGCGCGCCGCTTCGGTCAAGGCGGAAATCGCGGCGTCGAGGTCGCGATGCTCGGTCTTGAGCAATTCGAGCGTTTTCCTGAGCTCCTGCTCGGTCATGCCAGCCTTGCGTCCTTCCCGATCCGCCCTTGAGTGATCCGCCCATTGCGTTTCAAGCGCGCAATGCGTGGGCGCGCTACGCGTTCCTGCGTGATTCGATAAGCCGCATTGCACATTTTCCCTGAGGACATCGCGACAGGCGCGGTCATCGGTTCATCGCATCTGAATGCGGGTGCATCGATTTACGTTTCATCAGCCCTTTGCAAGGCAAGGTTGATGTGGTTTCACTGAAACCTGCGGCTCGGCCGCGTTGTGCCGAGTCGCCTTTCCGGGGGCATCCCCCCGCAGGATAGGAGAACGCAATATGGCATCGACCGCAGTGTCTTCCCACCTCCACGCCCTTCAGAGCAAGCATGCCGGCATCGAAGCCCGCTTGCGCGACGAAATGGCCCGGCCCGTCCCTGACACTGCGACGATCCAACTCCTGAAAAAGCAAAAGCTGCGATTGAAAGAAGAGATTGCCGGCTTCTGATCGCCTGCTTTTTCACAAAAGCGGGGCGGCGGGCTGCGCGGTTTTGCATTTGCTGCGCGGAATGAATAGACCGTCACGGCTATGACCGCCGCTGCCGCCGCCCGACAGATTTTGACCCGCCTGACAGAGGTGATGGCCTCGCGCATGCATGCGCAGGGCAAACTCGATCACGTGGTCGAGATCATCGGTGAGTGTCTGTCGAGCGAGGTGTGCTCGATTTACCTCCTGCGCGACGGGATGCTGGAGCTGTTCGCCACGCGCGGTCTCAATCAGAGCGCGGTGCACGTCACCCGCATGGCGATTGGCGAGGGGCTGACGGGCGCGATTGCGCAGAAGGTCGAGACGCTGAACCTCGCCGAGGCGAAGGCGCATCCCGATTTCCAGTACCGCCCCGAAACGGGAGAGGAAAAGTTCCACTCCTTCGCCGGGGTGCCGATTGTCTACCGCGAGCGCGCGGTGGGCGTGCTGTGCGTGCAGCATGTCGAGCCGCGCCGCTACGAGGAGGTTGAGATCGAGGCGCTTCAGACCACGGCGATGGTGCTCTCAGAACTGATCGCCAATGCTGAATTGGTTGATGAAGAAGAAGCCCTCGGCCTGACGCAGGAACAGACGGGGCCGCAGACGATCACCGGCCTCACGCTCGTCAAGGGCCTGGGGGCAGGGCACGCGGTCTATCACCAGCCGCGCGTCGAGATCACACAGGTCATGGCCGAAGACACCGAGCTTGAACGCCAGCGGGTCTACCGCGCCTTCGACCGGATGCGCGAGCAGATCGACACGCTGGCGAGCCAGGCCGAATTCGGCGCAGGCGGTGAGCACGAGGAGGTGCTCGAGACATACAAGATGTTCGCCTACGACGAGGGCTGGTCGCGGCGGATCAACGAAGCGATCGACTCTGGCCTTACCGCCGAGGCCGCGATTGAACGCGTCCAGCAGCACACCCGGATGCGGATGCGCGAGATTGATGATCCGCTACTTGCGGACCGGATGCACGATCTGGAAGACCTGGCCAACCGCCTCGTCAGGATCGTCGCAGGGCAGGTCGGCACGGCGGCGAGCCAAGGCCTGCGCAAGGATTCGATCCTGATCGCGCGCAACCTCGGCCCGGCCGAACTGCTCGAATACGACAAGCGCCGCCTGAAGGGCGTCATCCTCGAAGAAGGCTCGCTCACGGCCCACGTGGTGATCGTCGCGCGCGCGATGAACGTGCCCGTGATCGGCCGCACCAAGGGCGTGCGCACCACGATCCGCGAAGGCGACGAGATCCTGCTCGATGCCACCGCGGGGAGTGCCATAGTGCGCCCCCTGCCGCAGGTCGCCGACGCGTTTCAGACGCGCTTTGCCAAGAGCCGCGAGAAGCAGGCGCAATATGCTGCGCTCAAGGACGTCGAACCCTTCACCCGCTGCGGCACCCGCATTCAGGTGATGATGAACGCCGGTTTGCGCGACGATATGAGCGCGCTCGCGATGACGGGTGCGGACGGCGTGGGCCTGTTCCGCACCGAGTTTCAGTTCCTGGTCTCGGCCACCTTGCCACAGCGGGAACGCCAGATCCGGCTTTACCGCGACGTTCTGGAGGCCGCAGTCGACAAGCCGGTGATCTTCCGCACGGTCGATATCGGTGGGGACAAGTCGGTGCCTTACCTCGCTTCGGAAATTGCGGCGCAGGATGAGAACCCGGCGATGGGCTGGCGCGCGCTCCGGCTCGCGCTAGAACGCGAAGGGCTGATGAAGGTGCAGGCGCGTTCGTTGTTGGAGGCAGCGGGCGGGCGCGCGCTTTACGTCATGTTCCCGATGGTCAGCGAACCGTGGGAGTTCGATGCGGCCAAGGCGGTGTTCGACGAACAGCTCGCTTTCCTGCGCGCGCAAAAGAAGCTGCTGCCCGAACGCATCCATTTCGGCGCTATGCTCGAAGTCCCCGCACTTGCCGAAGTGCTGGACATGCTGCTGCCCAAATTGAGCTTCCTGTCCATCGGCACCAATGATCTCACCCAGTTCCTGTTCGCGGCGGACCGCGCCAACCCCAAGCTGGCGGAACGTTATGACTGGCTCAGCCCATCGATCCTGCGCTTCCTGCGCCGGGTGATGCAAAACAGCGTTGGCTCGGGCGTGGATATCGGGGTGTGCGGCGAGATGGGCGGGCGGCGGCTTGAGGCGCTGGCCTTGATGGGCATCGGGTATCGCCGCCTCTCGATCACCCCGGCGGCGGTCGGCCCGATCAAGGAGTTGGTGCGCAAGGTCGATCTGGCGGAGCTTACCGCCGCCATGACCGGTTGGCTCGCCGAACCGGGCCGCAACCTGCGGGCTGAGCTGTCGGCATGGGCGGATGCGCGCGAGATCGAGTACGATTAACCACGCCGGTCTCGGCTCTGCCACGTCATAGCCTGCGCGGCCGCTTTGCGCGCTTGACAGAACCCCGCATACAAGGTGAACCGGCGCACAAGGACGAATGACGTCCACACTCTCACATTGCCTCGGCAACAGGCATGGAATCGGGTCATGATCAGCGACACAAAGACAAGCGGCGATGAGGACCGCGCAGCGCCGACGGGCGGGGTCGGTGCGCAATTGCGCGCGGCCCGCGAGGCCATGCGGGTCGATCTTCCGCATATTGCTGCACAAACGCGCATTCCGCTGCGCCATCTTGAAGCGATCGAGCGGGGCGATTTCACGGCCTTGCCGTCGCGCGCCTATGCTGTCGGATTTTCGCGCAGTTACGCTAGTGCCGTTGGCCTCGACCCGGCCGTCATCACGGACGCCGTGCGGGTTGAGCTTGCGGATACCAGCATGCGGCGCACGGTGCCTTCGCCGGGCATGGAGCCGGGCGACCCAGCACGCTTGCCCTCGGCGGGTCTCGCGTGGTTCGGTGCGTTTGCGGCGCTCGTGCTGGCGGTGGGCGTCTATGCGTTTTACAATGCTTATTTCGGCGCAGGCACCGAGCCGGGCTCGCTGCTCACCCCGGCACCTGCCGCGACCAAGGCACCGACCGCCGCCGCCTCGCCCACGGCATCGGCCACGGCCCCCGCGGGCGGTGAGGTGGTGCTGACCGCGGCGGAAGACGGCATCTGGCTGCGCCTCTATGAGGAAGGCGGTGAACGCCTCTTCGAACGCGCGCTGGCCAAAGGCGAAGCGGTGACGGTGCCAGCCAGCGCCAGTGACCCGCGGATCAACACCGGGCGGCCCGATGCGTTGATGATTACGGTGGGCAACAAGCCCGTAGCGCGTCTGGCAGAGCGCCCGGTGACGCTGTCGGGCGTGCCCGTTTCGGCGGCGGCGCTTCTGGCCCGCGCAGCGCCCGTTGCCGCCAGCCCTGCCGATACGCAGGCAACGTCCACGGGATCAGGCGCGGCGATCCGGCCTGCTCCCGCCGCGCGTCGGGCAGTGCGGCGCGATGCCGTGCCGCAGACCGAGGCCATTGCAGAGCCAGCCCCTGCCGAGCCGGCGCCTGCCACGGAGGCTCCTTCTAGCGATGCAGGCTCAGACGGATGATTGATTGATCCGCAAGTGACAATTTCCCGTTGATGAGCGGCCCTGCCACTCTCGACTTAGCAACGGTCGCGCGCCAGAGATTCGGACCACGTTCATGCGCGCCGCTGCATTGCGCAGTGGCCATTGCGAGGGAGCCTGACGCGCCATGACCACCCCCTTCCGGATCACTTCCCTGCGCCTCGCGGGCGCGCTTGCTGTCGCTGCCACGCTGGCTGCCTCCCCGGTGCCGATTGCCGCACAGGAAACCCCCGCCGCCGCCGAAGCGCGCATCCGCAAGATCGAGTCCGAAATTCGCGCCTTGCAGCGCAAGGTCTTCCCGGGCGGGGACGGGCGCTTTTTCGAGCCACAGATCACTCCGGGTACGGTCCCGGCCACCACCACACCGTCCACCACCAGCGCCCCCTCGACCACGGCAGTGACCGACATTTTGGTGCGGCTCGATGCGCTGGAGGCGCAATTGCAAGCGCTCACCGCGCGGTCGGAGGAGCAGGCAAACGCGCTTTCGCAGATGGAGATGCGGCTGACCGCGCTGGAAACCCAGACAAATGCTCCCATCCTGCCCGCGCCAGCGACCTCTGCGGCGGCCACACCGGCGGTGACTACGCCTGCGGCAACCGATCCGGCAACGACGCCGCCTGCAGCAAGGCCTCCCGTGCAGACGCCCCCCGCGCCCCAGCCTGCGGCCACCACGACCACCGCGGCTGCAAACCCCAGCCCATCAAGGCTGGCAGCAGTGCAGGCGATTGCCAAGCCGCAAACCGCCGATGCTGCGGACGACGAATACAGCTATGGCTTCCGCCTGTGGAACGCCGGGTTCTTCCCCGAAGCGCGTCAGCAGCTCACCAAGTACGTTGAGCAATACCCCAACCATGCGCGCATCAGCTTTGGCCGCAACTTGCTGGGCCGCGCCTTCCTTGATGACAATATGCCCGAAGAGGCGGCGCGCTGGTTCCTGCGCAATTATCAGTCCAACAAGAACGGCGACCGCGCGGCCGACAGCCTGCTCTATCTGGGCGCTTCGATGATCGCGCTGAAGGACACCAAGCGCGCCTGCATCGCGCTCGCTGAATTCGCCGAGACGTACCCGCTGATTGCTTCCGGGCGGCTCGCGACGGAGTATCAGGCCAATCGCGCCAAGGTGAAGTGCAGTTAAGCCCCCAACTGGCGGATCGGTTTGCCGCTGATCTGGCGGCTCTCTGGCCCGAGACCGAGCGGGCGGGGCCGCTCGGTCTGGCGGTCTCGGGCGGGCCGGATAGCCTTGCGCTGCTGTTGCTCGCCCATGACGCGTTGCCGGGGCGGATTGCGGTCGCCAGCGTTGATCATGGGTTAAGGCCAGAAGCGGCGGGGGAGGTCGCGCTGGTCGAGCGCGTGGCCCGTGAGCGCGGGATTCCCTTCACGCCGTTGAAGGTGACGCTCGCCCCCGGCAACACCCAGGCCCGGGCGCGCGAGGCGCGCTATGCCGCTTTGGCCGGATGGGCGCAGGCCGCAAGCCTCAGCGCGGTCGCCACCGCGCACCACGCGGATGATCAGGCCGAAACGCTGCTGATGCGGCTCAACCGGGGCAGCGGGCTTGCGGGGCTGGCGGGGGTGCGCGCTAGCAGCGTGATCGATGGCACCGAGGTAACCCTGCTCCGCCCGCTGCTCGGCTGGCGCAAATCGGCGCTGGCCGAAGTCGTCGCCGCTGCGGGCATCGCGCCCGCCGAAGACCCCTCCAACACCAACCCCGATTTTGACCGCGTGCGGATACGGCAGGCGCTCGCCGAGGCGGAGTGGCTCGATCCGGTGCAGATCGCCGCCAGCGCTGCGCATCTTGCGGAAAGCTGGCAGGCGCTGGAATGGTATGCCGAGCTGGACTGGCACGAAATGGTGATGCGCGAGGCTGGGGACGTGCCGGGCTTCAGCTATTGCGCCAATGTGCCCCGCGTCATCGCCATCGAGACGATCTTGCGCATCATCCGCGAACTTGGCGGCCACGCGACACGAAGCGAAGCGGCGCGGGCGTGGGATCGGCTTTGGGCAGGCGAGAACGCCTCGCTTGGCGGCGTGCTGGCGCAGGCCGGGGTGGAGCGGGTCGAGAAGGTCGGGGTGATGATGCGGGTCTGGCGCTTTCGCCCCGAACCGGTGAGGGGCAGTGTGAACTAGCGAGTCCGTTCGTCCTGAGCTTGTCGAAGGACTGTTTTTCTTTGAACCACAAGCCGAAGCTCAAGTGCAAAGCGGCCCTTCGACAAGCTCAGGGCGAACGGAAATCAAGCTAATCCCTCCACAAGAGGGGGGAGATTCACATCACCTTGTCGCCCACGCCGATCATCTTGCCGCGCGTGATGATCACCTTGTCCCCGCGCTTGGCGGCGGCGAAGAGTTTGGCGGCGAAGTCATCCGGCACGCCGATGCAACCGTGCGAGGCATAGCCGTTCATCACCGGCGAGCCGTGGATCGCGATCCCGTCCCATGTCAGCCGCAGCGTGTGCGGCATCGGAGCGTTGAAGTATTTCTCCGACACATTGTCCTTCTCCTTGGTCAGGATCGGGAAGGTGCCGAGCGGTGTGGGGTGCGACTGCGTGCCGAGCAGCGCGACGGCGGTGCCGATTTCGTGCCCATCGCGAAAGGCGCTGATAACGCGCGCTTCAAGATCGACCGTGATGACAAGCTTGCCCGTGCGCGGTGCGGCGCTCTCGTCCCAGAACCAGTCGCCATAGCGAATGCTGCCTTCGATCGGCAGGATCGACTTGATGACGAAGGGATCATTGCTCGCCAGCGCCACGGGGGTCGTGGCGGCCGCAGCGGGCAGGGACTGCACCATCGGTTCGGGGATCAACCGCACCGCCGGGCCGCGCGGTGCATCGCTCTCGGGTGCCAGCGCTGCGTCATCGGCATCCGACCTCGCGGTATCGGGGTCGATCTGTTCAAAAGCCCCGCCGGCCCGCGCTGCGACTTGCTCTGCGGCCTCAGCCGCATCATTGGCGTTGGTCTGCGCCGCTGCTGGGAGCGCGACGGTGGCAAGGGCGAACGATAGGACGAGTGCGCGGGTCATGGCAGGGAATATGCCGCGTTAGCCGCCGACTGACCAGAACTTACCGCGCGCGCGTCCCTCAGGGGGACGGGCGCGGGGCGGGGGTTAACGCGCAATCACGCCGAACAGATCGTGCGCGTCGGCATCCTCGATGGTCACCCGTACGATGTCGCCGGGGACAAGGGTTTCGGGCACGTTGCGCAGATACACCGCGCCGTCGATCTCGGGCGCATCGGCCTGAGACCTCCCGGTGGCACCGATGTCGCCATCCTCGTCCGGCTCACCCACCGCATCGATGATCACAGGGAGCGTGCGGCCGACCTTGGCGGCGAGTTTCGCGGCCGAGATACGCTCGGTCACGTCCATGATCCGGGCGTAGCGCTCTTCCTTCAGTTCCTCGGGCACCGGATCGGGCAAGGCATTGGCCGCCGCGCCCTCGACCGGCTCGAACCGGAACGCGCCGACGCGGTCAAGCTGGGCTTCCTCCAGCCATTCGAGCAGGTACTGGAAGTCCTCCTCGGTCTCGCCCGGGAAGCCGACCACAAATGAGCTGCGGATCGCGATATCGGTACAGATGTCGCGCCACGACTTCAGCCGTTCGAGCACCTTGGCCTCGTTCGCCGGGCGGCGCATCAGCTTGAGCACCTTGGGCGAGGCGTGCTGGAACGGGATGTCGAGATAGGGCGTCAGCAGCCCCTCTGCCATCAGGGGGATGACCTGATCGACATGGGGATAAGGATAGACATAGTGCAGCCTAACCCACGGCGGGGTTCCTTCAGGCGTGCGCAATTGGCCAAGTTCACGCGCCATATCGGTCATATGCGCGCGCACATCCTGCCCCTTCCATGCGCGTGGCTCGTGGCGGATATCCACGCCGTAGGCGCTCGTGTCCTGCGAGATGATCAGCAGTTCCTTGGTCCCCGCCGCCACCAGCTTCTCCGCCTCGCGCAGCACCGCATCGATCCGGCGGCTGGCAAGCTTTCCGCGCAGCTGCGGGATGATGCAGAAGGCGCAGGAATGATTGCAGCCTTCAGAAATCTTAAGGTAGCTGTAGTGGCGCGGGGTGAGCTTGATATCGGGCTGGGGGATGAGGTCGATAAACGGGCCTTGGCTCGGCGGCGCGTGCGTGTGCACCGCTTCGACCACCTGCTCATATTGATGCGCGCCCGTGACCGCGAGCACCTGCGGATGCGCGGCGCGGATCGCGTCGGCCTCTTCGCCCATGCAGCCCGTCACGATCACCCGCCCGTTTTCGGCGATGGCCTCTCCGATCGCGGCAAGACTTTCTTCCTTGGCGCTGTCGAGGAACCCGCAGGTGTTGACCAGCACCACATCCGCGCCCGCATAATCCTCGGCAAAGGCATAGCCATCGGCGCGCAGGCGGGTGAGGATGCGCTCGGAATCGACCAGCGCCTTGGGGCAGCCGAGGCTGACCATACCGATGCGCTTCTGGTCGGGGAGGGTGGTGGGGGCAGACGTCATAGGCGCGGCCCCCTACACCAGCGCGGCGCTTTGCGCTACAACCAAGCCATGCGCATCACGATCACCAAGGGCACTAATCAGGATCATGTCGCGGTGGAGCGGGCCGATGGCTCGCGCACGGCGTTTGGCTTCGCGCGGAAGGGGCCGTATCCGCACGATGCCTACCACTTCTTTGTCGAGCGCGAGCTGGGCATGTCGGCGGGGTTCTGGGGCCTGGTCGCGGGCGGAATGGCGCCCGAGGACGTGCAGGCGCTTGCGCTCGCGGGTGGCCATGCCAGCGCCAAGCGCGCCGATGTGCCCGACGCAGCGATCGTCGCGCTGATTCAGGCCGAACGCCTCGTCGAATGCTTCGAGGCAGCAAGCTGGAGCGGCGGGGCGGATGATGCGGCCATCATGGCAATGGCCGAGCCCGGCTGGACCGCCGGACACGTGCCGCCGCCCGATGGCGTGGAGGACAGACTCGGGGCGATCCGGGCGGGGCTCGACCCGTTCCTCGACCAATGGCGCGAGCTGCCCGAGGGCGGGGCTCTCACCCTCGATTGGCCGGACAATCTGGCGGCCCGCGCATGAACGACTTTGCTCTCTGGCCCGTACTGGCGGGGGCCGCGGCCTTCTTCGCGGTCGGCGCGCTGTGGTATGGCGCCCTGTTTAGCAAGCCCTGGCAGCGCGCGGCGGGGCTGTCCGATGCGCAGCTTCAGAGCGGCAACATGCCGCTGATCTTCGCCCTGACCTTCGCGTTTGAAATGCTGATCGCGATGGTGCTGTGGCACCTGCTGGAGAAAACCGATCCCAAGCCCTTTGTGGTCATGATGATGGCCGTGGGTTTTGCCGTGGGAGTGATGACCCCGGCGGTGGGGATCAATTACCTCTATCTGAGGAAGACGCTGGCGCATTTCCTGATCGACGCCGGGCACTTTGTGTTCGGCATGGCAGCGATGGGCGCGGTGTTCGTGTGGTTTCGGGGCTAAGAGGCTTAGCCGCGTTCCGAAGGACATGGCGGCTCGGCTCAGCGTCCGCCCTTCACCTCTCCATCCTCCGGGGACAAACTTGTCTGGACAGCCACCGACCGTACTCGCATCTAGAGCGCGAGGGAGGCAGATATGAAATCCATCATCGGGATCGTGGCACTGGCGTTGGCCTGGACCAGCACCGCCCATGCGAACCAGCAGCAGACCAGCGATTACGACGAACTCGTCGAACTGCATGAAGAACTGCGCGCATACATGGTCCCCGGCTTTACGGCAGGGGTCGTGCTGGATTCGGGAGCGCGCATCGGTGAGGTTTACGGCGACAGCCTGATGACCGAAAAGCTCGCGGGCCTTGCGCGGTTCGAACAGGAGCTCGCTGCCATGCCGGTTGAAAGCTGGCCGCGCTCCCAGCAGGTCGATTTCCTCGCGGTCAAATCGATCCTCAACGGATATCGCTTCAATCTCGAAGTGCTGCGGCCGTGGAAGCGCGATCCGGGCTTTTATCTCGATCCGCTGATGCGCGTGGCGTTTACCGATGTGTCCAAGGACGGCGAGCAGATCGAGCAGTTGCGGGCGCGGCTGAAAAGCGTGCCTCCGCTGCTCACCTCGGCCCGCGCGAACCTGACCGAAGTTGCCGGAGACTTCGCGGATCTTGCGCTCCACAACCTCGATAACAGCGACGGGGTCAATCACTACCACCCCTATCGCGAAGTCCCGCCTGCGGGGATCATCGGCTGGTATGAAGACCTGCTCGGAAGGGCTCGGACGCAGCGGCCCGACATGGTCGAGGATATTGTCGCGGCCAGAACCGCTTTGGTCGAATTCAGGGACTGGCTGAAGTCCGAACGCGGCCGCATGACACCACCGGGCGGCGTGGGGGCCGATCGCTACGAATGGTATATCCGGCATGTGCGGATGATCCCGCTGTCGGCAACGCAGATGCTCACGCTGGCCGAGCGCGAGCATGAGCGCACGACGGCGGCGCTCGCCTTGCTGCGCCATCGCAACCGCAACGAGCCCGAACTCCAACTGTCGCGCAGCGCGCGCGAGCAGGCGGAAAAGGTCGCCACCACCGATGCCATCGTGCGAAAGTTCCTGACTGAGCAGGACATCGTCACGATCCCCGATTTCGTCGGCGAGCTCGGCAGCAACACGCCCTATGTCGAGCGCCCCACCGGGCCCAACTTCTGGGAGCAGATCCAGTTTCGAGACCCGATCCCCGATCACCTTCACGCCGTTATTCCCGGCCACCGGTTCGACGCGGTGCTGGCGGAGCGGGACACCCGGCCGATCAGGGCGGAATATAGCGACGGCGGGCGGGCCGAAGGCTGGGCGACCTATCTTGAGGATGCCTTGACGCTGGCCGGTGCGACCCGTCATTCACCGCGCGCCGACGAGTTCATCCAGCTGTTCGGCATCTTTCGCGCGGCGCGCGTGCCTGCCGATATCAGGATGCAGCAGAACCTCTGGAGCGTCGCACAGGCGGTGGATTACATGCGATCGAAAACGCCCTGGCTGGATGAGGACGTGGCGCGGGTCGATGCCGAAATCTATCTGCGCCGCCCGCCCGGCTACGGGGTCGCCTACACGATCGGGAAGTTGCAGATGGACGCCTTGCTGGCAGATCGCGCGACCCAGCTCGGCACGGACTTTTCGCTGCGCGCCTTCCACGATGAATTTCTTGCCGCAGGCCGGCTGCCGATCGCGCTGATCCGTTACGAGATGACCGGCGAGAAAGAGGAAGTCGAGCTGTTCTGGAAAACCCCGCCGATCCCGGCCGCAAACTGACCCGGCGGCCTCAACGCTTATCAACCCCCAGCAGGCAAAAGCGAAACGGGCATTAGGGTCGGGCGCGACATGGTGCGCTTATGCGCGCTCTGCCCGTCCGCAAGCCTACCCCGCCTCGCTGCCTGCGGTGGGCACGATTTCCACCAGCACATCGCCGGGCTGCAAGGTCTTGCACTCATCCTCCCAGAACCCGATCGCGCGGCCGCCCCGATAGACACGCAGGCCCTGTCCGCCGCTTTTGAGGTCGGTGATGGGCTTGCCGCATTCCTCCGCGCTCACCACCCGTTCCACCAGCTGCACCCGCCCGCCAACGCTGGCGAGGTCGGCGAGGTAATCGGCGATGTGCGCGCCCTTGACGCTGCCCGCCAGCAAGAGGCCGGTGAAGCGCACCGGGTTGATGACATTGTCCGCGCCTGCCTGCCGCGCCAGCAGTTCGTTATCATCCGCGCGCACCACCACGCTGATCGGCACCTTGGGCGCCAAGTGGCGCACGGTGAGCACGATCAGGATCGAGGTATCGTCCCGCCCGGCGGACACCAGCACGCTTTGCGCCGCATCGATCCGCACCGCCTTCAGCGTTTCATCGCGCGTCGCATCGGCGGCCATGACGTTGACGCCGAGCTTCTCGGCTTCGGCGAGGCGATCTTCCGATGGGTCGATGACCACGATCTGGCGCGGGTCCACCCCGCGCGCGATCAACTCGCCGACGCTCTGGCTGTTGGAGGTGCCATAGCCCAGCACCACCACGTGGCCCGTAAGCTGTTCCTGAATGCGGGCCATGCGAAACTTCTCCCAGCTGCGCTTGATGACGAAGTCGTAGGCCGCGCCCACGAAGATGAACAGCACTGCGATCCGCACCGGGGTGACGATCACGGCCTCGATCAGCCGCGCGCGGTCGCTGACCGGGGCAATGTCGCCAAAGCCGGTGGTGGTGATGCTGATCATGGTGAAATAGACGACGTCGAGGAAACTGATCTGCTTGTCGTAATTGTCGATCAGCCCGTCGCGGTCGAACCAGTGGATCATCACAACCAGTCCGATCAGCGCAAAGGCGAGGCTCGCGCGGATGCCGAGATCGCCCCACACGGGGAGCTTGACCTGCCGCCGCAACGGGCGGAACTGGTCGGCCAGCAGCGCCTTGCGCTTAAACGGATTGCGGCCGGGCGCTTCGGCCATCAGCCGCCGAACCGGTCGGCGAGGATGCCGATGGTGGAATAGTGCGTGAGGTCAAGTTGCAACGGTGTGACCGCGACAAAGCCGTCGTCGATCGCTTCGAGATCAGTGCCGTGATCGGCGGTATGCTCGATCGCGTGGAGCCCGAACCAGAAATACCGGTACCCGCGCGGATCGCGCCCTTCGACGATGCTGCCGCGCGAATAATCGTGGAAGCCCTGCCGGACGACGCGGATGCCCTTGACATCTTCGGGGGGGAGCGCCGGGAAGTTGATGTTGATCAGCGTGCGCTCGGCCATCGGTGCATCGATCAGGGGCGCGAGCACCTTCGCCCCCCACTCGCGCGCCGCGCCGAAGGGCACATCATCGCCCATGCCTTCCCTGGCGTAGACCTGGCTGAAGGCGACCGACCGGATGCCCGCCAGCGCGCCTTCAATGGCGGCCGAGACGGTGCCCGAATAAGTGATGTCATCGCCAAGGTTCGCGCCGCGATTGACGCCCGACAGGATGATGTCGGGGGGCGAGGGCATGACGGTGCGCAGCGCCATCATCACAGAGTCCGTGGGCGTGCCGGTGACGGCAAAGCGCCGCTCGCCCAGCTGGTTGAGCCGCACGGGCCGGGTCAGCGTGAGCGAGTGACCCGCGCCCGATTGCTCCTCAGACGGCGCGCAGATCCAGATGTCATCGGAAAACTGGTGGGCGATCTCCTCCAGCACCTTGAGACCCGGGGCATGGATGCCATCGTCATTGGTGAGGAGGATTCTCAAGCGGGCGAACCTTTCATCGATCGTGGCATCAACAATTCTCCGTTCGTCCTGAGCTTGTCGAAGGACTGTCCTTTTCTTCGGACTTGGTCCTTACCTCAAGGAAAAGCAGCCCTTCGACAAGCTCAGGGCGTGCGGGGGAGGGGGTTAGTTGGGGGAGATAACCTCCAGCCCGCCCATATACGGCCTGAGCGCCTCAGGCACACTCACGGAGCCATCGGCGTTCTGGTAATTCTCGATCACCGCCACCAGCGTGCGGCCCACCGCGAGGCCGGAGCCGTTGAGAGTGTGGACGAATTCGGTGCGCTTTTCGCCCGCCACGCGGTAGCGGGTGTTCATGCGGCGGGCCTGAAAATCGCCGGTGTTCGAGCAGGAACTGATCTCGCGGTAAGCGCCCTGGCCGGGGAGCCAGACTTCGAGGTCATAGGTCTTGCGCGCGCCAAAACCCATGTCGCCGGTGCACAGCAGCAGCTTGCGATAGGGCAGGTTCAGGCGTTCGAGGATGGTCTCGGCCGCGCGGGTCATGCGCTGGTGTTCGGCCTCGGAGTCCTCCGGGCGCACGATGGAGACCAACTCGCACTTTTCGAACTGGTGCTGGCGGATAAACCCCCGCGTATCCCGCCCCGCAGCCCCCGCTTCGGAGCGGAAGCACAGGGTGAGCGCGGTAAGGCGCATGGGGAGCGCGGCCTCGTCAAGCAGCTCGCCCATGACGCTGGCGGTGAGGGAGACTTCGCTGGTGGGGATGAGCCAGCGGCCATTGGTGGTGCAGAAACTGTCCTCGGCAAACTTAGGCAGCTTATCGGTGCCATACATGGCATCATCACCCACCAGCACCGGCGGATTGCATTCGGCATAGCCATGCTCGCCGGTCTGCACATCCAGCATGAACTGGCCGAGCGCCCGGTGCAGCCGCGCCATCCCGCCGCGCAGGAAGGTGAAGCGCGCGCCGGAGAGCCGCGCGCCGGTCTCGAAATCCATGCCCAGCGCAGGTGCGATGTCGGCATGTTCCTTGGGAGTGAAGTCGAAGGCGCGGGGCGTGCCCCAGCGGACCACTTCGACATTGTCCTCCTCACCAGCACCATCGGGAACATCTTCGGCGGGGAGGTTTGGGATCAGTTCGAGTGTCTGCTGAAGCTCGTCTTCGGCCGCCTTTAGCCCAGCTTCAAGAAATGGAATAAGGGCCTTTACAGTCTGCGCTCTCGAGCTGTAAATTTCAACCTTCGGCTTGATTTCTTTAAGACGAGAAAGTCGGTCTTCGCTAAAGGAAAAGTGTTCTTCCTCCGTAATTTCTCCTCTTTCAAAGAGAGTATTATAACGCTCTGTTTCCTTATTTATGTCTTTAAGCGCTATTTGAGTCGCCTTCTGCTCATTAGCAAGATTATTTCGTTCATTTTGAAAGCGCTGAATTTCAGCCTTCAAGCCCCGGATTTTGAGGTCCAGCAGGAGAATCTTGGTTACGACCTGTTTGTCGGAGTGCCGACGCTCGAGGGCCCTACCAAATTCTAGCGCGTTCTCGCGGATCAGTTTTATATCGTGCATGGCTCGCGCCTATGCCCGCTCAGGCTGGCCAAGGAAAGAGGGAAGGGGCGGCGACGATGGAGAGAGGCCGCCGCCCCTTCGGGGAGAGCCTTAGAAATTGACCTGTGCGGTCACGTACACCCGGCGCGGATCGCCATAGAAGCCCGTCAGCGTGCCTTCGCGGCCCAGCGTCGAGATGAACGGCGCGCCGCCAACCCCGCCCGCCACGAAGTTATAGCCCGCAACGATGTACTCCTTGTCGAACAGGTTCTTGCCGTGGACCCCGATCGAATAGAGCCCGCTGTCCGAGGTGTAGACGATGCTCGCATCGACCAGCACGAAACCATCCTGATCAAGGAAGCGGTTGGGTACTTCAAACTGGCTCGCATCCGACCGCAGCGAGGCAAGGCCGATCAGATCGAGCATCCCGCTCGCCACCGGCAGACCCATGTTGAAGCCCATGTGCGCGGTGATGTCGGGCGTGTTCTGGAACACGCGCTGATCCGCCACATCGCGTCCGAAAGCGTCGATGAAGGTGTTGAAGCTGGCATCGATAAAACCCAGCGACCAGTTGACGCTGAAGCGGCTGCCGTCGCCCGCGAAGTCCTTGCCGACGAGCGCGTTGCCTTCGAACTCGATCCCGTTGAGGTCCGCCGACGCGGCGTTCGAGGTGATGCCGATGAAGCTTTCATTGACCCCGTCGCCATTGGCATCAAAGCCGACCGATCCGGGGATCTGGACATTGTCGTACTGGCCGAGGAACCCGGCAATGCTGATGTTCAGGCGATTGTCGAGCAGCGACGCCTTGTAGCCCAGTTCGTAGCTGTCGACCGTTTCCGGGTCGAAAGCGAGGAAGTCGAACACTTCGGCAGGCGAGCAGGCCCCGCCGCGCGGGTTGCGGCATGCGGTGGTCTGGCCACGCGGGTCAAACCCTCCGCCCTTGAAGCCCTGCGAATAGCTGAAATAGAGATTGTTGTTGGCATCGGGCTGCCAGCTGATCGAGGCGCGCGGGTTGAAATCCTCGAAGGTTGCGCTGCCGTTGAAGTTGCTGGTCACAGCGATCGGCGTGCCGGCTCCGCCGAACAGGTTCGAGAACCCGCCGATGAAGGTGGTGCGCAGCACTTGGCTGGTGCGCTTGTCGTTGGTGTAGCGCCCACCGACCGAGACGCTGATCGTGTCGGTAAGGTCATAGGTGAAATCGCCGAAGACTGACCAAGTTTCGGTGTTCACATCGCCCAGCGTCTGCGCGGTCAGGCCGGCTACGGTTGTGAACAGCGCCACATCGAAGGCGGTGAAGGCGTTGGCATCAAGGTAATAGAAGCCCAGCACGCCCGAAAGCTTGTCGCCTTCATACAGCAGCTGCAGTTCCTGGCTGAACTGGTCGTTGTTGTAGATCGCAGGCACATCGAGGTCGACCGCAGCAAGGCTGTCGAAATCGATCGGGGTGGTCGACTTGTCCTCGCGGTAGCCGGTGATCGACTTGAAGGTCAGCGTGTCCGTCAGCTCAATCGCGACATTGAGCGCGCCGCCATAGGCTTCGACCTCCTGATCGACGATGTTGAGCCCGGCGCGGGTGTCGAACACGTCGTTCAGCACCGGCTGATTGGTCACAAGGCTGGGGATCAGACGGTGACCCTGACGCGCTTCGGAGTTATCCTTGACGTAGTCGCCCGAGAGGCGGACGAACACCTTGCCGCTGTCAAATTCAATCGTGCCGCGCGCGGCCCACACGTCCTTGTTGTAGTTTTCCGTGCCGAGCGTGAGGTTGTCGCCAAAGCCGCCGCGCGAAAGCCGCGCGCCGCTGGCGCCGATCTTGAGGTTGTCGCTGATCGGGGTCGAGGCGGTGACGATCAGGTCAGCCTGATCATAGGAACCATAGGTGCCGCGGATCTTGACGCTGGTGTCATCGGGCAGCCTTGCGGTGACATACTTGATCGCGCCGCCGATGGTGTTGCGGCCATAGAGCGTGCCTTGCGGCCCGCGCAGCACTTCGATCCGCTCGACATCATAGACATCAAGCACGGCGGCCTGCGGGCGATTGAGATAGACGTCATCGACGTACAGGCCGACACCCGCTTCGAAGCCTGCGACCGGGTCCTGCTGGCCGACCCCGCGGATGAAGGCGGTGAGCGTGGTGTTGGTGCCGCGGCTCACTTCGAGCGTGATGTTCGGCACCTGCTGGGCGATCTGGGTAAGTTCCTGAATACCCTGCTGGGCGAGGCTTTCGCCCGTCAGAGCAGTCACCGACAGCGGGACATCAATCAGGCGTTCCTCGCGGCGGCGGGCGGTGACGATGATTACGCCGTCTTCTTCGGCGGTGCTGGCCGCGTCTTCCGTGGCCACGTCCTGCGCGTAGGCGGGCATGGCGAAACTGGCTATCCCGGCGCACCCTGCAAGCAGCAGCGCGCGGCGACCGGAAACGGTCTTCTTTTGCGTAGTCATCATGGGGTCGTTCCTCTCCTGGCCCTCTTCTCAGCCGGACATTATTGAAAGGTGAACCACCTTTCAAGTTTAGACTTGTGCGCTTCGGGCGCGCGTCCTACGAATAGGGCGAGGGAGTAGCTGATGAGCAACAGTCACGGGGTCAGGGCAAAGGTCGCGCCCCAGCCGGGACCGGACGACAAGACGCCGCGCACGGATCGCGGGCGGCGCACTTTGCGCAAGCTGCTGGATGCCGCCGCCGAGGAATTTGGCGAGAAGGGCTTTCACGAAGCCTCAGTGAGCTCGATCACGCGCCGCGCGGGTGTGGCGCTGGGGAGTTTCTACACCTATTTCGACAGCAAGGACGCCCTGTTCCGCGCGCTGGTGGGGGACATGAGCGAGAAGGTGCGCACCAGCGCGCGCTCAGCGTTGCACGAGGGCATGGGGCCGCTGGAGATCGAGCGCGCGGCGCTGGCGGCGTTCCTACGCTTCGCGGCGGAGCACAAGGAAATCTACCGCATCATTGACGAAGCCGAGTTCGTCGATCCGGCGAGCTATCGCCAGCACTACGAGACTATCGCTGCGCGCATCACCGATCGCCTGCGCGCTGGGGCTGCTGCGGGAGAGTTCCGCGAAGGGCTGGGCGAGCTTGAGGCCTGGGCGATGATGGGGATGAACGTGTTCGTCGGCCTGCGCTACGTCGTGTGGGGCGGAGCGGAGGTTGACCCCGAGGAGGTGGCGGCGGCAGTCAACCGGCTGCTGGCAGAGGGGGTGCTGCGCCGCTGAGGCGCTTCCCAGTCCCCGCGCCCGCCGCTACATCTGTGAACCATGATCCTTGTCATCAACGTCCTCAGCGACCCCGAGCATCTCACCGCCCTGCGCGAGCGCATCGACCTGCTCGAATGGCGCGACGGGCGCGAGACTGCGGGGCGCGTGGCGCGCGAAGTGAAGCGCAATCTTCAGGCGGCGATGGATACGCCTGCGGGGCGGCGCTTGGCTGACGAATTGCTGCCGATCATTGCCGATAACACCGTGGTGAAAGCCGCTGCCCAGCCCCGGCGCTTTTCGCCGCTGCTCATCAGCCAGACCGGGGTCGACGGGCGCTACGGCGCGCATGTCGATAATGCGCTGATGGGCAAGGGCGCTGCTCGGCTGCGCACCGATCTTTCCTTCACCCTGTTCCTCTCGCCGCCAGCAGAATACGACGGCGGCGAGCTGGTGATCCATGCGGCTGGCATGACGCAGGAGGTCAAGGCCGAGGCGGGGCATCTGGTGCTCTACCCCTCCTCCAGCATCCACGAGGTCAAGCCCGTCACGCGCGGCACGCGGATCGTGTGCGTGGGCTGGATCGAGAGCCTGATCGCCGATCAGGCCCAGCGCGAGATGCTGTTCGACCTCGAAAACCTGCGCGCCGCGCTGCGTCAGCAATTGCCCCTGCAATCGGCCGAGCTGCTAACGCTCGACAAGACCATCGCCAATCTATTGCGGATGTGGGCGCGCACCTGAAGGCTTGGGCGCTGCGGCGCGCTTGGCCTTGAGCGTGAAGTAAAGGATCAGGCTCACCCCGACGACGCTCGGACCGGCCCAGATCGCGGGGTTGAAGACGTGCTCGGGCACCAGCCGGATCAACCCGACCGACATGAAGGCGGTATAGGCCGAAATTCCCATCCCGATCAGCGCGCGGAAATGCTCGCCGATGTAGGTTGTGCGCGGCGGGTCGGTGGGTCGCCAGATGTAAAGCTGCTGGATCGCCATGGCAACGATGCCGATGAAGGCGACCAGCATCATCAGCGGGTGGCCGACCAAGTAGCCATAATAGCCGCACCATGCGCCTGACAGGACAACGGCAGCAATCACGCCTTGATGACGCCATGACCGCAGCGCACGCCTGTTGCCGCTATGCTTGATCGCGCCAAGGCCATAGTCGACAAAGCCGATGGTCAGCACCCCAAGATAGAGCATCATCCACCCGAACAGCCCGTCAAACAGCGCGCGGTCGGTGATTTCGGGGTGGCGATCCTCCGGCCCGTAAAGCGACAGCAGCGCCATCGCGATCGCCAGCGTACCCGCGCCAAGAAAGCCGTAACACGTCGCCCGGCCCCATTGGCGGTGCCGGGTCGCGCCCTTCTTGGTCAAGATGGGCCCCCAGAACGCCGTCAGCCCCACCGCGCCGGTGATGACATGGGCGACAACAAAGGCTTCGAACAGCGCCATGAGAATAGCATGACACAACTGGTGTCAATTCGCCAGAACACACCATCAATCCCGTTCGTGCTGAGCCTGTCGAAGCACTGTTCTTCTTGAACCACGCGCTGTGGCACCGAAGAAGAACAACCCTTCGACAAGCACAGGGTGAACGGGATGAGGATTTCAGGTCACCGCACGCGCGAGGGCGCGACGAGCACCGCGTTGGCGATCATCAGGTCGAGCCCTTCGAGGTAGGCGCGGGTCGAGGGGTCATGCGCGAAGCCGATCACCAGCCCGCGCCCTTGGCGCTGGGCCATCAGATAGGGCTTGTAGGCGAGCTGCTTGCGGTTCTCCTCCCACACATAACCGCTGGCGATGAGGTTTGCAGGCGCGGCAAAGCGCAGCACGTTCACGCCCTGCGCCCGGTCGAGCGGGGTGAAGATCTGCGTGCCCGTCGCCAGCACCACCGCGCCGTCATCATAGCCTGCCGAGAGGAAATGATCGCGCTCGGCCACCACATTGAGCAGGGCGCCGGGGAGCTCGTCGGGCAGGGCCTGCTGGTCCTTGATCGCCTCGCGATATTCGCTGTCATTGGTGATCGCCACCGCTTCGGCGAGGCTGGCCTTGTCCTCCTTCGCCGCCGCAGGCTCGCGCCCCAAGGCGGCTTCGCGCTTGACCGCCAGCAGCGGGGTGTCGCCGCCACTGAAGGTTTCGAGGCTGTCGCCGATTGCCACCAGCACGCCCCCGCGCCGCACGAAATCACGGATGGCGCGTTGCCCGGCTTCGCCCAGCACGCTCGACGGATCGCCCTCGGGCACCAGCAGCACATCGTAGTCCGCCAGATCCGCCCGTGCGAGCCGCTGGGTGCGGATTGGGGTGACGGGCAGGCCGAGCCGCTGTTCGAGGACATAACGCAGCGCGCCCGCGCTCAGCTGTGAAATGCCATCGTCCCACGCAACGGCAACGCGCGGCAGGGTGAGGCGGACGAAGCTTTCGCTGCCCAGATTAGGTCCGCTGTCGACCCAGCCATTCTCCAAGGCAACGGTATGCGCGCCGACTTCGCGGGTCAGGGCGGCGAGGCGGGCCATTTTCTCAGGGCTATTGGCCCCGGCTGGGAAGACGACCGTACCGCGCGGGAAGGTGCGGCCTGCGGTGGTGAAGGCCTTGTCGGTGACGCGGCCCTCGATGCCCTCGCGCAGCGCCAGCGTAACAAGACGCGCCTGCCCGCTGTCGCTCCACGGCACGGCTATGGCAAAGGTGCCGCTGCCTTCGGCCTTGGCGGCGATGGGGGCAGCCGCGCTCAGCGGTTCGCCCCCGGCGGCGGCGGCGCACAGCGAGACTTCCGCGCCCGCCATCGGCCCGACCGACCAGGCGGTCACGTCATAAAGCTCATGCGGCAGATCCTGCGACCGGCGCCGTTCCTGCTCGGCGAGGAAATCGGGCGGCAGGGGGGTGTCGCGGTCAAGCAGGCTCCGCACCAACCGCGCGGCAGGTTGGGCCTGCGGCACGGCGAGATAGCCTGCTGGATAGGACTTGCCGCAAAGCGTTGCCGCGCCCTCGCGCCGCAGCACGGTGATGCCCTGTTCGGCGAGCCTGCGCCCGAGCCGTTCGGCATTCCAACGGCGCGTGCCAAGGTCGATGATGTAGGCTCCACGCCCCGCCGCCCCGCTGGCATTGCCACTGCGGTAGGCGGCAAAATCACTGAGGAAGCGCGCGGCATTGTCCGCTACCGCCGCTGCGGTTGCCAGACTGGCGGTGAAGTGGTTGGCGATCCCGTCGGCATAGGTCAGCTCGGTCCCATCACGCCGCGCGAACACCAGGCCCCGGGCCGAGCCCTGCTCATAGGTGCTGCCAATCGCCCCCTGATGCGCGTTCCACGTGTCGCCATAACCGGGGTAAAACAGGTCATAAACCTCGCGCGTGAAATAGGGCTCACCCCGCGCGTCAAAAGCTGCCGCATTGTAACGCCCGATCAGCTCATAACCGCGGATCTGAGCCGCCGAGAGGTTGGGGTTGAAGGGCTGGGCTGCCGGGGAGAAGAAATAGGTTTCATCCCCTCCCATCTCGTGGAGGTCCACCACCACCACCGGGTTCCACTCGCGGATCGCGGCGACCTTGCCGCGGGTTTCGGGCTGGGAGAGGGTGAACCAGTCGCGGTTCAAATCGAACATGTAGTGGTTCACTCGCCCGCTCGGCCAAGGCTCGTCATGCTCGGCGGCCTGACGGTCGGCGGCGGGTGTGATGCCGGTGGCGGCAAGAAAGTTGTTCACGAACCGCGCCCGGCCATCGGGGTTCTGCATCGGGTCGATCACCACGATGGTTTCGCGCATGATCTTGGCCGCGCGGTCATCATTCTTGGCTGCGAGCAGGTGATAGGCGGTCATCAGCGCGGCGTCGGTCGAGGAAATCTCGTTGCCGTGCACGCCGTAGGCCAGCCATGTCACAGGCATCGCGGTGCCGTTGCCGGGTCGTCCCGCAGCCATTGTCGCCATATCGGCGCGAATTGCGTCGATCCGGGCCATGTTCTGCGGCGCCGACAGGACCAGATAATAAAGCGGGCGGCCCTCCCAGGTCACCGCATATTGGACCAGCCGCACGCGATCAGGCGCAGCATCGGCCAAGGCCTTGATATAGGCGTAGGTCTGATCGGGCGAGGTGATGCGGGTGCCGGGCTGATGGCCGACCGTCTGCGTCAGCGTGGGGATGGCGGGGTCGAAGCTGCCTTCAATAAAGGACTGCGCCCTCACCGGCGCGGGCAAGGCCGCAACCCATGCCGCTGCCATGAACATGGCCCAAAGACCCCATACCCCGTTGCGCATTATCTATCCTCAATCCGGTCACACTGACGTCCAGCCCAGTGCCTTGCCGCGAGGTTGCGGTGTGGGTCAAGCGCGGATGGGATGATTGTGTCAGGTAAAGCCGAATTGGCTGCGGTATTCGCGCGGGGACATCTGCCGCGACCGGGTGAAGGCGGCCGAGAAATGCGAAGGACTGCCAAACCCGCAGGCGCGCGCCACTTCGCCGAGCGGCCCCTGCCCTGCGATCAGCATTCGCTGGGCCTTGAGCAAGCGGCGGTCGCATACGTAGCGATAGGGGCTTACTCCCGTCGTGTCCTTGAAGGCGCGCGCGAAGTGAAATGGCGAGAGGCCCACGATGTCGGCCAGTGTGTCGAGCGTCAGACGCTCGTGCAGATGGGCCTCGATGAAATCAATCACCCGCCGCACCCGGTTTGCGGGCAGCGCGATGCGGCCACGGGTCGCGACCAGTCCGTTGGGGTCGATGCCAGCAAGGATCAAGGCAATGCTGCGCATGATCTGGTCGGCGATAACATCCTGCGCCGCATCAGGATGGGTGATCGCCAAATCCAGCATCGTGATCAGCCCGATCAGGGACGGGCTGCCATCAAATATCAGAGGAGCGAGATTGTTTCTTGCGGCAGGATCGAGATATTGCGCCAGAAATGCAGGGGGAAACCGGATCGTCACCCCCCTCGCGGCTGGATTGAATTCCATCCACGCGTCGGCGTTTTCTGGCAGGAAACTTGCCCGCAGCTCACGATTGCCGCTGGCTGAGTAACGCTTCCCGGCAAACTCGGCCTCCATCTGCTTTCCCGAGCCTCGGGTGAGCAAGAGCATGCTGTGATCATCGGACGCGGGCCGCTCTGCCAGGATCGTCGCGTCGCTGCGAAACCCGCAGAGCCGGATGACCTCAACGCCGCGATATTGGCGAGGGCCGTGATAGACCACCTCACCGCGGCTGTACCGGACGAGATCGGGGGTGACGATGGTAGCGTCGTGCTGCCCGGTGGCGAGGCAGGGCCCAGTGTCCTTACCGATGCTGCCTTGTTCCATCGCGATTCGACCAAGTGATAGCTGTCTGACCAAGCCGCAATGTAGCAGGTGCTACGTTTATTGTTCAAGCGCGAATAGACGGGCAGTACCGAAGTGATTGAGACCGTTCAGATGATGGTAAGCCTTCGCGCGACTGGGCTGGGCGATGTCGCGCTGGCGCCGACCATGGCTACATCTGCGCACCGCATGGTCAAGCGAGCGGGGTGCGTCACACTCCGGCCTGTCCGCCAAGAGCGGCGACGCCAACAGATTTGATCGATCGCCGTCCTGCGCAACAGAAGGACCGCCGCTTTGGCCAGATCGTAGCGCCGCTATTGGGCACGAGCAGTGCGATCATCGAAAAGCAATGTGGCTATTTATGCCATCGATAAACGCACTGATGCAAACCTATGGGAAATGTGGATCGAGGCTTTGCGGAGGTAATGGACTTGACGCCGCATTGATGACTGCGTGTCGTCTACTGACTGGAATTGGACTATTTGGTAGAGGGCAGGTTGCAGCCCGCGAGAGGCGGAAAGCGGGCGCGCAATCAGTCTATCGCGCATCAGCAGCAACCGACCCAGACGCAGTCGTTCCGGATCATCATTGTGAACGTCTGGTCGCGTCGGAAGCCGACATGCGGTTTCCGGAATCTATCCATAGCCAGCCGCAGATGGATAGAATGGGAAAAAGCGCGATCGCTGCTCACTCAGCCAATCGGTAATCCACACCTGGTTCATTGATCACGAGACGCGGCTGGCTGGGATCGCCTTCCAGCTTTCGCCGCAACGCGCGCACCGCGACACGCAGGTAATCCAGATCTGGCCGGTGCGCCGGGCCCCAGACCTCATCCAGCAAGCTTTCGTGCGTCATCACCCGTCCGGGGTGATCGGCAAGCGCCCAGAGCAGGTTGAACTCCCGCGGGGTCAGATCCACACGCTCGCCGCGGATCTCGACCACATGAGACCCGCGGTCGATGTGTCGGGTACGCCCAGAAGCAGGAAGCGCTCGGCAACGCGTTCTTCAACGGTGCTGCTGCCGCCGCGGGCCTTCCCGACGATCCGGGCGACAAGGACGACAATCTCTACCTTTTCGCTAATGCCGCCTATGTGGAAACCGACATCAGCCGCGCGCAGAGCGCCTACCTCCTGCCGAATTTCGCGAACCTTGGCGGCGAACCGATCGCCGATGCAGCGGTGGTCCTGTCCGTCACCGCCTCGCTCTGAGGTGGTAACGATGCAACAGCGCATCATGCTGGGTGTGGGCGGCCGCGATGAGCTTTAAGCTTCCTTGTGTATACGCGCCGCCAGAGCTTTCATCGCTCGACCCGGGCGGTACCGCTAGTCATCCTGCGGACATGGTGACGGCCGGCGCCTTTTTCCTCTAGCGGTGGTCTTCAGCCACCTTGCCAGCGCGATGCGAGCAGAAGCGAAGCGCGCGGCGGAGCGGGCCGCGGACTAGGCCACTATCTAAGACCTTGTCAGGCAGCTGATCACCTGCGGTGACCGGGGTTCGGTTGCACGGGCAGCCGTTACGCATTTTGCCCGCCTGTTGGATTGTCAGGTGCTGATTGCAGTGGATGGCGAAAGGCCCGCCATCATCTGTTCGCAATCGACAACGGTCACAATCGCCTCAAATGAAAAGGCTGCGCTGTGACCATACTCTCGCTCGGAAAAACAGCGGGCAGAGGGCTCCAGCGGGTCAGTCAGGCCGACAAGCAGGTTGGTGATGATCGTGAACATCCGCGGCAGGCCTCTGATTGCCTCGAACGGACTTTCGCCCCGGTCCAGGGCTCCACTGAACGACGGCCAGCAGTAGCCCTGCGTTGATCCGCGCCCAGTCTTTCTTGGTTATTTCCCGGTTGCCCGGGTTACAAAGCGTAGCGTCCCGCCGCGAGTCAGCTGCTGGTGTGGAATTGCAGTGGTGGCTAGCGCCTTTCCTGCCAATGTGACACGCGCCATCCGATCCCCGTCACCGACCCGCTTGATAGTCAGTCGCGGGTGTCCTGGAACCGCAATCGTAGCGCGCCGGACCAGTGGTAAGCCGGCCACGTAGCTGCCACTGGCGGGTTGTGCCGGATAGAACCCCAGCGTGGCGAAGACATACCAAGCGCTCATTTGCCCCGCGTCCTCGTTGCCGATCAAGCCCTGCGGCGTGTCGGCGTAGTAATCGGTAGCGATCCGCCGCACCAGCGCCTGCCCGGTCTCCGGGCGATCAGTATAGGCATAGAGCCAGGCGATGTGATGGCTCGGCTCGTTACCGTGAGCATATTGTCCGATCATCGCCTCTTGACCGAGATAGGCCCAGCCCTCGAGCGGTTTGAGATCGAAGAAGAAGGTGTCGAGCTTCCGCCGAAACGCCTCCCGCCCGCCCATCGCCGCGATAAGACCCTCGGGATCGTGAAGGGCCGGCGTCCAGCTATATTGCCACGCATTGGCCTCGGTGTAATCACCCGGATTGTTGAGCGGCGAGGTCGGCATCATTGGATCGAAGGGGGTGCGCCACCCCCCCTTGCTGTCGCGCCCGCGCGCCAGATGAGTCTCGGGATCAATCAGGTTACGCCAGTTCCCCGCGCGCGCCCTGAATCGCTCTGCCAGCGTTTTCTCGCCCAGCATCGCCGCCATGCGCGCGGTCGCATCGTCACCGATCCCGGCTTCGAGCGTGCGCGAGACGGTCTCGCCGCCCGCGACGTCATGGGGGTAGTAGCCGTATTTCTCGAAAATCGACCAGTTGGTCAGCCCGCTTTCAACCGAGGAGCCGATATGGCTGTCCTCGGTCGAGGTCCTGACCATCGCCGCCAAAGCGCGTTGACCGTCAAAGCCACGGAAGCCCTTGGCCCAAGCTTCTGCGATCACTGGCAGGGCGGGCTCGCCGATCATCGTGCCGGTCTCGCCCCCCCAGATCGCCCACATTGGCAGACGCCCGGTGGCATCGGAATGGTCGAGCATGGTGAGCACGAAGTCGTCGACCCGCTCGGGCACCAGCAGGGTGTAGAGCGAATGGGCGGCGCGGAAGGTGTCCCACAGCGACAGCGTCGAATAGCGAATTCCCTTTTCCGCCCGGCGCACTTCCCCGTCCGGCCCGCGCCAGCGCCCGTCGGCATCGTTGATCCGGCTTGGGTGGAGAAAGGCATGGTAGAGCGCGCTGTAGAAGATGCGCTTTTGCCGTGTCGGAGCCTCGATCACGGCGCGTTCCAGAAGCCCTTCCCACTGTGCGGCTGTGGCGGCAGCGACAGTGTCGAAATCCCACCCCGGGGTGGTTTCGCGGTTGGCGCGCGCGCCCTCGATATCGACGCTGGAGAGTCCCGCCTTCATCTGCAGCACACCGGTATCGGGCAGATCGAAGGCAAGCAGGAACCGCTGCGCCGCATCGTCTGCGCGCCGAGGAAGTTCGATGTGCTCGGCGACAGGGTGATCGAAGGCAAGCGCGAAGGCGACGGTGCGTGTCGTCCAGTTGGCGCGCTGCTGCCAGCCCTCGATCCCGTGGCGGGTTACTGCTGCACGGGACTCGATCACCGGCTGTCTGTCGGAGCGGAAGGTGAGGCCGTGCTGGAGATCGACCAGCACCCAAACTCGGCCGCCGCCGTTGGTGAAGGTGTAGCGGTGGAAGGCGGTCAAGTCACTCGCGGTCAGTTCAACGCGCACGTCATTGTCGCGCAAGGTCACTGCATAGTAGCCGACCCGAGCGGTCTCGCTGGCCTTGTCATATGCACTGGCGAAGCTCTCTCGGCGGGTCCGGCTCGGCATCACCAGCACGTCACCCAGTTCCGGAATACCGGTCCCGCTCGCCCGGTTCTGCGAAAAGCCGAAGATCAGCGGCGCACGATACTGGTACCCCGAGGTGAACTCCCACCCGGTGTTGCCGTTGTCGGGGCCCGGCTGAACCATGCCGAAGGGTGCGGCTGGGCCCGGAAAGGTGTGACCAGTGCCGTCGGTACCTATGAAGGGATCGACAAAGTCGACCTGGCGCTGGGCGAGAGCGGGAAAAGCAGCGAACACGAGGAAACACCCGATGATCATTCGGAGCAGGTTCATGCGCAATCCTCGTTCATCGCAAGCCGGGCGCGTCTCTGTCACCCTAGCTTGTGTCTCTAGCATCGCCGGAGCGGGGCGAAGCGTTGGAAAACTGTCGAAATCCTGCCAGACCCGCTGCCCGGCAAGCGCGCCGCAGCGCAGATCGCGCGTCCCCATGTCAGTGGCCAAGCGAGATCAACGTATCGTCAAAAATCTTCGGGCCATCGGGCAACCCGCCGCCGAAGGACCACTCTGCCGGATCCGGCCCCAATGTGACATAGGCTCCCTCACCGGCGATATCCCAGGTCGTCACATAGATCCGTGCGCCTTGCCATGAACGCACACCAAAGTCCGATCCGTCGTAGACGAGTGTAATCGTGCCGCTCTCCCGATCAACCGAGACGGTAGGAGCTCCGGCAAACCGCTTCCCGGCACGCTCGGCGTTCGCCCCTTCGGCCGAGAACATGGTGTTGCCCCAGCCGAAGACGACATTTCCGATATCCCAGTTGCGCCCCTCGGCCATCGCCGCATTCAATTGCGGCAGAGCGTTGGTTCCGTTTCTATCCGGCAGATCGAAGAAGATAGACAGGGCGACATTGTCGAAGCCTACCGGCGGTATCCAGTCAGCGGTGACCTGCGCCATGGTCAGTTCCAGCCGCAGGATATCCCCGCCTGCGGCGGCGTTCACCCCGATGATATCCTTCTGATCCTTCGCATTGGGCTGCTGGAGATCGACATAGGATCCCGCCGGCCCCGTATCGTCTCCGCGCGGATCGGCGAGTGATGTCGTAAGCTGTGGTTCGGTGACCTCACTCTTCAATTCGAGCCGCTGCGAGACCCGGTTGGTTGCAGGGTCGTAGGCGACAAGGAAAAACGCCTCGGAGCCGAGATTCTCGACCGGGTAGTCGAACTGCCAGCGTCCGTCTGGCCCAGTCGTGACCCGGACAGCATCACCAACCTTGCCGTTCTTGATCAGCAGGACTTCGCCCGCCCCCGCCAACGCGCCTGTCAGCCCGAAGCTTTTGCCGAAGGGTTGGTCGCTCGATGACGATGTCAGGCGCAGATCAAGCGGCGCAGTCCCGCGCGCCCGGCCTGTCACCTGGTTTGAACTGTCGATCACAAGGAACGCGCGCGGCGGCAGAAGCCCGGTCAGAGTGCCGTCGCGAACGTCCAGCGCCCCGTCGAAATTCATCGCGAAAACCGGTCGCACGTCACGATCGGCAACGCCAGGAAGTCCGAGTCTATCGACAAGAATGGGCTGATCGGAGGTGTTGAACAGGATATCGAGAACCTCGGCTCCTTCGCGGCGGCGATAGGCGAGCAGTCCGGATTCGTGCTGATTGGAACCGAGCACTTCGAAACTGCCGCGCCGCAGCGCCGGATGTTTTTTGCGCAGGGCGGCCAATGCCGCAAGGTAGCCGTAAAGTTCGGTCCCGGTATCGTAATGATCGGATTTTGCGCGAAAACCACCGGCAAACATGGCTTGCCGCGTTTCGGTAAACCCCTGCTCCGAGCCCTGATAGATCGTGGGGATGCCGGGCACCGTGAAGATCAGACCGAAGGCCTGTTTGAACCCGTCCATCGACCCGCTCGCCAGGAAGCGCGCGACGTCGTGATTGTCGACGATCGTGGGAACGATGTAGGGGTCGGGAAAGGTCGCCATGTGCTGCTCGAGCCGGTAGGCCATCTGCGCTGCCGGCTGACCCTGAGCGAAAACTGACTTGATCTCCTGCTTCAGCGGAAAGGAGATGACTGACGGCAAGATTGGCTGTCCAGGCCGGTCGAGATAACGCGCCAGTTCTTTTTCGCCGCTGTTTTCGAAAGGCTGCGAGTAATCGAGCACCTCGCCAAAGATCAGGAAATTGTGACGTCCCGTTGCCGCGGCACGCGCCCGGATGCCATCCGGGTCTGTGACGAAGTGGCTGAAAAAGTGGGGTTCCACATAGCGGACCGTATCGATGCGTAGCGCGTCGACCCCTGCCTCGTCGATCCAGTCGCCATAGGTGCGCTTGAACGCATCGATGACGCGCGGATTTCTGGTATTGATGTCGGCAAGGCCGCCAAGCTGCCAGGTGAATTGCCGATCGCCGAGGTCGCGGTAGTCGGTAATCGTCGGCGTCCAGTTGTAGATGTCGGCCGCCGTGTGTGCCGGATCGTTCCGGTCGATCATGTCGAACGGTGGTTGCAACGGCGCGGGCTGGCGTGCGCCCGGCGGCTGCACCAGCCGGAAGTTGCGCGAAGTATCCGCAGGATCGTAGGGACCGTCATAGGCGAAGAAGTTGCCGGTGTGGTTCACGACGATGTCCTTGATCAGATACATGTCGCGGCAGTGCAGCGCGCTGCTCAAGGCGCGATAGTCCTGGAGCGTGCCGAAATGCGGATCGACCGCAGAGAAATCGACAGCGTAGTACCCGCTGTACCCGGTGAAGTCGGATGAAGCGCTCTTCCACTGGTTCAGCACGATCGGGGTGAGCCACACAGCGGTCGCGCCAAGGCCTTCGATGTAATCGAGGTGTTCGGTAACACCGCGGATGTCGCCGCCGCTGAAATAGTGTTCGCGTGATGGGTCGTACTCGCCAGCGCCCTGGTCATTGCTCGTCGGATCGCCATCGGCGAACCTGTCGGTGAAGGCGAAATAGATGATCTGGTCGCGCCAGTCGGGCGAAGGCACATTGATCAGAAGCGGGCCGCCCGGGCTGCACGGCGGCGGGGGCGTCACAGGAGCGGGCTCCTGTGCGGCTATCGGTCGGGCAGCGGCCAGCAGGACGAGCGCAGCGGCGATCCCTGATAGCGGGGCGGGTCGGGCGGCCACATCAGCCATGACCGACATACCCCCGCTCCAGCCGCAACTGACCGAGTTCGCGTTCAATCCTGCCAAGCAACGACTGATCGATCTTGTACAGCGTCATGCATGCGGCTGCGGCGAGCAGAAGCAGGCCCGGTGCGATCGAGGTTATGATCCTCAGACCATCAAGCGCATCGGACGACTGCTCGGAATTGGCCGCAAAGCCCGACAGGGCGAGGATATAACCTGGAACAGCCGCGCCGAGGCCGCTGCCAAGCTTGAGGATGAACATTGAGCTGGCGACCGTCAGGCCGGCAGTGTTCCGCCCCGTCTGCCATTCGCCATACTGGACGCAATCTGTGAACATCGAGAAAAGGAGCGTGAGGGCGACGCCGAAGGTCATCATGCCAAGCCCGTGCAGCGCAAGCGCTGGCACGAACTGATCGCGGGCAAGGACGTAGCTTCCGATCAACAGAGCGCCATGCACAGCATTGACGCCGATCATCAGCCGAATCTTGCCAAAACGCCGGGTGAGTCTTGGCGCCGACAGCGTGCCCAGGATCTGACCGATCACGCCAAGTGTGATGAATACCGAGAACCGGTCCATCCACAGGAACAACGTCCCGCCCGCATCAGAAGGCACCCCTGTCATGAAGTATTTAAGATAGAGCGCCAACGAGCCGAGGCGTGTGCCGAGTCCAACCACGAGCAGGACACCGCCGATCGTCAGTACCACCCACGAAGAGTTCGTGAGAAGCGCAATGACATCTTCACGCACGCTCGAGCGTGGCCCGTCCTGGGCGGCGGCGCGCTCCCGGGTGCTCGAGAAGGTGAACAGCGTGAGCACCACGGCAACAACCGCGAAGATAATAATGGCCCATAAAAATCCGCGCTCTTCGTCGCCAGCTCCAAGCCAGTCGATCAGCGGCTTGGCTGTGGCGCCGACGAGCAGCGTGCCAAGGCCCGCAAATACGAACCGGTACTGTGCCGCCTTGGTCCGCTCTTTCTCGCTCGGTGAGATGACTGCCAAAAGCGCGGAATAGGGTACGTTCACCAGCGTATAGCCGAACATCGCCAGCGAATAGACGATGTAGGCATAGACGAGCTTGCCATTGGCGGAGAGATCGGGGCCAGCGAACACCAAAATAGCCGTCATGCCGTATGGCAGCGCACCCCACAGGAGGTACGGACGGTAGCGTCCCCAGCGCGACCGGGTGCGGTCAGCGAGCAGACCCACGACCGGATCGGTGATCGCATCGATAATCTTGGTCAGCAGCAGCATGGTCGCGGCCGCCGCCGGCGCGATGCCCCAGACGTCGGTCAGGTAGTACAGGGTGAAAAGGCCGAAGAACCCGAGATAGAGGTTCGCCGCCATGTCCCCGGCCCCGTAGCCGACCTTCTCGGTCAGCGTCAGGCGCTCTTCGGTCTGCTCGTATGCCTCTGTCATTTCTCTCCCCGCAAATGACGATCTATTCTGTTCGCGGCACTGACCGGCCGATGCTGTCGAAGAATTCGAGCGTGCGCTCAAATGCGCGCGACCAGTATTGCCAGTTATGGCCGCCGCTCAGCGGTTCGTAGCGATGAGGAACCCCGGCGAGAGTCAATCGGCTGGCGAGTCGCTCGACGCTTGGTCTGAGCATGTCCTGATCGCCGCAATCGAACCGGATCGGGGGCACAGGTATGCCTTGCGCCGCATAAAGGTCGGCAATCCCGGCCGGAATTGCCGGGTCCAACCTATCGGACAAAGGATCGTCGCTCGTGAAATGCCGGAAGTCTGCGGCCTCGCAGATCGGCGAATGGGCACTGACCCCGGCGAAGGTGTAGGGGTGGAGCCTCGCCAGCCGCAGCGCGCCGAACCCGCCCATCGATAGTCCGGCGATAAAGACCGGCGATGCGGCACTCATGTGCACAATCTGCAAGCGCGCCAGCTCGACCACCTCGTCGGCGATCCAGTCGTCGAAGCGCCCGGCGACGCGATTGACGTAGCCCGACCCGTCACCAGCCAAACCGTCGCTTGGCATGACCAGCGCGAAATCGCCGATCTCCCCGGCCGACCGCAACCGGTCGTATACCCGATGCGCGCCGCCCTGGAACGCCCAAGACCACGCGCTGCCAAATACGCCGTGCAGGAGAATGATCACCGGGATATCCTCGCAGATGCATTCGGCATTGTAGAACAGCACGTCGGCACGGCGCCCAAGCGCAGGAGAGCGAACCGTGCAGAAGGTGAAGCCCGGCAGGGCAAGGCCTGTGTCCGAGACTTCTAGGGTGGGAAAGCCGCTCACGCTGCGTCGGCCCCGGGATGTGGGTGGAGCACCGCTTTTGCGATCCGTCCTGCGGCAAGGTCCTCGATCGCCGCCGCCAAATCGGCGAGCGGATAGGTGCGCGAAATCATCTGGTCGAGCATCAATGCACCGGACAGATAATGGCGCTGGAGAACGGGAAAATCACGATCGGGATCGCATTGCCCGTAGAGCGGGTTGATGTAGGTTTTGTCCCATTCGAACAGGTTGCAGTCGAACGGGATCGTCTCCTCGATCCCACTGACCTGAACGGCTGTACCGCCGTGCCGAACCAGCGCGAGCGGCGCCGGGCCGAGCGCTGCAACGCCGGTGCATTCGAAAGCGAAATCGGTCCCGCCAGGCACGAGTGCGTTGAGGCTTTCGCGCAGCTGCGCGAAGCCGGATTGCGAACCCCAGTTGACCAGGGTGTGCGTCGCTCCGAAGTCCCGCGCGCGGGCAAGCCGGTCCTCGGCAACGTCGATCGCAACGATTTTGTCCGCGCCCGCAATCGCGGCGGCCTGGATGACGTTAAGGCCGATCCCGCCGCATCCCAGAACGGCGACCGAGGAACCGCGCGTCACGTGTGCTGCGTTGATGACCGAGCCGTAGCCCGTCATCACCGCGCAGCCCATGATCGCGCCGACTTCGAAGGGAACCTTGGCGAACAGCGGCTGGCAGGCGTCCTCAACCACAAGAGCATATTCGGCCATGGTGCCGAGGTTGAAGGCGCTTTCGACCGGATTACCGCGAAAAAGCGTAGCACTCGCTCGCGGCTTTCCCGTCATGCCGTCGCCGTTTGCAGGGGAGCTCGTTTCGCACAGCGGCATGAGGCCGCGATCGCACATGGGACAAGACCGGCACGGGATCGCCCAGTTAAGGATCACCCGCTCCCCGACCCGGAAGCGGGTCACCTGGTCGCCGACCGCGACGATGACGCCGGCTCCCTCGTGCCCCATGACAAATGGGCCCGTCCATGTGCGGATAGCATCCACATCGGTGTGGCAAAGCCCTGCCGCCATGATGCGGACAGCGACCTCCTTTCCTACGGGCTGGGCAAGCTGTATGTCAGCCAGCTCATAGCTGCCTTCACCATCGGCCACGATGGCCTTGCAGGACGGCGGCACGGCTTCACCCATCCGCTTATCCCGCCGCGAAGGAACAGACGAGACGACGATAGCCGAGCGACCGGTTGTAGGACGACTGGCGCTCTACGTTCTCATCCGCATCGACCACCGAGACTGCACCTATGCCGTGCGCGAGGTTCCTGACGAGGCTGCGCAGAATTGCGCGTGCCTGGTGTGCGCCAAGGCAGGAATGGTGCCCGCTGCCGAAGGCGACATGGGGGTTGGGCGAACGACGCAAATCGAGGGTGGTTGGCGCATCGAACACGTCGGGATCGTAATTTGCCGAAGCCCAGCACAGTCCCACCTGGCTGTCCGCCTGCACCTTCATCGGGCCGACCATCGTCTGCGCCGGACAAACCCGGCCGATGAAAGTCAGCGGCGAAATCGCGCGCACATATTCCTCGACCGCCAGATTGATCGCCTTGGGACTGTCGGCGACTGCGCGCACTGCTTCGGGATCGGTAGCGAAATGGACGATGATTCCGGCAACGGCATTGATCACCGTGTCGCGGCCGCCGGCAAATGTAAGATTGGCAATCCCGAGCTTTTCCTCAAGCGTCAGCGACCTGCCGTCCCACAGCATGCGCTCGAGCTGGCAGAAAAAGTCCTCACCTTCCGGATCTGTCCCCGCGCGAGCGATCTGCTCGCGCAGATAGCGTTCGATCACGTCACCGCCGCCATCGCCTTCGGAGTCGTGGAAGATGTGTGTGCCCCAGCCGATCCAGATGCGGGCATGGTCTTCGGACATTCCGAGCATCAACGCGAGAGCGCGCGACTGGAGCGGCAAGGCGAATTCGCGGACGACCTCGAACGTGTCGGCCGCGCAAGCTTCCGCCAGAAGCTCGCCGACCAATGCATCGATCCGCGCAATATAATTGGGCGATTGCGGCCGCCTGAAGATCGGTTCGAGGAGCTTGCGGACCTCGGTGTGCTGCGGCGGGTCGGTTTCGATCGGAAGCTGCCGGACCGAACGGACTGCCTCTTCGGAAGGCACCGGGACGCGAAACGGGGCATCCGAGCTGTAGGTCGACCAGTCCCGCGCTGCGGCCCGAACGTCTCGATGACGCAGGATCAGGGGGATGCGGTCATCGGCCACATCGATCACTATGATACCCTCGTCCCGGCGCGCGGCGGCAAAGGGGTCGCGGAGTTCTACGCTGGCCTCCCCAGTCATCTTACCGGGCATCGCGCGCGTCAGCCCTGAGGAACCGCGACGACCAGACCATCGAGGCCGGCGTGAAGCTTAATCTGGCAGCTCAAGCGGCTGTTTTCGGACGGGTTTTCAGTCAATTCGAGCAAATCGGTTTCAATGTCATGTGCGACACCGGTGTGCTCGATCCAGCCCTCCAATATGTCGACGCGGCATGTCCCACATGAGCATGCTCCTCCGCAATCCGCGAGAATGCCCGGAACGCCGTTCGCCACCGCAGCTTCCATAAGGGTTTCGGCATCAGTCCGTGCGACAATGCGCTTGTGGCCGCTGTCGCCAATGAAAAATGAAACGGTAATTGGGTCTGACATATCCTTGCGCACTCAGAAGATTGCTGTGCGCAGGATTCTAGAAGATGACCTCAGTGACGGTCCCTTGCAAAAACTATCGTGTTCTTGTCGCAGCGCTTTATGGCGCGCGGCCGTTGGCCCGATATTCGCGCGGGCTCATGCCATATCGCTTGCTGAAAGCGGCAGCAAAATGCGCATGGGTCCCGAAGCCGAGCTCATACGCGATATCGCTGATCCGTTCGCCGCCGCTGATGATCCTCCGTGCCGCAAGTCTGAGGCGAAAACCGCGGGCGTAATCGTTGAAGGGAACCGAGAAGACCTGCTTGAACTGACGCGAAAAATAGGACGGCGAAAGGTTGCAGGCCGTGGCAGCCTGCTCAAGTGACACCTGTCGATGCGAACCGTCTGCGACAAGGCGCAACGCAGGCCGCAACCGGTTGAACATTCCCGGCTGGTGGTCGCTTATCTGAGGCTGATCAGAGGTTTTGGCAGCGAGTTCCAGAAGAAGAAGTTCCACTGCTCTGGAAACCCGCTGCTGGCACGAGACGGGTTGCGAGGAAAGTTCGATCAACCAGTCGAGCAGCAAATCGAACCTCAATCTATCCGCATCGCCGAGCGAGCGGCAAATCGGCGATCTGAGGGCGGGCTGGCCGCACGCAACGGCGAGGCCTTCGACCAAGGCAGGGTCGATATGCAACAGGACCCACTCGCGTGCGCCGCCATCGATTACATAGTCATGCGCTTCCATCGATGGGAGGTAGACCAGCGTGTCCGACCCAATCGCGAACTTGCCGATTGCGCTCTCCACCGAGCCTGCGGCGCGGCGGAAGAAAACGAGTTCGCACACATCGTGGAAATGCGGAAAGAGCTCGATCCGCGGAGACCCGGGCGGATCGGCAATATGTTCGACATGAACCACGCTGTGTGGCAGCACATCAACGATCTCGCATATCACGCCGTTTTGCATCGCAGTCGTCTGCCACAGCGGATTGTCGGTCGGCAAGTTTTGTTCCGACAAACCCGATACTGCGGGCATTTCTAGCGCGCGCGAAGTCCGACACTGCCGAGCGCTCCGGAAAAGGGTTCGATTATCAGCGCTGGTCCGTCACGCGTTATTGCGCCTACGATCAGTTGCACCTCGCCGTAATCTTCGGTCGGTAGGAGAATTTCGACCTGACGGTCGCTGAAGTTGATAGCGCACCAGGCCATTTCGCCATTGCAACTTTGCCTTACGATGGCGAGCGTATCCGGCGGAGAAGGGCAGAACGCGATCGAGCCATGCACCATGGCCGACATTTGTCGACGCCGATGCATAACCTTGCGAAACAGGTTGAGAATGCTGTTCGGATCATCATGCTGGGCCTCTACTGCCAGCAAGCGGTGCGTGTCGCCGAGAGGAAGCCAGGGCTCGCCAGTCGTAAAGCCGCACGAAGCCCCAGACATTGTCCAAGGCATGGGGGTGCGGGCTCCATCGCGCTGGCTGTCGTTCGGATAATTGGCAATCGCCTCGGGATCGACCAGACGTTCGAAAGGGATGGTGACCTGCGGAAGTCCGAGTTCCTCGCCCTGATAGACGAATATCGTCCCGTTCAGTGTGGCCTGAAGCAGCAACAGCAGCCGCTCGAACCTTCCTGCTGGCGCGGTGGCATGAGCCCACCTGGTCGCAACGCGCGCGCAATCATGGTTCGAGAACGCGAAGCCCGGATGGCCGCTTTGCGGATCTCCGTTCCATCGTTCGACAACGGATCTGATGTGGCCAGCGTCGAAGGTGGACGCGCCAATGAAGTCGAAGCTGTAGGCCGATGAGAGGCGCCTTTCACCCGATGTGTAATCGACCATCGTTGCATGTGGACTCTCGCCGCCGATTTCTGCGACGGTGAAGAAATCGCAGCCGGCCGCCTTGCAGAACTCGCCAGCCAGTCGTTCGATAAGCGGTATCATCTCGGGCTGAGACATGCTGTAGTCGTGCCGCTGCATCTCGAATGGCCGGTTTGCCGGATGCTGTCTGTTCGACGGCGGGTTGTCCCGTAGCTGGCGATCCACCATTCCGAGGTTGAGCGCATCGAGGCGGAAGCCGTCGACCCCTCGCTCGATCCAGAACTTCCCGACATCGATCAGCGCCTCGACAACCTTGGGGTTGTGCAGATTGAGAGTGGGTTGCTGCTTCAGGAAATGATGCAGGTAGTATTGCTTGCGCCGTGTGTCCCAGGTCCATGCAGGACCTGAGAAAACCGACTGCCAATTGTTGGGCGGAGATCCGTCGTTCTTTGCATCCGCCCAGACGTACCAGTCAGACTTGTCGCTTGTGGCGGAATCGCGGCTCTGCATGAACCAGGCGTGCTGATCCGACGTGTGACAATAGACCTGGTCGATAATGACCTTGAGGCCCAGTTCATGAGCGCGCGCGATCAGGGCATCGAAATCGGCCAGAGTGCCGAAGATTGGATCGACCGCATAGTAGTCCGAGACATCATAGCCGAAGTCAGCCATGGGCGACGTGAAGAAGGGGGACAGCCAAATTCCATCGACACCAAGGCTTGCGACATAATCAAGCTGGCGCTTAATGCCAGGCAGATCGCCGATACCGTCTCCATCGGTGTCGAGAAAGCTGCGAGGATATATCTGATAGATCACGGCGCTTCGCCACCATGGTCTGTCGAACGGTTCAGTGGCCATGCAAATGCGGTTCCGTCTCCTGTGGGTTCGGAAGACGTACTCTTCCGCCTTAGGCCCTCATGGATTAGCGCGATGGAGCACGAACTAATCGCCAAATTCTGTCGATTTGATGCTGCTGGATGAATGCTTACGGGCCTGCCCTAAGCGACGAGGACCACCAGCCATTCCCTAACTGCCATTGAAGTGTCTGCTTCTGGCAAAATCCGCCTGTTGATTTGCCAATTGGCAATGACCGCTAAGTCCCAAGACCTTCCGGCAGCAATCGACCCATACCCGGTCGCTCATTACCGCGAGGTCAAACATCGGGTTCCGCCCGAAGTCGCCATTACGCTTTCAAGTATGAGCCTCGCAACCACATGACCAAACGTGAACGGACTCTTGTCGTCGGGTCCGACCGCTGGTGCAATAGAAACTTGAAGCGCTACGTTTATCGCGACCAGCGTGCAATTCTTGAAGATGACGACCGGTGATTCCCTGCGCCGCACGGCTTGTGCCCGATTGGTCACTTTCCGTGTCGAGATTTTTTGCTGCATCAAGGTACAATCCTTGCGTGCGGGCGGTGGGATCTAGCTGAGGTGGTGCGGCTCCAGCATTACCACCATCCTCTCACGTACCTGCATGGGCATGAAACTGTTCGGCAATCCTTCCGGGGTCGGCTACAACAAGCTGACTCGTGCTCGGAATACGGTTATTGCGTGGGCATGGAAATGAAGCCCTTAGACGGCCGGCGTTCTGCTGCGCAGGATCTCAGCAAGGCGGCCGCGTTCCGGCTCGGGGCGCTGTCGGTCGATCCCGCGCTGCGCCTGCTCAGCACCAACGAAAGCGCAGTCGTGATCCAGCCACGGGTGATGCGGGTGCTGGTCGCGCTTGCCGAAGTGGATGGTGCGGTCCTCTCGCGCAATGACCTGATCATGCGGTGCTGGGACGGCACGATCGTCGGCGACAATGCGATCAACCGGGTGATCTCGCAACTGCGCCGGGCGCTGGAGGAGTTGACCGGCGACGAGGTCGGGGTCGAGACCATCACCAAGGTCGGCTTTAGGCTGGTGCAACGGCCGGGTGAAGAGACGCCTGCCGCGCCGCCGCCCTTGCGGCTGATCGAATCAACCCGCCCGCATGTGGCGACACATGCCGATGATCCCGCCGCCGCTCCTGCGATGGCCGTAACCGGCTCGCCGCCTGCCAGGCTCCTCCGGCGCAAGCTTGTGTTGGGGGCGGCGGGCCTTGGTGCACTGGCTGCGGTGCCAACCGGCTGGACCATCCTCATGCCGCCAAACTATCGGCCCGAGCCGCAGGCCGACGCAATGGTCACCAAGGCTGATATGCTCCTAAAGAGCGGCCTGCCGGGGACGGTCGCGCAGGCAACGCTGTTGCTCGAACAGGCGACCGCCCGCGATCCCCGTTATCCCAAGGCGTGGGGCAGGCTTGCAAGCATCTACCGGCACGGGTTGCATGGCTTCGGCGATGGCGAGAAGCGGAGCTATCCCGGCCTTGTGCGCTCGGCGGCCGGCCGGGCGCTGGCGCTCGATCCGGATCAGCCTGATGCGCAGCTGGCACTTGCACTTCTGATACCTTGGCGCGGTAACTGGGCGGCTGCCGAGGAGGCGCTCACCGCCATCCAACGCAAATTTCCGCAGCACTGGTACGCCAATGGCCAGCTCAGCCTGCTGCTGCTCGATCTCGGCCGGATCGAGGATGCCCTGAACTATCGCAGGAAAGTCATCGCGCTTGAGCCCGAAATTCCGAACAACTGGGGCTTTTTTGCTCTCAACCTGATGCTTGCTGGGCGGATCCACGAGGCCGATGCAGCGCTGGATAAGGCGGCTGGCAACTGGCCACGCCAGCCCTTCTTGTGGTCGGTGCGTCGTCGCCTGTTGATCGAGACCGATCGCCCGCTCGCTGCCGCCGCTTTTACGCGGGACGTGCGCTTCCAGCCAGAAGGAATGCCGCCCTCGGTAATCGAGCGTTATGCTCGGGAGGCTGAGGCCATCGCCAGCAATGATCCGGCGCTGCGCCAACGTGAAGCTGATGCGCTGATCGCCTCGGTCGAGGCGCCGGAGCATTTCGGGGCGGTGGCGTCGTCTTTGAGCCTGCTCGGGGCGGAGGACATGGCGCTTGAGGCTGTTTCGGTGTCCCTGTTTGGCGGCACGTTTGCAGGTCGCAATTGGCCCGCCCCGAGCCCGGTCGAGTTTCGCCAGACCGCGTTCCTGTACCACGCTCCGCTGCGACGTCTCGCCGACCGCCAAGCGTATCGTGCTCTGGTCGAGCGAGCCGGGCTTGCGGCCTATTGGGCCAAGTCCGGGCGCGGGCCCGATCCGGACGCATTGGGCCGGTCGCTCTTGTGAAGCGCGGCCAGCCCGCCGGTGTCAGAACTCGCCTGCCACGCCGGCGCGGAACGCGTTATTTTTCTCCCCGGCAAAGCTGAAGCCCACGCCGATCGCGAAAGGGCGTTCAGTTTTCAGGCGGTGCATCAGGCTCCCCCCGACCGCCGCCTCGCCCCGGAACACCGCACCGTTGAGCACGTAGCTGGTCCGGCCCGGTTCGCTGGGGAAGGGCGCATGCCCCATCGCGGTCGCGGCCGCGACGGCCTTGCGCATATCGGTGCGATCCTCATCGCGCAGGTCGAACAGTTCCGAGACCCGGTCGGTCAGCACCCCGATGGCGCCCGCCTGCGTGGTTCCTGCCACCTCCAGCGATGTGATGCGCGAAAAAAGCGTCGTGTCGCGCCCCAGCGTTCCGGCAGCATCGACCGTGGCGACCGAGACGGGGCCAGACTGCGCCGCCGTGCTCGCAGCGATATCGCCCACCCGCACTGAACTGCCGGTGGCACCGAGCGCCACCTGATTGGCGGCCGTGGTGGTCGCCCCGGCGCCAACAGCAGTCGAACCGGCGAATGCGGCATTGGCAAGCCGACCGACCGCGGTCGCGCCGACGCCCGCTGCATTGGCGCTGACCCCGACTGCGGTCGAAGCGATCCCGGTGGCGCGGGTGTTGTGGCCGAGCGCGGAAGCAGCAATCCCGGTCGCCTCGGCCTGCTGGCCGAGTGCGGTGGAAGCGGTGTTGCTGGCGACAGTGCGGTCACCGATGGCTGTCGCGCCGGTGCTCGACGCTGCAGCGCCGCTGCCGACCGCCGTGGTCCGCGCGCCATTGGCGATCGCAAGCCCGCCCACTGTCGTCGCATAATCGCCCTGCGCCGCCACGCCCTGACCCAGCGCCAGCGCGAAGTTACCCGTCTGGGTCGTCGCGGTGGCGATGATATTCCCGGTAAGCGTGCCCTGGAACACACCGTTTCCATTGGCAAAACCGAGCGTGCCGGTGCTGGCGATGGTTCCGGTTGCCCCCACGAACCGCCCGGTCCCGCCGGTGATGACAAGGTTCTCTGTCGCGACGAACTGCCCGGGCGTTCCCGAGGCATCGGTCCGGCCGGTGTAGGTGCCGCGGATCGAGTCCCCGGCTGCCAAATTGTAGACAAACTCGCCGTCGACGAGGTCGGTGGGCGGCGGCGTTACGATGCAATGGCTCTGCGTTGACGTGAAGGTCCCGATGTTCGAGGTGCCGGTCGAAGAGATCGCACCCGGTGCGATCGTGACCGTGTTGAAGTTGGGGGGCGAGCAGCGTCCGCTTCCCGGAGGCGAGAGCGGATTGACGTTCTCGCGCGTGCCGTTGAACTTAACCTGCTGGGCCGCCGCCCCGCTTGCTGCAAACAGGCCCGCAACCACCGCGGCCGAAATAAGTGGCAGATTACGCATGATGTTCTCCCTCGTCGTTGGACGAGCTCGGTTATCCGGCGGAACCAGCATGCACCGCGACACCCAATGCATGATCAAGAGGTGATCTTGTTGTGATTTCTTGACGAATGGCTGGATCTACAGACCACGAAGCCTACGAAAAAAGGTGCTCGCGGGTTGGAAAGGCTTCCTATTCGGCCATGATCGGGGTGCGAGATTTAGCCGGTTGCGGTGATACATGATGAATTTCGAACAATTGCGGCTTCGCGATCTCCGATCCTTTGCTCACTCCATCAATGCCGCAAGATGGCGGTTGCTGTTGACTGCCTGAGCCGCGCGACGCTTGGGAAGACGGACCATGTGCCGGTACCCAACACTTGCCCGCTTGGTCGCTGCAGAAAATTGCGCTTCTCTTGTAGCCGGATTAAGCCGGTACAGGGATGGTGTCGGGGGAATGGTGTGAAGCGCGTGCGAAGCTGGGCTGGACGCATGGGGCCGACCTTGGCGGGGTTTGGTGCGCTTGCTCTGGTAGTGGTGCTGACTGCTGGCAACCCGATGCCCCTCCAGCGCGCCGAGGCCTTGGTATTCGATACGTATCAGCGCATCGCACCGTGGCAGGGACCAGCAAACTCGCGCGTCGCGGTGGTCGATATTGATGAGGAATCCATCCGGCGATCGGGCCAGTGGCCTTGGCCACGCACAGATCTTGCAACGCTGACGCGGCGGCTGGCCAATGCCGGTGCGCAGGTGGTTGCCTACGATATCGTGTTTTCCGAAGCGGACCGAACCTCACCCGAAGCGGTTGCCAAGCGCTATGCGCAGAGCCCGCTTGCGCCGTCGCTGCTCAAATTGCCAAGCCACGACAGTCTGTTTGCCGAGAGCTTCGGCACAGTACCAGTGGTCCTCGGCCACTTCTTCTTGGGGCCAGGCAAAGGCGGAAGTGACGTGGAACCGCGCGCCAGTTTCACGTTATCAGGGACGCTGCCCCGCCGCGATGTGGCGAACTATGGCGGCGCGCTTCTGCCACTACCGGTAATTGCGAAAGCCGCAGCTGGCACCGGCTTCGTGACCCTGCAGGGCGATGACGACGGGATCGTTCGGCGTGTGCCGCTGGTCGCGCTTCAGGGAGACAAGCCAGTCCCCGGTTTGGCCCTGGAGGCAGTTCGGGTGGCGCTGGATGCGGGTTCTCCCAATCTCCTGGCGAGCGACGGCACCGGCGAGACGCTCGCCAGTCCGGGCGCTGCGGTGTCGATCCGCGTCGGGTCTGCCGAAATTCCGGTCACCGATGCGGGCGAGATGTGGGTGCATTTTCCCGCAGCCCCCCGGAACAAAGCCCTGTCTGCATGGCGGATTATCAGCGGTGATCTCACCGACGCCGAGCTCAGGTCTGCGGTGGCAGGTAAAGTCGTGTTCGTCGGCGGCAGCGCTGAAGGCTTGCAAGATCTGGTCGCAACGCCGTTGGCCCAGAGCGTTGCTGGAGTCAGAGTCCAAGCGGCTGCCACCGAGCAGATTCTGGCCGGCCATTACCTTGAGCGACCGGATTGGGCGGGCGCGCTAGAATTGCTATTGGCGGTGTTCGCAGGTGCAGGTCTTGCGCTGCTGCTGCCGCGTCTGGGCGCTGCGCTGGGCGCGCTGGCTGCGCTCGGTCTGATTGCGGCAAGCGGGCTTGGCAGCTGGCTCGCTTTCACGCGGTCCGGATACTTGCTCGATCCGGTGCTACCGATGCTGGCGACCCTTGCAGTTTATACCGTGCAGACGGTCTCGGCTTTCTATCGCGAAGAGCGCCAGCGCCGCTTCATCCATGCCGCCTTTGACCGCTATCTTTCGCCCGAACTCGTGCGCCAGATTGCCGCCGATCCGGGCAAGCTCGAGCTTGGCGGCGAGGAGCGCGACATGAGCGTGATGATGTGCGACATCCGGGGCTTCAGCCGCATCTCCGAACGCTATTCCCCACGCGAGACAATCGAATTTCTGATCGCCTTCCTGACTCCGATGAGCGCCATCCTGCTCGCGCACAAGGCAACGCTCGACAAGTATATCGGCGATGCCATTCTCGCGTTCTGGAATGCGCCGCTGGATGATCCTGACCACCCCGTCCACGCGGCGCGGGCAGCGTTGGCGATGATCGAGGAAACCCGAGCACTCAACGCCGCCATGGCGCAGCAGCAGGCGGTTCCATGGCCGGGCGAGGTCGAGATCGGGATTGGGCTCAATACGGGATTGTGCTGCGTCGGAAACATGGGGTCGCGAGAGCGGCTGTCCTACACCCTGATTGGCGATACCGTGAACGTCGCCTCCCGGCTTGAGGGTTTGACCAAGCTCTACGGGGTTCCGGTCGTCTTGGGGGAGGCGCTCGCCGTTCGCTTGCCTGACTTTGGTGTCATCGAGCTCGACCGGGTCCGCGTTGTTGGCCGCGATGCGCCAATGTCGATTTACGCCCTGTTGGGTGATGAACGGTTGCGAGGGGGCGCAGACTTCACTGCCTTGGCCACTCTTCATGCTGCAATGCTCGAAGCCTATCTTGCGCAGAAGTGGCCACAGGCTCTGGCGGCACTTGAAGAGGCCAAGCCCCATTTCCTTCGGTTCGGGATCGGAGGCCTTGGCGCACTATTTGCTGAGCGGATTACCAGCTTGGCCGTCAATCCGCCGGGCGAGGATTGGGACGGGGTCTATCAGGCGACCGCTAAGTAACCTTCACCGCGGCGGGCAAGTAACCTGTCGCCCTGTGGCGTCGCGGCACACTGGATTGCTTAATTTGGTGCCTTGCGCTTCGGAGTTGTTACCTGTCCATCACTCCGATCGGGCGCGTCCCGGCCGCGATTGCCGAGCAGGATACCACCAATCGCCGCAGCCGCAGCTGCGCCTGCAATCACTTCGCTCGGAACTCCGCCATTAAGGCTGCGAGCCCAGCGCGGGGCGAGTTCGTCTTGCACCCGCGCAAACCCCTTGTCACCAATCCGGAACGGCCCGATCGGCGCAGCGCCCATCCGCGGAATATAGGCGGCAAGGCCGGGCTCATCTAACACAACTGTCACCCCGGCGCCGCTGACATCGACACGGCCGGGGGCAAGGCCGGGCTGGGCATTGGCCGCAGGCCCGCGCAGGATCACCAGCGTCGCCTCGTTCTTGTTGGAATTCACCCTGCCGACCGCAGGCTCTTTCTCGGCGATATCGCGTGCGCCTTCGCCCACCAGCATATCGACCGCCGTACCGCGAATGCCGATCCGTCCGGATGGCGTAGCGATTTCGCCGCTGCGGTCACCGGTCTCCTCCCCCGAGAAGAACCGCAACGCCCCTTTGATCAGGGTTGCGGCAACCGATCTCTCTTTGTTCGGATCATAGACGAAGCGGTCAATCCTGACGCGGGATTTTTGGCCGATACCAAAATTGGACCGATCCAGCAGCAGGATCTGCATTTGCGCATTGCGACCCGTCTCGATCACATCGCCCCAGGCAATGCGCTGGCGCCGTTCGACCTTGACCGGCTTTTTCGTCTGGCTGTTTGCCAGCGTGACATCACCGGCCACGCTGGCCGCATTGCCGACCTCGACCCGCTGCTGCGCGGCAAGGGGACTGGTAAGCGCGCCAAGCGTGATCAGGCTGGCTCCGGCGAAGGCCACAAAAGGCGAGCGCAGCACGGTCATGACGGTTGCCCTGGCCCGGCGTTTTGGCAGCTTCCGATGGCCTGCTTAAGGGCACCGGGCGGGTAGTCCTTGTCTTTCAGCCTGCCCAACTCGATCAAGCCGCCTTGTCGATCGCCAACCCTGCACAATAGCATGGCGTGATCGAGCCGCGCCTCGGCCGAGCCGGGAAACCGGGTCAATACCCGCTCGATCGTCGCCAAAGCCTCAAGCAGCGCGCCGCTCGCGGCCTGTTGGCGGGCCAAGGCGATCCCGGTCTGCTCGTCGGCGGTCTGGTCCGAGAGCGCATCAAGCTGCTGCAACGTCTGGGAAGACGCGGGGATGCTCACCAAAACCAGAAAGGCAAAAGCTATGGCTCGGAATGACGAGATAATCATATGGATCACCGCCTTGTAACAAACCATGCCACATTTGGCCCTTCGATTGCAAGCAAACACCGACTGGCGACGGGGCCGATGCTGCAGGGGTCCAGATGATTACGGTGACAGATCCCAACGAATTCCTTCTTAATTCTAGGTTTTTGAGAGACTGACTCCGAAAAGCAGCTATTCAGGGCTTGAGTGAGGCAGTATCCAGCGCCGACCCATTTTGCATCGCAGCGCAGTGCTTCAAGCAGGACGCTTCGTCCTACTCGACCCCCAACCCCGCCGCCTGCGCACGCAGTTGCGCTGTTGCGCCGGGGTTGGCCGTGACCGCCGCCTCCAGCGCGGCCTTGGCCTTGTCGGGCTCACCCAAGGTCATGCGGCTGCGGATCAGCATCAGCCAGCCGTCGATGTTTTTGGGTTGCTGCTGAAGCCGCGCTTCAAGCTGCGCGACCATGCCTTCCGCCATCTCGCGCTGCTCGGAAGGCTTCATCTGCCGCGCCGCTGCAACATCCGCTGCGCTCGGCCCGCGCAGGTTGGGCGAAGCCGCCGCGCCCGCCACGCCGCCTGATCCGGGGGCGAGCAGCGCGGGCTTGCGCGCGCCCTGCGCCTCGGCGATCCGCGCCGCGACATCGATCTTGTTGATTTGCCCTACCTGTTCGATAGTACGCACCAGGTCATTCTCCCACGGCGCGCCGGGGGGCGAATCCGCCAGTAGATCGAGCCAGGCGGCAATTGCACCTTCGTGATCCTTGTCGAGATCCTTCTTGGCGGCCAGGAAATAGCGCGCGCGCGGGTCATCAGGGTCGAGCGCCAGCGCTTTGTCAAAGGCCTGTAGCGCCTCGGCCGGGAGCGGGTCGCGGGCCGAGCCCATGACCAGCGTCTCGCCCAACGCTGACCACAGCACGGCGGCCTGCGGATCGATGGTCACGGCGCGGCGATAAGCGGCCGCCGCCTCATCGAATTCGCCCTGCTGGAAATAGGCGAAGGCAAGATCACTCCACGGCCGCGCATCATCCTTCGAGGCTTCTGCTGCGGCGCGCAGTTGCTCGATGGTCTGCGGGCCATCGGCCGATGTCGCAGTGGGTGCCTCGCCGCTCGATGCATTATAGATGTTATACCCAATGGAACCTGCCGCCAGCAGCAACGCCCCGCCCAGCAAGAACCAGCCCGCCCGCGATGTTCCGGCCCCCGCCGGTGGATTATCCAATGCCATGCAATTCTGGCTAGCACCGCGTTTGAACACGGGCAATTCGCGCTGGCAACGTTAGCGGTTTTCATTATTGTGGTTGCGGGATGCGATCTATCCGAAGGGGGAAGGATAGGTGAGCGGGATATTCAAAGTCGCCATCATCGGTTCGGGACCAGCGGGCCTCAGCGCGGCTGCGCGAGCGGCAGCGCTGGGGATGAGCCATGTGCTGCTCGAAAAGACCGATCACCTCTCGGACACGATCCACAAATACCAGAAGGGCAAGCACGTCATGGCGACGCCCTCCAATCTGGTGCTGCGCTCGGACATTGATTTCGACGCGGGCAAGCGTGAGACGATCCTCGGCATCTGGGACGAGCAGATCGCAGGCCACAAGGTCAATGTGAAGTATCACGCCGAGGCCAAGGCGATCCGCGGCACCGGTGATCCGATCCCCGGCAGCGTGCAGCAGATCGTCACCCGCGCGCGCGATGGCACCAAATCGGTGAAGGAGCTCCAGCGCCACGCCCCGCCCTATGCCATTGCATTGACGAATGGCGAGACGGTGATGGCGGAGAACGTCATCCTCGCCATCGGCACGCAGGGCAACCCCAACCTGATGCGCTGCCCCGGCGCGGACCTGCCGCATGTGCAGTATCAGCTCGACGATCCGGCGGAGTATGTCGACGAGCATATCGTCATCGTCGGCACCGGCGATGCCGGGATCGAGAACGCGCGCGGGCTGGCCGAAGACCCAGCGCAGCGCAACACCGTCTCGATCCTCAACCGCGGGATCGAATTTCCGACCGCCAAACCCGCCAATGTCAGTGCGCTGATGGCCGATCACGAAGCCGGCAAGCTCACGGTGCGGACCGAGAGCGAGGTCAAGTCGATCGAGCCGGGCTGGATCACGCTCACCACCCGCGACGGTGAGATTCGTATCGCCTGCGACCGCGTCATCGCCCGCATCGGCTCGGCCCCGCCGCGCGCCTTTGTGGAGGAATGCGGGATCGAATTTTCGAGCGAGGATCGCTCCGCCTTCCCGAAACTGTCCCCGGTGTTCGAAACGACCGCGCCCGGCATCTTCGTGATCGGCGCGCTGGCGGGCTATCCGCTGATCAAGCACTGCATGAACCAGGGCCACGACGTCATCGAGTTCATCAACGGCAACACCGATCTGAAACCGGCGGACGAGCCGATCATTGCGGCCAAGTTTGCAGGCCTCCCCGGTGGGCGCAGCACCGATGAATGGCTCGAATTCCTGCGCACCAACGTGTCGATCCTGAACGGGATGAACCCGCTGCAGATGCGCGAATTCATGCTCGATTCCGAGGCGAAGTTCTTCAGCGCGGGCGAAGTGATCTTCGAGCGTAATGCGCCGGGCTCCTCGCTGTTCGGGATCGCCAGCGGTTCGGTCGCGGTCGAGGTCAATCCGGCGGATCCTTCGATCACCATTCCCATTGAGCAGGGTTCGATCTTTGGCGAAGTCGGCCTCATCTCGGGCCGCCGCCGCGGCGCGACGATCCGTGCGGCGGAGGATACGATCGTGGTGGAGATTTCGCGCCTCGCCGCGCTGAAACTGCAATCGCAGGTGCCCGCGGCCAAGAAGGCGATCGAACAGATCTCGATCGAGCGGCAATTGCTCCAGATGTTCGGCTCGGGCCTGACCCGCGAAGATGTCGCGCCGCTGGTCGCCTCGGCCCGGGTCGAAGAGAAGCGCGCGGGCGAGATCGTGGTCACCGAGGGCGCGGACGACAAGGACGTCTTCATCATCCGCCGCGGCTCGATGATCGTGGAAAAGCAGATCGGCGACCGGCCTGTGTTCCTCTCCTACCTCCCCGCGGGCAGCTATTTCGGCGAAATGGCGGTGATCGACGGCTCCTTACGCACCGCCACAGTCAAGGCCGCAATCAAGTCCGAAGTCATCCGCCTGCCGGGCAAAGGCTTCCTTGAATTGCTCGACAAGCGCCCCGCCCTGCGCGAACGGGCGATGAAGGACATGGCCGGTCGCCGCGCCACCAATGCCTTCATCGAAAGCCGCAAGGACAGTTTCGGCAGCGCGGTCGATCTCTATTCCGAAACCGCGCAGTTCCTGGTCGACAACGGCATCGGCGAAGCGACCGATGTGCTGCTGATCGACGAGAAGCTGTGCATCGGCTGCGACAATTGCGAAAAGGCCTGCGCCGACAGCCACGACGGGCTGTCCCGGCTCGACCGCGAAGCGGGGCGCACCTATGCCCACCTCCACGTCCCGACGTCATGCCGCCACTGCGAACACCCGCATTGCATGGCCGATTGCCCGCCCAACGCGATTCTGCGCGGGCCGGATGGCGAAGTGTTCATCGACGAAACCTGCATCGGCTGTGGCAATTGCCAGCGCAACTGCCCCTACGGCGTGATCCGCATGGACGCGAAGCCGCCCAAGAAGCCGAGCCTGCTGCAATGGATGCTGTTCGGCTCCGGCCCCGGCCCGGGGGAGGCACCCTATAGTTGGCGCAAACAGGCCGCCGAGAAAGAGGGCGTGCAAAAGCCCAAGCTCGCGGTCAAGTGCGATATGTGCGCAGGGATCGACGGCGGTCCGGCCTGCGTGCGCGCCTGCCCGACGGGGGCGGCGATCCGCGTCAGCCCAGACAAGTTCCTAACCTTCACCAAGCTGTCCGAGGACGCCAATTAATGGCGACCAAAGCGGGGAAGGGCAAAGGCGGCACCGGACGCTTCACGCAGGACGAAATGCGGCGCGATTCCGATCACGTCAGCTTCCTCAAGCACCGCGGCTTTCGCTGGCTCTGGATCGCGCTGGCGCTGTGCGCTGCGACCATTGCGGGTTATTTGCTGATCGATCAGGAGCCGCGGCCCAATGGCGGATCGTGGTATGGTTACACGCTCGGCACCATCGGGCTTTTGCTGATCCTGTGGCTGTCGCTGCTGGGGGTGAGGAAACGCCGGATCAATCCGGGGGCGTGGAGTCTCAAGGCCTGGACCAGCGCGCATGTCTATCTTGGCCTGTCGCTGATTGTGGTGGGCACGCTCCACACCGGGTTTCAGATCGGCTGGAACGTCCACACGCTCGCCTATGTGCTGATGCTGCTGGTCATCATCACTGGGATTTACGGCGTTGTGGTCTATGCGACCTTGCCCGCGAGCCTCTCGGCCAATCGCCGCGAGATGACGCGCGGGCAGATGCTCGACGCGCTCACCGCCATCGACCGCCAGCTGGATAGCGCCGCCCAGCCGCTCGGCCGGGCTGAGGCCGATCTGGTGATCGCCGCGCTGGAGCAGGATCCCTTCGTGGGCGGCCCGCTGTCGCGGCTGACAGGGAGCTACCCGTTCTGCGCCACGGACGGCGCGCTCAAGGGCCTCGACCGGGTGGGCACTGCCGACCCCGCCGCCGCCGAGCGCGTGCGCGGGTTGCTCGAACGCCGCCGCGAACAGCTGGCACAGATCCGCGGTGCACTGCGCATCCGGGCGCTGCTGGAGATCTGGCTGTTCGTCCACATTCCGCTCACCATCGCCCTGATCGCTGCGCTGACCGCGCATGTCGTCAGCGTGTTCTACTACTGGTGAGGGGCGCGCCGTGGCTTTCCTGATCCGCACCATCGATTTCACCGCCGCCGGACGCGAGCTGATCCGCGACCGGGTGGTTGAGAAAGACGCACTCACCATTGGCCGCGCGGCGGAAAACGACATCCACTTGCCCGACCTTGCGGTCGAACAGCGCCACGTCAGCATTACCCGCCAGAGCGACGGGACACTGGCTGTCGCGGCGCTGGGCACGCTCGAGTTCGGGCTGGATGGCCGCATGGTCACCGAAGCCAGCATCGACCCGCGCACCGGGGCCGAGATTGCGCTGGGCGCCGCTCGGTTGGTCGTGGCGCGCGAAGGTGACGGGAATATCGCCATCACGATCCGCCAGGTGGTGGCTGACGAAGGCACCGAAGGGTTTAGGGGTGACGCGCTGCGCGGCTTTGCGCTCGCCAGCGTGCTCCCTTCGAAGCGGGCGATGAGTTGGGTCTTTGCCGCCGCGATCCTGCTGCTGTTGCTGGCGGTGCCGGTGACAAGCCATTTGCTGCGCACCCCGGTCAAGAACGATCCCAAGGGCGAGACTTCGGGGCAAGTGCTGTTTGACCGGGCCTGGACCAGCGGCGAAATGTCGCTGAAGCACCACACGCTCGAAAACAATTGCGAAAGCTGCCACGTCAACGCCTTTGAAAGCGTGCAGGATGAAACCTGCGTCTCTTGCCACGAGGAAACCGGCGACCACGCCACGATGCCGCGCCTCGCCAAGGGGATGCCCGCGCTCTCGCCCGGCGATGCGCTGCAATGGCGGATTGCGGAAGGCTTCGGCAAGGAAGGCCCGCTGGGCTGCGTATCGTGCCACTCCGAGCACGAAGGCCCGGTCCGCCAGAAGCCCGCGAGCGAGGCCTTCTGCGCTGATTGCCACGATGCACTCGACACCCGCCTGACCGACACCGCGCTTAAGAATGCGCATGATTTCGGCAAAGAGCACCCGCAGTTTCGCCCGGTCTACTTTGCCAGCTTTGGCGCCGCCAAACCCGTTCGAGCATCGCTCAATACCAAGCCGGTCGAACGCAGCGGTCTCGTGTTCCCGCATGATGTCCACATGGACGCACGCGGCGGCGCAGCGCGAATGGCGGTGAGCCTGTCGCAATATGGCAAGCCGCTCGAATGCAAAGACTGCCACAGCCTCAACGCCGACAAGATCGGGTTCAAAGAGGTCACGATGGAGGATTCCTGCGAAGGCTGCCACAGCCTCGTCTCAGGCCGCAGCGCCATTGGCGGCTTCACCAAGCTGCGCCACGGCGATGTGAAGGACCTCGCCGAAGACCTCGCCCGCATCAGCACCGGAGCGCGCCCGGCGATCACGGTGCGCCGCAATCGTCCGGGCCAGATCGGTAGCGGTGGTGGCTACACCGCGAATTTCGGGCGGCCGGTGCGCGCCTATATCGGGCTGTCGAACGCGTTGTCGACCGGAGGCATCTGCACCGAATGCCACTTGCCGACGCGCGGGTCGACCGGGCAAGCCGATCTGATGCCGGTCAACCTGCCCGACCGCTTCCTCACCAGCGGCTATTTCAATCACGAGGCGCACAAGAAGGAAGAGTGCACCGATTGCCACGCGGCGGACACCTCGAAGGTGGCGACCGACCTCTTGATCCCCGACCTCAAGAGCTGCCGCGATTGCCACCTTGGCGCGACGGCGGTGAAGACTAAAAAGATCGTGCCATCCGAATGCGCGATGTGTCACGCCTATCACCTGCCCGCTGGCCAATGGTCGCCCAAGGGCGAGGCGCCACACTACAAGCCCATCCCGCCCCCCGGCCCTGCCAAAGCAACAGTTGCGACAATTGCAAGGGCCGCTAGGAAATAGGGATGGGGGCCCAAGCCGCATCTTCACGCGCGGTGCTGATCGCACAAATGACCGACATCCACGTCGGCTTCGCCGCTGACGAAAAGCCCGAAGAGCTCAACCTCACCCGTTTCCGCGCGACCTATCGGCGGCTGCTGGAAGGGCCGAATGTCCCTGACATGCTGGTGCTGTCGGGCGACATCACCGAGCACGGCGATGCGACAAGCTTCGCCAAGACCGCCGAGCTGCTGAAGGACTGCCCCTTCCCAGTGGTGCCGCTGGTTGGCAATCATGATAGCCGCCCCGGATTGCTCGGGGCCTTCCCGCAGGTGACCCCGGCTGAGGGCGGTTTTCTGCACTACGTGGTTGAGGCCCCGCTGGGGCTGCGGATCATCTGCCTCGACACGCTGGAGGACGGCCGCCACGGCGGAGCCTTCTGCGAGGCGCGCGCCCGCTGGCTGACGGCCCGGCTGGCCGAAGCGCCCGATCAGCCGACGCTGATCTTCATACATCACCCGCCGGTGGTCGCCGGGATCGACTGGATGGACCCCGCACCCGACGAACCTTGGATCGTGCGCCTGCGCGAGGTGCTGACCGGGCAGAACCAAGTGCTGGCGATCCATTGCGGGCACCTGCACCGGCAGATCACCACGCGCTTTGCCGGTATCCCGCTGGGGGTAACGCCTTCGGTCGCGCCGCTGGTGGCGATGGACCTCTCGCCCATCGACGCGGCTGTGCCCGACAATCGCGAGCTCATCACCACCGAGCCGCCGACCTATGCGCTCCACCGCTGGGACGGGCAGAGCCTCGTGTCGCATTACGAACGCGTAGGCGACTGGCAGATTCTGGCGCGGTTCGATGCCGGGCTGCAACCCATGATCGAAGGCATGTTCGCCGAGCGCGGTTAACAGCCCACTTCGTCACCCCGGGCTTGACCCGAGGCCGTGCTTGGTCCTGTCAGGCAACCAGCCGAAGCTAGCACCGCCCCGGATCAAGTCCGGGGTGACGGTTACTTGCGCGCCGAGGCTCGTTGTCCACCGGCAGGCTGCAATCCCACCCAGCGGTTCATGTCGACCTGGTCGCTCACCTTCCACGGCACGCCGCTGCGGGTCATGAACAGGCGCTCCATCTCGGGCCGGGTAAAGGGCCGCGAGCCGAGCCGTCCGAACACCGCCATCTGCCCGCCGGTCTCATCCACCGCACGGTCGCGGTCGAGGCCCTTGGAAAGCGCAATCGCCGGCGAAGGCGTCTTCGCCCAGGCGATCAACTCGGGCACCGGCGCGGGGCTGAAGCCGTAGAAATTGCGCTGGCTTTCCGGGCTGGTCAGTTGCAGCACCTTCATCCCGTTCTTCCCGTCGGCCACATAGGCGAACAGCGAGGCATTGGTGGTGCCCACGATCACATCCTCGGCATCGTTGAGCGCGCCGCCGAGTGTCACCTTCTGGAAGACCTTGGGGCTGCGCGGGTTGGTGACATTGAGGATCACCAGCCCATCTTGCTTTGCAGCGACATAGGCATAGGTGCGCGCGATATACATCCGCCGCGCGTCTGCCAGACGAACCGTCGCTTCCGGCACGGCGAGGGGACTGCGCAGATTGGTGACATCGAACAGCTTCACCCCGTCGGCATCCGTGACCCAGAGATAACGGAATTGCACCGCCGATGCCCGCGCATCGCGCAAGGGCTGCACAGCCGCGAGCTTCGGCGTGGCCGGGTCGGCGAGATCGATCACCACCAGACCCTTGTCGGCGGTGACATAGGCGACTTCGCCCGCCAGCGTCACATGCCGCGCGCCGGTGAGCACGCCTTGCGGGTTCCACGCGGTGGAGCCGTCAGCGTAGACCTTGCGGGTCAGCTTGTTGTTGCGGAATTCGCCGTCCGCCAGCGTGTTGACGTTGACGAGGATCAGACCCTCGACCGCATCGGTCACCACCGCATAATTGTAGATCGGGAGGAAGGCCTGCTCCTGATTCATCTCGCGCATCGCCTCGGTGTTGCGGGTCGGTGCAATCGGCTGGTTGGTGGTGAGCGCCATGCAGGTGGCGTTGGTGGTCTTGACGTTGGTGTCATGCCCCAGCGCCGAGAACGGACCCTTGAGGATGCGTTCAGACGTGCCCTTGTTGGCGATGCTGGCGACGTCATAGGCGGTGAACCCGCCCTTGCCGCTGGCGACGAACATGTATTCGCCGCGCAGTTGCAGACAGCCCACGCGGTCGCTGGTGCCTTCATGCACGTTGACGAATTCCTCGAAGGGGTGGGTTTCGCCGGAGAGCTTCTTGTCGAAGGTCTTGCCGCGCACCCAGTTCTTTAACTCGCGCCCATTCTGCTCGACGTGGAGTTTCCAGTAATCGGGATAGGCATAGCGCTGGAGATAGGACCCGATCACCGCCTGCGGCTCGTCATATTCGGTCACGCGGGTCGCCTGGAAGCCGCCCTCCAGGCCGGTCCACGCATTGAGCCCGACGAAGTTAACGTAATTGGTGCCAAGCAGCAGCAACTGCGCCATGATCGCGTTGTTGTCGTCAGCCGCCGAGAGGTGGCAATCGGTGCAGGTCTTGGTCTCGGTCTTGCGCACGGTATGCGGGAAGTGCGGCGCGAAGGCCTGGCTGGAGAAGCCGATCGCCGAAATCGGCGGCTGCTGCACATAGATGCGTTCGCGGTTGATATTGGTCGAGGACAGGATCAGCGCCGAAGACGAACGCACCGGGGCAACCTGATTGCCCTTGGTGGTCTGGTGCTTGCCCAGCTGGAACATTTCGTCACGCGCGACCTGCGGGTTGTAGGTCGCGAAGTTGCGGGTCTCCTCGCCTTCGTAGCGGTGGCTCTTGGTCTTCCAGTTCGCCTCGATCGGGAGGTGACACCCGCCGCAGCTGGTGGTCCATGACAGGTGGCAGGTAAAGCACGCCATCTCCGGATCGCGGTGCGCACGGTCATCTTCGCCGATGCCGATGCCGAATTCGAAATTGCCGGTTTCCGCGCCAAAGCGGCTCATCAGCTTGGCGCGCGCGGCCTTGGCGTTGAAGGCGGGGGTGGCGGGATCGACCGTGTCCTTGACCAAGCTCATCTCCCACTCAAGCTTGGGATCGATGATCGAGCGCTGGATCAGCTTGCGCCGCCCATTTGCGCCCTCCATCCACTCGAACCGCCGCTGGCCGTCGGGATTGCGCAGCAGGGCAAGGTTGTGGCCTTCAGGCGGAGCCGCCGGCCCGCTGGTGCGCAGCGTGGGATAGGCATCGGGCGTGCCGTGGCAATCCTTGCAGGTGATCTCAATGGCGTTGGCGACCTCGCCATAGATCAGGCCATTGCCGTGGCTGTCCTGCTCGAAGTGGCAATCAGCGCATTGCATCCCGATCTCGGCGTGGATGTCCATCATGTGGACCGCCTTGCCGGGGTTGACGCCAGCGGGGACGAACTTGCCTTCGCCTTCCTTGCGCCACTTTTCGGGATCGTCGTTGTTGACGATCCTGCCTTCGGCATCGAGCAGGTTGCCCTCGCGGTCACGCTTGAAGATCGCGCGGAAATTCCAGCCGTGGCCGTGGTAATCGGCGAACTGGGTGTCTTTCAACGTCGGGTTCAAGTCATAGACATCGCGCACGAATTCAACGTCGCCCCACTTTCCGCGCGCGGCGGCGGCTTCAGGGTTACGATCATTGATCGCGCGGACTTCCTCGGCGGTGGGGTATTTCTGCTCCTTCGGCCACATCGCGGGCGCGTCGGATTCGTAATCCCACATGGTGTAGCCGAGGAAGGAATTCAGGAAGATATTGGGCTGGTGCATGTGGCAGTTCATGCACTGAGCTGTAGGGATCGCGCGGGTGAAGACGTGCTGGAGCGGGTGGCCGCTCTCCTTGAGCTGGCCATTCACCGTCAGCCCATCATCGGCGCGCTTGCCCTGCCCGGTGCCGTCACCATGATCTTCATGCCCCGGCTCCTTCACCGAGCCATGGCCCTTGGCCTTCTTATCGCCATAACCCGCCGCCTGTTCGATCTTGTTCGCGATGGTCGGATCGACCGTGATCGTCTGCCCATCGCGGCCATATTGGGCATAGGTGAGCGAATGGCGCGGTTCGCGGTCATTGGCGTAGACCACGTGGCAACTCGCGCAGCCCGAGTGGCGGTAATCGCCCGGCTGGTCGTTGGTGCCCATGAACCAGGTGAAGGGATCGTTGAGGCGGGTCTTGTGGATGTTGAGCGCCGGGATCGCCACGCGCAGGCCCGTGCCGGGGCCGCGGTTCGATTGCTTGAGGTCAGGCCGCCCCGGTTCTTCGAGACGCTGGATCGAGCCGGTCGGGTTGGGCAGGCCGATTTCCGGGAACTGCGAGTTGATGGTGCGCCCACCGCGCTCGAACACGCGGAACACATCGCCCGGCGGGATCACGTGCCATGTCGGGAGCGGATACATCTCGGCGAGCACGCCGCGTGCGGCCTGATCTTCGGACAGCTTGCCCCCCGGCCCTGCCCCCGGCGAGGTGATCTTCGCGGCATGGCCATCGCGGGTGTAGGCCTCGCCCAAGAGGTAGTTCTTGAACGGCAGGATGCCGTTATTGTAGCTCGCCCCGCCCCACAGCATCGCGCCTGTCGCCATGATCGAGCGTTCCGCCGCCTCGATCGCGCCAGTGTGGCACGCCCCGCAGGCATCGCGCGCGACGCGGTAATCGGAGGGGTTCATGAATTTGATGAACTCCGGCGATTCCTTGTTGAGCAGCGCGTAGGAGCGCTTGGGGTTCGCAGATGAGGGGAAGTGCCAGCTGTCAGGGTACTTGGGCAGCACATGCGCGGTATCGCGCGCAGCGATGTAATCGGGGTGATCGTGGGCTAGCTCAGAATTGCCGCGCACCTTGGGGTTGCCGCCGTGGCAATCGGTGCAGCCCAGCCGCACCGCGGGCGAGAGATGCATGGTCGGCGCGTCGGATTTGGTGTGGCAGGTCAGGCAGCCTTCGGACTTGGCTTCCATCTCGGCCACGGACTGCCGCTGCGGCGCGGGCGAGGCGAAGACGGCGCTGTAATCGCGCTTGACCGGTTTCTCCTTGTCCGCCGCCTGCGGCGCGCCTGCGAAGAGGCCGATGGCAAGCACCAACGCCGCGGCCAGCAGCGCGAGGTGACGGCGAAGGGGTTGGGCAAGCGTCAACATCAGTAGGTCAGCACCACATTGGCAAGCACCGAAACGAATTCCCGCCCGCCGCCGCGCGCGGTGAACAGGTCCTTGAAGCCATTCCCCGCCACGAGGGTCGCGGCCGAGAGACGGAAAACGAGGTTCTGATTGGCCTTGGGCCGCCAGATCGCCGCGGCTGACAGATCAAACCCGATCTCCTTGGGGATCGTGCCTTCATTGCGCAGCACTTCGAGCGTCGAGGTGTTTTCGAACCAAAGGTGATTGGCATTGGCCGAAAGGCGGAATTGCGGGGTCAGATCGAAATCCGCACCCACCCCAGCCAGGATCAGGCCAGGATTGTTGAAATTCGACTGCCCCTGCTCCTTGGACGAGCGCAGCGAATTGAGGATGCCGTTGCGGCCATTGACGCTGATCGCCCGGCCACCGCCCGCAAAGGGGATCGTCTGACGGATCCAATACGAGGTATCGGCCCCCGCAAAGATCGGGTTTTCAAATATCGCGTCATACCCGCCTTCAGTGTCGTCATAGGGATCACTATCCCCGCTGGCATAGGCAGCCGACAGGCGGAAGCGCATCCAATCGCGGTCGTAGCTTGCTTCGAGCGCGGCGAACTGCGCGTTGATATCCGCCGGGCGGTCGGTGAAGAAGCTGTTCCTGTCCTCCCCCAGCGCCCAGTAGAAACTACCTGACAGGTTCACGCGGCCCAGACGGCCATCTATGTTGTAGCCGAGATAGACCACGTCATACTCGCGGCCCCTCAGCGTACCGAGCAGCGCCGGGCGAACCGGGAAGCCGTTGTCGTCGATCTCGATATCGTCGGCTTCGCGGTTCATGTTGTAGACTGCGGTGATCTGGCTGGTCAGCCCCGGGACCAGGAAGTCCTGCCGATAGGCATTGGCGACGAACACGACATCATCGCGCGGGCTCTGGTTGATGGCGTTCAGACCGCTGTTGGTGTCCTTCTCCAGCCGCCAGAAGGCGCCGAGGTTGAACTGGAAACGGTTGTTGTCGCGCGATCCGAACAGCCGCACGCCCAATTGTTGATCGTTGAACAGGAAGCCGCGGAAGTCAGACTGGAACGGCTGGATCCCCGCGCGGATCGAGATGAAGTCGAACCGGTCATTATCGAACTGGCTGAAGTGGTAATCGACGAAAGCTTCCTGCACGCCGAGGAAGTGATCGAGACGTTCATTACCCCGCGAAGGCTCGACAAACAGCACGCGGCGCTCGGGAACGGTGACGTAGTTGACATTGTAGGCCAGCGTGAGGCGGTACTCGATCGTCGGCGGCTTGAAGGTGGTTGAGCCTTTCAGCAGCGCGAAACCGGCGATGAAAGTCTGGCTGAAGACCTGGCTGAAATCATTCCCGAACACGTCATTGCGGTCGGGGTCCTCGGTGGTCTGCACACCCACCGGGATGGGGAAAGTGCGCGGCTCGTACACGCTGTCCGAGATCAAGTTGGCGACGAAGAACCAGTCGTCGCCCGTGATCGGCAGCCACGGCACCTTGGCGCGGTTGATCGGGCGGTCGCCCTTGTAGGTGTTCTGGTTATAGGGATCGAGGAGGTTCTCCTTGACCAGCCCCAAGCTCTGGATCAGCCGCCAGCGATCGGGGATCGGCACCTGATCGGTCGGAAAGGCCTCGGGCGACGGGGAGCGGATCGCGCCATCATTGCGCTGCTCGATCCGTTCGGGCAGCGGTGCGGTGTAGCCGGGACGCTCGCGGCCTTCGATAATGTCGGGATCGACCGGGGGGATGTCCTCCTCCCAATCGCGGGCCGGCTCTTCTCCCGGCGGCGCTGGCGGCGGTTTCACCTCATCAGGCGACGGGGCGGCCTGAAGCAGCAGCAGCGCGGGGAGCATCCAGCTCATCTACAGCCCCTCACACACGTTCTGCGCCGCCGTATCGAGGAACGGCGCGAAGGGGCAATTGACGTAGCGCAGGCGCACTTGGCGGCTGCCGACCTGCACCAGAATACGATCAGCACGAATGTCGCGCGGCGCATTGCCGAGGCCGCCGCCCGCGCGCTGCGCGCCGTTATTGAGGCCGAGGAAGCTGATCATGTCGTCCTGATCGATCCCGTCGCCTGACACCCCGATCCCGCCGACCAGCGTGCCGCCACGATAGACCGGCACCGATCCCGGGAAGATCTGGATGCCATTATCGAGCCGCGTCGCCCCCGGCATCACCTGCGGCAGGCTGGTGCAATTGCGCGGCGTGTCCTGCGCACTTGCACCTGTCACAAAGGCGAGATGCTGAGCCAGATTGCCCACCACCAGCGCAGATTGCAGGCCGGTGGAGAAGGGGCTGAATTGCCCGATCGGGCGCGAGAGCGGGCCATTGGGCTGGCCCACCTCACCATCGGGGAAATAGGGGCGTGAAAGGTTGCCGCCCGCGCGGTCAGAGAATGCGAAGCCGCCCGTCAGTGCCAGCGGATCGCCAAGGAAGGTGCGGGTGCGGACCACGAATTGCGGCACTTCGCCGCTCGCTCCCAGCAATTCTGTCGCAGCAAACCGCCCGGAGAAGAAATTGGCCGTGCGCGCCTTTTGCAAGGACACATCGATCCCGAAGATCGGTGCATCGGGCGAGCGCACGATGCCCAGCACCCGCCCGCGCGTATCGACGAGGCTGATCGTCACCTGCGCGCGGCTGTCGAGGGGCTGGCGGATCTGCGCGCGCGCGCGTCTCATGATGGTGAAGGCTTCCTCAAGGATCGCCCGCGCCTCGGCGGCGCTGAGCGGCGTTGCCACATCACCAGCATCGGTGCCTCCGCGCACGGGGAAGCGATTAAGCCCTGCACCGTTGGAAAGGACGAAGGCGTCGCGGTTGGCGAACTCGGCGGAGGTCGATGCGCGCACGCCCGAGGCTTCGGTGCCATAGGTCGCCCCCGCCAGCAGCCCTGCGCCGCTGTAATAGCCCGCCACCGGCACCAGCGCCCCAGCGGTGCTGGCAAAGCTCGCGCCTGCGACATTGCCGATCTGCGGATACTCGATGTCGGTGTAGCGCAGCGAGGTGCCATCCGCCGTGATCCGATCCGCACGGATGGTGACGGGAGCTTCGAAACCGACGGTGCCGGCCAGCGCCACGGCCTCGTCCACATCAGTGTCGCGGTCGAGCACGTTGGGGTCGAAGCCATAGACCCCGTCTACCATCACCCCGATTCCGCCGACCACCACGCCGTTCTGATAGAGCGGAAAGCCACCGGGGTCAGCGGCGAGGCCCAGCGGCGAGCGCTTGGGGCCGATCAGCCCGTCGCTGGCGCGGGCAGCCAGATCGCTGCAAGGAAGCTGGCTGAACTGCACCCCGAACAGCGGACCGCTTTCAAGGCCTACGGTGGTCGGTGCCGGGGGGAAATGCTCCTGCACGATGAAGCTTGCCGTGCGCGACGAGAAAGCATTGCCGCCGCTCGACAGGTAAGCCCCGGTGATCGCCTTGGCGATCGCGGCCCCGGCGCTGGGGATGGTGAGGCCCTGCGCATCGTTATTGGTGTTGTCCCGCGCCGAAGGTATGCGCGCCGTCGCCGCCGCACCCGGCATGGCGAAGACGGCAAGAACATTGCCGACCCGATCGGTCACCGCAATGGTCGCCGCGACATTGCGCGCGCGCGCTTCAGCAGCGGCCTGCGCGATGATGGTGCCGACTTCCGCCGTGCTGAGGCTTTCCGCGGCGGGGACAGTGAACAATTGCCCGGCGGGCGGCGGTGCAGGAGGCGGCGGCGGGTTCGCCCCGGTCGCACCGCCATTGCTGGGCGGACTGTCACCGCCTCCGCAGGCAGCAAGGAGGAGCGTCCCTGCCAGCAATCCGAATGTCGCCCCCCAGCGCTTCATCGCTACTGCAACCTGCCAATCGCACCGGCGGCTGATTTCAGCGCCGTGCGGAAATCAGCGGGGCGGTAGGCATTCGGTTCGTCCACTGCCTTGTAGGCTCGTGCGATATCGCCGCGGATGCCTGCCGCTGCGCCCTGCGTCACCCACCCCTCACGCACCAGCGCGTTGAGCAGCGTGTCGACTGCCATCACTGCCTGCACCGATCCGGCATAGTCGGTGAAGCGCGGCGCGGTGGCCTCGCCTGCGATGATCGCGATCACCTTGAACGCATCGGCATCGGCATAGCCACGACCCGACAATGCGTCCGACAAGACCCCCGCACGAACCGACAATGCTTGCGCAGCAGCGCGCGCCTCGGCAGGGCCTTGCCCCATCGCCCAGTGGAAGTCGCGCGCAGCGGTTTGGAACGCGCTCGCCTCGCCCGGCACCAGCGCGCCCGCCACCGCCTGCAGCATGATGATATTCTCATCATTGAAGGGCGGGTTGCCGAACGGGATCGGGCGGCCGGGGTTGGTTTCGAAGGTCAGCTTGCGCTGCGGGCCATCGGTGATGGTGCGGTGGCACGAATGGCAGTCGTAGAAATAGAACTGCGGGAAGGCCCCTTCGAAGGCGAATTTGGGCTGAGCGAAGAGGCTGGTGGCACGTCGCACCGCCTCGGCCTGACCGACGGCCCAGAAGCGGATCGCATTGGGCGCGCCCTTCCGCGCGGTGTAATCGCCGTCGATATTGTGGTGCTGCTGGAGCGCGCTGAATAGGTCGATCTCGAAAGAGATCCGCGGGTGGCCCGCCGCCATCATCGCGTGGGTGACGAACTGGCCGGGCTTGGACGAGCCATAATGGCAATCAAGGCACACATTGGCGCGCGCCTTGGGGTTGTCTAGCGGGGTGAGGCCCGCCGCCACGTTCGAGGCATGGGTGGCGGGCAGCGCATAGTGTTCGGCTAGCCAAGCGCCCCCGGAAGCCCCATGGCAGCTTTCGCAGCCGACCCCATCGGAAAGCGTGAACTTGGCGCCGCGCTGACCCACTGGCGCATAGGTGGAATGGCAACCAAGACACGCAGAGGCCGAGGTTGCGCTCCCCAAGCCGAGGCTCGCCGCGATCTGCTGCCCGCGCCGACCCACAAGCACGGCATAGGCACGGCTATGCGCGCCGCTGGATGATGAAGGCTCCTGCCAGGTTGCGATTTCGTCTTGCCGCACGACAGCGCCATTGCCTTCGGCGCGGCCGTGGCAGGTGGATCCGGCGCAGCTCGCCACGCCTTCGAAGGTAGGGTTCCCGATTGCCACTGAGGCCGGATAGATCGCTGCGATCCCAAGCACGGCAAGAGCGCGAACAACGCCGCGCCTGCGTGCGGCGCCATCGATCATATCCGTCCAAACCTGCCTCATCCCATCCCCCTGAGATGTACGCCAGCAAAACGCCCCAGGCTCACCGGCACGTTCGCACCGCGCCCCCGCGCCGTGCTTCTGAGCCTGCGCAGAGTTAAACGCTCTGCTGGCTGAGTCCAAAGTCCGATCGACCCATCTGCTTCTCCCAATTGTAGGGTGAGGATGCAACAGACAATCCACCTCGCCCCCCGGGCGCAATGCAACCACCCGACCGCCTCTGCGCAAGTAACGGAGCCGCGAAGAAGCGGAGGCCAAGTCGAAGATCGGTGAGCCAACACCGGCTGAGGCTGCCTGTGTTCAATAACATCTGCGCCCCGAAAAAATCGACAATGGTCGTGTCCGTCAATGTGGTGTAAATTCGGTTGTGGCCAGCGGGCGGCATTTTC
>LSKF01000027.1 GCA_001556995.1 Erythrobacteraceae bacterium CCH12-C2
TGGCCTATGGCTGCCCTTCGACCAGCGCCTTCATCTCGATCCACAACATGGCCGCGTGGATGATCGACCGCTTTGGCGGAGAGGCGGTGAAGGCGAAGTACTTGCCCGATCTGGTCACGATGGAGAAGATCGCCAGCTACTGCCTGACCGAACCCTCGAGCGGGTCCGACGCTTCTGCCCTGCGCACCACCGCGCGGCGGGAGGGCGATCATTTCGTCCTCAACGGCACCAAGCAGTTCATTTCGGGTGCAGGCGCCAACGAAATCTACGTCGCTATGGTGCGAACCGGGGAGGATGGGCCCAAGGGCATTTCCTGTCTGGTGATCGAGAAGGACATGCCCGGCGTCAGCTTCGGCGCGAATGAGCGCAAGCTCGGTTGGCATTCGCAGCCGACCGCGCAGCTCATCCTTGAAGACGTGCGCGTGCCGGTGGAGAACCTCGTCGGCGGCGAAGGCGAAGGCTTCCGCATTGCGATGATGGGGCTGGATGGAGGGCGGCTCAATATCGGTGCCTGCTCGCTCGGGGGCGCGCAGCGCTGCCTCGACGAAGCGATCCAATACACCAAGGAGCGCACCCAGTTCGGCCAGGCCGTGGCCGAGTTCCAGAACACCCAGTTCATGCTCGCCGACATGGCGACCGATCTCGAAGCGGCGCGCGCGCTGCTCTACCTCGCGGCGGCCAAGGTGACCGACAACGCGC
>LSKF01000003.1 GCA_001556995.1 Erythrobacteraceae bacterium CCH12-C2
ATCCCCCAACTGGGTGACGCCGCGCGGCCGTGCCCCATGTTTGCAACAGAGCCCCTTTTCGGACAACCATCGGCAAGGCTACATTGCTGTTGCAGAGGGGTGAGCGTAGTGGCAGCAACGTATCGTTGAGACGCTTTTCGACGATAGCGACACGCAGGCCTCAATGTGGCCCATATTATGATTTGTGCCTCAGCTTGCATTTTGTTGAATTTCAGGAGCATTCCGGCTAGAGTATGCCACTCGGCCAACAAAGCAGCAGTCGGAGCCCGCATGACAGTCCAAGTCAACATCACGCCCAACGGCCGGATGAGCCTTCCGGCTGACATCCGAAAGCGGCTCGGGCTCGTCGGCGGCGGCGCGGTCTATCTGGATGAGACGCCGGATGGTCTCGTGCTGCGAACGGCGGCACAGGCAGTGGCCCGCGCTCAGGCTTTGGCGAAGCAGTACACCGAAGGGAACCCAGACGCTTCGGTCGAGGCGTTTCTCGCCAAGCGCCGCGAGGATAGCGGAGAGTGAGCGAGATCGTGCTGGACGCCTCGGCCCTCATTGCCATGCTGAAAGGAGAGAAGGGCGCCGATAAGGTCGCCGCTGCGATAGCAGACGCCCGGATCTGCACGATCAACTACGCTGAGGTGGTCACCCACTTCATCCATCTTGGCATGCCTGAGCGTGAGGTCGACACGATGCTCGATCCGCTGCCGATGACGATCGTGCCGACCGACAAGGCGCTGGCGCAAATGGCCGGGCGGCTGCGCGCCGTCACAGCTGGTCACGGGCTATCGCTTGGCGACCGTTTCTGTCTTGCGCTGGCGCAGCGTGACGGTCTTCCGGCATGGACCAGTGATCATAGCTGGAAGGCGGTTGCCGATGCCGTCAAAACCAAGGTCGTTGCTATTCGATGATGCTCAGCCGGCGGGGTAGGGCGGTCGTCGGCCGATCCGGTTTTTGAGACGATCCCCCAGGACTTGCGCCGCTACAAACCTGCCTGGCAGATTCGACGCATATCCCGCCGAAAGCGGAAATTCGCAAAGCGACCCCAAAGCCGCCGTCAGCGAAACTCTTGAACAACTTCGATTTTGCCGACGATAGCGGCATTGAAGGCGTCCAAGTCCTCTGCAGGGATCCAGTATTCTCTATGTGCTTTTCCGCCTGCATCCTGAACGTCAAACTGATCCAAATAGTCCTTCCGAACGTGAAAACGGGTAACAAAGCCCGCTCCGCTGGCCGGGACGTTCCAGTCTCGTGCGATCTTTACCGCGTATTCCTCTGTGGTGACCGGATAGAAAATCGGCTGCTCAGGGAGGCGGGGCGGAAAAGCCTGCATCCCGCTCTCCTCGACTAGCCGCAGTTCGGCAGGTCCAACCGGTCTCCATAAAGTAATCAAGTCGCCGCTCATACTCATTCGGTAACCCGGTAAGAGTCAGAAAACCACCCACTTGTTGCCGGTTTGAGGAGCGTCGGACATCGACAAAAGCGGCCATCGGAGCTTGCCCGACGGCCGCCATGTTGGTCAGATTTCGATACGCTCAGCGAGGACAAGTGCATCCTCCACGTCGACACCGAGATAGCGGACCGTGTTCTCGATCTTGGAATGTCCCAGAAGAATCTGGACCGAACGCAGATTTCCCGTTGTCCGGTAGATCATGGCCGCTTTGGTGCGCCGCATGGAATGCGTGCCGTAGTCTTCACGCCGCAACCCGACTGCGGTGACCCATTCATCGACGAGCCGGGCATACTGCCGCGTGCTCATCGGTTGGCCAGAATGGATCCTGCTCGGGAACACGAAATCGTCGATGGTGCCGCCACGTCGCAGCAGCCATGTCGCCAGGCTCGAGCGGGCGTCTGCGGTGATTTCGAATTGCACGGGTCGGCCGGTTTTCCGCTGAATGATCATTGCGCGGTCGCGGACCTCCGATCCGGCCACGAGGTCGCCGATCTTGAGCTTCACAAGATCGCAGCCTCGCAGCTTGCTGTTGATCGCTAGGTCGAACAAAGCCCGGTCGCGGAGCCGCTCCTCGCGATCAAGGAAGAACCGGATCGCCCAAATCTGCTTTTGGGTGAGCGGCCGCTTGGTGCCGACGGTTCTGCCAGCATTCCACGAGACCCGGTTCTGCATGGCCGGGTCGAAGTGAGAGTAGGTCATCATCATTCTCCATGGCCTTGATTGGCCAAGGAGAAAGAACGGGTGTCGCCCCGGCCACATCGCCCTTGCCGTGCCTAGGCAGCGTGAAAGCGGGCTCCGCCGCCTCAGGCACGCACAGGCAAAAGGGCAGCTTTCGGGATCTCGGAGCGCGCCCGCCTATGGCCGGTCATGGGTGGATAGCGGAATTTCCGTTTCGACCTTGCCGAGACTTGCGCCGCATTCTAAACCATCGGCGACGGGGCGAAGCAACCTCCCGTTCAGGCCGAGAAAAGCCCAAGCGTTGCCTCGTAGCCTTGCCGTTGTTGGCAAGGTCTTTTGTGCGAGGTCATCTTGGCGTCATCGGCTCTCACCCATTCCGTCGCTTTTGTCGATCTGCTGCGGGCGTTCACCCGCATCGGCCTGCTCAGCTTTGGCGGACCTGCGGGGCAGATCGCGCTGATGCACCGGGAATTGGTGGAAGAGCGCAAATGGGTGGCCGAGGAGGATTTCCTCCACGCGCTCAATTTCTGCCACCTGCTCCCCGGCCCCGAAGCGCAGCAGCTCGCCACATGGATCGGGTGGCGGCTGCATGGATGGCGCGGCGGGCTGGCCGCGGGGCTGCTGTTTGTCATTCCGGGCGCGGCCATCATTCTGGCGCTGTCGGTGCTCTATGCCATTGCCGCCAATCTCGCATGGGTCGAGGCGCTGTTTCTGGGCGTAAAGGCAGCAGTGCTTGCGATTGTGGTGCAGGCCTTGTTGCGGATTGCCGGACGTGCGCTCGATACGGGATTGAAGCGTGCGCTGGCGGTGGCCGCGTTTGTCGGACTCTTCCTGTTCGATCTGCCATTTCCGCTGATCGTGCTGGGTTCCGGGGTGATTGGAATGGCGGTCGCAGCGTGGCGCCCTGCCCTGTTGGCGCTGAAACCCACAGCACCCGCTGGCGATTTGCCCGAACGACCATGGCGCAGCACGATCATTTCGGTTGCCCTTTGGGGAGCGGTCTGGGCCGCGCCGATGGTGCTGATTGCGCTGACGCTGGGGCAGGATCACGTGCTGTGGGAAATCGGCGTATTCTTCTCGCAGCTCGCCATCGTCACCTTTGGCGGGGCTTATGCAGTGCTCGCCTACATGGCGCAGGAAGCGGTGCAGGGCTTCGGGTGGCTACGTCCCGGTGAGATGGCCGATGGGCTTGGCCTTGCGGAAACCACGCCGGGGCCGCTGATCTTGGTGACGCAATTCGTCGGTTACCTCGCGGCCTTCCGTGCGCCGGAACCGTTCTCGCCTTTCCTCGCGGGATTGCTGGGGGCGGGGCTGACCACGTGGGTGACGTTCGCGCCGTGCTTCATGTGGATCTTTGCCTTCGCGCCGTGGATCGACCGACTGGGTAACGCTGTGCGGTTGAAGGGCGGGCTCGCAGCAGTGACGGCGGCGGTTGTGGGCGTCATCGCCAACCTCACCGCATGGTTTGCGCTGCATGTGCTGTTTGCTGAGGTGGGCCAGCGCCAATTCGGTCCGCTGCGGTTATACTGGCCGGACCCGGCGAGCTTCGAATGGCGCGCAGGCGTGCTGGCAGCGCTCGCCTGCGCACTGGTGTTCGGGCTGAAATGGTCGGTGCTGCGGGTTCTGATGGCCGCCGCGCTGGGCGGCATGGTTCTGGTTTTGGCAATCTGAGGAGGACGACATGAGCATCATCACACGCAGGCAAGCCATCGGCACAGCAGCCCTTTCGGCCACGGGCATCGCGCTGGCAGGAACGGCAAGCGCAGCTTCGGCGCAAGATCCTGCCGCAGCCGCTTCCCGTGCCGCTGCCTTTGCCGGCAAGCACACGCCGAAGCCGCTGCGGTTCAATCCGGCCAAGCTCACCGGCCTGTCCGAGCGGCTGATTACCTCGCACTGGGAGAACAATTATCAGGGCTCAGTGCGCGGGCTCAACACCATCGAGACCCGCCTTGCTGCCGCCATGGCCGATCCCGACTTTCCGCCGGTTGCCTATGCCGGGCTGAAGCGCGAGGAACTGCACCGCACCGGATCGGTGGTGCTGCACGAATATTACTTCGATGCGCTGGGCGGTAACGGCAATCCGGGCGGCTCGATCTACGAGGCGCTCGATGGCTGGTTCGGCAGCTTCGCCGCATGGGAAGCCGAATTCCGCCGCACCGCAATGTCACTGGCGGGCGGATCGGGCTGGTGCATCCTCAGCTACAACCGCCACACCAAGTCGCTGCACAATTACTGGGCCTTCGATCACATGCATGGTGCAGCCACCGGCGCGCCGCTGATCGCGCTCGACATGTATGAGCACAGCTTTCACATGGACTACGGGGCGGCAGCGGCGAAGTATGTCGATGCCTTCATGGCCAACCTTGATTGGGAGGTGGTGGAGGCACGGTATCAGGCGGCGATTGTGTGACTGGGCATTCTGCAAATCGGCTCTTGGTCCTTGCTTTGCTGACCCTTGCCGTTGGCGGAGCCTGCCTCGCAGTTCAGGGGCCATTGCCGGGCGACGTCGGGGCCACACGCAGATTGCAATCGCTGTTTGGTAATGCGCCGCGTTGGGCTGAATGGCTCACCGATACAGCCAAGCCGCCAATGGTGATTGCGACTATGGGGTTCGGGGCAGGGCTGGCATGGCTTGCAGCTGGCTGGCGCTCTGCGCTTTCTGTGCCGCTTGCCTTCGGCCTCGCCTGGCTGATCGACAAGGGCTTGCGCGCTGTGATCTTTGCGCGGCGACCATCAGCGGATCTGGTCGCGGTGGCCAGCGCCAGCAGTTCGAGCGGGCTGCCTTCCACTTTCGGGCTCGTCTATGGAAGCATCTTCGGAGTGGTTGTCTTTGCGGCAGCAACGGGCAGGTCGGCGAATGGGCTGCGCGCGCTTGCGCTCGCTCTGATCTTTGCCGGAGTGGCGGCCCGGGTGGAGCTCGGGGGACACTGGACGAGCCATATGCTCGCCTCGGTTCTGCTGGGCCTGCTGGCGGCCGCTGCTGCAAGCGAAGGAGCTAATCGATTGCTCAAGAAGGAGGGCGCACGATGACAGAAGAACCCCAGCAGCACTGGGATCGGGTCTATTCCGACAAGGCACCCAGCGAGGTCAGCTGGTTCCAGAGCGAACCACGCCCTTCGCTCGCCGCGCTTGCACGCTTTGATGTGCCCCACACGGCCCCTTTCGTCGACATCGGAGGGGGCGCCTCCAATCTCGTCGATGCCTTGCTGGCAAACGGGTGGAGCGATGTGACCGTGGTCGATATTGCCGCCCCTGCGCTGGAGGCGGCGCAAGCCCGACTGGGCGAGGCGGCAGCGGGCGTTAAGTTGGAAATCGCCGACATAACCCGCTGGAATCCGCCGCATCGCTACGGGGTATGGCATGACCGGGCCGTCTTCCATTTCCTGACCGAGCCTGAGCAACGGGACGCCTATCGTCGCGCACTGCTGGCTGGAACCGCGCCCGATGCACTCGTCATCATTGCCACCTTCGCGCCCGATGGGCCAGAAAAATGCAGCGGCCTGCCAGTGCAGCGCCATGATGCGGCAAGCCTTGCCGCTGCACTCGGAAGCGCGTTCTCGTTGCTCGAAGACTGGCGTGAGGAACACCTCACCCCGTGGGTCGCTGCGCAGAAGTTCATCTGGTGTGTGTTCAAGCGAGACAGCGACTAATCAGGTCTCTGCCTGTTCGGCGTGGCCAAACTTGTGATGAGAGGCTGCATTGGGGTCGTTTGCTGAACGGCGGGTTTCGGGAAATGAACCCCAATAGCCGCCATTCGCGGCCTCGTTCGTAAAGTGTCGGCTGCCGACCCAGGGGCAGCCATTCCTAATCTTCAAATCGAATGTCTGGTTCTGCCCGAAGCCGCCGTGCAGCTTTCAGGACCGTGCACGGCTCATGAAGGCACGGCATGGGAGCTCTTTTTGGGACCGACACCGCTATCATTCGTTCCGGTTGGGCACAGCTTCAACACAACGCAGGACTCACAATTCGGCGATCTGGCGTGGCAGACCTGCATTCCCAGCTGGATCAACCATTCGTGCGCATGCCGCTTGTATTCTGCAGGTGTGATCGCGTTGATCGTGTCGGCGGCTTTTTCAGCTGTTGTGTCCTCGACGATCTCGAGGCGCCGGAGCACGCGCAGGACATGGGTATCGACGGCAATGCTGTCTTCCGAAAACAAGTGGTTCATCACCAGGTCTGCCACCTTACGGCCGACGCCCTGAAGTTTGAGCAGACTCTCGCGGTCGGATGGGATCTCGCCCCCGTGTTGCTCGATAATCTGTCGGCACATGATTTTCAGGTTGGCAGTCTTGCGGTTGTAGTGCGCCACCGGTCGGATAAGGTCGCGCAGCTCTTCATCGTCGAGGGCAAGGAGCTCAGCGAACGTCGAGACCCGCGCATAGAGCGGGACGCAAGCCGAGACTACGCGCTTGGTGACGGTCACCGTTGAAAGGCAGCCGGATACCAGATGCCTGAATGGCGTCGCCGAAAGACCATTGGTCATCCAGGGATCATCCATTTCCTCGTAGGTGAGGTAGGTCTCGGACAGAGCACGATAAATGGCCGCTAGCCGTTTGGTTGGATCGTCTACGCTCATTAGATAGGAACCCCTGTGGAGTGATGCCTTACATCAATGGACGAAGCCGTCCAATTATGCAATGCGCCACTGAGTTGGGAAATTCAGGACAATGACTGACAAACCGCTGACACAACGCCCACGCAAAGGCCGCCCCCGGGCGGAGGAGCGCGCATTGCTGGATGACCGCGTGCTCGAAGCTGCCACCGCGCTATTTCTGGAACAGGGATTTGGACGGACCACGCTTGATCAGGTGTCGGAGCGTTCGCGAACGGGAAAGTCAACGCTCTACGGCAGATACGCGAACAAGGAAGCCTTGTTCGCGGCTGTCGTGACGCGATCGATCAACGCGATGTTCGATGATCAAACAGCCGCTCCACCGACCGGAGATGTGAAGAGCCGGCTGCGCCACGTTGGTCGGGAACTGGCGCGTGTCACCCTTGAACCGAGATGTGTGGCGCTCATGCGGATCACCGCAGCAGAGGCTGCGAATTTCCCGGGGCTGGCAAAGCTGGGTTATGGAATGAGCTTTGAGGGTTCAGCACGCTTCGTGGCGGAGGCCATCGTCGGCCCGGAAGGCGGCTCTTCCGTCGCTAGCGCCATGGCGATTGCTTGCCGCTTCGTTGAACTGGCACTGCAGCCGATCAGCTTTCAGGCCATTTATGGGGTCGATACCAGCCAGCTTATGACGGATGTTGACCGGCACATTGACGATGCGATCGTTCTGTTGACCGCATCGGGTTTCCTGAAAGGCTGAGATATCTGGCTAAGGCGACGCACTGGCGCTGCGCCACGTGGCGGTCGGTTCGGCGGCGACATCGGGGCCGTGCAGGAAAGTATTGGATGGATGCGTCCATTGTGGCGATGGGGCCGTATCACTTCTGGATAACAGCCCCGCGTTGGCATTTACACCTTCGATTGAAACGAAAGCCTTATCAATGATGCCGTCGCTCCCACCGGGCAGGGTGCTGGTTCTTCTGGCCGAGGACCTCCGCTTGGAAGACAATCTCGCCTTTGCGATGGCATCCGAGGCCGCGCGCGATGGAATCGCTGTCGTCCGTGTTTTGCCAGAGGCACGAGGTCGGCCCTCTCGCACGCGGAACCGGCGTGAACTTGAGGAGGCGGCTGAGCGCCGTATTCAAAAGCAGCTCAGCGCCAATAACGTCCCCTTCGAGGTGCTGGATGCCGGACAATCGGCCTCGCTGGTGCCGGTTTGCAAGCGCTTCGGCTGTGCATCTGTCATTCGGAATGCGGCCGACGGGATGGCAACAGAGACAGGCCATCTCCGCGAGTGGGAGCGACAACTGGCGTCGGAGAACATCCCCTTCCTGACGGTCAACGGTGAAATGATCCGGCGGCGGGGGCCTGGCGGTGCAAAACCGGATCATCCGTTCCTTTCAGATGATCGTGACGTTGAATCTGACCGGCTTCCCGAGGATCATCCGATCCTCCTGCTGCGCGCTTTCTTGCAGTTATTGCTGGACCGCAATTATCACGCCAACATGTGGATACCCGGTGTGGACCGGATCAGCTCCAGTCAGCTTTCGACCCATTTCGCCGCAGGAACGCTCTCAAGCCACCGCGCGACATGGGAAACGGTCAAGGCCGAACGCCTCTGGAACAAAGCCAATCCAGGGCAATCAAGAACCCCTGCGGGAGCATCTTTCCGTCACTTCCGCAGCAGGGTGAACATGCGAACCGGTTTTTTGACAACCTTCTCGCGCTATCAGGATCAAACTCTTCCTGCTGGCGGACATGCAACGCAGTCCGAGCGCGTGAGCGCATGGCGCGAAGGCCGCACAGGCATTCCTATGCCCGACGCTGCGATGCGAGAATTGGTGAGCACAGGCTGGATCAACTTCCGCCTGCGCCAGCTGGTCACATCCTACGGTGTTCAACTGCTTCAACTATCCGCACACGAGGTCGGCGGCGCGCTGGCCGAGATGTTTGATGACTACGAACCTGGCATCACGTGGCCGCAGGTAGGCCTCAACGATGGCACAATCATGCAGGAAAGAGGTCCGCGGATCCTCAACCCTGTGAAACAAGGCCACGATCTCGATCCCTCCGAAACATATGTGCGCAAATGGCTGCCTGAACTGGAGTCTGTCCCCGTCGGCTTCGGACATGAACCATGGCTGTGGTTTGAAAATCCGTTGCCGGCCCCAATCGTCGACCACAAGGCTGCGTTCCGCGAAGCGCGGGCCCGTTGGGGTAAGCAAAAGCAGATTCTGCTGTCGCGCGATGACGTGGCACGAACACACGTCGGCAGTCTCTTCTAAGAATGCTCGTCGGGTGTGGAAAGTGGGCCGACCGGCCAAAGAAGATCGCAGCCATCTAGCTTTGTCCTACCTGGCGACGTTCGAGACGGGAGCCGGCGGCTGCAGATGTCCGAGATGGGGTCGTTTGCAGAAGGTCTGCTGCTGGCGGGAAATCCATTGAAGCTGCGAGGCAGATCTTGGGCCTGCGCTCTGGCCCTGCTCATGACCATTCGTGGGTGGTTAGGCGAGAATCTGCTTTGCCCGCCCTGACCTTGTCGAACACCCCGCGCTTCGCGGACCGCGGCATCACCCAATCGGCAGGCCTCCTATCCACATCGAGCTTGGGCGTAGTTCTAGACGAGCTATAGCCAGCCCAACTTCCTAAAGCGTAGGAAAAGCATCAGACATATGAACGCGATAGTCCCGAGCACGGCGAAATAAGCATATTTCATGCGCAATTCGGGCATGTTCTCGAAGTTCATCCCATAAATTCCAGCGATGGCAGTCGGCACGGCGAGGATCGCCGCCCAAGCGGCCAGCTTGCGGGTAATCTCGCCCTGGCGCTGGGCTACGATCAAGGCGCTGGTCTCCATCACCGAATTGAGCATTTCGCGGTGCAGCGCTGCCAGCGAGGAGACGCGCCGGACGTGGTCGAGCACGTCACGGAAATAGGGACGCACTTCGGGGTCGATATTGGGCAATTCGAGGCTGGCCAGCTTGGCGCAGACCTCTTCCATGGGAATCAGCATTCGCTGCAGCAGCAGCAGGTCGCGCCGCAGGTTGAAGAGTTCGCGCATCTCGGCACGGGTCAGCGCAGAATCGAGCGCACTCTGTTCGAGCCGCTGGACAATCTCGCCCGCGGCATCGATGACCGGAAAGTAGTTGTCGGCAATCATGTCGAGCAGAGCATGAAGCACATAGTCCACTCCGTGCGCCAGCAGCGCGGGCCGTGTCTCGAGCTTCTCTCGGAGCGCCGAATGGCCCTGGTCGGACCCGTGCCGGACGGTGACGATATGGTTGCGCCCGACGAACAAGGCGGTCTCACCGTAGCTGATGTGCCCGGCCTCCATCTTGGCGGTGCGCGCAACGACGAAGAGCTGGTCGCCATAGATTTCCAGCTTGGGAAGCTGATGTGCGTGGAGCGCGTCCTCCACGGCAAGCGGATGGAGGCCAAAACGCTTGGCACAGGCGGACATTTCTTCAGAGGTAGGATCGAGCAGGCCGACCCACGCGAACGCGTCTGGAGATTGTTGTTCGTGAGCGTCCTCTTTACCCTGCGCAAGCGGCTCTCCGACGACCCGTCCCTCGCGATAGTCGCGTGCTGCAATGATTGCCATCAGCGCCCCTTTCGTCCGATCAACAGCCCCTTGGTTCCTCCACCTTCGAAGGTGAAGTCTACATCTCTCCACTTCCTGCGCCATCGCCGGGCTACGATCCGCTCACCCGGCCGCGCCGCATCGTCGAGTAAAATGATGCCCCCTGGCGCAACTCGGTCAAACAGGCGCTCCGCCATGCCTCTGGCAAAGGGATGCACCGCCCACGGCGGGCCGTCGATAATCAGCATATCGATTGTCGCAGGTATCTCGGGCAGGTCATACCAGAGCCCCGGCCATGCCGGATCACGCTGCCCGAGCGGGGCATGATAGAACTGCGCCGCCAATTCGTGCTCTGTCAGCCATTCTCCCATCTGCCGCACAAATGGTTCGTGCTGGTCGTAGCTGTGCAGAGTGCCGCCGCGATGCAGCGACAATGCCTTGGCGATAACCAGCGAGGTTGCCCCCGACCCCAATTCCACCACAACCTGTGGCTGGCGGGCTTCGATCTCGTCAACGATCCGGTGCAGCAGATAGGTATCGGCTTTCCAGCTCCCCAGATGCGGCAAAGCATCGCTATCCAGCCCAACGCGCTGCAGCAAGGCTGCCTTTTGCGCCTTCGTTCCGCCATAAAGGCTTTTGAGTAGCCAGGGCCATTGCACCAGAGCAAAGCCCAGCTGGAACAGCCTCTCGCCCGTGGTCCGCGTAGCGGGACCTGCGTGCGAGAGATCCTTTGCGAGCAGCCCGGTAAGATATTTGGTGGTCAATGTTTGCGCCAGAACATGAGGGACGGCCCATTAGCGGCATCACGCTCTGATTGCGAACCAAAATCCGCTTCGCCAAGTGGTTCATTCGACGTCCGCGCGGGAGTGCAGAGCTATGCCGGCGTCTCGGCGTGGTTTTAGCCGAGCCCTTCAATCCGGCGACGCCTGCGATTGCGCTGCACGATGTTGAGCAATTCGACCCCTACCGAAAAGCCCATCGCCGCGTAGATATATCCTTTGGGCACGTGGAAGCCAAAGCCGTCGGCAATCAGCACCAGCCCGATCATCACGAGGAAGGCGAGCGCCAGCATGACCAGCGTGGGGTTGGTCTCGATGAAGCGTGCGAGCGGCGTGGCGGCGAACAGCATGATGCCGACGGTGATCACAACTGCGGCGACCATAATCGGAATGTCGTCGGTCATGCCGACGGCGGTAAGGATCGAATCCACCGAGAACACCAGATCGATGGCGATTATCTGCACGATCACCGCGCCAAAGCTGGCCGTGGCCGCTGCCGCAACGCCTGGAGTCTTATCGAGCAGATCGCCGGATGGGTCATTCGGCTCCATCGAGTGATGGATTTCCTTGGTAGCCTTCCACAGCAGGAACAGTCCGCCCGCCAGCAGGATAAGGTCGCGCCCTGAAAAGGCGGTCTCGAAGCTCGCCTTGTTGGTGCCTTCAACAGGCGGTCCAACGATCCCAAGGTCGAACAGCGGTTGCTGAAGGGTTACGATCCAGCCAATCAGCATCAGTAAGCCGATCCGCATGCCCAGTGCCAGCATCAGCCCCAACCTGCGCGCGCGCTCCTGCTGATGGACGGGCAGCTTGTTGGAAAGAATAGCGATGAAAATGAGGTTATCGACACCGAGGACGACCTCCAGCGCAATCAGAGTGAGAAGCGCCAACCAGGCGGCCGGGTCAGAAAGGAGTGCGATGATATCCATGCAAAGTGCTCTGCAAAATGGTGGGCGTCCTGACAAGAAGCCAATCGTCGTGGGCGAAGGTTTCTTTCTGGGTCAAGCCCGCAACATCATCATGCCTTGAGATGGCCTGAGCGCTCCGTAAGGTACTTGAACATCATGCGGAGCTCGATCAGATTTGCCACCCTCAGGGCGAATTCGAACACGTCGAAGGGCTTGGTCACAATATCGCGCGCGCCGAGCGCCAGCGCGCGGCGCTTGGCTTCTATCGAGGTGTCCGCTGTCAGCACCATGATGGGGACGAGATCGCCCTCACCGGTAAGCCGCCCGAGGCTGCCGAGCAGGGCATAGCCGTCAATGCTCGGCATCATCAGATCAAGCAGTACAAGGTCAGGTTTGAAGGCGAGGTAGCGTTCGGCTGCGAGGCGCGGTTCGGTCAGCGCCTCGAAGTGCTGATAGCCCTCGCGCGCCAGCACCGCTTGGACTAAAGCGAGGTTCGCCGGTTCGTCGTCGATCGCAAGGATGCGTACATCGGTCGGCTTGCGGGGCGTGGTCATGACGTTCGCTCCATGAGGGCCAGTTCGACCACCTCGAGGAGGGAAGGAACGTCGATTGGCTTGGTCAGCACGGCCGCAGCCCCGCGCGAAGTCCAGTCGGCCTGCGCGGCGAGAGCATCCGCGGTGAGCAGGATTACCGGCAGATCGGGGAAGGGCGCGCCGAGTTCGCGCAGTACCCAGTCTCCGTCCCGGTCAGGCAGGTGCAGGTCGAGCAGCACCAGATCGGGGCTATGGCGCAACGCCAGATCGAGCCCGAGCCGGGCCTGCATGGCATGAAGAATCCGCGCCTCGGGCCAATGACGCGCTGCGACCGCCTCGATCAGCTGCGCGTTGGCGAGATTGTCCTCGACCACCAGAATAGTCAGGGGACGGGGAGCAGTGTGGTTCGGCAGCGGGGGTCGGGCGGGCAGCAGATCGGGTATCTTCGATTGAGCGGTCAACGGCAGCTCGAACCAGAAGCACGCCCCGTCGCGGCCGTCGGCGCGCGGCGCATGGCCGATCGACCCGTCCATTGCTTCGATCAGCGCGCGAGATAGCGACAGGCCCAGACCTGTGCCTTCGGTGCGAGCCGCGCCAGCAGCGAGCCGGGTAAAGGGCTGGAACAGTTCGCCGGCCTGGCCCGGATCGACGCCGATGCCGGTATCGATGACCTCGACCCGTACCCGTTCACCTGCGACCTCCGCCGTGATCACCACTTCGCCGCAGGGCCGGTTGTACTTGATCGCGTTGCTCAGCAGGTTGAGCAGTACTTGCAACAAGCGCCGCCGATCCGCCGCGACAGGAGCGAGGGGGGCTGTTTCGTGCCTGATCGCGATATGGTGACTTTCCGCCTCGGGCAGCGACAGCCCGACCGCCTCGCTAATTGTATCGCAAAGCGCTACCGGCACGATCTCCATGCCTAACTTGCCGGCCTCGATCCGCGCGATGTCGAGCACCTCGTCGATCAGCGCCAGCAGATGGCGGCCGGCCCGCAAGATCTGGTCGATGCTGGCAGCGTCGGTCTTCCCGCGCCCGGAATGATCGAGCTCCAGCAGCTGCGCAAACCCAAGGATGGCATTCAGCGGCGTGCGTAACTCGTGGCTCATGCGCGAAAGGAACAGGCTTTTGGCGCTGCTCGCCTGCTCTGCCTCTTGCCGGGAGTGCTCAAGCGCCTCCTGCGCGCGGCGGCGTTCGGTGATGTCGCGGGTCACCTTGGAAAAGCCGCGCAGCTCGCCCGCTTCGTCGCGCAGGGCAGTGATGACGACATTGGCCCAGAACAGCGTGCCGTCCTTCCTGATCCGCCATCCTTCATCCTCCATCCTGCCATCGCGTACTGCCTCGGCCAGATTGCGCATCGATCGATCATACGCGTCGTCGCCGGGATAGAAGGTCGAGAAATGGCGGCCGAGTATTTCGCCGCTCGTCCAGCCTTTGATGCGCTCGGCTCCGGTGTTCCAGCTTACCACGTTGCCCTGCGCATCGAGTGCGAAGATGCCGTAGTCGCGGACGCCCTCGATGACCAATCGGAAGCGTTCCTCGCCCTCACGCAAGGCCTGTTCGCGGGCCCTCAGCAGGGCGCTTGCCTCGGTCATCCGCACGGCAAGCAGTCCAATCTCGTCGCGCCCGGCCTCCCGTTGTTCAAGCGCCTCGCCTTGGGCAAGCAACACCGCATCGCGTTCAAGCCGCTGCACCCGGCGCACGATCCCGCTTGAGAACAGGAATACCGCAAACAGGCTTCCCACCAGCCCTGCCAATGTGAGCAGGCCGGTGATGACAAGGCCGTTGAAGCGCACCCGATCAAGCCGGTCCTGACGCGCCGCGAGCAGCTCGCGCTCGCGTTCCTGCATACCCTCAATCTCGCCGCGCAAGGCGTCGAGCACCTGCTTGTTGGCAGCAAGACCCGCAGTGATCGTGGGATCGCTGACAACGTCCGCCCCTGTTCGCCTGCGCGCCGCCACCAGCTGCGATAGCCCCTCACGCTTCTGGCTGGCCAGTGCCTCGATCCGGGCGAGATGGACCGATGCCTCGGCATCGCGGATCGACCCGCGCAGGCGCTGCGTGACTTGCGGGACCAGTTGCTCGGCCCGGTCATAGGGTTCGAGAAACCGCGGTTCTCCGGTCAGCAGATAGCCGCGTACCCCACTCGAAGCCTCGGCCAGCAAGGCGTGCACTTCGTTCACATCGTTCTGGATCGCGATGGTAAGGCGCACGTCCTGCTCTGCACGCGATTCCATCCTGCTGATCGTGTAGAGCGCGGCGACCGAGCCGAGAAAGATCAGCAGCGGGACAGCGACGACCACCAGCCCCTTGGTGGCTAGGGGCCGATTGGCCCACCAGTTCGACACGGACCGCACCATCACGCTCCCCGCCCGATGCCGTGGCGCGTTGCAAGGATCGCGGCCTGGGTCCGGTCGCGCACGCCGAGTTTACCGATCAGGCGCTCTACATGCGTCTTGACGGTGCCCGGCATAATGCTGAGCGTAATGGCGATTTCCTTGTTGGTGCTGCCACCAGCCAGCGCAGTGAGCACTTCGCGCTCACGCGGGGTCAGGCGTTTGATGGCTGCAAGCACGGGACCAGCCTGATCTTCAGAGACGGCCCGGCGCATCAGGGCGGGCGGGAAGGCGACACCGCCGGCCGCGACCTGCGCGAGCGCGGCGAGTACCTCGGCCCGGGCAGCGTCCTTGGCCAAAAACCCGCGCGCTCCGGCTGCAATTGCGGCCCGCAGATAGTCGGCGCTGTCGTGCATGGTGATCAGCACGACGCCAAGAGTTGGCATGGTGTCTGCCAAGCGCCGCGCAACCTCCAGCCCGTCGATCCCTCCGCCGGCATAGCGGATGTCGAGCAGCGCCAGATCGGGACTGTGCTCGGCGGCAAGGGCGAGGGCTTCCTCGCCGGTGCTTGCTTCTGCCGCGATCAGATAGCCCCCAGTGCGTTCGAGCAGCGCGCGCAGGCCTTCACGCGCGAGATCGTGGTCGTCGGCGATCAACACGCGGGTTAGGCTGCTGCCGCCGATCATCGGGCAGGGATCTCCGCAATGATCCGGCAGCCCTGGCCGGGCGCGCTGGAGATAACGAGCGTGCCTCCGAGGCGGTTGATTCGCTCGCGCATGTAGGACAGGCCTAGCCCGCGCCCGGTGGTGCTCGCGAGGCGTGACCGTGGATCGAAGCCCGCGCCGTTATCGCGGATTTCAACGCGGTAGTGGCCCTCAGTCTCGCTAACGCGGATGGTCACGTGCGCACCCGCACCTGCGTGCGCCCGGGCATTGTTCAAACCTTCCTGCACAATGCGGAACATCGCCGTTTCAAACAGCGTCGGCGGACGGGCACCAAGCTTCACATCAAACGTTACATCCTGCGCTGCCCCGGCGTCTTCGATCAGCTGGCGCAGGGCTGCTGCTAGTCCCAGATCATCCAGCACCGGGGGGCGCATACCTGAAATCACCTGCCGCAATTCGCGCACCAAGCCGCGTGCCTGCCGAGCTGCCAAGACGAGGTCCTCCGGATCGCCATCGGTCGCAAGGTCAAGCCGCCGCGCCAATGCGGCAGCGGTCTGTGCGACCCCATCGTGGAGTTCATGCGCGACCCTGCTGCGTTCAGCCTCCTGTGCGCCGAGCAATTCTGCCAACAGCGTGGCGAGCCGCGCTTCGCGGGCGTGAGCTGCCAGCGCCCCGCCGACCAGCTGACCCAGTATCCCGAGCGCCTCGCGATCATCTGCCGTGTGCGATCCCACACGCTGTTCGAGCACCAACGTGCCCACACGGTCCCGCCCGCTGCCCGGTGCTTCAAGCGGCACGACCAGGCTGTCCTCGCCCGACAAGGGCAAATCATCGGCGCTCGCAATGCTGCCCTGCGCGTAGCCCGCTAAGTGCGCAGCCTCGGCAGCGATTGTCTGTGCGGCGGCAGCGAGTTCGCCGGGGGGGCTCGCAGCGAGCGTCCGGCTTGCCTCGACAAGCACCCGCAGCCGCGCCGCGCGCGCTTCCGCGGCGCGGTAGAGCACGCGTAGGTCAGATGCCGTTTCGGTCAGCGGGGCAGGGGAGGGGGCGGTAATCATGGCGGCCACGCTAAACCTTGGCAAAGGCTTTGTCATATGCCGAACGGCATAGGTCAATCAGCCTGCCATCCGGCGGACGCCGCGATATCCAAGACATGCCAGAACTCCAACCATCGAAATGATGCCATGCAAACGTGGAGACACCAATGAAAACCGGACCTCTTGCCCTTGCCACAGCCGCCGTGCTCACCGTCGCCTGCACCCCCGGCTATGCCAAGGAACGCCCCCGCGCCGCCGCTGCGCCTGTCGAGCAGACCGTCAACTGCATCACAGAAAAGGAAGTCGTCGCCGCGCAAAAGGCGTGGGGCGAAGGCATCGTCAAGATCGGCAAGGTCTTTCAGGATGGTGGTGACTATTCTGCCGCGGCTGCCGCGCATATCGACCAATTCTATGCCTATGATCTGAGCCTTGTGCTGTTCAAGCCGACGCTCGCGTCGGTCGATCAGTTCCGCACTTCGTTCGATTCGGCGCTGTCCTACTTCGTTGGCGGCAACCCGACCTATCCCGAAGACAAGGGCTTCGCGATCAAGCCGTGGAGCAAGGTGCGCTGGAAGAATGTCGGCATTACCAACAATGCGTGCACGATGGCCGTGGCGATGGGGAATTACTTCTTTACGCCCGTTGGCGCGACGGATGAAACCAAGGTCGAATACACCTTCGGCTATATTCGCGGGCAGGGTGGTGAACTGAAGATTGTCGTCCACCAGTCGTCTGTTCCCTACAACGGGGCGTAGTTCTCCCCCCTTTACCCCCACCTCCTGTAGGGACGGAGCGCGGGCCCGACGCGACAGGGTCGCAGGGTCCGCGCTTTCTACATTTCAAAAGCGAGTGATCATGAATTTGCGCCTCATCGCCGCCGCCGCCATGTTCATCACGGCAGCCCCCGCCACGGCCACCGAAGAGGATGGCAACATCTGGCTCGGCCAATTTGCGACCATCAACGCCAGCGACAAGGTGTTCGTGAGGCTTGAGGCACAGGAGCGCTTCACCAACGATGCGGAACGCCTCGGGCAATTGCTGCTGCGCTCTTATGTCGGCTACCGCATCAACAAGGACGTCAATATTGGCGGAGGCTACGCCTTTGTATTGACCGATCCCGTGGGACCGGTCGAACTGAACGAGCACCGTTTCTACCAGGAACTGAACGTCCGCCTGCTGACCACGCCGGGGGGCACCACGCTGGATTCGCGCACGCGGCTTGAACAGCGCACCTTCGAGGAGAGGGAAGACACCCAGTGGCGCCTACGCCAGTTCGTGCAACTGCGCGTCCCGATCAGCGACAAGGGGCACCGGATCGTTGCCTACACCGAGCCCTTTGTCGACCTTGACGAAGGCAGTGTGCAGCGCGGCGGCCTATCAATCTGGCGCAACTTCGTCGGGGTCTCAATCCCGGTCGCCAAGGGCATCGAAGTAGTGCCGGGCTATCTCAACCAACATGTTTTCCGCGACGGACAGGACCGGTCGGATCATACGGCGAACGTCAATCTGTTCATGACGTTCTGACCGCCGGCACGCGCTACCGTCTGATTGTCACGCCGAATGTCAGCGTGTTGCCCGAAGCTCCGTTGATGCGGTGGCCGGCCAGCAGATCCACGTCGATCCGCCCGCGATCCGTCACCCAGCGCAGCCCCGCCTGTCCGCCGGGCGCGCCGCGATCAGATCCGAATACCTCGCCCATCAGTGCCAGCTCGCGCGCCACCGTCAACTCCGCTTGGGCGCCCCAGAACAGGGCATGACGGTCGCCGCTGCCTGTCTGCCCGATCCAACCAAGGTTGGCGTGCACGACCAGCTTTTCCTTGATCCGGTGAGACACCGGAACGTTGAGAGCGAAGGACTTGATTTGCCCATCCGCCGGGTTCCACACTGCGTTGGCTGAGACAGCCACGCCGACCGGAACCTCCTCAAAGGATCGCAGGTTGAGCTTGAGTGCAGGGGCGATTGTGGTCGCCGCGTCTTCTCCCCACTCGCGCTGCACCGCCGCCGCAATTTCGAGCCGGGGCAGGGCTGCAAGCGTACAGGCCGGCGTCGCGACCGCGAGACCGCCGCCGTGTCCGGCCAAGGTCAGCCAGGTTTCGACATGGCAGACCCCGGCGGGCAGGGCGGCATCATCATCGACGATATGCGCGCCGCCGCCTGCCAGCGCAGGACTCGCGAACATCGCCGCAAGCACGGCGGCGCCGGTTAGATTGACGGCAGGTACGTGGGACCGAAGCGTGGCACGATGCTTGGTAAAGGGGAAGACTGCAAGCATTGCTGCCGGGCTCTGGCTGATCGGGTAGCGAATAGCGAGGACCTCTTTAGCAAATGATGGCCCGTGCCGGGTGGGGCACGAGCCGTCATATCAAGAAAAGCTTCCCCGCGCTGATTCTACGGGGGCAAGGCAGATCAGAACCGGTAAGCCAGGCCCGTACTCAAGACCCACGGGTCAAGATCGTGATGACTGCGTAGCGCTACGCTGTCCCCGGCGTTGAAGGTCGCTGTGGTGCCAACGAAATAGCGCTTGGCATCAAGCGACAGCCCGAGGCCCCGATCGTTGATCGGGATGTCGACTCCTGCCTGAAGGACAAAGCCGAGCTCGTCGGACAGGTCCACTTCGGTCGCACCGAGCGCGGCCGCATCCGCGCCGACATCCTCGCCGAAGATCATGAAGTAGGTCGGGCCTGCGCCGAGGTAGGGCTTTATGCCTCCGCCCAGGTCGAAGTGATACTTGGCAGTGACGGTGGCCGGCAGGATGATCGCGTTGTCGATCAGTTCGGCACCTGCCAGGGCGCCTGCACCGCGAACATCGTGCGGCGTCACGCAGCAGATTGTCTCGATCGAGAACCTGGGTGAAACGAAGAATTCAGCGGCGATTGTTGGAACGACCGAGTCTGTCGCGCGGGTCTGAGAGCCGTCCGGCAAGCCGATGTTGTCGGCTTCGACATCACTGATTGCGCCATCGGGCAGGACGGCGGTGACGAAGCCCTTGATCTGGATAGAGCCACTTTCGTCCTGCGCCGCTGCGGGCGCGGCGATCAGGATGGCGAGGGCGGCAAATGGGAGGGTCAATCTGGACGACATGTTGGTCTCTTTCATAGGACTGGAGGGCGAGGCACAGCTGCCACCTGTCTGACGCCATGCTGAAAAGCCGGAGGCCGACGGGATTGACGGAGTGCATAGGACACGGCACCGCTCAAGCTCGTGCCGGGCCAGAGCGCAGCACCGCGGGCCAGTCGGAATACCGAAGGCGGGATGCGGGCTGCGACCATTGCAAACGTCTAATCGTGCGGCGTAGTGACGCCGTCTGCCAATTGGCATGCCGATTGGGTTAGGCCATCCGGCCAGTGCGACTTCGCAGTCGAAGGCACCCTGGTATGCGCCGATGTGAACCGCCAGCATGCGACCACATAGCTCTAGGCAACCACCGCAAGATCCCGGTGGCAGGGTGTGATCATTTATCGATGGGTAAGGCCAGCCACACGATGTCTCGGCCATGTAGAACGGTTATCAGCAGATTACGCCGGCCTAGTGTGCGGGCTGCGCTGACAGCTTCGGAAAATTGCTGTGGCGATAGAAGCTGCTGGCCGCTGACGGCAACGATGATGTCGCCAACCGCCATACCTCGTGCCTCGCCGGGGCTGTTTGGCGCAACAGCCACAACAATCAAACCTTGCGCGAGTTCATTTTGCCCCGCAACTTCGTTCAGATTCCTTGTCGTTCCAGTGAGTTGAAGGCCTGAGATCGCAATGAACGAGTCCGACGGAGCCTCGGCGGCGAGTTTATTGGCGCGGTCTGCAGCGTCGGGTTTGGCGAGAGGCAGCAGTTGAACGCTGAGGGGCCTGCCATCGCGCCACAAATCGAACCGGGCGCCGCGGTTTGCCCTGAAAGTTGCCACTTCGGCGGAAAGAGCCCCTAAACTGCTGACGGCATGGCCATTCACGGACAACACGACATCTGAAGCACGCAGGCCGGCGCGCTCAGCTGGGCTATCCGGCGCAACGCCAGTGACCAGCACTCCGTTGCCTGACGAAAGCCCAAGCGCTTCTGCAATGTCTCCGGTCAGGTTTTCAACCGCCAACCCCAGCTGGGTCCGGCTCACTCTGCCCTGCGTCTGAAGCTCGGCGATAACCCGCTGTGCCATTTCGGCCGGTAGAGCAAACCCGATACCGATATTGCCGCCAGCAGGGGCAAGAATCGCTGTATTGATCCCGACAACGTTGCCGCCGCTGTCCAGCAACGGGCCTCCGCTGTTACCTTGATTGATCGCCGCATCGATCTGAAGGAAATCATGGTAGGGTCCGGGGCCGACGGTACGCCCACGCCCGGAGATGATGCCGGCGGAGACCGAGCCGCCAAGACCGAACGGCGAGCCAACGGCCGTAATATCTTCGCCTGTGCGAATATTATCACTGTCTCCCCACGTCAGCGCCGGATAACAGCTGGCCAAGGCCTCCATGCGCAAGAGCGCAATGTCTGTGCGTTCGTCGCTACCTACCAGTGTGGCACCGCGAATGCTGCCGTCAGCGAGGCGTATGATGATTTGGGTTGCCTGCGCCACCACGTGCTCGTTGGTAACCACCAGACCATCGCCTGATATAATGAACCCGCTGCCAAGCGATTGCCGATTACTCGCCTGTGTCTCGCGCAACGCATCGCCAAGTGCCTCCTCGTAGCTTTCGTTGGTATCAGGACCAAAGCGTGCCTGAACCTGGACGACAGCCGGCAGGACGGCTTTGACGATTTGCGCCCGCCCTGATCCCTCGGGCGGAAGCTCGAGAGGGGCACATTCGGCCATCGCTGCGAAGGGAGGCATCACGAAGAGCGCGGCAGCAAAACACAGATATCTCGTCAATTTCCTTGATCCCACTCTTCTGACTTTGCCATGGCGCAAGATGAAGCCGTAGGCTGCAATGACTTCTCTTGGAAGCAGCATTTGCGTTCAATGGAGACCGCCATCATCATCCAATACCGCCCATGACCGGCGACTGCCGGGCATATCGATGCGCGAAGCCGTAAAAGGCGTCGTGGTGAAGTAAGTGGAGTCGGTGTCTGAGATTGTTGGAAAACACCTCTGGCAGCAAGCATTCGAACATCATACACGCCGCAGAAATTTAGCCAGTACGGTGTCGCTATTTACATAATGTTTATTATCAAATTAGTGGATTTACACTTATAAACAAGGCGTTGCGCGAACCTTGGCGCGCTCAAATTGCCAGTCGCGGCAAAACTTCGCCCTTCTGGCCGCCGCCAGATCATGCCATAGATCGCTGTGGCGAGCGTAAGCCAAGTTCGACCAATCACACAGCAGTCGGGTTCTTGCCTCCCGCGCCAAGCTTAGCTATATATCTAGCTAAGGAGTTGCCCCATGGCCCAGTTCTCGGTTCACGATGCCAAAACCAACCTG
>LSKF01000028.1 GCA_001556995.1 Erythrobacteraceae bacterium CCH12-C2
AGCCGATGATCGGGCCTGCCGGAACAGGCGCGCGCAGTGTGGTCGAAGGGCGCGCGCGCCAGTCGTGCGTATCGGCATCGGCCAGCATGAAGACCATGAGGTCAAGTGCCAGCCCGGGGTCGGATGCAACATGCAGAGCCAGAACATCGCGACGCTGCATGGCGAGCTCGTCGACCAGGCGCTTGGACAAGGTGGTCCGGCGCTTGTCCGAACCTTCCTCGCCCGAAACGACCGCGATCCCGCTGTCGGCTTCGGCGGGATCAGCCTGACGCTCGCCGTAGAACACCGGCTGGAGAACCGGCGTGCCATCGCGCGAGAGCACCAGCACCATGCCTGCTTCGGCCTTGAGCTCGGGCGCGATGACGGGCGGTCGGGCGCGGATTTCCTGGCATTCGCGTTCGATCGCCACGATTGCAGCTTCAGCCGCGGCCACGACATCCTCGGCGCTGTCCTCGTCTTCAAGGATCGCCGCATGCTCGTCATAGGACGCATCGAGTTCGTCGAGCCTAGCCACCTCGGCTTCGGACAAAGGCGCCGGTTCGGCAGGAAGCCGGACCAGCCCTTCGACCAGTTGGTGGCTGGCATAGGGATCGAGCGTCGGCTTGACCCAGGCAAGACCCTGCTCGGCGGCGAGAGCTTTGGCCTGCTCTTCCATCTTTGCCGCCGCGAGGCTTTCGAGCAGCGCGACATCGACCCAGGACTCGCTGTCGTCGTTGTCGAACAGTTCGCGCTCGATCCGACCGCCGGCGGCAATGTAGGCATCGCGGCCAACGAGCCGCGCGCGGGGATCGCTGCCACGGACTGTGCCGGACAGGACCATGCGCCGGACGCTGTCCGGATTGGGCGCATAGTAGCCCGAGGACACTTGCTCAAACACGCGAGCCTGGATGTCCTGATCCGAGGTGGCGCCGAAGGCTTTGGCAATGTCGAGGGTGATCTCACCGGATGCGAGCGCCTCGAACACGACCGGGGCAAGCATCGCAAGACGCAGCCGGCCCTCAACGAAGCGGACGGTCACGCCAAAGCGGCGCGCAACATCTTCGACAGTCGCACCCCCTGCCACCAGAGCGGCAAAGGCCTGGGCTTCGTCGGCTGGGTTCATGGCGAGGCGGTGGAAGTTCTCAGCGAGGCTGGTCTCGACGGCCTCTTCAGCGCTTTCCTCGAGTACAAGACACGTGACTTCATGGTCGCGGGCGAGCAGCTTCTCTTCGGCCAGCGCGAGCATAGCGCGGCGGCGACGCTCCCCGGCTTCGACTTCGAACTTACCCTTGGAGGCTGGCCGAACAATAAGGTTCTGCAGCAGGCCGCGGGCTGAGATGCTCGCCTTGAGCTCTGCATCTGCTGCCGGATCACCGTGGCGGCGGACATTGCGTGGCGACTGAACGAGCTTGTTCAGCGGGATCGACTTGATCATGGGACACACTCCTGATTGTGAGCCCGGCGCATCGACCATCGACGCCCAAATGGCTCAATCAGGGCAAGCCTCCTCCTCTCTCAGACCATTGCTCCGAGTTTCGCAGCCCGGTCGGCAACGAAGGATGACGATTGTTGGGACTTAGCTGCCAAACGGCATCGCGTTCCGGAACGACCGATTCCGCCGAAAGCGGCCGCCCAGAGGTCAGCGAGTTAAGTGCCGCCGAGGCCTCGTTTGGTCGCGAGCCCACTTTCATTTCCGCACCGGTATTGCCAGGGGTTATCGGTTGGAAAATCGTCTCTGCCGTAACTTTTCAAAAGCCTCGAACGAAGCTGCAGTGCAGCAAATGTGGCATTCGGCCGGGGGCCGACACACACCAGGGGACCTTTATGATTGCGACCATGCTTCGGGCCACCGTCGGGGCGACAGCCCTCGGCGCAATTTCAATTGTCATAGCCACACCAGCGCTGGCGCAGCAGGCCGGGATCGAGATTGCGGTGGTTGATGAGGCCGGGGCACCGGTCGCCGATACCGAGGTGGTGATCGCCAACCGCGCAATCGGCTTTGAACGGCGGCTGCGCACCGATGCACGTGGGCGGGTCGCGGTCGACGGGCTGAGCACAGCGGGCGAGTATCTCGTGTCGGTGCCCGCTTCGGATCAATATGCCGGCCTTGCGGCTCAGCCGATCGAACTGCGCGCCAATTTTGCCCGCAGCGTAATCCTGCAACTCGCATCGCCTGCAGGTAACGGGATCACTGTCACCGCTGCCCGCGCGATCACCGGGCTCAACACCGCCAATGCCGAGATTTCCGCCTCTCTGGCGCGCGAGCAGCTGGTCGCCCTGCCGATCGAGGGCCGCGACGTGCTGGGCTCCCTGATCCGCCTGCCCAACGTGGTGCCTTCGACGGGGTTCTTCTCCGAAGCGCCGTCGATTTCGATCAATGGCGCGAACGGGCTCGATACCAATTACCTGATCGACGGGCTCGACAATAACGAGAATTTTCTGGGCGGGATCAAGTTTCCGGTGCCGCTGGGCTTCACCCGCGAGGTTACAGTGCTCGCCAACTCCTATTCCGCCGCCTACGGGCGCACCGCCAATGGGATTGTCAATTACACCACGCCTTCAGGCAGCAATGACCTGACTGGCGAAGTCTATGGCCTGATCCGCCCCGGCCGCCCGCTCGACGCGAGCTCGCCCTTCCCGCGCCGTGATCTCACTGGCAATGCGGTGGGCGAAAGCTTCGAGCGCTATCAGGGCGGCTTTGCCGTGGGTGGGCCGATCGCCCGCGACAAGACGTTCTTCTACGCCAATTACGAATACACCCGCGATCGCAACACGCAGGTGGTAGATGCACCCGCACTCGGCATCGTCGACACGGTTATCGGCAATAACGAATTTCACCTTGGATCGCTGCGGCTCGATCACCGGCTGACGGACGACTGGACCCTCGGCGCGCGGGTCAATATCGGACGAGTCACGGTGGACCGGCCCGGCGGCGGGCTGGGCGGGGGGAACAACACCTTCCCCTCGGCAGGATCGAACCAGGACCGCTTTTCGACGCTGGTCGCCGCCACCGCCAGCTATGCCGGGGCGGTGTGGAGTTATGACGGCGCGGTGCAGTTCAGCCGCTTCCGCTGGGATTTTGGCGAGCCGGTGGGCGAGCCGGGGCCGCAGGTGGTGCTGCGCGATCCGTCCGGGCTGGTGGCGGGCGTGGTCGGCAACCCCGGCTTCGTGTTCGACAGTCTGGAGGAAACCTGGCAGACCACTCACCGGCTTCAGCGTGACTTTGGCGCGCACACGCTACGGGTGGGCGCGGATGTGATCCATTCGGATTTCGAACTGCTGGGCGGCGGCAATCCGGATGGCAATTTCACCGTCGATTTGACGGCAGGGCAACTCGCCAGCCTGACATCGCGCGGGCTGGCGCTGAACGCGCAGGATGTGTTGGCCCTGAACCCGGCGGTCGCCAATTACGCGGTCGAACTGCGCCCGCAAAGCTTCGGCACCAGCCAGACTCTGATCGCATTCTACCTTGAGGACCAGTGGCAGCTCGCCCCCGATTTCACCGCCACGCTGGGGCTGCGCTGGGATTACGACACGCTGACCGAACGTGGCGCGGGGAACGGCGATACCGACAATATTGCCCCGCGTCTTGCGCTCAACTGGCAGCCCGATGCGCGCTCTTCGGTGCGGTTCGGGGCGGGGATTTTCACCGGCAAGCTCTCCTACGCGGTGGTTTCCGACGCGTTGCAGCGTAACACAACTTCGGCAGGGTTCCTGAGCCAGCTGGGGCAATTGCAAAGCAGCGGGGTGATCCCGGCGGGCGTCGACCTTAGCGATATCACCTTTGACGGAAATCTGACGGTTTCGCCTGGCTGTGCCACCTTCGCGGATTGCCCCGCACCCGAGGCAGTGCAGAACTTGCGCGATACGGCGATCATCAACGAAGCGCGGATCCTGAGCGCTACCGGCTATGACAATCCCTGGAGCGTACAAATCAGCGGCGGCTACCAGTATCAGGCGACCAGCACGCTGACGCTGTCGGTCGATGCGCTCTACAGCCGCTCGGAGAATCTGGTGCGGCTGCGCGACCTGAATGCGCCCACGCCCTTCACTCCCAACCTTGCCAATCTGACCGATGCCAATATCGCCCTGCTGCGCGCGCAACCAGATAATGCGACACGCTTTGCCCTCGCCCAGAGCCTCGGGTTGGTGCGATCGCAGGCAGCGGCGGACGCGTCGCGCCCAGTGGGCCTGGTGCCCGGCGGGGCGCGGCAGATCACCGTCTCGGAGACCGCGGGCGAGGCCGAGTATCTCGCGCTGATCCTGCAAGCGATCAAGGCGCGCGGCCACGATCCTTATGCTTTCCGGGTGAGCTACACCCTCTCGCGCCTGCGCAATGATACCGATGACATCAACTTCCGCGCCACCAACGCCAATGACTTCAGCACCGAATTCGGCCCCTCAGCCAATGACCGGCGGCACGTGATCTCGGCAGTGGGCTATCTTTACCCGGTGGATGGGATGACGGTCACGCTGGCGGGGCTGTTCCAGTCGGGCCAGCCGGTCAATCTGGTGCCCGATGCGCTGATCTTCGGCACGCAGGACCTGAACGGCGACGGGGCCAGCTTCGGCGAGAACTTCCTCGGCAATTCGGATCGCTTCCCTGGAGAAAGCCGCAATTCCGGGCGCCTGCCATGGTCAGCCACGTTTGATGTCGGCGTGCGCTATGGCCTGCCGGTGTTCGGCGGACAGATCGAGGCCAGCGCGGATGTGTTCAACGTGCTCAACACCAATAACGAAAGCGGCTTCGCCAACGCGGCGACCACATCGAACCAGATTCAGTTCGGCGGCGGCGCGCCTTTCGTGCAGCGCAATGCCGGCCCGCCGCGGCAATTTCAGTTCGGGCTGGCCTACAAGTTCTGATCAAGATTCTTGGCCGCCCTAACCAATTGCCATGAAACCGGGTCGGGACCGTCGCCGCAGCGAAATGCTGTGGCAGGCTCGTTTCGGTGGGAGCCTTCGCGGCCCTCCTCAGCCGCTCAACAACCGCCGAATCAGATCGGCGTGAAATAGATCATTGTCCACTGCGCGCAGATAATTAACGATCGGCCCATCGAAGGATGGGTCAGCAACAAAAAGCGGTCGGTGACCATCATGAGAAATCCTGGTTGGCCAGCGGTGCCGCGCGAAAGCATCAGGTAACAGCAACCAACCCACAGCCAAGGTATCAAACGGGGTAAATCCCCGCGCTGCAAAATTGCGCTGCCAGTCCGACTGCCAAGTTCTTGCACTCGCCGCGAGCCACCGGGCACATCCTCCCCCTTCATCACGCAACCGATCGAGATCATGGGGCGTCAGCCACGTCTCTGAAGAGACTTCCCACCCCGCAAGCGTCATTGGCACGCCGAGCGCAAGCAGTTCAGAGGCAGCGGCCGGGTCACATTCAAAATTCATGTCACCGAACGGCTTCTTTTGCGTTGGTGTGGCAAAAAACTCCAACCCGTCGCGCCTGCCGCCCACAAATACAATCTCTTCGACATTCCCTGTCGGGGCGTCGCGCAGACCAAGCGTTGCGGCGATGGTGGTGAGGGGGCCGAGCGCCAGGATCGTCAATGGTCCCTCGTTCAACGCTTGCGTGAGCGCGGCGGTGGCCTCGTTCGCACATCGTTCTCCACCGCAGCCGCTTCCGCGGTAAACAGGGATGTCTGGGCGGCTGGAGCGGGTCACTATTTCTCGCGCCATCGAAAATGTGTGGTCAATATCGGTATTGCCATAGACCGCCGACACACCTGCAATTTGCAGCTCGGGCGAACAGAGCGCTTGAACAAGTGCGAATGCATCATCGACCTCGCCATTGCCTGCGGTGATCGCAGGATCAGTATCAATCCAAACTCGCCGCAGGGTCATTTCGCTGCACCGAGCACAAGGTCACGGGCGTTGGCCAGCATCATGGCTTTGTCTTCCAGCCCGATGTGTAATGGGAGTTGGGCAACCCCGATCAAACGCCGCATGATTTCTATGCCGACAATCTGATCCAACAGTCGGTGATCAAGCGAGGCACCGTAACGCTTGATGAACAGCTCCGTAGACTTCTCAGGCTGGCCGCTGAGCCGGAGATGCGCGGCAAACACGCCAACATCCCATTCGCGCGGGCCAATCCAGCAAAATTCCGGATCGATCACGAAAATGCCCTTCTGTGTTGTCAACCAGCTTCCAGGATAAAGATCGCCATGCAGCAATACCCCGGCCTCATTCCCAAGATAGCGCTGACCAACCGCCTTGACCGCTGCGACAAAAGAACCATCCTGTTTGAGCTCATCGGCTAGGACCTGCAAACCGGGCGTGATTGAATCAAGGTCCAGGCCATTGTGGAGGTCGAGCGGATAATCGAAAATGTGAGAAGCATTCAGAGAACGCATTGCTGAGTTGGTCAGAATGTCATCGAACGGGCCTTCGAGACCATGCAATGCAAGCATCCAGTCGGCGATTGCATAAAGCGCATCATCACTTATTTTTTGTCCGGCATAGGCACTCATTCCGTCCGTGCCTTCACCAAGGTCAGCAATCAAATTGGCTGCATCTGCTTTGCTGAAACCAAGATGCGTGGGCATCGCCCGACCGGCATCGCTATCCGCCACTGCGGCATAAAAGGCCGCCTCAACTTCAGCGCGTTCAATGGGAGCGGCAATATCCGGATATTTCTCGACCCAGCCACGGGCGCGTTTGAGGATTACCGTTGCCTGATTATCGAGCGTTACCCGTTCAACAAGGTTCATGTTGCCCGCGCCGGCCAGTGCGACCGAGACCACATGACGATCAACGGGCAACCAGCCCAACATCGCCATAACGTCTGTTGCGGACTCTGCCGAAGTGTTTGACATTTTGAGCAGGCCCTTCAATCTCGAAATGTTGCTTTACATTGCAATAAACTACGCGACCTATGGTGCAAAATCCACGTTATCTCTCGCGATAACCGGGCAAGTGCCGAAAGCAGTATGGCCGCTTTCGGCGGAATCGGGCGTTGGCCGTCGTTATCTGGAACGACTGGGTCTGGTCGAGAGCTGCCAATCTTCAGCACGTAATCGGCACTCAGCCAATGCTCGGCAAATCTACAACTCGGAAAACAGACCCGGATCCGGCATCGCGGACAAGGTCAACGCGCTGGCCGTCCCAGTGGTAGTCGAGGTGTCGCCCCTGTAGGGGATTTGACGCGCAGTCCGGGTAGAAGAGCGCAACGCATTCCCCACCCGGATGCCGGACGCTCGGGTAGGCAATCCCGTCAGCTCCCGCGCCCATAAGGTGCCGTGCGAGAGCTTGTGAGGCAGCATAGCTATCGGGATCGAGCGCCGGATCCGGCGCACCCGCCAGAGCTCGGAGATCATGCAGGTCTGCATCAACCGACATGACGATTTCGCGGAACTGCGAGGTCCAGCCAGGTGCTTCTCTGGTTCGCGCCATGAAACGGGCATGATGGTGGATTGTCTCGAACAGCGCAGTTTCGAACCGATCCCCGAAGTAGAGAACACCGTAACTGCCATCGGTAAAGCGGCTTGGCCGGTCGGTGCTGACGTGGGTGAATGGCGCCATGAGGTAGGAGGCGCCATTGCCGCCGACGCGCCGGCCTGCTGGAACGAGGTCAAGATTGCCAATCGTCGTCATGATGCGGGGATTGGTCTTCTGCTCTGCCGAAATCAGCAGCGGCCAGTCGGCTGGATCGGCGATGTCCTCGAACAGATCAATCGGCGGAAAGGCACTCCGGATGATCCGAACAGCGCCCTTCCACTCAACTCTAGAAACGGGGATATCTGCCGCTTCGCTCACCAGCCGCCGCGCTCGGCGTCAAGGTAGCGACGCACCCGCATAATGTCGGTCAGCTCGCCTCCCAGCATCACGTCGAGCGCACTGGCTCCGCCGAACGCTTCATTCGCTACTCTGATCCAAGAATACCCGCGGGTGGCCTCCGAGAAGATGATCCGAAGCGCCTTGTGAATGCCCATGAGGTTGGACAGACGCGCACGCCCATCGCGCGAAACCCGCCCGGGACCTTCCGCCTTCCATCGGCGATACGAGCGCACCGGCATGTCGAGCAGGGTTGCAGCTTGTTCGTCGGTCAGATCCCACTTGCCGAACAGATTGAGGACTGCCCGGAACATGGCAGCTGCCTCGTCCTGGGTAATCGGATCGGGACGGAAGGCGGTAACGGCAGTATCAACGGGTTGCAGAGCCAGCATCGCAGTTCTCCATATGGCACTATATATGCCGAATGATGCCATTTGGCAAGGAACTATGCCGATAATGCCAGTCTGGCGATCACGCTCGCTGCGCCATCGATCGGCACAAAAAGCCGGGTCTGGTAGCGGATGATCTCGGTGAAGCAGCCTTGCGCTTTGTACCAATCAAGGCGGGCAACGCTCCAACCGGTCAGCTCAATTCGCTGCGAGCCATTGACCAGGCTGCGTTTGACCATGAGCTGTTCGCGGCCCGCGACTTCCATGGCCCGGCCCGTTGCCAGGACGGTCTGGACAATGTCGTCGGCGGAAAGCGTCTGTTCCCGTTCGAGACCCAGCGCCCGGCACAGTTCGGGCACGCAATGTACGGGAACCTCACGGCCTAGCAACGAGCGGCCATCGACTGCCGAGATGCGGCTCACCCTCACGAAATCAGACGGTAGCTTGTCCCAGACCGGAAGCAGGAGGCCCGTCGCAAGATACAGACGTTCGCGCTTATGGCTCGTGCTCGCCTCTTCCACCTCGGCGGCCCAGGCCTCGCGGAATGCCTCAATGGCAATGTCCTCCCAGCTGCTCTCAGCCAACTGATCTTCGGTGATGTGAGTGCGCCCCAACGGACGCAGCAATTCGAAGCGGGTCACGCGCGTACCGTCATCGGCAAGAATACTGCGGGCGGGCACAATCAGCGCGACCCGGCCCGAGCGGGCGTTCCGAACGAGCCGCTGCCGTTGCACCGTGAGGCCGTGAACCTCCTCGAGCCGCTTCAGCGTGAGCGGCTTCAGGGCTCTGGCGATTTCCAGTTCAAGCAGATGGGTGGTCGCGCCCGAGGCCGGATCGGTGCGCAGCAGCGTGTCCGACAGGACAGCGAAGTCCTCGACCGCGATCGTCTCGAGGCCCAAATCGAGTGTGCCTGCCTGCCGGGCGGCATCGATGCGCGCTTCGACCAGCCCCATGAACTCATCGAAGATCGCGTTCTGCAGGGCGATAGGCAGCGCGAGGATACGATTGAGCCACCGCTGGATCGAGGGCAGGTCATCGACCATTGACCCATCGGGCGCTTCGATCCGCAGGCCCGTCAGCTCCTGAAAGCGCCCAAGGCTGACCGCCTCGAGCTTGCCGGTGAACAAGAGGCCGAACCAGCGATGAAGCGCCTCCTTGGCGTAGATGCTTTCGAGATTGTCTGCCGGATCAAAAAGGTTCTGCCCTCCCGTCTGGCGTTGCCCGCGCGTCAGAGCACCCAGACTGTCCAGGCGCCGCGCGATCGTAGAGATGAACCGGCGCTCGCCGCGCACATCGGTCGTCACCGGTCTGAACAGCGGAGCCGATGCCTGATTGGTGCGATTGGTCCGTCCGAGCCCCTGGATTGCGGCATCAGCGCGCCAGCCCGGCTCTAGGAGAAAGTGGACGCGGCGCGCCTGGTTCTTGGCGGCCAGATCGGCATGGTAGCTGCGCCCGGTTCCTCCAGCGTCGGAAAAGACCAGGATGCGCTTGGTGCCGTCCATGAAGGCCTGGGTCTCGGCGACATTGGCGCGTGGCGAACGGGATTGCAGCCTCTGACAGCCGTCACGACCGACGATGAGCCGGCGCGTGCGACCGGTCACTTCCGCCACCTGGTCGACGCCGAAGCGTTCGATGATGGCATCAAGTGCGGTCGCGATCGGCGGCAGAGCGCAGAGCTGCTCGATCATCCGGTCGCGCGCGGCGAGTGCCGATCGGCACAGTACCGGCGCGCCTTGCTCGTCGCTCATCGGCTCGGAGCGAGGATAACCGTTTTCGTCGGTGAAGACGGCCATAAGCCGGACTGGAAAGCTCTTGGCCAGATAGTCGATCACATATTCCCGCGGGGACAGATCAATCTCCAGCGCTTCGCGTTCCTCGTCCGAGAGGTCAGCAAGCCGGCGGTTGAGCATAGCTTCGGCGGTCGAGACCAGTTGGACGACTACAGCGCTTCCGTGGGCAAGCGCGCTGTCGATGGCTGGCAACAGGCTCGGCAGCTTCATCGACAGAAGGAGCTGTGCGAAGAAGCGCTGCTTGGTCCCCTCGAAGATCGACAGCGCTGCGGACTTGGCACCGGAGTTGAGCGTCCCGCCAGTTTCACAGTCGACGATCCGGGTCGCTTCCAACGCTTCGCGCAGGTTGGCGTGTATGATCGCCCATGCTTCAGCATAGGCATCGTAGACCGCGATCTGCTCTTCGGTCAGGCAATGCTCGAGGATGTCGTACTCGACACCCGCGAAAGAGAGTGCGCGCGCGGTGTAGAGGCCGAGCGACTTGAGATCCCGCGCGACCAGTTCCATCGCGGCGATGCCGCCGTCACGAATATCGGCGACGAAGGCCTCGCGGTTGGCGAAGGCGGTTTCCGGACCCCAGAGCCCGAGGCGCGTCGCATAGGCGAGGTTGTTGACGTCCGACGCACCAGTTGCCGAGGCGTAGAGCACCCTTGCCCGGGGGAGGAGGTTCTGCAGGCGCACCCCGGCAATGCCTTGCTCCGATCCTTTGACCTTGCCGCGAGAGCCTTCGCCACCAGCAGCGTTAGCCATGGCGTGCGCTTCGTCGAACACGATCACGCCTTCGAAATCCTCACCAGCCCAGGCGAGGATCTGGTCGAGCCGGGTTGCGTCGCTCCGACCCGAACGCAGCGTCGGATAGGTCACGAAAAGGATCCCGTCGCGCATCGCGATGGGGGTGCCGAGTTTCCAAGACGCCAGCGGCTGGATGTCGATTGGGAGACCGCCAAGCGCAGCCCAGTCGCGGCGGGCATCTTCGAGCAGCGCCTCGTTCTTAGAAATCCAGATATGGCGGCGTTCCCCGCGCACCCATCGATCAAGAATGACGCTCGCAACCTGACGGCCCTTCCCGGCACCTGTTCCGTCTCCAAGAAAATAGCCCAGTCGGTAGGTCTGGCCTTCCGCGGATGCCTTGAGTGAACAGCCCTTGTCCTCTGGCTCGAACCGGCCGGGAAGATCGCGGGCGTGGGCGCTTGCAGCATAGATCAGGGTCTCTGCCTGGGCAGCCGACAGCAGTCCCTTGGCGATAAGCCCGTCAGGCAGCTGCGGCACTGCGTCAGGCATCGGAGCAGCGATCGAACCCATGGCGACGGACTCAACAAGCGGCGTCGGATGCCCGGCCGCGCCATCGATTACGATCCTGCTCGGGCGATAGGGCAGATAGTGGCCGACCTGAGGGGCGACCGGCGCAGGGGTTTCGAGCGACTGGTAGGTGAGCGGCTTGATAGCGGAGGCAGCAGGAGTGATCCTTGCTGGTGTCGGAAGCGGCAAGCGCCTCGCAGCCACCAGACGAAATGGAGCACGAGCCGAAAGGCTAGATTTCTCGGGAGCGGCCTCCAGGCTGGCGCGAGCCGGTAAAGCATCGACAAGATGGGCCAGCTGGCGCAAGTCGTTGATGCGGACAGCGACAGGCTCATTGGCGCCTTCCACCTTGTCGAGAACCAGAAGCCGCGTGGTGATCCCGGTGCCGCTCTTGATGAAGGCACGTTCGACCGCAGCATTGAGCCGCAACGACACTGGCCCCTTCGCCCCGGCCAGAAACCGCGCGCAATCGAACCATTCAGGCATGATCGCGACAAGCCTTCCGCCGGGAGCAAGGCGGCTCCAGGCCGATCGTAAATGCCTCGCCCCGGTGCGGCCATCGTGTCCCCGCTCGACGCCGTGAGAATAGGGCGGGTTCATGAGCACGGCGCTTGGGACGACGGCCGGATCGAGCAATTCGTCGATCAGCTCGGCATCATGTCCGGTCACGCGGGCAGCCGGGAACGCCACAGTCAGGCAGTCGCGGCGCAGCGGTGAAATTTCGTTCAGGACAAGGCGGGTGCCGGCTTTGGCGGCCCAGACCGCAAGCATCCCCGTGCCGGCCGAGGGTTCGAGCACGAGCTCGTCGGGAATCAACCCACAGGCCCGTGCGGCAAGCCAAGCAAGCCGCGGCGGCGTTGCAAACTGCTGCCATTCGATCTGCTCGTCGCTGCGATTGGTCTGGGTCGGGACTCGGGCATCGAATCCGCAGAAGAACTGATCCGCCTCGTCGATCGGGCTCGTGAGATGGATCTGATCTGATGCTTGCATGTGTTGAACCTGCGCCAACTCTAGCGCAGCGTGAACATCACGGACTGACCATGCCCCGAGTGCATCGGTTCCGCCGAAGTGGTCCGTCATGATGCGGTTGATGTCGCTGCGCGAAATCGGGCGGCCTGCTGCAAACTGCGACGCCATTGCTTTGGCTGCTGTCACGACAAGCGGCGGAGATGGTGGATCGAATGCGAAAGCGAGGGAAGAGTTGGACATGGAAAACCTCCTGACGAGGTCCTGCGTCTCGCAGGCCTCAATCAGCCGAAGGCCCCCTCCCCTCTGGCTCGCTGATCAGGTTTCCCGAGCGAGCCTCGCCTTGAGTTCATCGTTCCAGTCGAAGCCGGTGGACGCTGGCGCTCGCGGCTGAATGACACGGCCCGGCGCAGAATATGCCTTTAGGGCGCGCCTCTCAGCGAGCTCGCCTCCTGCATCATTGTCGATGAACAAGTGGACCTCGCGCACACTCTCTGGAATCGCGACGAGGCCGAACCGCTCGTTACCGAGCGTT